>CAWFGL010000015.1:0-203125 GCA_963815335.1 uncultured Actinomycetota bacterium
ACCTCGAGCTCGAGCCGACGACCTCCCTGATCTTCGGCGTCCCCAAGCTCGGCCGGGGGCTCGGTCTGGACGACGCACCGACCGACGAGGTCAAGGCTGACCAGAAGGCCTTCTTCAGGCTGCTCTACAACCTGCTCGTCGGCGCCGACCGCGGCCCGCGCCTGCCGACGCTGTTCCTCGCGCTCGGTGCCGAGAAGGTGCGTTCGCTTCTCGGCGGCTGAGTTGTCGTTCGTTGTGGTGCCCGCGCGCGTAGCAGGCCGGGTCTCAGGACGCTTGGGCCCCTCCACAAAGAAGCGGACGTCCGTTTCTTTTTCGAGGACCTATCTGTGGAAGAACTGATCAACCTGGCTGATCAGATCCTCCACACTCGTGGTCGAAGGCGCGCGGCCGCCACAGTCGGCCGAAAGAGCTCAGCCGAGACGATCAGCCGAGACGATCAGCCGAGCAGAGCCTCGTACGCAGCAGGGCTCGAGTCGCGCAGGAACTCCGAGCACCGGTCCCACTCGTCGGTCTCGCCGATCGCGCGGGCGGACACGGCGAGCAGCGCCAGGCAGCGCAGGAACCCACGGTTGGGCTCGTGCTCCCACGGCACCGGGCCGTGGCCCTTCCAGCCGTTGCGGCGCAGCATGTCGAGCGAGCGGTGGTAGCCGACCCGGGAGTAGGCGTAGACGGTGACCGGGTCGGCGTCCTGGGACTGGGCCAGCTCGGCCAGCGCGGCCCACGCGAACGGCGAGGCGGGCCGGGCCCGGACGGCGTCGATCGGCGACGTCCCGGCCGCGAGCTCGGCGGCCGCCGGGTCGACGGGCAGGTGGGTCGGCGGGGGGCCGGCCATCAGGTCCTGGTGGGTCATCAGCCGACCGACTTGCCCGCGGAACGCAGGTTCTCGCAGGCCTCGACGACGCGGGCGGCCATGCCGGCCTCGCCGGCCTTGCCCCAGGCGCGCGGGTCGTAGGTCTTCTTGTTGCCGACCTCGCCGTCGACCTTGAGCACGCCGTCGTAGTTCTGGAACATGTGGGACGCCACCGGCCGGGTGAAGGCGTACTGGGTGTCGGTGTCGACGTTCATCTTGATGACGCCGTAGTCGACGGCCGCGCCGATCTCCTCGGCCGTCGAGCCCGAGCCGCCGTGGAAGACGAGGTCGAACGGCTTCGAGCCCGGGGCCAGGCCGAGCTTCTCGACCACGGCCTCCTGGGCGGTCTTGAGGATCTCGGGGCGCAGCTTCACGTTGCCGGGCTTGTAGACGCCGTGCACGTTGCCGAAGGTGAGGGCCGCCATGTAGCGGCCGTTCTCGCCGACGCCGAGCGCGGCGACCGTGGCCAGCGCGTCCTCGGGGGTCGTGTACAGCTGGTCGTTGATCTCGTTGGCGACGCCGTCCTCCTCGCCGCCGACGACGCCGATCTCGACCTCGAGGATGATGTGCGCCTTCGCGCAGGCGGCGAGCAGCTCCTCCGCGATCTGGAGGTTCTCCTCGAGCGGCACCGCCGAGCCGTCCCACATGTGCGACTGGAACAGCGGCGCCTCGCCACGCGCGACGCGCTCGACCGAGATGTCGATCAGCGGCCGGACGAAGCCGTCGAGCTTGTCCTTCGGGCAGTGGTCGGTGTGCAGCGCGATGTTCACCGGGTAGTTCTTGGCCACCTCGGCGGCGTACGCCGCGAAGGCCACCGAGCCGCTGACCATGTTCTTGACGGTCGGGCCGGAGAGGTACTCCGCGCCGCCGGTCGAGACCTGGACGATCCCGTCCGCACCGGCGTCCGTGAAGCCCTGGAGCGCGGCGTTGAGGGTCTGGGAGGAGGACACGTTGATGGCCGGGAACGCGAAGGCCCCGGCCTTGGCGGCGTCCAGCATCTCGGCGTACTTCTCGGGGGTTGCGATAGGCATGCCCCAAACCTAACGGCTACTCGCGAGTCGCATTTCCGGTCGCCCTTAGCGTGGATGCGTGCGACGCCGCAGCCGGATCACCAGCAGCTCCCGCACGTCCGTCGTCCACCTCCCGGTCGCAGACGTCCGGGCGGTCGTGGCGAGCGGACGGCGCGGACCGCAGTGGTACGCCGACGCGCTGCCGCTCGTGGCCCGCGGTGGCATCGACCGGTTGCTCGGCGGTGCCGGTCGGCGGTGGCCCGCGCCGGACCGCGAGCTGCTCGAGCCCGGGGACCGGGTCGCCTTCTGGACGGTCACCCGGTCGACCGCCGACGAGCTGGTCCTGCGCGCCGAGGTCCGGGCGCCCGGAGAGGTCGTCCTGACGACCCGGCTCACCCCCGTCGACGCCCGACGGACGCGGGTCGAGCAGACCGTGGCCCTCCACCCGTCGGGGCTGCTCGGCGCGGCGTACCTGGTCGCCGACCTGCCGGCGCGCGAGGCGGTCATCGAGCTGACGCACCGCAGACTGCTGCGCGACCTGTCATCCTCGTCGTCCTGAGGCAGTCCCCCGAGGGAGAGGACCGGCGATGAGCCTGGTGACCGAGGTGCTGCTGGTGAGCGGCGTGGCGATGGACCTGGTGGGTGCGGGGGTCCTCTCCCACGCGCACAACGCCGAGTCGATCGTCGAGCTCCGCGAGGAGATCGGCGAGGAGGGCGCCGCGGTCGGCGAGGACGACGCCCTCGCGACCCACGCGCAGCTGCTCGCCGAGAAGCGGATCGGCTTCCTGCTGCTGACCACGGGGCTCGTGGTGTACCTCAGCGGTCTCGTCCTCAAGAGCAGCGAGGGGACGTTCCAGATGGGGGCCGTCGCCGTCGGGGTCGTCCTCGCGGCACTGGCGACCAGCTTGCTCTTCACCAAGGTGGCCAGCCGTCGGATCCGCGAGCAGGCCCGACGGGCGAAGGACCCCAGCGACCCCAAGGACCTGCCCGAGCAGTAGGTCCGGCTAGCCCCGCCAGGCGTCCTCGCCGGAGAGATCCGCGTGGGTGCGCACCCACGAGTGCATCGCGATCGCCGCGGCCGCCGAGGCGTTGATCGAGCGGGTCGAGCCGAACTGGGCGATCGAGAACGTCGCGTCGCACACCTCGCGCGCACCGTCGGACAGCCCCGGGCCCTCCTGGCCGAACAGGAAGCACACCCGCTCGGGGACGTCGGTCGTCTCCAGGTGCAGCGAGCCGGGCAGGTTGTCGACGCCCCACAGCCCGACGCCCTGCTCGCCGAGGTAGGCCGCCAGGGCCGGGACGTCGGGGTGGTGCCGGACGTGCTGGTAGCGGTCGGTGACCATCGCGCCGCGCTTGTTCCACCGACGGTTGCCGACGATGTGCACCTCGGCGGCGAGGAACGCGTTGGCGGTCCGGACGATCGTCCCGATGTTGAAGTCGTGCTGCCAGTTCTCGATGGCGACGTGGAAGCCGTGCCGGCGGGCGTCGAGGTCGGCGACGATCGCCTCCATCGACCAGTACCGGTAGCGGTCGACGACGTTGCGGCGGTCGCCCTCGGCGAGCAGCAGCGCGTCGTACTGCGGTCCCTCGGGCAGCGGCCCCTCCCACGGCCCGACACCGACCTCCGGCTGCCCGTAGGGCATCGGGTCGTACGGCGCGCGCTCGTCCACGCTGGGGAGGCTACCCAGCGGGTTGGGCGGTGGCCGTTACGCTTTCGCCGTGAACCTCGCGGACGTCGCGCAGCCGATGCTGTTGGGCATCGACTACCTCGATCCCGAGTACCTCCTGCACGAGTTCGGCGGCGCCTTCCTCTGGGTCAGCCTGGCGATGGTCTTCGTCGAGTGCGGGCTGTTCTTCCCGTTCCTGCCGGGCGACACGTTGCTCTTCGCGCTCGGCCTGTTCATCTCCGGCGGCGAGTACAAGGTGCTCGGCATCGACAACGAGCCGCTCGCCCTGGTCGTCGCGATGTCGATGCTCTGCGTCGCCGCGTTCCTCGGCAACGTCGCGGGCTACGAGATCGGCCGGAAGATCGGGCCACCGCTGTACCAGCGCGACGGCCGGATCATGAAGCGCAAGTACCTCGACCAGACGAGCGCCTTCTTCGACAAGCACGGCAACAAGGCGCTCGTCATCGGCCGGTTCGTGCCGTTCGTCCGCACGTACATCACCGTGGTCGCCGGCGTGACGATGATGGACCGCCGTCGCTTCTTCCTCTGGAGCGGCGTCGGCGCCGTCCTGTGGGTCCTGTCGATCACGCTGCTCGGGTTCTTCCTGGGCAAGAAGTTCCCGGCCCTCGGCCAGAACATCGACTACGCGGTGATCGCGATCATGGCGTTCTCGCTCGTCCCGTTCACCTACGAGTGGCTCAAGCACCGCCGCGCCCGCCGCAGGGCGAAGGCACTCGAGACGCCCGTCGCCCCGGCGCCCGAGCCCGCCGACCAGGCCTAGGCGGAGCGAGCCGCGTCCAGGTCCGCCTTGGTGAGGACCGGGCGCACCTCGAGGCCGACGTCGGCGAGCGGGTTCTCCCCCGCCGGGCTGCGGTCGATCGCGCACACGACCACCTCGACGACGGCACCCGCCGCGCGGAGCGCGTTCGTGGCGTCCCGGACCGCGCCGCCGGTGGTGATCACGTCCTCGACCAGCGTGATCCGCCGGCCGTCGACGTCGGGCCCCTCCGCCAGCTTGCAGGTGCCGTACTCCTTGGCCTGCTTGCGCACGAAGAGCGTCCGGTGGCCGCTCAGCGACGACACCATCGTCGCGATCGGCACGCCGCCGAGCTCCAGGCCGCCGAGGAGCTCGGTGTCCTCGGGCAGCAGCGGCACCATCTGGGCGGCCACGCGCGCGAGCAGGGCCGGGTCGGACTCGAAGAGGTACTTGTCGAAGTACTCGCTGCTCACCTGACCCGACCGCAGGGTGAAGGTGCCGGAGAGCCGGCAGCAGGCGTCGACGTCGGCGGCGAGGGTGGAGTCGTCGGTCACGGACCAGAACCCTACGGTGGTCACATGGCCCGGCTCGCGACGAGGTTGCAGGACATCGCGCCGACGATCTTCACGCAGATGTCGGCGCTGGCGGTGCGCACCGGGTCGGTGAACCTCGGCCAGGGGTTCCCGGACGTCGACGGTCCGCCCGAGGTCATCGCCCGCGCGATCGAGGCGCTCGGGCACGGGCGCAACCAGTACGCACCCGGGCCGGGGGTCCCCGAGCTCCGGCAGGCGATCGTGCGGCACCAGCAGCGCCACTACGGGATCGAGCTGGACCCCGACTCGCAGGTCCTGGTCACGACCGGCTGCACCGAGGGCATCGCGTCGGCCCTGCTCGGCCTGGTCGACCCGGGCGACGAGGTCGTGGTGCTCGAGCCGTACTACGACAGCTACGTCGCGATGATCCAGATGGCCGGCGGCGTACGACGCCCGGTGACGCTGCGTGCACCCGACTTCCGGCTCGACGTCGACGAGCTCCGCGCCGCGGTCACGGACCGGACCCGCTTCGTGCTGCTCAACTCGCCGCACAACCCGACCGGCACGGTGCTGACCCGCGACGAGCTCCGGGCCGTGGCGGACGTCGCGATCGAGCACGACCTCGTCGTGATCACCGACGAGGTGTACGAGCACCTCGTCTACGGCGTCGAGCACGTCCCGATCGCCACGCTGCCGGGCATGGCCGACCGGACGCTCACCCTGTCGAGCGCCGGCAAGTCGTACTCCTTCACCGGCTGGAAGGTCGGCTGGGCCACCGGACCCGCGGACCTGGTCGACGCGACCATGGCCGCCAAGCAGTGGCTGACGTTCACGTCGGGAGCGCCGCTCCAGCCCGCCGTCGCGCACGCCCTCGACGAGCTGCCGGACTGGCCGACCGAGCTGGCCGCCGACCTGCGCGCGCGCCGCGACCTGCTGTGCGAGGGGCTGGGTGCCGTCGACGGGCTCCAGGTGAGCGTCCCGGACGGCACCTACTTCGTGACCACGGACATCAGCGGGCTCGGCTGGGACGACGGCATGGCGTTCTGCCTCGCGCTGCCCGAGCGCGCCGGTGTCGTCGCCATCCCGAGCCAGGTCTTCCACGACGACCAGGCCGGGCCGGGCCGGCACCTCGTCCGGTGGGCGTTCTGCAAGACGCCGGAGCTGATCGCCGACGGTGTCGAGCGGCTGCAGCGAGCGGACCTGTCCGGCTCCGACAGGGCGTGACGTCGTGACGTCGAAAGGCGGCAGACGACATGCACTGTGCCTGCTCGCACGCAATCTGCCGCCTTTCGAGGAACGTCGTCGACTCGTGCGGGTCCGTTCAACCTGCGTCCACCCAGCGGCACCTGACGTTCAGCGCCGGGTGACCACTCCGTACTTCTGGAGTTCGCTGCGCCTCCCTAGCGTCGGGTGGCGATGAACACCCGCCGCGCACACCGATGGATCAAGGACGCGTGCACCCGGTGCGGGCTGCGCCGCCGGGAGACCTGGGTCGTGGACCGCGAGCACCGCCAGGTGCTGGCTCTCGTCTGGACCGACGCGTCGGGCGACCGGCAGATCCAGCCGCTGCCGCCGTTCAAGGGCATCGAGCCGCCGGCCACGCTGATCCTCCCGGTGGAGCAGGCGTTCCCCGGGCTGGCGATCGGGCCCGAGCCGCCGTGTGACCGGTCGGCCCGTGCCCGCGCGGCCCGGGCCAGCGCCGCCGCGTCCTCGTGACCTACCGGAAGTAGGCGCGGACCTCGGGCCGGAGCAGCAGGATCGCCGCGGCCGCACAGACACCGAGCGCGACGAGCATGGCCGGGTTGCCGAAGACGCCCAGCAGGCAGAGCAGGGCGGCGCAGACCGACGACACGAGCAGCCCGGTCCAGGCCCAGGCACGGCCGGTCCACGCGAACGCGGCGAGCACGATCGCGGTGAGCGACCAGATGATGACGAGCGTCCCGGCCAGCAGGATGGTGTCGCGGAGCTCGCCGCTGCTCAGCTCGCCCTCGAGCGAGGGGTTCTGGCGGTAGAGCTCGTCGATGAGCCGGTCCGGCGACGCCACCGTCACCACGACGCTGACGAGCATGGCGGCGAACATCAGCCCGGCACCGGCCCAGGCCAGCGCGCACGCCCACACCAGGGCAGGCGGACGACGGCGCACGGCGGGCACGGTGCCGATCGGTGCCGTGCGCGGGGGTGGCAGCGACGCGAGGAGGCCGACCCGGTCGCCGAAGCCGGAGACCTCGCGCGCCCCGGTGCCGGACGGAGCCGACGGCGTCGACGGAGGGGTCGGTGGCGCCATGGCCGGAGGCGGTGGCGCCGTGTGCTCAGCCGGCTCGACGCGGGTCGGCGCCGGCTTGGGCGTCTTCCCGTCGATCCAGTCCTTCGCCGGCTGCACCCACATCATCGCGATCGCGCTGACGATGACGGGCGCGAAGTAGACGCCCTCGCTGAACCCGAACCCGGCGACCAGGATGGGCACCGCGAGGATGCTCAGCGCCAGCCGCGCGGACCGCGACCGTCGCAGCACCTGGTAGCCGAGGATCGCCGCGGCCGTCGCACAGCCGGCAGTGATCATGGTGAGCACGCGGATCAGCGACAGCGCGCCCTGCACGTCCAGGCCGAGGCTCTGGCCGAAGCCGTCCGAGACGAACTCCTCGACGGCCTCCCGCGTCTCCATCGACCGCAGGCCGGCGATCTGGTCGAAGGCGGCCAGCACGAGGAACACCGAGCCGCCCATCACCAGCGACGCGGCGATGGTGACCTGGGCTGGTCGGGGCGCGGCCTCGGGCATGCGCCCCATTCTCCCTGTCAGGTGGTGAGCGCCAGACCGTCGTCCGACCTGTCGACCGTGACCGAGCCGCCGTCGACGACCTCGCCGGCGATCAGGAGCTTCGACAGCGGGTCGCCGATGGCCGACTGGATCAGCCTGCGCAGGGGCCGCGCGCCGTACGCCGGGTCGTAGCCGGTGTCCGCCAGCCACTGCCGCGCGGCGTCGGTGACGGTGATGGTGATCCGCCGGACCGAGAGCCGCTGCTCCAGCAGGGCGAGCTGGAGGTCGACGATCCTGGCGAGCTCCTCCTTGGTCAGGGCGTCGAACAGGACGATCTCGTCCAGCCGGTTCAGGAACTCGGGCTTGAACGAGGCACGCACCACGGCGAGCACGGACTCCTTCTTCTGGCCCGCGTCGAGCTCCGGGTCCACGAGGAAGTTCGAGCCGAGGTTGCTGGTGAGGATCAGCAGCGCGTTGCGGAAGTCGACGGTGCGGCCCTGGCCGTCGGTCAGGCGACCGTCGTCGAGCACCTGCAGCAGGATGTCGAAGACCTCGGGATGCGCCTTCTCGACCTCGTCGAGGAGCACGACCGAGTACGGGCGGCGCCGGACGGCCTCGGTGAGCTGGCCGCCCTCGTCGTACCCGACGTAGCCGGGCGGGGCGCCGACCAGCCGGGCGACCGAGTGCTTCTCGGAGTACTCGCTCATGTCGATGCGGACGATCGCCCGCTCGTCGTCGAAGAGGAAGTCGGCCAGCGACTTGGCGAGCTCGGTCTTGCCCGTGCCCGTGGGCCCGAGGAACAGGAACGAGCCGGTCGGCCGGTTCGGGTCGGAGATGCCCGCGCGGGAGCGGCGGACGGCGTCGCTCACCGCGGTCACGGCCTCCTTCTGGCCGATCAGCCGCTCGCCGATGACGTCCTCCATGCGCAGCAGCTTCGAGGTCTCACCCTCGAGCAGCCGCCCCGTGGGGATGCCGGTCCAGGCCTCGACGACGTCGGCGATCTGCTCGGCGCCGACCTCCTCGCCGACCAGCGGCTCGACGTCCGTGGCCTCGGCCTTCTCGACGTCCTCGATCTGCTGCTCGAGCGCCGGGATCCGGCCGTAGAGCAGCTCGCTCGCCTTCTCGAGCTCGCCCTCGCGGGCCAGCTTGTCGGCCTCGATGCGCAGCTGGTCGAGCTGGCGGCGCAGCTCGCCCTCACCCTCGAGCAACGACTTCTCCCGGTCCCACCGGGCGTCGAGGGCGCGGAGCTCCTCCTCGCGGTCGGCTCGCTCCTTCTGCAGCACGTCGAGCCGCTCCTTGCTGGCGTCGTCGGTCTCCTTCTCGAGGGCGAACTCCTCCATCTTGAGCCGGTCGACCTGGCGCCGGAGCTGGTCGATCTCCTCCGGGGAGGACTCGATCTCCATCCGGAGCCGGGACGCGGCCTCGTCGATGAGGTCGATCGCCTTGTCGGGCAGCCGGCGGCCGGTGATGTACCGGTCGGAGAGGGTCGCGGCGGCCACGAGCGCGGCGTCGGTGATCCGGACGCCGTGGTGCGCCTCGTACTTCTCCTGGATGCCGCGGAGGATCTGGATGGTGTCCTCGACGCTGGGCTCGCCGACGAAGACCTGCTGGAACCGGCGCTCGAGGGCCGGGTCCTTCTCGATCCGCTCGCGGTACTCGTCGAGCGTGGTCGCGCCGATCATGTGCAGCTCGCCGCGGGCGAGCATCGGCTTGAGCATGTTGCCGGCGTCCATCGCGGAGTCGCCCCCGGCGCCCGCGCCGACGACCGTGTGCAGCTCGTCGATGAAGGTGATGACCTGGCCGCCGGCGTCCTTGATCTCCTCGAGCACGGCCTTCAGGCGCTCCTCGAACTCGCCGCGGTACTTCGCGCCGGCGACCATCGCGGCCAGGTCGAGGCTCAGCACCCGGCGGCCCTTCAGCGAGTCGGGCACGTCGCCGGCGACCACGCGCTGCGCGAGGCCCTCGACGACGGCGGTCTTGCCGACGCCCGGCTCGCCGATCAGCACCGGGTTGTTCTTCGTCCGGCGCGAGAGCACCTGGACGACGCGGCGGATCTCGGCGTCGCGGCCGATGACCGGGTCGAGCCGGCCGTCCTCCGCCGCCTCGGTGAGGTCCACGCTGTACTTCTCGAGCGCCTCGTAGGTCGACTCGGCCTCCGGCGAGGTCACCCGGCGGTTGCCGCGCACGGCGGTCAGGCCGTCGCGCAGCCCCGCCTCGGACAGGCCGGCGTCGAGCAGCACCTTCTGCGCCGGGCTCTCCACCGTGGCGACCCCGATGAGCAGGTGCTCGCTGGCGACGTAGTCGTCGTCCATCGACTTCGCGAGCTCGAGGGCGCTCGCCAGCACCCGGGTCAGCGCCGCCGACGCCCCGGGCTGCTGGACCGTGCTGCCGGTCGCCCGCGGGAGCGCGGCCTGGACCGCCTCCGCCTGCGCCGTGAGCGTGGCCAGGTCGACCCCGGCCTTGGTCACGAGCGTCCCGGCCGTGCCCTCGCCGTCGCGGAGCAGGGCCACCAGGACGTGGATCGGCTCGGTGGCGGTGTTGCCGGCGGTGGTCGCGGCGAGCTGGGCGGCCTCGATCGCCGCGCGACTGCGGGTGGTGAACTTCTCGGCGCCGAACTGGCTCATCGCTGGGTCTCCTGCGGATCGTGCGGGTGGTCAGAAGGATGTCACCTGGGCAACATCGGCAAAGTTGAGTGCATTCCACTCAACTCTGGACATTTCCACAGTTCAGGAACAAGTCCGGGGAGCGTGAACACGCCCGTCGGTAGCGGATTTACCCTGCGTTCAGAGCTCGGGAAGGAGGCAGCGTGGACGGGTACGCACTCGCGCACGGCATCCACGCCGCGATCGTCGCGGCGGGACTCGTCGGCATCCTCGCCCTCCTGCTGCCCCAGGTCCACGAGCGACGGGTCGCCGGCCAGCGGGTCATGCTCCTCCGCGCGGAGATCGCGACGGCTCGCTCGGCCGTGCGGCCGACGGTGCGTCGTCCGGCACCCCGCTCGCACCCACGCCCGAGCCGCCGCTGCCGCACGCCCGACGCGTGCTCCTGCCCGCCGCGTTCGTCGGGTCGGCCGCGGCCGCGGGTGTGCACGCCGCCATGGCACCGAGCCACCTGCAGCACAGCGCCCTCTTCGGCGCGTTCTTCGTGGGAGCCGCGATCGTCCAGATCTCGTGGGCGGCGGCACTGGTCCTCGGCTCCTCGCGCGTCCTGCTGCTCGCCGGCGTCGCGGTGAACACGGCGTTCATCGGGCTGTGGGCCGTGACCCGCACGCTCGGGCTGCCCGTCGTGATGCCGGACCCGGAGCCGGTCGGGCCGTGGGACGTCAGCTGCGTCGCGTGGCAGGTCGTCGTGGTGGTCGCGTGCCTGCGGCTGCTCAGGTCGGGCGCCGGCAGCAGTCGGCTCGCCGCCTGGCACCGGTGGGACGGCCGGGTCACCGTCTTCGCGATCGGCTCGGCGGCCGTCCTGGCCGCCCTCTCGTTCAGCGGCTTCGGCGGATAGGGCCTCAGCATGACCTCGGCCGCGGAGCGCACCCGACCGGTGCGCGTCGTCATCATCGACGACACCCAAGACCTGCGCGAGCTGCTCCGCCTGGCGCTCACCCGCGGCGGGCTCGAGGTCGTCGGCGAGGCCGGTGACGGTCTCGCCGGGATCGAGTGCGTGCGCCTCGAGAGGCCGGACGTCGTGCTGCTCGACCTCTCCATGCCGGTGATGGACGGCCTGGAGGCGCTGCCGGGCATCCGCAGCCTGGTCCCCCAGGCCAAGATCGTCGTGTTCTCCGGGTTCGGTGCCACGCAGATGTCCGAGAAGGCGATGGCCATCGGCGCCGACGGCTACCTGCAGAAGGGCATGGCCCTCAAGCGGATCATCGAGTACGTCAAGGAGATCGTCGAGGAGCAGGCGCTGCCCGCGGTCTGAGAGATCACCCGCCAACCACCCCGATACCGCGGTGGTAGGCCGTGGCACGGCCTTACAGTTCGCCTGTGAGTGCCAGGGGGAAACGTGAGCTGCAGGGCAAGGCGCACCTGCGCCGCGCCGCCGAGAAGGCGCGCCGTCGGCGGGCCCGTCGCGCCGCCATCCGGCCGGCCACCGGTGCCGCTGCCGCCCTCGCGCTGAGCATCGCCGGCGTCGGACCCGCCCGGGCCGCCGACGAGCCGGACCCGGCGGACCGGCACGGCTCGCGGGCCGAGCGCGCCGCGAGCCCGAGCGCGGCGGAGCTGGGCGCCGAGGTGAGCGGCACGCTGTTCTTCGAGTACGTCGACGAAGCCGGCGCGACCCAGCTCTGGAAGTCCGACGGCACCGCCGCCGGCACGGTCCTGGTCGAGACCATCGACCCGTCCGGCAGTGACGGGCTGAAGGACCTGACGCCCATCGGCAACACCCTGTACTTCGTCGCGGACGACGGCACGCACGGTTCCGAGCTGTGGAAGTCCGACGGCACCGCCGCCGGCACCGCGCTGGTCGAGGACATCGACCCGTCGGCCGGCGGCTCCTCGAACCCGAGCCAGCTGACCGCGGTCGGGAGCACGCTGTTCTTCACCGCGGACGACGGGACCAACGGCCGGGAGCTCTGGAAGTCCAACGGCACCGCGGCCGGCACCGAGATGGTCGCGGACGTCGACCCCAACGACGACTCCGGGGGCCCCACGAACCTGACCGCGGTCGGTAGCAGGTCTTCTTCACGGCCGACGACGACGGCGTCTACGGACGGGAGCTCTGGAAGTCCGACGGAACGGCGGTCGGCACGGTCCTCGTCGCGAACGTCAACCCCGGGACTTACCCGGAGTACGAGTACACGTGCCCCAGTCCTCGGACCCGCGCGAGCTGACCGACGTCGGCGGCGTGCTCTACTTCACCGCCGACGACGGCGACCTCGGCCGCGAGCTGTGGAAGTCCGAGGGCACCCCGGGCGGCACGGTCATGGTCGAAGAACATCAACACGAGCGGCCCTACGACCCTACGGCGAGTACTACGCGCCGGAGCAGCTGACCGCCGCCGGCGGGCTCCTGTACTTCACCACCGACGACGGCAACTTCGGCCGCGAGCTGTGGAAGTCCGACGGCACCATGCGGTGGCACGGATCCTGCTCCAGCGACATGAACCCGGCCAATACACCTCTACTCCACATCATCCCAGAGTCTCTCACCGCGGTCGGCGGCACGCTGTACTTCACGGCCGACGACACCACGACCGGTCGCGAGCTCTGGAAGTCCGACCGGCACCCCCGTGAGCACCGTCCAGGTCGAGGACATCCGCAGCGGCGTCCGGACAGCAGCTACCCGTCCTACCTGACCGCCACGACCAGCAGGCTGTTCTTCACCGCGAACGACGGGATCAACGGCCAGGAGCTCTGGTCCTCCACCGGCTCCGCGGTCGGCACCGCGCTGGTGAAGGACATCGTCCCCGGACCGGGCAGCATCGCCCCGTACTCCCTCACCGGCGTGGGCGGCACGTTGTACTTCACCGTCCTGGACGCGGCGACGGGCTACTACGAGCTGTGGAAGTCCAACGGCACCGGGGCCGGCACGCGTCCGCCTCAAGAGGTTCGACTTCGTCGCCCCGGACACCACGATCAGCGCCGGCCCGGCGGCCGGGTCGACGATCACGACCAGCTCGGCGACGTTCTCGTTCGCCGGCACGCCCGGCGACACCGCCGCGCTGCAGTGCTCGCTCGACGGTGCCCCGTTCACCGCCTGCACGTCGCCGAAGACGTTCAGCGGGCTGGCGAACGGGTCGCACACCGTCGCGTTCCGGGCGGTCGACGGGGCGGGGAACGTGGACGCGACGCCCGTGTCGCGCACCTTCACCGTCAAGGCCGCGCCGAGCAACGCCTTCACCCTCCCGGCGACCGGCAAGGCCAACACCCGGAAGGCGACGCTCACGCTGACCGTCTCGCTGCCCGGCAGGGGCGTCCTGGCCCTCAAGCCGGTGGGCAGGGCGCCGGTGAAGCCGGCCAAGGTGTCGACCACCACGGCGGGCAAGGTGAAGGTCAAGATCAAGCTCACCAGGGCCGGTCTCGCGAAGATCAAGGCGAAGAAGAGCGGTAGGTTGAGGGTCAAGGTGGCCTTCACCTACACGCCCACGGGCGGTGTCGCGAAGACCCTCACCAAGAAGTACACGCTGACCTACAAGAAGTGAGCGAACCCGACGAGACGGCCGCGCCCGACCCGAAGGCGCGGCGGGTGACCGAGGCCGGCTTCACCCACAGCCCGTCGTTCCCCGAGGTGCTCACCCGGATCGGCAGCTCGCTCCTCGTCTCGACCTACCAGGCGGGCCAGCTCGTCGCGGTCGGCGTCCACGACGACCGCCTGGGCTTCGACTTCCACCGCTTCGACCAGGCGATGGGCGTCGCCGTCGGGACCGACCGCCTGGCGGTCGGCGCCAAGGGCCAGGTGTGGTTCCTCAACGACCACTCCGAGCTGGCCCCCCGCCTCGAGCCGGCCGGCAGCTACGACAGGTGCTTCCTGCCGGGCAGCACCGTCGTCACCGGCGGGATCCAGTGCCACGAGGTCGCCTGGGGCACGGAGTCGGAGGACGGCCAGGGCCCCGACCTGTGGGTCGTGAACACGCTCTTCTCCTGCCTCGTGGGGCTCGACGAGTCCTACAGCTTCGTGCCGCGCTGGAAGCCGCCGTTCGTCACCGCGCTCGCGGCCGAGGACCGCTGTCACCTCAACGGGATGGCGATGCGGGACGGGCTGCCCGCCTTCGTCACCGTGATGGGACAGACCGACACGGCCGGCGGGTGGCGCGAGAACAAGCTGACCGGCGGCACCGTGCTGCACGTCCCGAGCGGCGACGTCGTGACCACCGGCATCTCGATGCCGCACTCCCCGCGGTGGTACGACGGGCAGCTCTTCGTGCTCGACTCCGGCATGGGGCACCTGCAGCGGGTCGACCTGGCCAGCGGGCAGCGTGAGGTCGTCGCGGCCCTGCCCGGCTACGCGCGCGGCCTGGCGATCCACGGCGGACTCGCCTTCGTCGGGCTCTCCCGGATCCGCGAGACCGCGGTCTTCGGCGGCGTGCCGATCGCGGAGTACCACGACCAGCTCAAGTGCGGGGTCGGCGTGATCGACCTCGCCAGCGGCACCACCGTCGCCACCCTGGAGTTCACCTCCGGGCTGGAGGAGATCTTCGACGTCCAGGTCGTCCCCGGCTCGCGCCGGGTCGCCCTCGGCAACGCGCCGGGGACCGGCGAGGAGATCTGGGTCGTCCCCGAGCTCCGCTGACCGCGGCTAGCCGCGCCCGCGCCGCCAGACCACGATCGACTGCCCGGCGTCGGGGACGGGGATCGCGGGCAGCCGCGAGGCGGGCCGGTTGCCGGCGGCGGCCGCGCGGAGCGCCTCGCGGGTCGCCTGGAGCTCGAGCAGGAGCTCCTCGTTCCTCTGGCTGAGCGCGGCGATCCGGTTCTCCAGCTCGAGGATCCGCCGCACGCCCTCGATGCCGATGCCGGACGACGTGAGCTGCGCGATGTCACGGAGCAGCTCGATGTCGCGCGGCGAGTAGCGGCGGCCGCCGCCGCCGGTGCGACCCGGCGTGATCAGGCCCATCCGCTCGTACGTCCGCAGGGTCTGCGGGTGCAGGCCGGTGAGCTCGGCGGCGACGCTGATCACGAAGACCGCGGCGTCCGGCTCGGGCGATCCGAACTGGCTCATGACTCGAACAGCTTCTCGCGCAGGGGACGGCCGGCGGACGCGGTGCGGTAGGCCTCGATCGCCTCGCGGGTGGTGGCGTCGAGGACGGCCGGGACCTGGACCTCGACGGTCGCGAGGAGGTCGCCGTACGTGCCGTCGGCCTTCTTCGCTCCCTTGCCGCGGACCCGGAAGGTGCGGCCGTTCGGCGTACCCGGCGGGACCTTCACCGTCACCGTCGCCCCGGACAGCGTCGGGATCTTGATGTCGGCGCCGAGCGCGGCCTCGTCGAAGGAGACCGGGACGTCGATGGTGAGGTTGTCGCCCTTGCGGCCGAACACGCGGTGCGGCGTGACCTTGACGTTGACGTAGAGGTCACCGGGCGGGCCGCCGTTCTCGCCGGCCGCGCCCTTGCCGCGCAGCCGGATCTTCTGCCCGTCCTTCACGCCGGCCGGGATGCGGGCCTGGATGGCGCGCGACGACAGGCCGCGGCCGGTGCCCTGGCAGGTCGGGCACTTCTCGTCGTACACCAGCTGGCGGCCGCCGCAGCCGGGGCAGGTCTCCTGGAGGGAGAAGCCGCCGCCGGCGCTGTTGACCACGAACCCGGCCCCGTCGCACTGCGGGCAGATGTGCGGCTTGGTGCCGGGCTTGCCGCCGGTGCCGGAGCAGTCCGGGCAGGGCGCGTCCGAGCTCAGCCGCAGCGAGATCGTGACGCCCTCCATGGCGTCGGCGAACCCGACGGTCGTGGTGGTCTCGGCGTCGGCGCCCTTGCGGGCTCGGTTCGGCTGCTGGGTACGGCGGAAGCCGCCACCGCCGCCGAACAGGTCGCCGAACATGTCACCGAGCCCGCCACCGCCACCGCCACCAGCGGAGCGGTCGCGCAGCAGGTCGTCGATGTTGAAGCCACCCGCGCCACCGCCGGCGCCGCGGCCGAAGCCGCCCCCGAACCCGCCGGAGCCGTAGAGCGAGCGCATCTCGTCGTACTTGGCGCGCTTCTCGGCGTCGCCCACGACGTCGTACGCCTCGGCGACGGCCTTGAACTTCTCGTGCTTCTGGTCGTCGCCGGGGTTGGAGTCGGGGTGGTTCTCGCGCGCGAGCTTGCGGTACGCCTTCTTGATGTCGGCGATCGACGCGTCCTTCTTGACGCCGAGCACGGCGTAGAAGTCCTTCTGCGCCCAGTCGGCGCGGAAGCCGTTGTCCTTGTCGCTCATGCGGGAACCTCCTCCCCTACTCCTCGTCGTTGCCGTCGTTGCTGTCGTCGCCCTCGATGGTGCCGCCCCCGACGTCCTCGGTCGGGCCCGAGACCGGGTCCACCACGAGCACCTGCGCCGCCCGAACCACGCGGTCGCCGATCCGGTAGCCGGCCTTGGCGACGACCTTGCACGTCGTCACCTCCACGTCAGGGTCCTCGCCGATGTGGCTCAGCGCGTCGTGGATCGACGGGTCGAACGCGTCGCCGACGGCACCGAACTTGGTCAGCCCGAGGCCGGTGACGATCCGCTCGAGCTGCTCGGCGACGGTCTTGAGACCGCCCTCGAGCTCCTCGTGGTCGCGAGCCCGGTCGATCGTGTCGAGGACCTCGGTGATCGGCGCGAGCACGGTGTACGTCGCGTTCTCACGGATGAGGTCCCGGTCGCGGTCGACCCGGCGCTTGTAGTTGAGGTACTCGGCCTGGACGCGCTGGAGGTCGAGCGTCCGCTCGGCCAGCTGGGCCGCCAGCACCGCGTCGTCGTCCTCGGGCGCCTCGCCCGCGAGCACGGGCTCCTCCTCGACCTCGGTCTCGTTCGGCATCTCTGCCGCCGAGTCCGGGAAGGAGCCCCGCTCGTCGGTCACTTCTCCTCGTCGGCGGAGCCGGCGTCGTCCGTGGATCCGGCGGAGTCGTCGGACTCGACCGGGCCCTCGTCGACGATCTCGGCGTCCACCACGTCGTCGTCGGCCTCACCGGTGGCACCGGTGCTGCCTCCCGCGGCCGCGGCGTCGGCCGCCGCCGCCTCGTACATCGCGGCGCCCATCTTCTGGCGGGACGCGTCGAGCTTGGCCACGCCGGCGGCGAGGTCCTCGGCGGAGGCGTCGGCGTTCTCGAGCAGCGCCTTCAGCGCGTCGACGTCCGCCTGCACCTCGGCCTTCAGCTCCTCCGACACCTTGTCGCCCTCGTCGGCGATGAACTTCTCGGTGCCGTAGACGAGCTGGTCGGCCTGGTTGCGGGTCTCGACGGCCTCGCGGCGGGCCGCGTCGTCCGCGGCGTACTGCTCGGCCTCCTTGACCATGCGGTCGATGTCGTCCTTGCTCAGCGCCGAGCCACCGGAGATGGTCATCGACTGCTCGCGGCCGGACGCCTGGTCCTTGGCGCTCACGTGCACGATGCCGTTGGCGTCGATGTCGAAGGTGACCTCGATCTTCGGCACGTTGCGGGGAGCCGGCGGCAGGCCGGTCAGCTCGAAGTTGCCGAGCGGCTGGTTCTGCGCCCACATCGGGCGCTCGCCCTGGGCGACCTTGATCTCGACCGACGGCTGGTTGTCGTCCGCCGTCGTGAAGATCTCCGAGCGCTTGGCCGGGATCGTGGTGTTCCGCTCGATGAGGTTGGTCATCACGCCGCCCTTGGTCTCGATGCCGAGGGAGAGCGGGGTGACGTCGAGCAGGAGCACGTCCTTGACCTCGCCCTTGAGGACGCCGGCCTGGAGCGCGGCGCCGACGGCGACGACCTCGTCGGGGTTG
The DNA here is from genome assembly GCA_963815335.1 of uncultured Actinomycetota bacterium. Classification (GTDB taxonomy): domain Bacteria; phylum Actinomycetota; class Actinomycetes; order Propionibacteriales; family Nocardioidaceae; genus Nocardioides. The sequence continues at coordinate 17,913 of CAWFGL010000015.1, forward strand.
ACGCCCTTGTTGGGCTCCTTGCCGCCGAGCAGCTCCTTGACGACCTCGGTCACCGCGGGCATCCGGGTCGAGCCGCCGACGAGGACCACGTGGTCGATGTCGGCGATGGCGACGCCGCCGTCCTTGAGGACGGCCTTGAACGGCTCGCGGGTGCGGTCGAGCAGGTCGGCGGTGAGCTTCTGGAACTCCGCGCGGGTCAGCTTGTCCTCGAAGTGCAGCGGACCGGACTCACCGTGGGTGATGTACGGCAGGTGCACCGTGGTCTCGGACGACGCCGACAGCTCGATCTTCGCCTTCTCGGCGGCCTCCTGGAGGCGCTGCTTGGCGATCTTGTCGTTGGCGAGGTCGACGCCGTTGTTGTCCTTGAACTTCTTGACCATCCAGTCGACGACCCGCTGGTCCCAGTCGTCACCACCGAGGTTGTTGTCACCGGAGGTGGCCTTGACCTCGATCGTGGAGAAGCCGTCGTCGTCCTTGCCCACCTCGAGCAGGGACACGTCGAACGTGCCGCCACCGAGGTCGAAGACCAGGATGGTCTGGTCGCCGTCGCCCTTGTCCAGGCCGTAGGCCAGCGCGGCCGCGGTCGGCTCGTTGACGATCCGGCTCACGTTGAGGCCGGCGATCTCGCCCGCCTCCTTGGTGGCCTGGCGCTGCGCGTCGTTGAAGTACGCCGGCACGGTGATCACCGCGTCGGTGACGGTCTCGCCGAGGTAGGCCTCCGCGTCCCGCTTCAGCTTCTGCAGGATGAAGGCGCTGATCTGCTGCGGCGTGAACGACTTGTCGTCGATCTGCTGCTTCCAGTCCGTGCCCATGTGCCGCTTGACCGACCGGATGGTCCGGTCGACGTTGGTGACCGCCTGACGCTTGGCGACCTCGCCGACGAGGACCTCGCCGTTCTTGGCGAAGGCCACGACCGACGGGGTGGTCCGGTGGCCCTCGGCGTTCGCGATGACGGTGGGCTCGCCACCCTCGAGGACGGCGACGACGGAGTTCGTCGTGCCGAGGTCGATTCCGACCGCTCGTGCCATGTTGGTGCTCCTCTGTCTATGCGGGGAAGGGTTGAGTCCTGTCGACTCAACTTTGCTCACACGGCTCAACGCTACTGCGTCGGCCCCGTGTTCCCGAACCCGGGAGGAATTTTCCGCGGGGCCTACCGTCGAGGCATGCGGCTCGTCCCGTTCCTCGCCTGCGCGGCCCTGCTCGCCGCGTGCTCGAACGAGCAGCCCTCGGCGGACCCCACCCCGTCGCCCTCGACACCGAGCAGCGCGGCGCCGACGACCACCTCGACGCCGTCGCCGACGGAGCCCCCGCCCTCCGCCGAACCGCCGCGAGCGGACCCCGACGACGTCCGGACCCGGGTGGCGGTGCGGACGATCCGGCACCTCGCCGTCGACATCGGCCCGCGGACGGGCGCCTCGCGCGCGTTCCACGAGGCCGCCGAGTGGGTGGCCGACGAGCTCCGGCGCAGCGGGTGGGACGTGCAGCAGCAGTCCTTCCCGGTGCCGGCCGGGGCGTCGGTCGCGGGTCCGACGGAGGGCCTGCCGGTCGAGGCCGGGCGCTCGGTCAACGTGATCGCCTCGCGCGGCGACGTCGTGCCCGGCGAGCCCTGGCTCCTGGTCGGCGCCCACCTCGACACCGTCCCGACGTCGCCCGGCGCCGAGGACAACGCGTCCGGCGTCGGCGCTCTCCTCGCCGTGGCCGACGCGATCGCGGACACCCGCACCCGGCTGCCGGTGGTGCTCGTCGCGTTCGGTGCCGAGGAGCCACGGGGGCCGGGCGACGACGAGCACCACTACGGCTCGCGGGCCTACGTCGCCGAGCTGACGCCGGCCGAGCGGAGGTCGCTGCGCGGCATGGTCGCGATGGACCGCGTCGGCGTCGGCGCGGCGGTGCCGGTCGGCAGCGTCCAGGAGGACGACCCGCTGCGCACCGAGGTGCTGCGGGCGGCGGCCGGCTACGGCATCCCCACCGTCGCCGAGGCGGACCAGCGGTCGAGCGACCACTGGTCGTTCGTCCGCGAGGGGCTGCCCGGCGTCCGGCTCGGCAGCACGCCGTACGCCGGCTACCACTCCCCCGACGACGTGGTCGCCGGCGTGGATCCGGAGCAGGTCACCAGGGCCGCGCGGATCGTCGTGGCCTGGCTGCGCTAGCGGATCCTGCAGGGCCGGTCGAGACGTCCGGAGCCACCCACGGCGACGGGGAGACCGTCGGAGCCGACCCGGGCCGGCTCCCAGACGGCGTCGGTCACGGTGGCGCGCTCGGCGGGCTGGGGCGGTGGCCGCACGGTCAGCGTGAGCACCCCGGAGTCCGAGGGCTGGTACCAGGCGTAGTTGCCGAGCCCGTAGGCCACGAACCCGTCGAGGAACGGTGCGGCGCCCTGGACGACGTGGGCATGGCTGCCCACCACGACGTCGGCGCCGGCCTCGACCAGCCGCTTGGTCAGTGACCGCTGGTCCTTGGTCGTGCAGGTCTCGCCCTGCACGCCCCAGTGCATGTAGACGACGACCACGGAGACGTCACGGTCCGCCTCGCGCACGGCCTCCAGCAGGAGCCGTGGATCGACGGCGTCCGCCGTTCCCGGCCTCGTGGGCGTCGCTGCCCACTGACCCGTCGGGTCGGCCGTCGGGTCGAGGGCGGCGATGGTGGCGCCGATCGTGGCCACGGTCGTCTCCCCGACGGTCGACGTCGCCGGACGGAACGCCGCGACGTCGTTCTCGCCGATCCCCACCACCTGGAGGTCGGCCCTCCTGATGGCGGCGAAGGTCGAGCCGAGCGCGTCGCGCCCGTAGTCGAGGGCATGGTTGTTGGCCATCGTCGCGACGTCGATGCCCGCCTCGGACAGCGCCGTCAGCGCCGCCGCGGGTGCCTGGAACGTGAACCGCTTGCCCGGCTCGGGACGGCCGCCCTCCCCCACCGAGGTCTCGAGGTTGACGATCGCGAGGTCGGCCGCCGCCAGGCGCGCGGTCGCCGGGGCCAGCGCGGTGGCCGGGTCGTCCAGGCGGGCGCGCAGGGGGCCCTCGAAGTGGATGTCGCCGGCGAAGGCGATGGTGATCGGTTCGAGGAGCGGCTCGACCGGCTCGGGCTCCGGTGCGGGCCCGCTCTCGATCGAGGAGGGCGTGCCGGTGGGCGCAGGATCGGCCTCGGGGGCGGTCTCGTCGCAGCCGGTCAGGGCGAGGCCGACGGCCAGCGCCGCGAGCAGTCCGGGACGGCTCCGCATGGTTCGGTCGTCACCGGCCGATCAGGTCGAGCACCCGGTCGACGGTCTCGACGTGCGGCAGGCCGCGCACCTCCGCGATCGGGACCCACCGGGCCTCGGCGGTCGTGCCGTCGACCTCGTGGCGCAGCTCGCCGCCGACGACGCGGGCCTCGTAGAGCACCTGGACGCCCTTGAACGGCCGGGCGTTCGTCCCGACGCGCAGCCCACCCGCGGGAACGGCGAAGGTCATCACGTCGAGGAGCCGGGTCAGCTCGACGCCGTACCCGGTCTCCTCCTGCACCTCACGCACGCACCCCTCGGCCGGCGTCTCGTCGAACTCGACGCCGCCGCCGGGCATCGTCCACTCGGGCGGGTCGACCTCGTTCCAGAGCGCGAGCAGGATCCGGTCCTGGTCGTCGAGGACGACGGCGTACGCCGCGAGCCTGGTGTCGTACTCGGTGAAGTTCAGCACCCGGGCATTCTCGCTGCTAGCCGACCCGGACGCGGACCTCGTTGGACACGTCGTCGGTCTTCTGGTCGCGCATCCGCCAGCGGTTGACGCCCGTGCGCTCGGTGAGCACGAACGTCGAGAACGTCTCGTCGCTCACGGCGGCGGTGACGTCGCCGTCGGCGAAGTCGACCCACGCGCCGTCCTCGAACCGCTGGACCACCAGGGTCGCGCCCTCGTGACCCGGGTAGACGCCGGACAGGTCGATGGACTCGCCGGGCCGTACCTCGGTCACCGCCGCGGACAGCGAGATCGCGTCCTCCGGCTCGGGCTCGGCCTCCGACTCCGTCTGGCCCGCGGTGGGCGACGGCTTCGGGGCCAGCGTGATCAGGGGGCCGTCCTGCGGCTCGGTGGGCGACGGCTGGGGCACGTAGACGGACTGCGCGCTCGTGGCCTGCTCGGTGTCGTCGCTCTCCCCGAGGCCGAGCACGGAGGTCCCGGCCAGCGCGGCGCCGCCCACGAGCAGCCCCACCACGACGCTGACGGCGAGCAGCGCGAGCAGGCCGGCGACGACCGGGTGTCCCTCGGACTCCTGCTGCGGGTCGGCCATGGGTGCATTCTGTGACAGGAACCCAAACCCCACCAATCGGACGGACTGACGCCATGCTCCAGGGGCCGCTCGGCAAGCAGAAGGCGCTGCTGGCCCTGCGCGCCCAGGCCGCCCGGTGGCTCGAGACCTACCGCGCGGACGTGCTCGCGCGCGGGCTCGGGTTCACCGCCGACGACGTCACCGCGCTGCAGACCGCCCGGGCCGCGCACCCGGGCCCGACCGCGGACGCCGTGTCACTGCGGCTCAGGCTGCGGATGCTCGTGGTGGGGCTCGCGGCGGTCTTCCGCAGCTACCCGCCGGAGGGCCTGGCCGAGGACGACCCACGCCTCACGCCGGTGGGCGGGATGTCCTTCGCGGCCTACGCGACCGCGGCCGCGGCGCTCGGCTGGGCCTCGGAGGACCCCACGCTCGTCGGCCGGGTGACCGCCGCACTCGGGCACACCCCGGACGACTGGAGCGCCGCCATGTCCGGCTGGACCGAGCGCATCGAGGACGACGTCGTCATCGCCACGATGTACGGCCAGCTGTTCGCCCAGGTCGGGGACCTGCCGCTCAGGACCTGACCCGGGCCTCAGCCGTGCTTCGGGCTCGGGATCTTGTCGGTGGCCAGCACCCCGCCGGCGGCCAGCCAGCTGCCGACCTCGCGGGCCGCGTCCCGGCGCGGGTTGTAGATGTCCTCCTCGGAGGACCACTCGTCGTCGCCGGCGTACACGAGCCGGGTCCAGTTCGGGAACCAGAACGGCTCGCCGGCCGGGTCGGTCGGGTGGTCGAGCTGGTTCCTGATGTGCACGACGACGGCGCCGTTCTCCTCGTCGTAGGCCTGCCAGTCCGAGGGGAAGCGCATGTGCGGGAACGGCGCCATGACCTCCTGGATCCAGGCCCGGACCGTCTCGCGGCCGTGCATCTCGCCGTACGCGTGCTCGATGTAGTGCACGTCCTCGGTGAACAGGTCGCCGAACGGCGCCCAGTCGCCGCTGGCCGAGCAGCCCTCGACGACGGTCGTGTAGTGCGCGAGCGCCGCCTGGAGCTCGGCCTTGCTGTACGCGGGCATGGGTCCTCCTCGGTCGGTTCTAGCGGGGCTCGAGCACGACGACCGGGATGGTCCGCTCGGTCCACTTCTGGTACTTCGCGAAGTCGGCGTACATGTCGACCAGGCGCGGCCAGAGCCGCTCGCGCTCGTCGGGCGTCGCCGTGCGAGCCCGGACGGGGCGGTTCTTCTCGCCCTTGAGGCTGATCCGGGTGTCCGGGTGCGCGGCGAGGTTGGCGTACCACTGCGGGTTCTTCGGCAGGCCGCCCTGCGACGCGACCACGACGATGTCCGCGCCGTCGGGCATGTAGAGGAGCGGCGTCACGAACGTCCGGCCCGACTTCCGGCCGACGTGCTCCAGCAGCAGCGTCGGCACCGGCTTCTTCCAGCCGGCTCCGATCCGCCACTTGTTGCCGACCCGGCCGTTGGTCGCCCGGAAGGCCGCGACCTGCGCCTTCGACATGTACTTGATGAAGGTGACCGCGCGCGGCGAGTCCAGGCCGTCGGGACGCTCCTCAGGAAGGCCCGGCATGTCAGATGTTGTGCTTCCAGACGACCTCTTCGTGCAGCTTCCGGCTGCGCCAGCCGTCCGCCGTCCGCGTCATCGTGTGGTGGTAGTAGCCGCCGATCTCGACGATCTTGGTGCCGCCCTGCCCGTCGGACATCGGCATCGGGTTGTGGAAGTACGCCGTCACGTCGGCCTCGTCACCGCGCAGGTCGATGTCGAGCTGGCCGATGGTGTGCATCCGCTTCGGGAAGAACGCCGGCAGCACCTCGGCCAGCCACGGCTTCACCTGGTCGTAGGTCGCCGCGATGCCCTCGGACTCGGTGTAGTCGATGTCGGCGTCCGGGGTGAAGACCGTGTCGAGCTTGTCCCAGTCACCGGTGTCGATGGCCCGCGTGTAGCGCGTGACGACGTCGGTGATCTCGGCGCGGTCGCTCAGCATCTGCAGGTCCACGGAGGCGACTCTGGCACAAAACTGGAACACGTTCTAGTCTTGCCGCCATGCGCTTCTCCTACGCCGAGGCAATGACCCAGGCGAAGTACTACGCCCCCCTGGCGCAAGCCGCCGAGGCCGCCGGGTACACCTCGATGACCGTCGCCGACTCACTGATCTACCCCAAGGAGTCGGACTCGAAGTACCCCTACACCGACACCGGGGACCGTGAGTTCCTCGACGGCAAGGAGTTCATCGAGTGCATGATCCTGTGCGCCCACCTCTTCGCCGTGACCACGACGCTGCGGCTGACGCCGTTCGTGCTCAAGCTGCCCGTGCGCCCGCCGGTGCTGGTCGCCAAGCAGGCGTCGTCGCTGGCGTACCTCTCGGACAACCGGCTCGGTCTCGGCGTCGGCATCTCGCCGTGGCCCGAGGACTTCGCCAACCTCCAGGTCGACTGGGCCAAGCGCGGCAAGCGCATGGACGAGTGCATGGACATCCTCAAGGGGCTGACCCAGGCCGGCGAGGAAGCGAGCTTCTTCGGCTACCAGGGCGAGTTCTACGAGATCGACGAGCTCCGGCAGTGCCCGGCGCCGACGAAGCCGATCCCGCTGCTGGTCGGCGGCCACGTCGACAACGCCCTGCGTCGCGCCGTCCGCAAGGGCGACGGCTGGATGCACGCCGGCGGTGACGGCGAGGAGCTCGACCGGCTGCTGACCCGGCTCGCCGAGATCCGCGTGGAGGAGGGCGACACCCGCGACGACTTCGAGGTGCACGTGATCTCGTACGACGCCTACACCGTCGACGGCATCAAGCGGCTCGAGGACAAGGGCGTCACCGACTGCATCGTCGGGTTCCGGGTGCCCTACATCAAGGGGCCGGACACCGAGCCGCTCGAGACCAAGATCAAGAACCTCGAGCAGTACGCCGAGAGCATCATCCACAAGGTCAACGGCTAGTGGCCGCGAGCCTCGACCTCACCAAGCCGCTGCAGGACGCGATCGCGGAAGCCGAGGAGCTGATCGCGAACGCACCGTTCATCCGGACCGAGCAGGACCGGCTCGAGGGCTACGACTACCTGTCCGGGCGCATCCGGATGGCCATGCAGATGGCCTTCGACTACGACCTCGACCGGCCCCTGTTCGTGAACCCGACGCACCAGTTCTCGCGCCAGGGCCTCGACAACCCGGACGCGATCTACTTCAACGCGTTCCTGCGCGAGGGCGTGGAGTACGTCATCCGCGGTCGTCGCGGCACGAGCGCCGACCTGTCGTTCCAGGTGATGGGCGGCATGTACTCCGCCGACTCGGCGGCCACCTCGCTGATGGCGTTCGACGACCGCGAGCTCGAGAAGGACGCCGACGGCGGCTTCGAGTTCACCTACGTCGCCGAGCCGGGCGCCAAGTCGCTGATCGTCCGCGAGGTCTTCAACGACTGGGACACCGAGGAGCGCGGCACGCTCACCATCGAGCGCCCCGATCTGATCGACCAGCCGGCCAAGCCGCTCACCGAGGCGTTGCTGCGCAAGAAGTACGACGTGGCCGCCCGCTCCCTGGTCGGCTCCATCCACACCTGGTTCGCGTTCCCGCAGTTCTTCGAGCGCAAGGAGCCGGTCAACACGCTGACCCTCCCGCAGTCGACGCCCGGCGGCCTCGAGTCGCAGCGGTCCTCGATCGGGCACTACGAGCTCGAGGACGACGAGGCGCTGATCATCAGCGTCAAGGAGTGCACCGACTGCTCCTACCAGGGCGCCCAGATCGGCTCGGACTGGTACGTGTCCACCGACTACGAGACGCACCAGACGTCGCTGACGAAGGCCCAGGCCGACGTCGACCCCGACGGGGTCATCCGCTTCGTCGTCTCGGAGCGCTCGCCTGCAGGAGAGGGGCAGGCGATCGCGAACTGGCTGGAGGCCACCGGCCACCGGACCGGCTCGATGATGTTCCGCTGGCAGCGGCTCACCCGGGACCTCGGGCCCGAGGACGGCCCGACCGTCGAGAAGGTCAAGGTGGCGGACGTCCCGTCGCTGCTGCCGCACTTCACCCCCATCACCACCGAGGAGTACGCCGCGCGGATCGCCGCCCGGCAGCGCTCCGTTGCCCGAAGGATGATCAGTTGACCGAGCTCGGCTACGCAGAGGCGCACGACACCTCGATCGAGGACCGCTACCAGGCGGTCCCGCTGCTCCAGGGCAAGGTGCTCGTCATCTCCGGCATCGGCCCCGGTCTCGGCCGGTCGCTGGCCTTCGAGGCGTCGAAGATGGGCGCCGACCTGGTGATCGCCAGCCGCACCGAGGAGCGGCTGCTCGAGCTCCAGGCCGACCTGGCGCCGTACGGCAACACGGTCGTCCCCGTCGTCACCGACGTCCGGGACGAGGAGTCGCGCACCAACCTGCGCGACAAGACCCTCGAGGCGTTCGGCCGGGCCGACTGCGTCATCAACAACGCCTTCGCGATCCCGCCGATGGACCCGATCACCCAGATCGACCCGGCCAAGCTCGCCCGGGTCAACGAGACCAACGTGTTCGGGCCGCTGCGCCTGGCCGCCCTCTTCGCCGACGCGCTCGCCGAGTCCAAGGGCTCGATCATCATGCTCAACAGCTGCGTCTCGTTCAGCTCGCAGCCGGAGTACGCCGGCTACAAGCTGTCCAAGGGTGCCCTCGAGCACCTCGCCTCGTCGCTCGCGACCGAGCTGGGCCCGCGCGGCATCCGGGTCAACAGCGTCGCGCCGTCGTACATCTACGAGGACGTGAACCGCGGCTACTTCGACTTCCTGGCGGCTGTCGAGGACAAGACGCACGAGCAGGTCTACGCCGACAAGGCCGGCCCGACCGACCTGCAGCGGCTGGCGTCGTCCGAGGAGGTCGCGCGCGCGACGCTGTTCCTCGCCTCCGACCTCGCCTCCGCGGTCACCGGTCAGATGCTCACGGTCGACTGCGGCGAGTTCCACGACTAGCCCATGAGCGACAACATCATGACCCGGGAGCGCCCGGACGTCGGCTCCTACGAGGACATCCTCGCCGCCGCCGAGCGCACCACGGGCATGACCGACATGGGCGGCACCGCCCACGAGGAGGGGCTGCGGATCCTCGTCGAGGACCTCGCGTCCCCCGAGGCGGGCCTGACGCCGCGCGGCAACTACTTCCACCGCTCCGAGGTCAAGGCCGCCCTGGTCGGCCGACTGCTCACCCAGCAGGCGCTCAACGCCCGGCCGGAGTGCGCGGACGTGCCGATCGAGCGGCCGATCTTCGTGATGGGCCTGCCTCGCACCGGCACGACGGCGCTGCACCGGCTGCTCCACGCGGACCCTCGGGCGCAGGGCCTGGAGCTGTGGCTCACGCAGGTGCCGCAGCCGCGGCCGCCGCGGGAGACGTGGGACGACGACCCGATCTACCAGGCCATGCAGGCCGGCTTCGCCGCGCACCACGTCGAGAGCCCGGAGTTCATGGGCATCCACTACATGGATGCGAACTCGGTCGAGGAGTGCTGGCGGCTGCTGCGGCAGACCGGCAAGTCGAAGGCGTACGAGTCGCTGGCCAACCTGCCGCGCTACTCGCAGTGGCTGAACGAGCAGGACTGGACCGACGCCTACGCGCGGCACAAGGAGAACCTCCAGCTGCTCGGCCTCAACGACCAGGACAAGCGCTGGGTCCTCAAGAACCCGTCGCACATCGCGTCGCTCGACGCGCTGATGACCGTCTACCCGGACGCCCTGATCGTCTACACGCACCGCGACCCGGTCGTCTGCGTCGCGTCGTCCTGCTCGCTCTCGGCCGAGACGACGGTCGGCCAGTCCGAGACGTACGTCGGCGGCGTGATCGGCCACACCCAGCTCGACCTGTGGTCGCGCGGCTTCCACGCGTTCTGGGACGCCCGGCCGAAGTACGACCCTGCCCAGTTCGTGGACGTGGCCTTCAAGGACCTCCGCGACGACCCGATCGGGGTCACCCGGGCGATCTACGACCAGTGGTCGCTCGACTGGACGCCCGAGGTGCAGTCGGCGATCGAGGACATCGACCGCGAGGCCAAGACCGGCAACGCCGCGCCCAAGCACGACTACCAGCTCAAGGACTACGGCCTCAGCGAGCAGCAGGTGCTCGCGGCCTTCGACAGATAGGTGGCCCTCGTGGCTGAGAAGAAGCGCATCGTCCTCTGGGGCACCGGGGTCGTCGGCTCGATGGTGATGGCCGAGATCCTCGACGGCCACCCGGCGTTCGAGCTGGTCGGCGTCGGCGTCTCCAACCCCGACAAGGTCGGCAAGGACGCGGCCGAGCTGTGCGGTCGCACCGAGCCCTCCGGCGTGCTCGCCACCGACTCCGTCGAGGACCTCGTCGCCCTGGCGCCGGACGCGCTCGTGCACTACGGGCCGACCGCGCAGTACGCCGACGAGAACATCCGCGTGATGACGTCGTTCCTCCGCGCCGGTATCGACGTCTGCTCCACCGCGATGACGCCGTGGGTGTGGCCGCACATGACCCAGACGCCGGCCAACTGGCTCACGCCCATCGAGGACGCCTGCGCCGAGGGCGGCTCGTCGTGCTTCACCACCGGCATCGACCCGGGCTTCGCCAACGACCTGTTCCCGATGACGCTGATGGGCCTGTGCGGCCGGGTCGACTCGGTGCGCGCGTCGGAGCTGCTCGACTACACGGACTACGAGGGCGACTACGAGGACGAGATGGGCATCGGCCGGCCGCCGGAGTTCACCCCGCTCCTCGAGATCCCCGACCTGCTGATCATGGCGTGGGGAGCGACCGTCCCGATGATGGCGGCCGCGGTGGGGATCGAGCTCGACGACATCACCACCACCTGGGAGAAGTGGGTGACCCCCGAGGACCGCAAGACCGTCAAGGGCGTGATCGAGGCGGGCAACGTCGCTGCGATCCGGTTCACCATCAACGGCATCCACCGGGGCCGCGAGGTGATCACCCTCGAGCACGTCAACCGGATCGGCCTCGACGCCGCCCCGGACTGGCCGACCGGCTCGGGCGACGACGTCTACCGCGTCGACATCGAGGGCTCGCCCTCGATCGTCCAGGAGACGGCGTTCCGGTTCACCGACGGCTCGGGCCGCGCTCCCGCCGTCGCCGGCTGCCTGGCGACCGGGCTGCGAGCGCTCAACGCGGTGCCCGCCGTCAACGACCTGCCGGCGGGCTGGGTCACCGCGCTCGACCTGCCACTGATCGCTGGCGTGGGGACGATCCGCTGAGCCCTCGCCGCGTCGAGTGACCCACATGGCCGCTCGAGCGGGTCACCAGAGCGTCCGATCGGGACGCTCGACGGCCTAGGCGCCGGCCAGCCACCCGCGCAGCCGCACGAACGTCTGCGTGCCGTTGTCCTGCTCGACCCCGTCCGCCAGGTCGGCGATCGTCACGGCGGCGAGCGAGGCGCGCCACGCGTCCTCGGCGGCGTACATCGCGCGGGCGATGCCGCACGGCTTGCGGCACTGCTGGGCGGACGCCGGGAACGGGCCGTTCTGCCGGATCTCGGTGCACCGGAAGGCCGGCTCGCTGCCCTCGACGGCGAGGACGACGTCGAGGACGGAGATGTCGGCTGCGGCCCGGGTCAGGACGTAGCCGCCGGTCCGTCCCTCGGTCGAGCTGACCAGCCCGGCGCGCGAGAGCTGCTGGAGGTGCTTGGCGAGATAGGTGCGGGAGACCCCGTGGTACTCGGCCAGCCTCGGGGCCGGCACCGGCTCGTCGGCCTGCGACAGGACGACGCAGCAGTGCACCGCCCACTCCACCCCGGCTGACATCTTCACGAGAGGCAGCGTACCCGGATGACAACTGTCCGAGTTCATGGTTGACTGATCGCGGACAACATCTATCCGCGATTCAAGGAGACGTCATGCGCATCGCCATCGCCGGAGCCACCGGGCTGATCGGCTCCCAGCTCACCGCCCTCGCCCGGAAGGAGGGGCACGAGGTCGTCGAGATCGCCCGCGAGACCGGCTTCGACCTCCTCTCGACGGACACCACCCAGCTCGAGGCCGCACTCGTCGGGGCCGACGCGGCCGTCGACGTGACCTCGACCGGCGGTCTCCTGTCCGACGAGGAGACCCTCGGCTTCTTCACCGGCGTCGCCCGCAACCTCGGCACGGCGGCGACCGCGGCCGGCGTCCCGCACACGGTCACCCTCTCGATCGTCGGCATCGACAAGAGCCCCGACTACGGCTACTACGTCGCCAAGCTGGCGCAGGAGGCCGCGGCCCGCGAGGCCCACGACGGCGCACTGGTCCTGCGGGCGACCCAGTTCCACGACTTCGCCCGGCAGATGTTCGAGTGGAACCGGGACGGTGACGTCACCCGCGTCATCGACGTCGCGACCCAGCCGGTCGACACCCGGGAGATCGTGCGGGTGCTGCTCGACCAGGCGACCGGCACCCTGCCCACGGACGCCCAGCTCGCCGGACCGCGGCCGGAGCGTCTCGTCGACCTCGCCCGGCGCTACGGCGCGCACGTGGGCTCGGACGTCGACGTCGTGCCCGTCGACGGCCCGCCGAGCCTGATGGCCGGCGCGATGCTCCCCACCGACGACGACGTCCTGCTCCGCGGCATCGACTGGGCGACCTGGCTGGCAACGCAGCCCACCTCCGTCAGCTGAGTGAACGCAGCCGAGCCATCGAGTCGCGGAGGAGGGCGGCGAGGTCGCCCCTCCTCGGCCCGGTGACCCAGCGGTCGAAGCCGGTGCGGAACACCGCGATGCCGGCCTCGGCCGCCAGGCGGGCCTCGGTCGGGTCCGTGTCCCGCTCGACCAGTGCGTCGGTGAGGGCGGTGCCGAGCTGCGCCATCTTGATGAGCTCGCGCTCCATCAGCTCGGGGTTGGCGTAGATGACCGACATCCGCCGCTTGGCGTAAGCGTGGTCGACGCCGAGCTTGGCCGCAGCGGCCTCCAGCGCGTGGCCCACCGCATCGAGCGGGCTCTCATCCGCAGGCGCGTCCCGCACCCCTGCGACCATCCCTTCGCTGAGGAACTCGCTCCCGCGGAACAGCACCTCGCGCTTGTCGGCGAAGTGCCGGAAGAAGGTACGAGCGGTGACCCCGGCGCGCTCGGCGATCTCGGCGACGGTCGTCTCGTCGTACCCCTGCTCCACGTAGAGCGCGAGAGCGGCCTCACGGAGACGATCTGCAGCCCCCGGCTCCCAGCGCACCATGGGCCCATCGTAGGTGATGTCACGCTCTGACATCACCGTGCTACGTTGATGTCATCAAGTGACATCACTCGCAGGGAGAACACCATGAGCATCTTCGTCACCGGAGCATCAGGCTGGATCGGCTCGGCCGTCGTACCCGAGCTGATCGCCGCTGGCCACCAGGTCATCGGTCTCGCCCGCTCCGACGAGGCCGCCGAGCGCGTGGCCGCGATGGGCGCCGAGGTACGCCGCGGCGACCTGTCGGACATCGACGGCCTGGCCGAAGCCGCGGCCGCGTCGGACGGCGTCGTGCACCTCGGCTACCACCACGACTTCTCGCAGATGACCGAGGCCGCAGACCTCGACCGCGCAGCGATCGCAGCGTTCGGCGACACGCTCGCCGGGACGGACAAGCCGCTGCTGTTCGCCTCCGGGGTGATCGGCGTGACGTCCGAGGACGACCGACCCGCGGAGGGCGGCCACCCGCGGGTGACCTCCGCCGCGCTCGCCCTCGCCCTCGCCGACCGCGGCGTGCGGGTCGTGGCGGTCCGGTTCGCACCGACCGTCCACGGCGAGGGCGACCACGGGTTCGTCGCCGAGCTGGCGCGCGTCGCCCGCGAGCGCGGGGTCTCGGCGTACGTCGGCGACGGCGCCCACGTGTGGCCTGCCGTCCACGTCAGCGACGCCGGCCGCCTGGTGCGACTGGCCCTCGACGGGGCTGTCGCGGGTTCGGCGGTCCACGCCGTCGCCGAAGGCGGCGTGCCCACGAAGGCGATCGCCGAGGCGATCGGTCGCGGGCTGGGCGTGCCGGTCGAGTCGATCGCTGCCGAGGACGCGGCCGAGAAGCTCGGCTGGATCGGCATGTTCTTCTCCGGCGACTTCCCGGTCTCCAGCGACCGGACCCGCTCGCTGCTCGGCTGGAAGCCGACCGGACCGACACTGCTGGAGGACCTCGATGCGGGCTACTACACGGCCTGAGCGGCGCGACCCCGAGAGCGGTGCTCCCGCGGGCTCATCCCGCGCTCGCGCTTGAAGGCGGCGCTGAGGGCGAACGGCGTCGCGTAGCCGACCTGCCGCGCGACCGAGGCGAGAGTGGCGTCCGGCTCGAGGAGCAGGTCCGCCGCGAGGGAGAGCCGCCAGTCGGTGAGGAACGCCATCGGCGGCTCACCGACCAGCTCGCTGAACCTCCGGGCGAACGCCGCCCGGGAGACGCTCGCGGCAGAGGCCAGCTCGGCGACGGTCCACGGGATGCGCCGGGGTTGTGCTGCAGCAGCCGGAGGGACGGCCCGACGACCGGGTCGGCCTGGGCGGCGTACCAGCCCGGAGGGTCGGTGCCCGGACGGTCGAACCAGGTGCGCAGCAGGCTGATCAGCAGCAGGTCGAGCAGCCGGTCGAGGACCGCCTCCTGACCCGGGGCGTCGCGGACGACCTCCTGGCCGAGCAGGTCGACGAGCGGGGTGTCGAGCTCGGCCGCGCGCAGCACGAGGGTGCGCGGCAGCGCCCGTAGCAGCCGCCGGGTCACCTCGCCCTCGGCCTCGTAGACACCGGTGAGCAGCACCGTCTCGCCGTCGGCGCTGTTGCCCCAGCTGCGGACGCCCTGGCTCATCTCCTCCACCAACACGTGGCCGTCGACGGTCGTGCAGACCTGGCCGGGGTGGATGACGACCTGGGTCGGCGTCGTCGGCTCGTCGGCGATGCTCCAGTGGTCGCCGCCGACCCAGACCACGACGTCGCCGGCGTCCAGGCGGACCGGCTCCTCGGCGTCCGGGCAGACCCACAGGTGACCGCGCACGACCGCGGTGACGGACAGCGGCGCCTCGTCCTGGAGCCGGACCGACCAGGGCGCGTCGAGCAGGATCCGGAGGAGGAAGGCGCCTCGTGCACGAGGGCCGTCCAGCAGACCGGCGAGTCCGTCCATGGATCGACAGTAGACGCTGACGTATGTTCTTGCACCTATTCGCCATGGAACGTCCAGCGGATCGACGGTTCAGTGGTCGCATGACGACGACACAGCTCTCGCACCAGATCGACGCCGTGGCCGGGAGCACCGGCCGCGGCTCCGTCCTCCTCGCGGCCGCCGTGCTCGCTGGGCTGCAGGCCGGGACCTACTACACCTGGGCGTCGGGCGTGATGCCCGGGCTGGCCCGCACCGACGACCGGACGTTCATCGAGGCGATGCAGCAGATGAACGTGGCGATCGTGAACCCGGTCTTCATGCTGTCGTTCCTCGGCGCCCCGGCGCTGGCCGGCGCGGCGGTCTGGGCCGCCGGACCATCGGCCCGCCCCTGGGCGATCGCTGGTGCGGCACTCGCGCTCGGCACGGTCGTGATCACCTTCGCCGGCAACATCCCGCTCAACGACGCGCTCGACGCGGCCGGGCCGGTCTCGCAGATCACGGACCTCGCCGCCGTCCGCGCCGACTTCGAGAGCAGGTGGGTCGCCCTGAACATCGCGCGGGCCCTCACCTCGACGGGCGCGCTCGCCTGCCTGGCATGGGCGGCCTTCCGGGCGTAGGGCGGCGTCGAGTGACCCATCTGGACGGCAGATCGGACGCTCCGAGCGTCCAAACGGGTCACTCGACGCCGCTCAGCCGGCCGCCAACGCGTCGATGTACGGCCTCGGGTCGGCCTTGTCGAAGTCGCGCTTGCCGGCGGACCACAGGGCGCCCACCGCCATGGTCCGGCGCACCGCGCCGAACGTGATGACGTGCGCGATGGTGCCGCCGAGGCTGTGCGCGACCAGCGGCTCGCACGTCGTGTCCACGAAGGTGTCGGCCATGCTGCCGTCGGCGATGGCCCCGGCGACGAAGGCGCGGTAGTCGCGTCCGGCGACCTCGTGCCGGGCCGCGAGCCCGGCCATCGACTGGTCGCTCTCGTCGGGCCACTCGCCGCCGCGCAGGGCCGAGAGCCAGTGCTCCTCCTGGGTGACCATGCCGTTGACGAGGCCGCGGAGGGTCGGGTCGTCGTCCACGCCCTCGACGGACTGCGTGATCGGGCGGTCGAGGACCTCGTCGGGCAGGTCGGCGGCCGCCTCGATGATGGCGGTCAGGGAGTCGATGTGGTGGTCGACGAGGTGCTGGATGACGTCCATGCTGCTCTCCTTGCGGGGTGCCGGCAGCCGGAGGCCGCCGGGCGGGTGGAAGTGGACGCCGCTCGGCGCCGGGAGCTCGAGGTCGCGGAAGGTGACCGGCGTGGTGTCGCGGACCGCGGTCGGCGCGGTGCCGTACGCGTTCGTGAACGCCCGGGTGAACGCCTCGTGCGAGGAGTAGCCCGCCTCGACGGCGATGTCGAGGACGGTGCGCTCGGGACGGGTGGTCAGGCGGTACGCCGCGCGCTCGAGGAGGATCCGGCGACGCAGCGCACCCGGCGCCTCCCCGGCGCTGGCCGACACGAGGCGGTCGAAGTGGAAGCGGGACAGGTACGCGCGGCCGGCCAGCTCCTCGGCGCTCACACCCGGGTCGTCGAGGCTGGCCTGGGCCAGGTCGAGGATCCGGGCCATGGCGTCGGTCATGGTCATGGCACCACTCTGCCCCGACCGGTGCGGCCGCGTTTGATCGCGCTTGCTCAGCTCTCGCCGGCGGCCTCGCGCGTCGCCCGCTCCGCGATCGCGTGCTCGTCGGTCCGGGCGTCGTAGCCCCAGAAGTCGCGCAGCCAGAGGGCGGTCAGCGTGACGCCGGCGACGCAGGCGAACCCGCCCGACGAGATCGCTCCGCGCACCGACCAGAGGTCGGCGGTGACGCCGGCCCGGACCTGGCCGCCCAGCGGGCCGAGCGAGTACGACAGCATCTCGATGCCGGCCAGCCGGCCGCGCATCGACTCCGGGATCGTCTGGCTCCACACCGTGCCGCGGAAGATGCCGGAGGTCATGTCGGCCGCTCCCGCGAAGGCCAGGAACACCGCGACCAGCCAGATGCTCGGCATCAGCCCGGCCAGGCCGATCATCAGGCCGTACACCGCCGCGGCGACGACGATCGCCCGGCCGTGGTGGTGGAAGCGGGTGGTCCAGCCGGACAAGGCGGTCGCGAGGAGCGCGCCGACGGTCTCGGCGGAGTAGAGCAGGCCGAGCAGCTCCGGTCGCTCGAAGACCTCCTCGACCAGCGCCGGGAAGACCACGATCGGGATCGCGAGGAGCATCGCGGCGATGTCGACGAGGTAGGTGCCGAGCAGGTCGCGCCTGCTCAGGGCGTAGGAGATGCCCTGACGGATCCCCGCGAGGCTCGGCGGCGTGGTCTCCTCGCGGTGCTGGTACGTGCCCATCCGGACGTACATCAGGCACGCGACCGACAGCGCGGCGATGTCGATGAGGAAGCACCAGCCGATGCCGACGTACGCCACCAGGAGGCCGCCCACGGCGGGACCCACGAGCACGCCGATCTGGATGCCGAGGCTGGAGAGCGCGTTGGCGGCCGGCAGCTCGGCGTGCTTCACGGTGCGCGGCATCAGCGCCTCGCGGGAGGGCCGCTGCAGGGAGGACGTGCCGGCCAGGAAGAACGCGACCACGAAGATCAGCCAGACGTCCGGGTCGCCGCGGAACGCGTTGACCGCCAGCACGCCCATCAGGGCCGCCTGCCCGACGCCCGTCCAGATCAGCAGCTTGCGGCGGTCCGTGTGGTCGGCCAGCGCGCCGCCGTACAGCCCGAAGACGATGAGCGGCACCAGCTCCACGATGGCGATCGCGCCGACCGCGAAGTTGGAGCCGGTCAGCGTGTAGATCTGGTACGGGATCGCGACGTAGCTGACCATCCCGCCGAAGTAGAAGACGGTGCCCGCCCAGAACAGCAGGCGGAAGTCGCGGGAGGTGCGGAGCGGGGTGAGGTCCACGCGCAGCGCGCGCAGTCGGTCGCCCCAGGTCACGAGAGGCGATCCTCCCAGGCCCCGGTGGTGACCCGCCCGTGATTTAGCGGCGGGTCACGTGGATGCGTGCACCGCGGTCCGGGACCGAGGTGATGTTGCGGACCCGCGGCTTGTCGTCGTGCTCGGTGTGCACGTCCCAGGCGAGCAGGACCTCGCGCAGGATCGCGACGCCCTCCATCAGGGCGAACCCGGCGCCGATGCACCGGCGGGCGCCGCCGCCGAACGGGATCCAGGTGTTGGTCGGCGGGTTCTGGCCCAGGAAGCGCGTCGGGTCGAACTCGGCGGCGCGCTCGTAGTTGGACTCACCGTGGGCCACCACGATGGAGGGCCCCACCGTGGTGCCGGCGGGGATGTCGATCCCGGCGATCGTCGCGGGCTTCTGCAGGGTGCGGAGCACGATGGGGATGACCGGGTGCAGCCGCATCGACTCCTTCATCACGGCGTCGAGCCAGGCGTCGCCGTCCGCGTCACCGGCGCTCGCGGCCTGCTGCGTCCGGCGCATCAGCCCGGGGGCGCGACCCAGCTCGTACAGCGTCCAGGCGAGGGACGTCGCGGTCGTCTCGTGCCCGGCCAGCAGCAAGGTGACCAGCTGGTCGCGGAGCTCGGTGTCGTCGAGCCGGTCCGCGGGGTCCTCGGAGTCCTGGCCCTCGCGGATCAGCCGGGACAGGACGTCGGTGCGCTCCGCGAGGTCCGGCGCCACCCGGCGCTCGCGGATCTCGGCGTAGATCAGGCGGTCGAGCTCCTCCTGGTTGGCCACGACCCGCTGGTACGCCGGGAGCCTCTGCAGCGACCGGTAGGTGCCGATGAGGAAGACGCCCGGGTTGACGTCGACCGTGGCGTTGACGCACGGGCGGAGCGCGGCGAGCCGCTCCTCGTCCGTGACACCGAAGACGACGCGGAGGATCACCTCGAGGGTGAGGGTGTTCATCCGCTGCAGGGACTCGAAGGTGCGGTTCTCGGGCCAGTGGGCGACCTCGTCGCGGGCGAGGTCGGTGATCAGGCCCTGGTAGGACCGCAGCGCGTGGCCGTTGAACGCGGGCATCAGCAGCTTGCGGGCCCGCTTGTGGTCCCCGCCGTCCTGCAGCAGGAGGGAGTGCTCACCCATCACCGGGCCGAGCACCGAGTTGCCCTTGCCGGCGTGGAAGACCTCGGGGTCGCCGGCGAAGATCTCCTTGATGTCCTCGGGCCGGGTGAACAGCACGAAGGGCCGGCCGCCGGGCAGCATGTGGATCGTGAACGCGGGGCCGTAGTTCCTGCGCAGCCACGGGTGGAACCAGTGCCGGAAGCGGAACAGCGCGATCGTCTGGACGAGCGCGGGCCAGGGCGGTCCGGGCGGCAGGCCCGTCGTGTCGACCGGCGGCAGCTTCGAGACACCGTCCAGGCTCATCCGGTCGAACCGCTGCGCGGTCAGCGCCCGGGTGTCGGTCGGCTCCTGCTCGAGAGTGGCCACGGGTCCACGGTACTGAGCGTCGTACGCCTCAGGCATCCGACCGTGGTCGGAGATGCCGGGTCAGGAACTGCACCTGGTGCGTGAGCGCCGGCTCGAACCAGTCGTTGCCGGGCCACACGTCGAAGTGGTCGCAGGGGTAGTGCCGTACCTCGGCGCGGCCCGCGAACGCGGCCTTCATCGCGGCGTCCACCGGGGCACCGCGGTCGAAGTCGGCGACCTGCACGAGCAGCGGCGCCGTGACGTGCACGGCGTCCTTGCCCGCCCTCAGCCCGCCCAGCTCGAAGCCCACGGTCGCGTCGACCTCGTTGACCCACGTGGGTCCGGTGATCGCCAGGTAGTCGTCGTACTGCCCGGGCAGGCTGAGCGCCGCGACCTCTCCGGGCCGGCCCACGATCGGCATCGTCACGGGGCCACGACCGCGAGCGGCGGAGATCCTGCTGCGGACGCCGGCGGCGGTCGACCTGGCCATGCTCGAGGGCTTGTGGTGCTTCGCCGCCAGCCGCGCGGCGGCCAGGCCGTCGACGAGGGGCGTCAGCGCCACCACGGCGGCGACGTCGTCGCGGTGCGCGGCCGCGCTGAGCACGTGACCGCCCGCGAGCGAGACGCCCCAGAGCACGATCCGGCGCGGGTCGACACCGGGCAGGCGCGCCGCCGCGGACATCGCGGCGCGGTAGTCGTCGACCTGGTCGGCGATCCGCACCTGCTGGCGCGGCTCGCCCTGGCTGGAGCCGAACCCCCGGTAGTCGAACGCCAGCACGTCGAGCCCCGCCTTGGCGAGACCGTCGGCGAACGGCGCGAGGCCGGAGTCCTTCGTGCCGCCGAAGCCGTGCGCCATCACCACGACGGGCCGGCCGCGGTCGCCCGCCAGGGTGTCGCCGGCGCCGCCGAAGTGCCAGCCGTGGAGCCGGGTGCCGGCGGAGTCGAACTCGACGTCGTCGTAGGTCATCGGGCGACCTCCCCGTAGATCGTGTGCACCCACACGGCGACGACGGCGTCGACGAGGTCGTCGCGCCCGAGGGGCCCACCCAGCGCGAGGCGCTCCAGCATCCGGTCGTTGAGCTCGAGCAGGACCGACGCGAGATGGGTGGCGGCCGGCCCCGCCGGCGCGTGGCCGGCCGCGCGCTCGTCCTCGATGACCTGCGCGATCACGGGCACGAACGACTCGCGGTCGTTGTCCCAGAGCTCGCGCACGGTGCTGCTCGTGGCGCGCGCGTCGTACATGGCGCGGTAGATGTGCTCGTGCCGCTCCCACGCGGTGAAGAGCCCGCGCACCATGCCCTCGACCCGTTCCGCGCGGCGACCCCTCGCCGCGGAGCAGGCCCGCGGAGGCCATCGACTCGTCGTACATCTCCTCCATGAGGGCGGCGACGGCGCTGGCCTTGTTGTCGAAGTAGAAGTAGAACGCCGAGCGGGTGACCCCGGCGCTGCGCGAGATGTCGGCGATGTTGATCGAGTCGAGGCTGCTCTCGCGCAGGTGGTTGTCCAGCGCCTCGAGGAGGGCGGTACGCCGGCGGTCGCCGCGGGCCAGCTGGGCGTCGCTCATGCGCTGACCTTCCTCTGCTGCCGTGCGCGCTCGCGGCCCTGGGGCAGCTCCTTCGTCCGCATCTGGTGCTCGTAGACGAAGTAGTCCAGCTGGTGGGTGTGCCGGGGGCGGTCGAGCATGTGGCCCATGTACTTCTCGTCGTCCTTCGCGATCTCGTCGTGCATCTCGGCGACCGAGGGTGGGGCGTACTCCCCGACCGCGTACGCCGCGATGAGCCGGGCCTGGCACTCCACGAACGGGAAGAGCGTCGGTGTCGACTGGGCGAACCCGGCGAACAGCAGGTCGTCGACGCCGGGCTTGATGATCCGCCGGTAGAGGTCGATCCGGTTGTCGGGGGCGCTGAGGAACTCCGGGTCGAAGAACGGGAACGTCAGGTTGTAGCCGGTCGCGTAGATGATCACGTCGAAGTCCGCCGAGGTGCCGTCCTCGAAGTGCACGGTCTCGCCGTCCAGCCGCGCGATGTTCCCCTTGGCCGTGACGTCGCCCGACTTGAGCCGCAGCGGCAGCTCGCCGGACTGCGTCGGGTGCGCCTCGAAGAACTTGTGGTTCGGCGCCGGCAGGCCGTAGAGGGTCGGGTCGGAGGCCGTGAGCTTCTGTCCCCACTGCGCGACCTTGCGCTGCCAGGACATCGGGATGTGCGGGTTGGTCCGGTAGTTCATGTCCGCGGCCTTGCCGAACATCAGCTTCGGGACGATCCAGGCGCTGCTCCGCGTCGACAGCGTGACCTCGTTGCGGAACACCCGCTGGGACAGCTCGACGGTGACGTCGGCGGCGCTGTTGCCGAGGCCCACGACCAGGATCCGCTTGTCCATCAGGTCGAGCGGCGTCCACGGGTCGACGTAGTGGTGCGAGTGGATCGACTCCCCCGTGAACTCCCCCGGGAACTCCGCCGTCCGCGGGTCCCAGTGGTGCCCGTTGCCGACCACCAGCAGGTCGAAGGGTCGCGTCGTGCCGTCCTCGAGGTCGAGCTCCCAGCCGCCGCCGTCGAGCCGGCGCGCGTGCAGGACGCGGTTCTCGAACTCGATGTGGTCGCGCAGCTCGAAGGTGTCGGCGTAGGAGTCGAGGTACTCCTTGATCAGCGTGTGGTGCGGGAAGTCCGGGTAGTGCTCCGGCATCGGGAAGTCGCGGAACGACAGCTGGTGCTTGGACGTGTCGATGTGCAGCGAGGCGTACGCGCTGCTGTGCCCGTTGGGGTTGCCGAACGCCCAGTTGCCGCCGACCCGGTCGGACGCCTCGAAGCACGTGACGGGGACGCCGTAGTCGACCAGCATCTTGGTGGCGGTCAGGCCGCTGATCCCGGCGCCGATCACCGCGGTGGTCGGCAGGGTCGTGGGGGCTGGCATGGCGCGGACGCTAGGCACTAACTTGACACGTGTCAACTACGGCAGGGACGAGGGACGTGGCGTGAGCGAACGAGTGGCAGTGGTCATCGGCGGGGCATCGGGGATCGGGGCGGCCTGCGTCGTCGCGCTCCGGGACGACGGCTGTCTGGTGGTCGTCGCCGACCTGCCCGGGACCGCCTGCGACGTCGAGGTGGACGTGAGCGACGAGGCGCTGGTCGCGGCCCTGATGGACGGTGTCCTGGCCTCCCACGGGCGGCTCGACGTCGTGGTCAACAGCGCGGGGACGTCGACGCTGGCGAACGTCGTGGACCACGACGCGGCGGAGTTCCGCCGGGTGGTCGACGTGAACCTCACCGGCGGCTTCCTGGTGCTGAAGCACGCGGGCCGGGTGCTGTCGGAAGGCGGTTCGGTCGTGTCACTGACCTCGCTCAACGCCCGTCAGCCGGGCGGCGGGATGGCGGCGTACTGCGCGGCCAAGGCGGGCCTCGCGATGCTCACCGAGGTGACGGCGCTCGAGCTCGGCCCGCGCGGGATCCGCGTCAACGCCGTGTCGCCCGGGCTGGTCGTCACGCCGCTGACCGCGCCGGCGATGGACATCGAGGGCATCCGCGAGGACTACCTGGCCAACACGCCCCTGGGCCGCTCCGGCACGCCCGAGGAGGTGGCCGAGGCGGTCGTGTTCTGCTCGCGCGCCGCCTGGCTCACCGGCGAGGTGATCGACCTGAACGGCGGCGCGCATCTGATGCGCTACCCCGACCTGGTCGGGCACGTGACCCGGGCGTTCGGCTAGCCCGGACCTGGCTCATCGCGCGGCGGGGGGCAGGCCCATCGGGTCAGCCGCGGACGCACCGGCGAGGTCCTCCGGCAGCTGCGTCACCTGCTCCAGGCACCACGGGCTGATGTCGCGGGTGCCGTCGAGGACGGTGCGCCGGAACGTCCCCCAGTCGACCCACTCGTGGTCGTCCACCTCCTCGGGGTCGAGGCGCACCGTGTCGACCGTGGTGGCCACGAACACCGGGCACATCTCGTTCTCGACGACACCGTCCATCTCCGCGCGGTAGCGGAAGCCGGGCAGGACGAGCCAGAGGTCGTCGAGGGTGATCCCGAGCTCCTGCTGGACGCGGCGGCGGACGGCGTCGGCCATCGGCTCCCCCGGGGCCGGGTGCCCGCAGGCCGAGTTGGTCCACACCCCGCCGAAGGTCCTCTTGTGGGACGCGCGCCGCGTCACGAGCAGGCGACCCTGCTCGTCGAGCACGTAGCAGGAGAACGCGAGGTGCAGCGGGGTGTCGGCGTGGTGCACCTCGGCCTTGGGCGCCGTGCCGATGCTGTCACCCGCCTCGTCGAGCAGGACGACCTCTTCGATGCTCATGCCGGCCTCGCGAGCTGGTTGACGGCGGCGCCGAACAGCCACGGCAACCGGGACGCCGCGGGCACGATCGCCCGTCGTACCGGCGCGACCCGGCTCGAGGCCAGCAGCGCCTTGGTGAGCAGGTCGTGCCGCCGGCCGAGCCGGGTGTACGCCGACTCGTAGTCCTCGAGCCGGCCGACCCGGACGGCCTCGACCGCGGCCCTGGCGTGGGCGAGGCCCAGGGCGATGCCCTCGCCGGTCAGCGCGTCGACGTACCCCGCCGCGTCGCCCACGAGCAGCACCCGTCCCAGGACCCGTCGGCGCGAGCGCTGGCGCAGGGGGCCGGCGCCACGGACCCGCTGCCAGTCGGCGCCCGCGAGTCGCTCGGCGAGGAGGGGGTGGTCGGCGAGCAGCTCGGGGAACGGCCGCCCGCTGTCGGTGAGGACGGCGACGCCGACGAGGTCGTCGGCCACCGGTGTCACGTAGGCCTCCGAGCCCTTCGCCCAGTGCACCTCGACGTACGGCGTCCAGGGCGCGACCGCGACGTGGCTGCGCAGCCCGAAGCGCCGGTGCCGCACGGTGGGCAGGTCGAGGCCGAGGCTGCGCCGGATCGGCGAGTGCAGGCCGTCGGCGGCGATGACCTGGCCGAACCGCTCGCCGTCGACCAGGACGTGGTCGCCGCGGTTCTCGACCACCTCGACCGGGCGGGTCTCCACCTTGACGCCGGCCATGACGACGGCGTCCGAGAGGGCGGCGTGCAGGACCGTGCGGCGCACGCCGCGGCCGGCGCCGTGCCGGAAGCCGGTCTCGACCCGGTGGGTCGCGTCGACGTAGGCGATGCCCCGGATCGGGTGGCCGTGCGGGTCCACGCCGAGGCCGGCGAGATCGGCCACCGCGCCGGGCATCAGCCCTTCCCCGCAGGCCTTGTCCACGGGGCCGGGTCGCGGCTCGCGCACGACGACATCGAGCCCGGCCCGGGCCGCGTAGAGGGCGGTGGCGAGGCCGACCGGCCCGCCGCCGGCGATGCACAGGTCGGTCACCCGGGTCCCCCTGTGGACGACGTCGCGCCGGAGGTGGACGCCGTGTCGGCGGGCGCGGGGAGCGTGGCCAGTGCGGCGTCCTCCGCCCGGATGCGCACCGTGAGGAGGCCCGCGTTGAGGACCGTGAAGACCAGGGAGGTGATCCATGCCGAGTGGACCAGCGGGAGCGCGATGCCCTCGACCACCACCGCGACGTAGTTGGGGTGCGTGAGGAACCGGTACGGCCCGCCGGTGACGGGGGCGAGGCCGGGCACGACGATCACCCGGGTGTTCCAGCGCCGGCCGAGCGTGCCGATGCACCACCAGCGGAGCGCCTGGGTGAGCAGGACGACGAGCAGCATCGACCAGGCGAGGCCGCTCGGGACGTCCGGACGCCGGACCCACGCCTCGACGAGCGCGCCGACCAGCAGGCCGGTGTGGAGGACGACCATGAACGGGTAGTGGCCGAGCCCGGTCTCGACGCCGCCCTGCGCCTTGCTCCACGCCGCGTTGCGCGTGGAGACGACGAGCTCGGCGACCCGCTCGAGGCCGACCAGCCCGACCAGGACCGTGAACGCGACGAGGGTGGTCACGCCGACCTGTCCGGCTGCTCGTCGGGCGCCTCGAGGAGCACCAGCTCGGAGCAGAAGCCCGGACCCATGGCCATCAGCACGCCGTGGCTGCCGGCGGCCGGCGGCCGCTCGCGCAGCGTGTCCTCGAGGACGTGCAGCACGGACGCGGACGAGAGGTTGCCGATCCTCGCGAGCGACTGCCTGGTCAGCGCGACGGCCTCGGGCTCGAGGTCCAGCGCGGCCTCCAGCGCCTCGATGACCTTCGGGCCACCGGGGTGGCAGACCCACCAGCCGATGTCGTCGACGGTCAGGCCGTGGTCGCCGAGGAACCGGTCGACGTCCTCGCGGACGTAGCGGCCGATCACCTCGGGGACCGCGGAGTCCAGGACGATCCGCAGGCCGGTGCTGCCCACGTCGAAGCCCATGGTGCGCTCGGAGTCCGGGTAGAGGCGGCTCCGGGAGTCGCGGACGTGCGCGGCCGGCGGCGTGCGGTCGACGTCCGCGCCGGCGGCGACGACCGCAGAGGCACCGTCGCCGAACAGGCCGCTGGCGACCAGGTTGGGCACGGACACGTCGTCACGCTGCACGGTGAGCGAGCAGAGCTCGACCGCGACCAGGGCGGCGACCTGGTCGGGATGGCCGACGAGGTAGTCGGCGAGCCGGGCGATGCCGGCGGCGCCGGCGACGCAGCCGAGACCGACCAGGGGAACCCGCTTCACGTCGGGGCGCAGCCCGACGACGGCGGCGATCCGCGCCTCGAGCGAGGGGACGGCCAGCCCGGTGACGGTCGCCGAGACGACCAGGTCGACGTCGGTCGGCGTGAGACCGGCCGCCTTGAGCGCGTCCTGGAGCGCGCGGGCACCGAGCTCGACGGCGTGCTCGATGAAGTGGTCGTTGGCCTGGGTGAAGGACTCGATCCGCCCGTACTCCTCGAGCGGCAGCGCGGTGTGCCGGAACTCCACGCCCGCGTTGGCGTGGAACCGGCGCATCAGGCGCTCGTCGAGGCTGCGGTGCGCGATGAAGGCCGCGAACGCGTCGGTCAGCTCGGCCTGCGGGTAGCGGTGCTGCGGCAGCGCACCGCGGACGGACAGGATCTGCATCAGACTCCCCTCACCGGTAGCGGACTGGCCCGGAGCCCCTTGCGTGCGACCCCGCCGGCCAGGTGCCTCACCAGGTATCCCGAGATGCGCCCGTCACCCAGCCCGAGCTCGACGAGCTCGTCGAAGACGCGTCCGTCGCGGCGCGCGGCGCGGATCCCGCCCTCGACCAGGGTCGGGCTCTCCGCGAGCCGGGCCGCGGTCCAGGTGTGCTTGAGGTGCCGGCCGAGCAGGGCGCGGACCGAGCCGCGGTGGAGTGCGCCCGCGCCGCTCGGGATGCCGTGCGCGGAAGGCCTGCGAGATGGCCCGGCCGGCGGTGATGCCGGTCGCGACGGCGTAGTAGATGCCCTCACCGGTCATCGGGTTGATCAGGTGCGCGGCGTCCCCGGTCAGCAGGATCCGGCCGTCCGGCTGCTCCCAGGTCCAGGACGACAGCGGCAGGTGGTGCGCCTTCCAGTCGTCGCCGGTCGCGACGCTCCCCGGCAGCAGCCGCTCCAGCTGCTCGAGGAGCAGCGCCCGGTTCGGCGGGTCGTCGGTCCGGTCCTCGGGCAGCAGCTCGCCGTACCCGATGTTCGCCAGCCCGTCACCGCGGTCGAACGACCAGGCGTACGACGGCTGACGGCGGTCGCCGTACCGGATGACCTGGAGGCCGGACCGGTCCGGTGGGGTGGGTGCGTACCCGCGGATCGCCAGGGCGCGCTTGCCGCCCGCCAGGCCGAGGTGGTCGCGCAGCACGCTGTGCGCGCCGTCGGCGGCCACCACGACCGGCGCGCGGTAGCGGCCGTCGAGGACGACCGCGTCCTCGGTGACCTCGACGGTGGTGACGCGGTGCTTGACCAGGGTCGCGCCCACGTCCACCGCACGCTCGACGAGCCGGGCGTCGAAGACCTGGCGCGGGATGACGTGGACCGGCCGGGCCATCGGGCGGGCGACGGACGACGACCCGCGGGCCAGCTCCAGCCGGGTGAGCGGCGTCCAGCCGGCCTCGACGCCGGTCACCCCGATCCGGGCGAGCCGGTCGAAGACGTGCGGGGCGATGCCGTCGCCGCACGACTTGTCACGCGGGAAGTCGGCCCGGTCGAGCAGCAGGACCCGGCGTCGGGGGTCGGTGTAGATCGTGCTGATCGCGGCGCTGGTCCCGGCGGGCCCGGCGCCGACGACGATGACGTCCCAGTCCTCGGGGGTGACGGCCGACGTGCTCATCGCGCCCACACCAGCATCGCCACGTCGACGAGGGCCATCGCGATGGCGGCCCGGAACGGCGTGCGCCCGGTGGTCACCAGCGCGACGACCGCCAGGCCGCCGACGACCACGAGTGCCACCGACGCGACGGCCACGGATCCGACGGGCGCGCCGACGACGATCACGACGGTGGCCGCGACCAGGACGCCGGCAGCCAGGGCCGACGCACGCCGGGCACCCAGCCGGTGCGGCATGCCGCGCACGCCGGTGGCCGCGTCGTCGTCGAGGTCGGGCAGCACGTTGACGAGGTGGGCGCCGACACCGAGGAGCGCACCCGCGGCGACCATCCACCAGGGCGGCAGCAGGTCCGGGTCGTCGACGAGCGACACGAAGGCGGGGAGGGCACCGAAGGCGAGCGCGTACGGGAGCCACGACCACGCCGTCGACTTCAGGCCGAGGTTGTAGGCGAGCCCGGAGGCGACGGTCACGAGCTGGACCACGCCCGGCACGAGGCCCGCGGCGAGCGAGAGGGCGACGGTCAGCGCCAGCGCGACCGCGCAGCAGGCGCCGACGGTCCGGCGGGAGATCGCGCCGGTGGCGAGCGGCTTGTCGGTGCGACCGACCGCGCGGTCCCGGCTCGCGTCGACCAGGTCGTTCGACCAGCCGATCACGAGCTGGCCGGTCCCGACGGCGGCGACGACGAGCGCGAGGTCGGCGGGTCCGAGGCCGACCGCGATGCCGAGCAGTCCGGCGAGCACGGTGACGGCGAGGGCGGGACCCGGGTGACAGGCGCGCAGGAGCGTCATGGCCGCGTCACTGCGCGTCCACCGGGCTCAGGTCGAGCAGCTCGTGCCGCACAGGGGCATTGTTGCGGGTCGCCGAGCAGGTCAGCCGGTGCGGCTCGGCCGAGGGGCTGGAGCGGACGCGGACGGCGTACCGCTCGCCGGCCACCTCCAGGACCGCGGTGACCGCGTCGGCTTCGGCTGATCGGGACACGAAGCGCACCCCGTCGAGCGACGTCTCCCCGAGGTGCCGGCGCAGGGCGATCTCCGCGAACTGGACACTGGTGCCGACCCCGGACCGCCCGCGGAGCCGGTCCAGCGACAGCCGTCCGGCGAGGTGCTCGTCCGCCAGTGCACCGACCGTGGCCTCGTCGAGCCGGCCGTAGTAGAGACCGTGGGGCAGCACGAGCGCGTTCGCCGCGAACCGGTCGCCGCCGATGTGCGAGACCTCCCAGGTCTGGGCGGGGTGCGTCTCGGCCAGCGCGGCGGCGACGGGCCGCCCGCGCTCGGCGCAGCAGGTGTCGTGACGGCCGTGCGCACAGACCGCGAACACCGGATCGGTCAGCGGGGTCAGGCCGGTCGAGCGGCCGGCCCCGAGCGCCTCGACGTCGAGGTCGTGCACCTGGTGGACGTCGGCGAGGACGGTGGTCTCGAGCCAGGGCGAGTGGGGGTCCGCGTACGCCGCGAAGACCCGCAGCCCCTCGCTCGGTGCCCGACGACCGGGCCGACGGACGAGCAGCACCCGCACGCGCGCGGCTCGGGCCCGCCGCTCGAGCTCCTCCCCCAGCCCGTCGGGCAGGCGCGCGTCGCGGAGCGCGTCCTCGCCCCAGGGCCCGTTGTTCTCGATCAGGAGGAACGCGCGGACGGTGGAGGCGGTACCGGCCGGCGACTCCTCACGCACCAGGCTGTCGGCCGCGCAGCGGAAGCCGGAGGTCACCGGGGCCCGAGGATCTCGAGCAGTCCCTCCCGGACGAGTCGTCGGCACAGGACCAGCCTGCTCTGCTGGTCCAACGGCAGGTCGGCAGGGGTGAGCTCGGCGCGGGCGCGGACCTCGTCCAGCGCGGGTCGGACCCGGGCGGGCATGGTCACGACGCGGTCGCCGAGGAGCACCTGGAGCTGGGCGTCGCGCTCGATCAGCACGCAGGGATGCCCCGGACGGCGGCGCAGCCGGGTGGTGTCGGACAGGTCGCCGACGGCGACCACGTCCGTGAGGCCGCCGGGCAGGCGCGGCGGCCGCCGGCTGAGGAAGCGGCGCACCTCGTCCTCGACCGCGACGGCGGGGTCGACCCCGCGGAGCTCGTCGGCGATGTCGTGGAGGTGGCGGCCGAGCTGGTGGGCGAGCGACTGGGGGTCGTCGAGGTAGCCGGCGGGCAGGTGCTCGTCGGGCACCTTGGCCGCGAGCTCGCTGATGGCGCGCGTCACCAGTCCGCGCCAGGTCAGCTGGTTGACGCCGATGGTGATGTGCAGCGAGATGGTGTCCTGCGTCCGGGCGGCGTGCGGCGTGCCGGTCGGCATGTACATGACGTGGCCCGGTTCGAAGACCGGCTCCTCGACCCCGTCCTGGGTGTGGACCTCCCACTGCTTGCGGCCGGCCGTCTGCAGCACGAACACGTCGTGGGTGTCGGAGTGCACCGCGAAGCCCTGCGCCCCGACCGGGGTCAGGTAGGCGTTGGCCTGGCAGGGGTGGCCGAGCGCGAGCTCGAGCTCGGCGATCAGGAGCGTCAGCGGCGGCCAGTAGCGGTGCAGCCCCTGGAGCACGACGGTCGCGCCGCCGTCGAACAGCGCGAGCGCCTTGCGCGCGTCGACGAGACCGGTCAGCGACCGCCCGGCGAGGGTCGCGGCCCGCGTGTAGCTCGCCTCCGGCAGCACCTCGCCGTCCCGGACGAGGCGCACCGACGGCGTGCGGATCGCCGTCGAGGTCAGCAGGTGGTCGACGTCGTCCAGGGACAGGTACGCCGACAGCTCGGCCGGTTCCACGCGGTGGTGGTGGACCCGCGACGCCCAGACCTTCTCGAGGAAGGTCTGGGCGTCACCGGTCAGCTGGTCGAGGACGCTCAAGTCAGGACGCGTCGCCGTCCGTGGTGTCGCTGGCGTCGCCGTCGGTGCCGTCGGCGTCGCCGCTGTCGAGCGGGCCGGTGTCGTCGCCGGAGCCGCCGTCGGTGCCGTCGGCCGAACCGCCGTCGGTGCCGTCCGCGTCCCCACCGTCGGTGCCGTCGGCGTCGCCGCCACCGGCTCCGCCGTCAACGGGCGTGGTCGTGATGTCGTCGTCGCTGAGGGGCTCTTCGTTGCTCATGTGATGCCTCCTGGTCGCTGGTGGTTCCTGCCACGCAGGTACCCCTGGCGATCATGGCGCACACCGCCCCTCACCCCCAGGGGTCAGTTCAGCCCAGCAGACCCCGCCGGTGGGCGATCGCGGCCGCCTCGGTCCGTCCCGAGGCGCCCAGCTTGGCCAGGATGTTGGAGACGTGGACCGAGACGGTCTTGGCGCTGATGAACAGCTGCTTGCCGATCTCCCCGTTGGACCGTCCCTCGGCGACCAGCGCCAGGATCTCGGTCTCGCGGGCGGTGAGGGTGTCGGACGGCCCGTCGGCCCGGGTCGGCGCCGACCCGAGCGCCCGGAGCTCGTCGAGCAGCGGCTGCGCCCCGAGCGAGCGCGCGGTCTCGCGGGCCAGGTCGCCGACCTCGCGGGCGCCGGCCACGTCGCCGGTCGCGCGCAGGATCCCGGCGAGCGTCGTCCGCACTGCCGCGAGCTCGTGCACGTGGCCCATGTCGGCGAACAGCTGCTCGGCGTCACGCCACGCGTCGACCAGGGCGTCCTGGGGCGGCGCGTCGGTCCCGGTCAGCCAGCGGGCGCGCAGGGTCTCCGCGTCGAGACGCTTCATCCAGGCGCGACCCTCGGGGCCCCAGTGGCCGGACGGGTCGGCGTACTTCTGCAGCACCGTGTGCCCCTCGGTCATCAGCCGCTCGACCTCCTCGAGGTACGCCGCGCGCTCGGCCGCACTGAGCCGCGGCATCCGGTCCGCGATGGCGCCCGCGGTCGTCGCCGCCAGCCGGATGCGCGCGCTGAACCACTCGTGCCAGATGCGGCCGAGCAGCGCGACGACGTCGCGGTAGACGTCGACGACGGCGTGCGGGTCCTCGGAGCGCGCCGCGTCGGTGAGCTCGGCGTGCGCGGAGTGGATGGCGACGCCGCCCTCCTGCTCCCAGTACTTCCGCAGGCCGCGCGCCTGGGCGGCCACCGCCTCGCCGCGGCCGGCGAGCACCATCAGCCGGACGCTCTGGAGCAGGGCGGACGGCAGCGGGGGCGCGTGCTCGCCGGTGACGTCGGTCAGCTCGAGGACCTCGTCCCACTGGCCGGTGACGTAGAGGACCCACGACAGCTGCCAGCGGCCCTCGAACCCGTACGGCGCCCAGGGCAGGCCGGCCGCGGTGGCGGTGTCCATGGAGCTGCGGAACCAGCGCTCGGCGTCGGCGAACTCCGCCCAGTCCTGGTAGGAGCGGCCCATGAAGAAGCGGGCCCGCATCTCGGCGTGGACCGCGCCCGTGCTCCGCGCCCGCTCGACGGCGTCGGTGAGCGCGCTGCGCAGGCCCTCCTTCGGGCCGGCCTTCTTGAGCCCGGACAGCGTGGTGATGATGTCCGAGGCGAGCTCGTGCAGGTCGAGCCTCTCGGCGACCGCGAGCGCGTCCAGGCCGACCGACTGCGCGTCGTCGTACTTCCCGTAGCCGGAGAGGATCCGCGCGTGGACGGCCAGCACCTTGGCGCGCAGGCCACCGGCGTCCTCGGGCAGGAGGTCCACGGCCTGCTGCGAGACCAGCAGCGGGTCCTCGTCCGGCTCGGTGACGAACAGGGCGTCGGCGCGGGCTGCGAGCATCCGGGCGCGGGAGGCGGCGGGCGCGTCGGCCGGGAGCATCGAGAGCTGCTCGGCGAGCAGCTTCGCCGCCCGGGCCGGCTGGCCGGCGTTGGTGACGGCGTTGGACGCGGACACGGCCAGCTTCGAGATGTCGCCGCCGTAGCGGGCTCGCCGAGCCGGGTCGGCGAGCAGCTCCAGCGCCTGCGAGTAGTGCTGGGCGGCCTCGTCGGGGCCACCGACCGCGGCGGCCTCGTCGCCCGCGCGGATCGCGGCGGACAGCGCGCCGTCGAGGTCGTTGGCGAGCCGGGCGTGCCGGGCGAGCTCCGCCGCGGTCCCGCGCGCGCGGCCGTCGGCGAGCGCGGCGGCGTACTCGGCGTGCAGCCGGATCCGCTCCCCCGGCAGCAGGTCGTCGTAGACGGCCTCGCCGAGCAGTGCGTGCCGGAAGGAGTAACGGCCGTCGCCGGCGACGAGCACGTTCATCTCGACGGCCTTGCGCAGCGCCTCCTCGAGGTGCCGGGCGTCGAGCCCCACCGTCACGGCGAGCAGGTCGTGGGCGACCTTGCGGCCGGCGACGCTGGCAACGCGAACCGCCTGGCGGGCGTGGTCGTCGAGCCGGTCGAGGCGTACCAGCAGGACGTCGGCCAGGTCGTCGGGCAGGGACTCCCCCATGCCGGCGGCGCCCACGAGCTCCTCGACGAAGAACGCGTTGCCCTCGGCGCGACCCACGATCGTCTCGAGCTCGAGGTCGGTGAAGCCGAACGACGCGAGCTGGGCCACCAGCACCCGGACGTCCTCGTCGCCGAGCGGGCTGAGCTGGAGGCGCTCGACGCCGCGGACCCGCGTCCACTCGGCGACCTGCCGGCGGAGCGGGTGGCGGCGGTGCAGGTCGTCGGAGCGGTACGACGCGACGACGGCCACGGGGCCGTCGAACGGCCGGGAGAACAGGAAGCTGAGGAGGTCGCGCGTGGACTGGTCGGCCCAGTGGCAGTCCTCGACCACGACGAGGAGGGGGGCGAGCTCGGCGGCCGCCTCGAGCAGGGCGTGCACCGCCGTGAAGATGTCGGCGCGGTCCGTCTTCTCGGCCTCGGCCGCGTTGTCGGGGAGCGCGTCGCTGTCCGCCGACATCACCCGGCGGCCCGGGCGGAGGCGGGACAGGGCGGGGTGCTCGTACGTCACCTTGGCGAGGAGCTCGGGCAGCTCGGCCTCGAGCCGGCCCAGGAGCTCGGAGAACGGGAGGTAGGGCAGCGCGCTGTCGCCGAAGTCGAGGCAGTGGCCCGCGACGACGCGCCATCCCTCGGCCTGGGCCACGTCGCGCAGCTCCATGAGCAGCCGGGTCTTGCCGACACCGGCGTCGCCGGACAGGACGACGTGGCTGCGCGTCGGCGCGCCGCCGTCGGGCTCGTCAGACGACCGGACGCCGAGCAACGAAGCAATCTCCGTCAGCTCGGCGTCTCGGCCGACCAGGGTCCGGCTGGGCTGTGCCACGCCGTCCATGATCCCTTGTTCAGTTGTGTGAAGTGCTGCGGCGGTCACCGCTTCTTCGCGACCGGGCGCCGGATCAGCTTGGTGCGGCGCTTGCCGCGCACGTGGTCCGCTGCTCGGTTGCTGCGGTACTCGATCTCCGCGTTGATCATGTCGGGGCTGTACATGTCTGGCCTCCTCAGGCGATTCGCCGGGTTTCGGCGATATGTAGAGATTCGCCGTCTGAGGTAGGCCCTCACATCGGGAAGGTGCCTTATCTCTGTCTGAGGTAGTGCCCAGGTGCCTTAGACGGGGCGTCCGCCCAGCCAGGTCGCGGTGACCAGCGGCACGCCGGGCCGGTAGGCCAGGTGGACGTGGCTGGGGGCCTCCAGGAGCGTGAGATCGGCCCTCTTGCCGGGTGCCAGCACGCCGATGTCGTCCCGGTCGAGCGCCCGGGCGCCGACGTACGTCGCCGCGTGGACGGCCTCGGCCGGGGTCATCCCCATCTCGCGGACCGCGAGGGCGATGCACAGCGGGACCGAGCTCGTGTAGCTGGAGCCCGGGTTGCAGTCGCTGGCCAGCGCGACGCGGACGCCGGCGTCGAGGAGGCGCCGCGCGTCGGGGTACGGCTGGCGGGTCGAGAACTCGACCCCGGGGAGCAGCGTCGCGATGGTGCCCGAGTCGCGGAGCGCGTCGACGTCGGCGTCCTCGAGGTAGGTGCAGTGGTCGACGGCGGCGAGCCCGAGCTCGGCGGCCAGCCGGACGCCGGGGCCCGGGCCGAGCTGGTTCGCGTGCAGGCGGCCGCGCAGCCCGGCGGCGGCGCCGGCGGCGAGCACCGCGCGGGCCTGGTCGGCGTCGAACGCCCCGGTCTCGCAGAAGACGTCGACCCAGCGGGCGTGCGGGGCCGCCGCCTCGAGCATCGGGCCGGTGACCAGGTCGACGTACCCGCCCGGGTCGTCCGCGAACTCGGCCGGCACGACGTGCGCGCCGAGGAACGTCGTCTCGTCGGTGAACTGCCGCGCGACCGCCAGCCCCCGGGCCTCGTCGAGGACGGTCAGCCCGTAGCCGCTCTTGATCTCGACGGTCGTGGTGCCCTGGCGGCGCATCTCGGCGACGTGCCGGGCGACCTGCGCCGTGAGCTGCTCGTCGGTGGCCGCGCGGGTGGCGGCGACGGTCGTGCGGATGCCGCCGGCGGCGTACGGCTCCCCCGCCATCCGGGCCGCGAACTCCTGCGCCCGGTCGCCGGCGAAGACCAGGTGGCTGTGGCTGTCGACGAACCCCGGCAGCACGGCCCGGCCTCCGGCGTCGACGCGCGAGTCGGCGTCGGGCGCCTCCGACGCCGGACCGGCCCAGGCGACCCGGGACCCCTCGACGACCAGGGCCGCGTCGGCGACCAGGCCGAGCAGGCCCTCGCGCTCGGGGTCGTTGGTGACCAGCTCGGCGATGTTGGTGATCAGGGTCGAGGCCACAGCGCTCCGATCGCCGCGTCGAGCTCGCGCCCGATCCCGACCTCGTCGCCGCGCGTGAACACGACCCGACCGTCGCACACGACCTGGACGACGTCCGCGGACGTGGCGGCGAAGACGGCCGTGTTCTCGTCGGCCCCGGTGCCCGCCGTCCGGGTCGTCTCCGTGTCGACGGTGACCAGGTCGGCGGCCGCGCCGACCTCGATCGCGGCGCCGCCGGTGCCGATGCCCAGCAGCTCCCCGGCGGTCCAGTGCCCCCGCTCCTGCGTGGCGAGCCGCTCGTCGAGCTCGAGGGCGCGCAGCTCCTCGAACGGGTCGACGACCGCGTGGCTGTCGCTGCCGATGCTGAGCCGGCAGCCGGCCTCCTGGAGCCGCCGGGCCGGGCCGATGCCGTCGGCGAGGTCCCGCTCGGTGGTGGGGGTGATGCAGACCGTGGTCCGGGTCGCGCCGAGCAGCCTGATGTCGTCGTCCGTGAGGTGGGTGGCGTGCACGACCGTGGTGGCCGGCCCGAGGAGTCCCTCGTCGTGGAGCAGCCGGGTCGGCGTGACGCCGTAGGCGGCGATGCAGGCCTCGTTCTCGGCGACCTGCTCGGAGAGGTGGACGTGCAGCGGGGCGCGGCCACGGAAGACCGACAGCTGGTCGCGGGGAACGGCCCGCACGGAGTGGATGGCCGCCGGTCCGTCACCGGCGCGCTCGGCCCACGCCTGCGAGGTGCCGTCGGAGTAGCGGGCCTGGACGCCGACCGGCGGCTCGCCGAACCCGCTGCTGACGTAGCAGGTGTCGAGCAGGGTCAGCCGGATCCCGGCGGCCACCGCCGCCCGTTCGAGGGCCTCGCGCATCGCGTTGGGCTCGTCGTACGGCGTGCCGTCGGGGCGGTGGTGCAGGTAGTGGAACTCGGTGACGCTCGTGTAGCCGGCGGCCACCATCTCGCGGAACGTCGCGCGGGCCAGGACCTCGTAGGTCGGCGGCTCGAGCCACTCGGCGACGGCGTACATCTGCTCGCGCCAGGTCCAGAACGTGCCGCGGTCGCGCTGGGTCCGGCCGCGGAGTGCCCGGTGGAACGCGTGGCTGTGGTCGTTGACCAGGCCGGGCAGGGTCAGGCCGGGGAGCCGGGTGCCCCCGGCACCGCCGGGCTCGACGAGGGTGATCAGCCCGTCCTCGACCTCGACCAGGACGTCGTCCTGCACGCTGCCGTCGACCCAGGCGCGCTCGAGCAGGTACGACGTCATCGGGCCAGCTGCTCGAGGGTGTCCGCGAGCGCGTGGACGCCGGCCAGGCAGTCGGGGATCTCGGCGTGCTCCTCCGGCGAGTGGCTGACGCCGGTCGGGTTGCGGACGAAGAGCATCGCGGTCGGGATGCCCGCGGCGGACAGGATCCCGGCGTCGTGGCCCGCCGCGGTGGGGATCACCGGCCAGTCGTCGCGACCGACCAGCGTTGCGTCGAAGGTCACCGAGCCGGACACCGACTCCGCGGTCACCTCGAGGGACGTCCCGTCGCGCTCGGCCCGCTCGCTCGCCTGGCGGGTGATCGACGTCGACCAGCTCGGTCAGGGCCTCGTCGGACGACGCGCGGGCGTCGAGCCACGCCGACACCCGGGACGGCACGGCGTTGGTGCCGTTCGGCACGACGTCGACACGGCCGAACGTCGCCCGCTCGTCCACGAGCCGGGCCTGCTTGTTCGCGGCCAGCGCGGTCATCGCGTAGGTCAGCATCGGGTCCTTGCGGTCGGCCATCCGGGTCGAGCCCGCGTGGTTGGCCTCGCCGGTGAAGTCGAACCGGTACCGCCCGTGCGGCCAGATCTCGCTCGCGATCCCGACCGCGGCGTTGCGGTCGACGAGGTCGCGGCCCTGCTCGACGTGCAGCTCGACGAACGTCCCGACGTCCGCCAGGAGGTCGACCCGCCTGTTCTGTCCAGGCGGGTCGGCGTCCACGACGTCGCCGAGGCGCACGCCGTCGCGGTCCGTGAGCTCGCGCGCCGTCTCCCAGGTGATCGCCCCGGTCGCCAGCCGGGAGCCGAGGCAGGCCAGCCCGAACCGGGAGCCCTCCTCCTCGACGAACACCCCGACCCCGATCGGCCTCGACGGCACGAACCCGCGGTCCCTGAGCTGGTCGATGGCCGCCAGCGCCGAGACCACACCCAGCGGCCCGTCGTACGCCCCGCCGTCCAGCACGGAGTCCAGGTGCGAGCCGGTCAGGACGCGGGCGGGCGGGGATAGTCCGTGACGTTCTGGCCCCACGTCGGGCGAGTTGGGGGCCACAGGGTCACGGACTACCGCGCCATCCGGCTCCCACCAGCCCACGGTGTTGCCGAACGCGTCCGACTCGACTCGCAGCCCACGAGCCGCGGCGGCCTCGAGGAACCAGGCCGCCAGCTCGCGCTCGGACGACGTGAACGGCTGCCGGAAGTAGCCGCCGGACGCGGCGGAGCGGCCGACCGGGGCGAGGTCGGCCCACATCCGCTCGAAGTCGTCAGGCACCGGACTCCTGCATCGGCACGCGGACCCCGCGCTCCGACGCGACCTCGGCCGCGCGGTCGTAGCCCGCGTCGACGTGCCGGATCACGCCCATGCCCGGGTCGTTGGTCAGCACGCGCTCGATCTTCTGCGCGGCCAGGTCGGTGCCGTCGGCGACGCACACCTGCCCGGCGTGGATCGACCGGCCGATGCCGACGCCGCCCCCGTGGTGGATCGAGACCCAGGTGGCCCCGGACGCGGTGTTGACCAGCGCGTTGAGCAGCGGCCAGTCGGCGATGGCGTCCGAGCCGTCGAGCATCGCCTCCGTCTCGCGGTACGGCGACGCGACCGAGCCGCAGTCGAGGTGGTCGCGGCCGATCACGATCGGCGCCTTGAGCTCGCCCGACGCGACCATCTCGTTGAACCTGAGCCCGGCCAGGTGCCGCTCGCCGTAGCCCAGCCAGCAGATCCGCGCCGGCAGGCCCTGGAACGCGACCCGCTCCCCGGCCATGGTGATCCACTTGCGCAGCCGCTCGTTGTCGGGGAACAGCTCCAGGATCGCCCGGTCGGTCGCGGCGATGTCGGCCGGGTCGCCGGACAGGGCCGCCCAGCGGAACGGGCCCTTGCCCTCGCAGAACAGCGGCCGGATGTACGCCGGCACGAAGCCGGGGAACTCGAACGCGCGGTCGTAGCCGCCCTTGCGCGCCTCGTCGCGGATCGAGTTGCCGTAGTCGAAGACCTCGGCGCCCTTGTCCTGGAACTCGACCATCGCCCTGACGTGGACGGCCATCGACTCCTGGGCGCGCTTGGTGAAGCCCACCGGGTCCTCGGTGCGCTCCTTCTCCCAGTCCTCGAACGCGGTGCCGACGGGCAGGTAGTAGAGCGGGTCGTGCGCGGAGGTCTGGTCGGTGACGATGTCGATCGGGGCGTCCGAGTCGAGCAGGGCCGGCAGCAGCTCGGCCGCGTTGCCGAGCACCCCGATGGACAGCGCCCGCTTCTCGTCGCGCGCCTGGACCGCCATCTCCACGGCCTCGGCCAGCGAGGAGGCCTGGACGTCGAGGTAGCGGTGGTCGATGCGGCGCTGGATCCGCGACTGGTCGCACTCGATGCAGATCGCGACGCCGTCGTTCATGGTCACGGCGAGCGGCTGCGCGCCGCCCATGCCGC
The DNA here is from genome assembly GCA_963815335.1 of uncultured Actinomycetota bacterium. Taxonomy (GTDB): domain Bacteria; phylum Actinomycetota; class Actinomycetes; order Propionibacteriales; family Nocardioidaceae; genus Nocardioides. Next base: position 56,850 of record CAWFGL010000015.1, read on the forward strand.
CGAGCCCGGCGGTGAGCGTGATCGTCCCGGCGAGCGTGCCGCCGAAGCGCTTGTCGGCGACGGCCGCGAACGTCTCGAAGGTGCCCTGGAGGATCCCCTGCGTCCCGATGTAGATCCACGAGCCGGCGGTCATCTGGCCGTACATCGTCAGCCCGAGGTCCTCGAGCCGCCGGAACTCCTCCCAGTTGGCCCAGTCGCCGACCAGGTTCGAGTTCGCGATCAGCACCCGCGGCGCCCACTCGTGGGTCCGCATCACGCCGACCGGCCGGCCGGACTGCACGAGCATGGTCTCGTCGTCACGCAGGTCGCGCAGGGTGCGGACGAGCGCGTCGTACGACGCCCAGTCCCGCGCCGCCTTGCCGGTGCCGCCGTAGACGACGAGGTCCTCGGGACGCTCGGCGTTCTCGGGGTCGAGGTTGTTCATCAGCATCCGCAGCGGCGCCTCGGTCTGCCAGGACCGGGCGGTCAGCTCGGTGCCGGTGGCGGCGTGGATGGGCAGGCGGTCGTTCATTTCAGCTCTCCGATGACGGACTCGACGGCGGACAGGACGGCGCCGGACCGGACCAGCTCGAACGCGGTCTCGATCTCGGGCGCGAGGTGACGATCGGGGCCGGGACCCTGGACCCCGGACTCACGAAGAAGGCGGACGACCGCGCCGGTACCGGCCGCCGGGACGAGCGGTGCCCGCAGGTCGAGCGCCCGGGCCGCGGTCAGCACCTCGACCGCGACGACCCTGGTGAGCCCGTCGACCGAGCGGCGCAGCTTGCGGGCGGCGCTCCAGCCCATCGACACGTGGTCCTCCTGCATCGCGCTGGAGGGGATCGAGTCGACCGACGCGGGCACCGCGAGCCGCTTCATCTCCGAGACGATCGCGGCCTGCGTGTACTGGGCGATCATGTGGCCGCTGTCGACGCCGGGGTCGTCGGCGAGGAACGGCGGCAGGTCGTGGTTGCGCGCCTTGTCCAGGAACCGGTCGGTACGGCGCTCGCTGATCGAGGCGACGTCGGCGGCGACGATCGCCAGGAAGTCCAGCACGTAGGCCACCGGGGCGCCGTGGAAGTTGCCGTTGGACTCGACCCGCCCCTCCGCCGCGAGGACCACCGGGTTGTCGACGGCCGACGCCAGCTCGCGTCCGGCGACGAGCGCGGCGTGGTCGACGGTGTCCCGCGCGGCACCGTGCACCTGCGGCGAGCAGCGCAGCGAGTAGGCGTCCTGCACGCGGTGGAACTTGTCGTCCCGGTGCGACGCCATCAGCCCCGAGCCGGCGAGCACGGCCACGAGGTTGGCGGCCGACAGGCCCTGGCCGACCTGCGGCCGGAGCGCCTGCAGCTCGGGGGCGAACACCCGGTCGGTCCCCATCTGCGCCTCGACCGACATGGCCGCGGCGATGTCGGCGGTCCTCAGCAGCACCCGCAGGTCCGCGATGGCCAGCACGAGCATGCCCAGCATCCCGTCGGTGCCGTTGATGAGGGCGAGGCCCTCCTTCTCCGCGAGCTCGACCGGCGCCAGACCCGCGGCGGCGAGCGCCTCGGCCGCGGGCATCAGCTCGCCGGACGCGTCGCGCACGGGGCCTTCTCCCATGAGCGCCAGCGCACAGTGGGACAGCGGGGCGAGGTCGCCGGAGCAGCCGAGCGAGCCGTACTCGTGGACGACGGGGGTGATCCCGTGCGTCAGCAGGTCAGCCAACAACGACGCCGTGTCCCGGCGGATCCCGGTGTGCCCGGTCGCCAGCGTGGAGAGCCGGAGCAGCATCAGCGCGCGGGTCACCTCGCGCTCGACCTCGGGCCCCGAGCCGGCGGCGTGCGAGCGGACCAGCGACCGCTGCAGCTGGGTGCGCTGGTCGACGGGGATGTGCCGGGTCGCGAGGGCACCGAAGCCGGTCGAGATGCCGTACGCCGGCTCCGGGGCCGCGGCCAGCTCCTCGATCACGACGCGCGCCCGGTCGATCGCGGCCAGCGCCTCGTCGGTCAGCCGGACCCCGGCGCCGTCGCGGGCGACCCGCACCACGTCCTCGGGGGAGACGGGTCCGGTCGAGACGTCGACGAGCTGCATGCCTCCATCCAAGACCTGCCAGCGCACCCGCGACCACCGTCGCCGCCGATTCCTGTCTCGGATACGAGACTCTACGATCACCTCCATGAGCCAGGTCCCGGCGGCGGAGCGCACCCTGCAGGTGCTCCAGTTCCTGGCGAGCCAGCCCCAGCCCGTCCCGCTGGCCCGGATCCAGCAGGCGGTCGGCGTGCCCCGCAGCACGGCGTACCACCTGCTCAACGCGATGATCGAGCACGGCTTCGTCGTTCACCTGGCCGACGAGCGGACCTACGGCCTGGGCGTGGCCGCGTTCGAGGTCGGCAGCGGCTACTCGCGCCAGGCGCCGCTGCAGCGGATCGCCAGGCGCCCGCTCGCGCTGCTGGTCGAGCGGACCGGCCAGAGCGCGCACCTCGCGGTGCTGCACGGGCGCGACGTCCTCTACGTCCTGGAGGAGCGCGCACCCCGGCGACCCTCGCTGGTCACCGATGTCGGCGTCCGGCTGCCGGCCCACCTCACCGCCAGCGGCCGGGCCCTGCTCGCGGCGCTGCCCGCCAGCCAGGTGCGCGCGCTCTACCCCGACCGCGCGGCGTTCGTCGACCGGCACGGCACCGGCCCGCTCTCCCCCACCGCGCTGAGGTCCGTCCTGGCCGAGACCCGGCAGCGCGGGCACGCGACCGAGGACGGCGAGGTCACCCGTGGACTGGCCAGCGTCGCGGTCGCGGTCCGCGACCACAACGACCACCCGGTGGCGAGCGTCGCGGTCACGTTCGAGTCGACCGCCGACCCCGACGGGATCGCCGCGGCCGTCACCGCCACGGCCGCCACCCTGGGCCAGCGGTTGCTGGGCAGATACTGACCAGCGTGGAGTTCCAGGACGTCGTACGCCGCCGGCGGATGGTGCGCAGCTACGCCGGGACCCCGGTCGACCCGGCCGTCGTGGACCGGGCGCTCGGCAACGCCACCCGGGCCCCGAGCGCCGGGTTCAGCCAGGGCTGGGGCTTCCTCGTGCTCGACCGCCCCGAGGACGTGGGCCGCTTCTGGGCCGCGACCTCGGAGACCGACGGCGAGCCCGACCGCTGGCTCGCCGGGATGAGCAGGGCACCGGTCCTGGTGATCCCGTGCTCGAGCAAGGCGGCCTACCTCGACCGTTACGCCGAGGACGACAAGGGCTGGGCGGACCGCGACGAGGGCCGCTGGCCGGTGCCGTACTGGCACATCGACGCCGGCATGGCGAGCCTGCTGATCCTGCAGACCGTGGCCGACGAGGGACTCGGCGCGTGCTTCTTCGGCATCCCTCCCGACCGGATCACCGAGGTCAAGGACACGTTCGGGATCCCCGACCGCTTCGACCCGATCGGCGCGATCACGATCGGTCACCCGGCCGGGGGCGGGGCGAAGGGCTCGCCGAGCACGCGGCGCCGCAAGCCGGTCGACGACGTCGTCCACCGCGGTCGCTGGCGGGAGTAGCCTCCGCGCATGGATCGGTCGGTGGGCAAGCTCCAGACGCTCGTCCGGATCCCCACCGTCTCCTACCGCGACTGGGACACGATCGACACCGCGTCGTTCGACGGATTCGTCGAGGAGCTCCGGGCCCAGTTCCCGCTGCTGCACGAGCACCTCGACCTGACCCGGATCCACACGCACGGGCTGCTCTTCCACTGGCGCGGGCGCAGCGCCGAGCGGCCGGTGGTGCTGATGGCGCACCTGGACGTCGTGCCGGTCGAGGGCGACTGGCAGCACGGCGCGTTCTCCGGGGACATCGCGGACGGGCAGATCTGGGGCCGCGGCACGCTCGACGACAAGGGCGCCCTCGTGGCCGTCTGCGAGGCCGTCGAGGTGCTGCTCGAGCGCGGCCACGTCCCAGCCCAGGACGTCTGGCTGAGCTTCGGCTGCGACGAGGAGGTGTTCGGCAGGGCGGCTCCGATGGCGGTCGAGGAGCTGCGCGGCCGCGGCGTCCGGCCGTGGATCGTCGTGGACGAGGGCGGCGCGATCGCCAGTGACGCGTTCCCCGGCATCAGCAAGCCGATCGGCGTCATCGGCGTGACCGAGAAGGGCGTCACCTCCCTCGAGCTCACCGTCGAGGGCCGCGGCGGGCACGCGTCCACACCCAGCAGGCTCGGCCCGACCGCCAGGCTGGCCCGCGCCATCACCCGGCTCGACAACGCGCCCATGCCGGCCAGCGTCCCGGAGCCCACCCTCGAGCTGTTCCGCCGGCTCGCGCCGCACGCGCCGCTCGCGATGCGCCCGCTCCTCGCCGGCATCACGCGGGTCGAGCCGGTCCTCGCGCGCACGCTGGTGCTGGCCGGTCCCGAGACCGCAGCGATGACCCGCACCACGTTCGCGGTCACCACGCTCTCGGGCTCACCCGCGCTCAACGTGATCGCCCAGAAGGCCGTCGCCGGGGTGAACATCCGGATCATGGTCGGCGACACCGTCGAGACCGTCCTCGAGCACGTGCGCAGGGCGATCGACGACACGGAGGTCCGGATCGACGTCATCGAGGCGAACGAGCCGTGCCCGGTCTCGCCGATGACGGACACCGACGACGGCTTCCGCGTCCTCACCGAGACGATCTCCGAGGTCTTCCCGGACGCCGTGCCCGCGCCGTACGTGATGATGGCCGCCACCGACGCCCGCAACTTCACCGCCATCTGCGACCGGGTCTACCGGTTCGCGCCGTTCCGGATGACCAAGCCGCAGCGCCAGGCCATCCACAGCTACGACGAGCACCTCGGGGTGGACGCCTTCGTCGAGGGCGTCCGCTGGTACCAGCGCCTGATCGAGAGGATCCCCGAGTGACGACAGCCCAGACCCCGACCCAGCCGATCAAGCCGGTCCACGGACTGGCCGCGATCGTCGGCTTCCTGGTCGCCGTCGAGTTCGCGAGCGGTGTCCTGCAGGGCTACTACACGCCGATCTACAGCGACATCGCCGACCACCTCGACATCGCGGACGCCGACGTCAACTGGTTCGAGGCGGCGCAGCTCATCCTGTCGGCGCTCGTCGTCCCGCCGCTGTGCCGGCTCGGCGACCTGGTCGGCCACAAGAAGGTGCTGCTGCTCTCGACCGCGGTGACCGCCCTCGGCTCGTGGATCCTGGTCGCCGCGCCCGGCTTCACCACGTTCCTCGTCGGCTGGGCGCTCCAGGGCGCGTACGTCGTGTGGCTGCCGCTCGAGGTGGCGATCATCCACCGGCGCACCAAGGACACCGGCCGCCAGCACCTGCTGACCCGGCGGGCCGCGGCGATCCTGGTCGGCGCGCTCGAGCTGTCGGTGATCATCGGCGCGGTGACCTCGGGGATCCTGGTCGAGGCCACCTCGATGTCGTTCCTGCTGATGCTTCCCGCCATCGTGGTGACCGCGGTCCTCGTCGTGATCTGGGTGTTCATCGAGGACGTGCCCGGCGACGCCACGGGCGGCTACGACTGGGGCGGGCTCGCGCTGGTCACCGTCGCGATCGGGTTCGTCATGGGCGGTCTCGTCGCCGTGCGCGTCATGGGCCCGGACACCGTCGTGCCGTGGCTCCTGATCGTCGCGGGCCTCGCCGCGCTCGTCCCCTTCGTCCGGTACGAGCAGGCCCAGGCAGCGCCGATGATCGACGTGAACCTCCTGGCACAGCGGGGCCAGTGGCCCGTGCAGCTGACCGCGTTCCTGTTCGGCATGTCGGTCCTCGGCGCCCAGATCCCGCTCTCGACCTTCGCGCGCACCGACCCCGAGACCGCCGGCTACGGCCTCGGTGCCTCGGCCGGCTTCGTGTCGACCCTGATCGGCGTCTACGTCGTCTTCCTGGCGATCGGCGCTTTCACCCTGCCGCTGACCACGCGGCTCCTGGGTCCGCGCCGGGCCCTCGTCGTGTCCTCACTGCTGGTGGGCCTCGGCTACGCGCTGTGGCTCCCGTTCCACGACGAGACGTGGCAGGGACTGGTCAACATGGCCGTCGTCGGCCTCGGCTCGGGCGCCCTGGTCGCCGCGCTCCCGGCCGCGGCGGCTGCTGCCGCCCCACCGGACCGCACCGGGTTCGCCACCGGCATGACCAACGCGACCAAGACCATCGGCGGCGCGATCGCGTCCGCCGTCTTCGCGATCGCCCTCACCAGCGCCGGCTCCATCGAGGACCTCGAGGAGGGCCAGGCGCCGCTGTCCGGCTACCTGACGGTGTGGACGATCTGCGCCGTCGCCGCCGTGCTCGCGGCCCTGATGCTGACCCGGCTCGCCCTGCCGGAGCGCACGGACGGGCTCGATCCCCTCGACACCGTCTGACCCACCGCACTAGCCTCGAACGACTCGGGCTGGACGATGGGGGCTCGAGATGGCACGACGTCGCATCGGTCGGCTGGTCGCCCTGGTGCTCGCGGCGCCACTCGTCCCGCTGGTCGCCTCCGGCCCCGTCACCGCCGGCCCCGCCGCGGCGCCTCCCTCCGCGGCGCACGTCGTCGCCGACGACAAGGCCCTCGCGACCCTGAGCCTGCCCGGCTCCTCGATCGTCCCCGTCCCGCCCACGGTCCTCTTCAAGGGCAGGGCCACCAGGGCCCGAACCGTCGCGGTCGCGGGGCGTGCCGGGCTGCCGAACGACGGCGCAGGAGCCGCGGTGGTCGGCGTCGCGGGCAAGGGGAAGGTCTTCCTCTGGGCCTCGGGAGCCGGCAAGCCGGGCAACGCGACCGTGGCCGGCCCCACAGGCGTCGCCGTGGTCCGGCTCGGCGCCGGTGGCGACCTCACGGTGCAGGGCCCGGGCAAGGTCACGGTGACGCTGCTCGGCTGGCTGCCCGAGACGTCCGACGTCCTGCTCGTCCCGGACCGACGCGTGCTCGCGCGCAAGCTGCGCAAGGGGTCGTCCGTCGCGGTCAAGGTCACCGACCCCCTCACCCCGGCGGACCCGTCCGCGGTGCTCCTCCGACTGCGGGTCACCAAGAAGGAGGGCGCGATCGGGGTCGGCCCCTACGGCAGCACGGTCAAGGTCCCCACCCTCACCTACGGGCCGCAGGTCCGGGACACGGTGACGTGGGTGCCGCTCGGCCCTGGCGGTCGCGTGAGCGTGAGGAAGCTGACCGGTGCGTCCGGGCGCGTGGAGGTGGACGTGCTCGGCTGGGCGACCTCGGGGGCGCTGACCGCGCCCACGTCGTCGCGGATCGCGGCGGGCAAGGTCAAGGCCAACAAGAAGAAGACGGTCAGGGTGACCGGCGCCGCGGGCACCGGAGCCGGGTGGGTGCGGCTCACCGTGCCATCCCCTCGACGCGACGGGACCCTGTCGGTGTACGGCGAGGGCGGCCCGGCGAGGGCCACGAAGCTCGCCCTCACCCCGGGCAGGGCGGGCACCGCCACCGCCCTGCTGCGGCTGCCGGCGTCCGGGAAGGTCACGCTGCGGAGCAGGTCGGGCGAGACGCTCAGGTTCTCCCTCGACCTGGTCGCCCGACTGCCCCGTCACCCGGCCGAGGACACGACCCGGATGGTGCTGCCCGCCACGACCCGGCTGGCCGGCCCGTCCGACGTCATCTCCTCCACGGGCACCACCGTCACGCTGAGAGCCGGCACCGACACCCCACCGGTGGGCGGGCACCTCGTGATCGCCCCGTCGTCGGACGCCCGGTTCGCGGGCCTGATCGGCACGGTCACCGGGGTGGCTCCCGGCGCCGGGAGGGTCGTGGTCGCCTACGCCGACGCGGCGATCCACGAGGCGTTCACGGACTTCGACACGGCGTACCACGGCGGAGTCTCGGCGGCCGCCCTCCAGGCGCGGCCCCGCGCCGGCGACCGGGCCCGGGCGGCGGGGCTCACCGACATCGTCGGCATCGGGATCGGCAACATCGGGGCGCTGGAGTGCACCGCCTCGGGCATCGCGTTCAGCGCGCTCGACTTCGGGTTCTCCGGCCTGTACGGCGACTTCACCTTCGACCTGGGCTCGCGACAGGCTCACTTCGAGCTGGGCGGCACGGCGACGGCGACGGCCTCCGCCGCTCTCAGCCCGGGCTCGGTCAGCTGCACCCTGGACCACGAGTTCCCCGGGCGGATCCCCGCCGGCTGGCTGGGCGTCGGCGTCCACGCCGGACTGACCGTGTCGCTGTCGACAGCGGGGACCGGTACGGCGTCGTACTCCGCCTCCGCGCCGGTCACCATCGGCTTCGACTACGACGACGGCAACGTCACCAACCTCTCCGACCTCGACTTCTCCGGGACCGGCCAGCTCGACGTCCCCGAGACGACCCTGACGGTCTCGCCGTACGTCGGCCTGGTCATCGGGTTCGTCAAGGACCTCAAGCTCATCGACGCGACGGTGAACGTCGACCTCGCGGCGAACGTCGTGTTCGGCCCGCACCCGCGGTACGTCGGCGACCAGTGCAACGCGATCCGGTTCGCGCCGACGATCAACATCTCGGCGGGCGTCGACTTCGCCTGGTTCCCCGACCCGTCGTTCAGCATCGCGCAGATCCCCCTGGCGGACATCGACCTGTGGCGGGGCCCCTGCCTGGGCTACTCCGGCACGGTCACCTTCCTCGTGGAGGAGGCCACGACGAGCTCGGACGCGGTCAGCACCACCAGCGTCGACAGCGAGCTCACGGCGACCGTGACCTCCGACCCGAGCCGGCCCGTGGAGCGGACCACCGGAGGTGGCGCGCTCAACCTCGGCCTGAACTCGTCGTGGTCGGCGGACTACCTGCGGACCCAGGAGTACTCCTACACGGTCCCGGGACAGGAGTGCGGCTACACGATCACCGACGACGGCTCGGGGGGCGGCGCCCATGCCACCGACGACACCGGTGCCACCCGGCTCTTCTTCGATGCGGGCACCTACGACGGCGGACCCGTCCGCGGCGTGTGGAACTCCTTCAGCCAGCCGGCGGGCGGCGCCACGAGCTCCGACAACATCACCGTGACGACGACGCACACCGGCGGTTGCGGCCTGCCTCCCACCTCCTCGGCGAGCGCGACCGACTTCACGATCCCCGGCAACCCGAACCTGTTCTCGGGGGTGACCGTCCAGCCCTCCGGCACCATCACGGGGACCGACTCGCTGGTCGTCGACGTCGGCGGCGGGACCGTCACCTACACGATCACCTTCGCCCTGACCGCGGTCGACGTCCCGTTCACGTGATGGCCAGGTCGGGGTAGTTTGGATCGGAGGCACCGATGCCCTGGGGCGATGACGACGACAACGGCTGGGACGACGACCGCGTCGGGTACGGCGAGAACTCGACCGCACACCGGTGGAAGCACGAGTGGATGTTCTGGTTGAGCGTGGTCTTCGCGCTCCTCGGGATCATCGCCCTGATCGGCTCGCTCCGGCCCTTCTCGGTCGCCAGGGTGGTCGGCGCCGTGGCCGTGCTGGGGGCCATCCCCGTGCTGAAGCGCGCGGACACCATGCGGGGCAGGGATCTCCGACAGTGGTGCGTCCTGGCCGTGCTGCTGGGGGTGGGCGGCGCCGCGCTCTTCCTGGTCTCGTCGTGAGGACGGCCAGCTCCCGCGACTAGCATCGCGCGATGCAACGTCGCGCGCGGCTCGGCTCCACCGCTCTCTGTCTCGTGGTCGCCTTCGCCGGTCCGGTGGGCCTGTCGTCCGCACCGGCCGACGCAGCGCAGAAGAACGCAGCGCAGAAGAAGGCCACGGCGACGTTCAAGAACGGCGTGCTGACGGTGCGCGGCACCGACAAGGGGCAGCGCATGTCGGTCGTGCGGAGCAAGGGCAAGGTCACCATCCGCGTCGGCGGCAAGAAGGTCGTGATCCCGAAGGGCTACCGGAACAGCAGGTGCGACAGGATCCGGCTGCTGGGGCGGGGCGGTGACGACCGGATCACCGTGGACGACTCCGGCGGCCGGCTCCCGCGCGTCGTCCTCGACGGCGGGGTCGGTGCCGACACCCTGACCGGCGGGAGCGGCGACGACCTCCTGACGGGCGGACGCGGGCGGGACGTCCTCCGGCCGGGCGCGGCCGGCACGGACGACCTCGACGGCGGACTCGGGGCCGACACCTACCTCATCGACGCGGGGCACCCCGGCTACGCCACGATCATCGAGCGGTTCGGGGAGGAGGGACCACGCGACCACCTCTCCTTCGCGCCCACGGCGACCCAGTTCGTCAGCGTCAGCGTGAACACCGACGCCATCCAGCACGTCGGGCCCTACGCGGTCGAGATGGACTACGGCGGCATCGAGGACCTCACCGGCGGTGGCGGTGACGACCGGCTCTCCGGAGGCCACGAGGCCAACCGCATCGCCGGCGGACCCGGGAACGACGTCCTGTACGGCGGGGACACCGGCCTCGGCGACGTCCTGTCCGGTGGCGCCGGGGACGACCGCTACAACATCTACGGCGACAGCGTCAGCTTCCCCGGGTCGGCCCGGCTCGAGGACTCGTCCGGCACCGACACCGTGTCGTTCGCCGCGACCACCAGCAGCACGGTCCAGGCCAGCCTCGGCACCACCGCCTGGCAGGCCGTGACCCCGCACTTCCAGCTCCAGCTGGCCTCGGCGACCGCGTTCGAGAACCTCACCGGCGGCGGCAGCCTCGACCTCCTCACCGGCAACGATCTCGACAACCACCTGGTCGGCGGTGGCGGGCAGGACACGTACGCCGTCGGCGAGGCGTCCGGCGGGGCCGAGACCTTCGGGGACGACACGGTCAGCGACTTCGCAGCCGGGGTCGACGCGGTCGACCTCGACGCGGGCCTGTCCGTGCGCAGCGGGCTCGGCACCGCGACCGTGACGATCTGGGACGGCGGCACCGACGTCGGCACGATCAGCGCGGCCAACGGACACCTCTGGGGTGCCGGGGACTTCGTCTGATTGGTTACCGTTGAGCCGTGAGCGAGGAGCCCACGGAGGAGAAGCCGCGCAGCCGGGAGGCCGAGCGCGCGGCCGCCCGGGCCCGCATCGCGCAGCAGCAGACCTGGGTCGACCTCCAGGTGCGCCAGGCCATGGAGCGCGGCGACTTCGACGACCTGCCCGGCGCCGGCAAGCCGATCGCCGACCTGGGTGAGCAGCACGACCCCGACTGGTGGATCAAGAAGCTCGTCGAGCGCGAGAAGATCGCCGTCCTCCCGCCCAGCGTCCAGCTGCGCAAGGAGGACGCCGAGCTCGACGACCGGCTGGACAGGATCCACGGCGAGGCCGAGGTCCGCGAGGTCCTCGACGACTTCAACTCGCGGGTGATCGCGGCCCGCTACGGCAACCCCGTCGGTCCGCCGCTCGTCACCATGCCGCGCGACGTCGAGGCCGCGGTCGGCGCATGGGCCGAGCGTCGCGAGGAGCGTCGCCGCCGTGCCCGGGCGCACGCGGCGACGTCACCCCAGCCGCCCACGAAGCGGCGGCGCTGGTGGCGCCGAAGGTGAAACCGGCCGCACCGGCTGTCAGATCCGTCATACCGCCGGACCACCCGTCCGTGGTTTCCTTCGAGCCATGTCACGCCCCGCCAAGGACTTCTTCCGGCCGCTCGCGGTCGGCGCTCCCGAGCCCCTCCGCGAGATCCCCGCGCGCCCCAGCCGGGCGATCCACTTCTTCGACCCCAGCAACGAGAAGATGGCGGCCAAGATCCCCGGCATGGTCGGCACCGTCGACGTGCTGCTCGGCAACCTCGAGGACGCGATCAAGGCCGACAACAAGGTCGCCGCTCGCGAGGGCCTGGTCCGGATCGCGAAGGAGACAGCCGACCTGGGAGGACAGAGCGGGCCCACGCAGCTCTGGACCCGGATCAACTCGCTCGACAGCCCGTGGGTGCTCGACGACCTGACCACGCTGGTCCCGGCGATCGGCGACCAGCTCGACGTGGTCATGGTGCCGAAGGTGCAGGGCGCCGAGGACATCCACTACGTCGACCGGCTGCTCGCCCAGCTCGAGGCCGCCGCCGGGCTGACCAGGCCGATCCTGGTCCACGCGATCCTCGAGACCGCGCGTGGCGTGGCCAACGTCGAGGAGATCTGCGGCGCCAGCCCGCGCATGCAGGGCCTGTCGCTCGGCCCGGCCGACCTCGCCGCCGACCGCCGGATGAAGACGACCCGCGTCGGTGGCGGCCACCCCGGCTACCTCGTGCGCCAGGACCCCCCGACCAACGACGGCGTCGCCAACATCGAGGCCAGCCGCGCGACGTACCAGCAGGACCTCTGGCACTACACGATCGCCCGGATGGTCGACGCGTGCGCGATGCACGGCATCTACCCCTACTACGGCCCGTTCGGCGACATCGCCGACGTCGTCGCGTGCGAGGACCAGTTCCGCAACGCCTTCCTGCTCGGCTGCGTCGGCACGTGGTCGCTGCACCCCACGCAGATCGCGATCGCCCACAAGGTCTTCAGCCCGAGCGTCGAGGACGTCGCGCACGCTCGCCGCGTCGTCGCGGCGATGGGTGACGGCACCGGCGCGGTGATGCTCGACGGGAAGATGGAGGACGACGCCTCGCTCAAGCAGTGCCTCGTCATGGTGGAGCTCGCCGAGCAGCTCGCCGCGATCGACCCGGAGCTCAAGGCGGCGTACGAAGCCATCGAGGTGGACGCATGAGCGGCTTCACGCCGCTGCGCAGCGTCCTCTACATGCCCAGCTCCAACGCCAAGGCTCTCGAGAAGGCCAAGACGCTGCCGGTCGACGGCGTCATCCTCGACCTCGAGGACGCCGTCGCCCCGGACGCCAAGCCCGCGGCCCGCGAGGCCGCGTGCGCCGCGGCCGCCAGCGGTGAGTACGGCCGGCGCACCCTGACCATCCGCGCCAACGGCATCGGCACCGAGTGGCACGACGCGGACCTGGCCGCTGCCGCCGCCGCGGGCCCGGACGCCGTCGTCGTCCCCAAGGTCGACAGCGCCGCCGAGGTCGGGCAGCTCGTGGACGCCCTCGAGAGGGCCGGCGCCCCTGACCACACCCGGCTCTGGGCGATGATCGAGACCCCGGTCGCGATCCTCGACGTCCTGAGCATCGCCCGCGCGTCCGAGCGGCTGAGCGTGCTGGTGATGGGGACCAACGACCTGGTCAAGGAGCTCTACGCCGAGCACGTGCCCGGCCGCGCCCCGATCCTCCCGAGCCTGCACACCGCGCTGCTCGCCGCCCGCGCCGCGGGCATCGCGATCCTCGACGGCGTCTACAACGACGTGAGGGACGAGGAGGGCTTCCTCGCCGAGTGCGAGCAGGGCCGGCAGATGGGCTTCGACGGCAAGACGCTGATCCACCCCGGCCAGGTCGAGGGCGCGAACGCGGCGTTCGCGCCGTCGGAGCGGGCGGTCGAGGACGCCCGCGGGCTGATCGAGGCCTTCGAGGCCGGCCAGGGCTCGGGCGTCGTGACGTACCACGGCCGGATGGTCGAGAACCTCCACGTCGAGTCCGCCCGGCGCACGCTCTCGATCCACGAGGCCATCCAGGCGCTGTCCTGACCCCCGCGGTTTCGCCACCGGACCGGTGGGGAAGGGTCGCCGCGTGATCCTTCGCCCTCTCGCGCTCGGCCTGGTGACCGCCCTGGCCACGAGCACCTTCTCCGTCCCTGCCCATGCCACCCATCTCGACCGGACGGACCGGACGGACCGGACGTCGGAGAAGCGCGCCTTCGTCGTGTGGGACACCCCGGCGATCTACCCGGGCACGAGGGTCCGCGCGCACGGCAAGGTCCCGGGAGGCAAGCGCAAGATCGCGCTGCAGGTGAAGGTGAAGCGGAGCTGGCAGACCTTCGGGACGGCCCGGTCCAACGGTAGGGGCGCGTTCAGGATCAGCGGCAAGCTCGACTGGTACGGCTACCACCGCGTGCGCGTGATGGCCCCCGGTCGCAACGGCTACAGCGCGAGCAAGCGGATCGGCGTCGTCACGCCGTACCTCCCCGTCGGCGACAGGCGCGACTACAAGTTCTTCCACGGCGGCTCGGTCCGGAAGAACTACCGGTTCGACCCGTGCCAGACCATCCGGTACCGGATCAACTCCGAGGACGTCGGGCCGGTCGGGGCCGCGCTGGTCAAGCAGGCGGTCGCCCAGGTCGCGTGGGCCACGGGCATGCGGTTCAAGTACGTCGGCACGAGCAAGGTCATCCCCTACAACCGGCGCAAGCGCTACGGGAACGGCACCGACCTGGTGATCGGGTGGGCGACGCACGCCGAGGTGCCCGACTTCGTCCGGCGCACGGCAGCGGGCTTCGGCGGCCCGCGCTGGATCTATCCCGCCCGCGACTTCCGCGGCCGCCGCGCCAACATGACCACCGAGGCCGGCGTCACCCTGAGCACCGACTACTGGCCCGACTTCGCGCCGAGCTTCATCGACAACACCCGCGCCCCGGCCGGGCAGCTGATCCTGCACGAGATCGGGCACGCCGTCGGTCTCAAGCACGTGCTCGCCTACGACGAGATGATGAACGGCCAGACCTACTACCGCTCGCCGGACGGCTACTACAGAGGCCTCTTCAACGCCGGCGACCTCAACGGGCTGGCGAAGGTGGGCCGCCAGGAGGGCTGCCTGCGCAAGGTCGGCGGCCGCGCCTCCGAGGTGCCGGTCGCCCAGGAGCCACTCGACTAGTCGGGCTCGTCGGAGCGGCCGCGCCGCAGCTGCTCGTCGAGCCACATCTTGGCGCTGCCGGCGAAGCCGGCGACGTCGTGGACGAACTTGCCCAGCGCGTCCTGGGTGGTGCTGAAGGCCTCGGTGTACGAGTCCGCCGCCTGCTTCGCGGCGTCGGTCATGCTCGCCGAGCCGTCGTCCTCGCGGCGCGGGTAGGTCCCGCCGAGGATCTGGGTGTACTCGCCCGAGTCGACCCAGCGCCGCAGCTCGGCGGCGCGGACGACCGCGAACGGGTGGGTCTGCTCCTCGACGAGCAGCAGCTTGAGCACCGAGTCGCGGAGGTCGGTCGACTCGAGGTACTCCTGGCCCTGGGCGAAGAACGAGGTCTGGTCGAGGTCGGAGAGGTCGCCCGAGCCGCAGGCGAGCTTCATGTGGACCCGGAAGGCCGTCGCCGGGTCCTGCGTCGCGAGCAGGCCGGCGCGGTCGGCGGAGAGCTCGGACTTCCGTTGCCACTCGTACAGGGCCGCGGTGATCATGCGGGCCCCGATGCCGCCGATCGGGACCGAGTTGAAGACCCCGGTCAGCTTGCCGAGCCGGTCGAGGAGGGTCCGGTACACCGCGTGACCGCTCATCGCGTGGCCGAGCTCGTGCGCGACGACGAAGCGCATCTCCTCCTCGTCCAGGAGGTCGAGCATCGCGGAGTTGATCACGATGATCGGCTTGTCCATGCCCACGCACTTGGCGTTGGTGACGGGGCTGTTCTGCACGTAGAGCTCCGGCAGCTCTCCCACGTCGAGCGTCCGGCCCACCTCGGCGAGGAGCCGGTTGAGGCCCGCGAACTGCCGGTCGTCCGCCCGGATCATCGAGCCCAGGAACACGAGCCGGTTGGCGCGCTCGTTGAACAGCGAGCTGATCGCCTTGAGCACGGTGTCGAAGCCCTTGAGCTTGCGCAGGGCGACGAGCGCACCACGGTCGGCCGGGTGCTCCCACGCCCGTGAGCTGATGCCGGTCAGGGTCGCCCTCGAACGGGCCGGCTGCTGGGTCACGGCGAAAGCCTAGGTCGACCGGCCGAAGTTCGGGTCGCGTCCGACGAACGCCATGAGCCGGGTCGCCGGGTCGGCACCGGGCGGCGCCTCGACCTTGGGCCCGTACTGCCCGCTGGCCCGCAGCACCTCGTCCATCGGCTCCATGCCGGCCAGCGTCTCGACGCACCGCTGCGGATCCATGCCGTGCTCCTGTCCGGTCGCCAGCGCCAGGTCCCACGTGTGCATGAAGACGTCGGCGGTGAAGAACCGCGACACCGCCTGGTCGAGCGGGACGTCGCCGATGTGCGGGTTGCTGAGCACCTTCCCGGGCGTCGCCGGGTCCGCGAGCAGGGCCCGGACCTCCCCGGCGAGCTCGTGCCAGGCGGCCACGGGGTCGTCGTCGACCGACGTCGAGACCTCCAGCCGGACGCCGGCGCCGGACTCGAGGAAGCCCGGGAACCACTCCACGAGGTGGCGGACGACGTCGCGGGCCGCCCAGCCGGGGACCGGCGCCGGTGCGTCCCACGACCCGGGGTCGGCACCGTCGACCTTGGCGGTGAAGCCGCCGCCGATCTCGTCCCACTCCTCCAGGGCGCTCACGGCTCGACCACCCTCTCCGCGGCGTTCTCGGCCATGAACCGCCAGGACAGCGCGTGCCCGATCCCCACCAGGAGGATGAGCAGCAGCGCCTCCGCCTCGATCGGCTTCACGTCGAGCACGTCGGCGGCGGTCTCGGGACGGACGCCGACGAGGGCGATGACGAGGTAGACCAGGCCGGCCCCCACCCGCAGCGGCACGGTCGGGCCCTGTCCCCCACGCGAGAGCAGCGTGAGCGTCGACAGGGCGCCGACCAGCGCGAGGACCACGAACGACGCGCGCCAGATGTCGGGGTTCTCGGTGCCGCCCACCTGCGCGAACAGGCCCATCATCGCGGGGATGAGGAAGGTCGCGTAGATGCCGCCGACCGCCCGCCGGAGGTCCGGGTCCGTCATCCAGGCCGGGCGGCTCGAGACGACGTTCCACCAGAGACCCACCAGCGTGAAGCAGGTCGCGGAGAACAGGGCGTAGAACGTGTTGACATCCACGGGCCCCAGCCTCCTGGCGGGACGTGACTACGGCAAGTAGTCGGAAATGACTACGCGGAGGCACCCCCTGACCTACCGTGAGGGCACGTCCGTGCTCCTCGGTACGGGCTACCCCCCATGTCACGGGGCCGGGGGTACTCGGCTCCGTGCACGCTAGGAGCTCCCCTGATGCGTCGCATTCCAGCACTGGCCGCGGCCGCGGCCGCCTCCCTCGCCCTCGTGGGCACCTCGGCGTTCGTGGCTCCCGCGTCCGCCGACTTCGACAAGTCCGTCTACGCCAAGAAGAGCGACCGGACCGCCTTCGCCTACAAGTCCGCGACCTACGGCTCGCGGGTGCGAGGTGGGTCGATCCCCGCCTCGTCGGGCACCACCAGCTACCAGGCCGTCGGCTGCACCAACGCCGTCGGCATCAACAAGACGAACGACGTGGCCTCGGTCGAGATCCCGGGCCTGGGCACCGCCAAGGGCGTCACGACCCGCAACTGGACCGAGCGCCGCAACGGCGTCCACTCCAGCTACTCCATGCACGACATCGCCAAGGTCGTCATCGGGGAGAGCAGCTTCGGTGAGCTCGCGATCAAGGGCCTGAGCTCGTACTCGCGGGCCTACCACGACGCGAGCGGCTTCCACGCGACCACGAAGACGGAGGTCGCCAGCATCACCTTCACCCCGTCCGGCGGCAGCCCGCAGGTCCTGGCCATCCCGACGCCCGGGCAGCCGCTCGTGATCCCGGGTGTGCTCGAGATCCGCCTCGGCTCCGAGAAGCGCATCGCCACCGCCAGCCTGGCGAAGGCCCGCGCGGACGTCCTGGACGTGCGGCTGGTCCCGACCAACACGCGGGTCCGCGTCGCGCACACCGGCGCCCTCATCGGTGGGGGTGTGAAGCGCGGCCTCTTCGCCGGCTTCTCGGCGGCCACCCAGGTCTCCGCCCTGAACAACCTCGTCAAGAGCGGCCCGCAGCCGCACACCCGGATGCCCTGCCAGGGCACCCAGGGCAAGGTGAAGGGCCAGGACGTCGCCTCGGTCGACCTCGCTCCGCTCCTCGAGGTCGGCGCCGCGTCGACCCGCCAGCTGGGCAAGCAGCGGGCCGACAAGGCCCGGGGCTACGAGCTCGCCCGCGTCGCGAGCGTGGACCTCGGTGGGGGCCAGCTGGTCATCACCGGCATCCAGGGCAGGGCCAACGTCGTCCGCACCCGCGCCGGCGTGAAGGCCGACACCAAGGGCACGACGTTCCTGACCGCCACGGTGAACGGCACCGCGTACTCCTTCCCGGAGCTCGACGGCCTCTCCATCCCCGGCCTGGTCGAGATCGAGACCGGCGTGGTGGAGAAGTTCAAGAGCGGTATCGAGGTCATCGCCGTGCGGCTGACGCTGCTCGACGGCAGCGGCGCCGTGGTGGACCTCGGTCACGCCAAGCTGCTGATCGCCGACAGCCAGCTCTGAGTCGCGAGTCTCACAGCCCAACCAGCAAGAAGCCGGCCGGTTCAGCGCCCACCAGGGCGTTGAATCGGCCGGTGGGCATTTCGGCCGAGGAGCGGGACGTCGGGACGACGCGTCGCTGGGCCATGCTCGCGGCCGGGACGGGCGGCCAGGCCGCGTCGGCCGTGATGGCGCACGGCCCGGCGTTCCTCATCCCGTCCCTGGTCGAGCAGGAGGGCCTGTCGCTCGCCGAGGCCGGCGTGGTCGCCGCCGCCCCGATGATCGGCGTGATGTGCGCGCTGGTGGCGTGGGGCGTGCTGACCGACCGCGCCGGTGAGCGCTTCGTCCTGCTGGCCGGGCTCTCGAGCACCACCCTGGCCGCCCTCGCCGCGGTCTTCGCGCCGGGTGTCGTCACGCTGGCCGGCCTCCTCTTCCTCGGCGGCCTCGCCGCTGCGAGCACCAACGCCGCGAGCGGCCGCGTCGTCGTCGGCTGGTTCCCGCCGCACCGGCGTGGGTTGGCGATGGGCATCCGCCAGTGCGCGCAGCCGATCGGCGTCGGGCTCGCCGCCGCGACGATGGCCGTGATCGCGGACCGGCACGGGCCGTACGCCGCGCTCTGGGTCCCGGCGGTCGCTGCCGGTGTCGCCGCGGTGGCCGTGGCCCTGGTCGTCCTGGACCCGCCGCGACCCGAGGGAGGTCCCGCGGCGGCGCCCAACCCCTACCGGGGCGACCGGTACCTGCCCAGGATCCACGGCGTCTCGAGCCTGTTGGTGGTCCCGCAGTTCGTCGTGTGGACCTTCGCACTGGTCTGGCTGATCGACGACCGCGGCTGGTCCCCCGCCGCCGCGGGTGGCGTGGTCGCGGTGGCGCAGGCCGCCGGCGTGCTCGGGCGGATCGGCGCCGGCCAGCTGTCCGACGTGGTCGGGAGCCGGATGCGGCCGCTGCGCTGGGTGACCTGGTGCGCGGCGGCCACGATGCTCGCGCTCGGCGTCGCCGCCGGGTTGGACTCGGCCCTCGCCGTACCGCTGGTCGTGGTCGCCACGATGGTGACCGTCTCGGACAACGGCCTCGCGTTCACCGCCGTGGCCGAGCGGGCCGGCCCGTTCTGGTCGGGCCGCGCCCTCGGCCTGCAGAACACCGTGCAGTACCTCGTGGCCGCCGCGGTCCCGCCGGTGGCGGGACTCGCGGTGACCCACTCGAGCTACGCGGTGCTGTTCGCGCTGGCGGCGGCGTTCCCGCTCGTGGCGATCGCCCTGGTGCCGGTGCGCGACGAGCGCGCCTTCAGCCACTGACCCAGGTTCACCAGCCCGAAGCCGACCCCGAAGATCGCCAGCGCGACGATCCCGTAGCCGAGCGGGAACTCACCGGCCTCGAACGCGGGGTTCGCAGCGCCGCCGAGGGAGTCGAGCGTCAGGTAGAGCGTCTGGAACACGAACGCCCAGAGGTACGCGATCGCGTACGCCGTGGAGGCGGCCAGCCTGCTGCGGACGAGGAACCCCAGCGGGAAGGCCAGCAGGACCGTGACGACGGCGATCATCAGTCCACGACCGGACCCGGGCGGCGACCCGAGAACATCAGCGCGACGGCGACGACGGTCACGAGCACCGCCACGCCGCAGAACGCCTTGACGGACATGGGCACGTCGACGAAGAACGCCGGGATCGCGGTCAGCGTGACGACGATGATCGAGCCCGCGGCGATCCTGAGCGCCAGGCTCGAGCCGCGCCACGCGGCGACCGTGGCGACGAGCCCGACGACACCGAGGACGGTGCCGATGACCAGGACGCCGAACGGAGGACCGTTCTCGTCGCCCGGCGTCGGGATCAGCACGGAGGGGATGTTGGCGAGGCTGTAGAGGCCGGCGACGACCAGCCCGGCCTTCTGCTTGGTGGTGGGCCGGGTGGCGGGCGGGGCCATGGTGGTGCTGGACATGGTTTCCTCCAGAAGTGGTGTGAGGCCCCCACGGTCCGACGGCGGCACGACCGACACCCAGAGGATGCCTTCCCCGTGCCTTCCCGGCCACCCCCGGCGGCGCGGGAACTTCTTCCCAAGCGCCCGACCCACGCCGGGCGCGATGATGGTGCGGTGCCCATCCGCGTGCTGCTCGCCGACGACCACCCTGTCGTGCGCCGCGGCCTGGCCGCCCTGCTCGGCACGCTGGAGGACTTCGAGGTCGTCGGCGAGGCCGAGGACGGCGAGGCGGCGGTCCGCGAGACGCAGCTGACCCGTCCCGACGTCGTCCTCATGGACGTCCGGATGCCGGGGATCGACGGCGTCGAGGCCACCCGACGGATCCGCAAGGCCGTGCCCGAGACCGCGGTCCTGGTGCTGACGATGTACGACGAGGACGCCACCGTGTTCACCGCGATGCAGGCGGGCGCGCAGGGCTACCTGCTCAAGGGGGCCGAGCAGGACGAGATCGCGGACGCGATCCGTGCGGTCGCGCGCGGCCAGGCCATCTTCGGCCCCGGCATCGCCGCCCGGCTCCTCGAGCACTTCGCCAACCCGCCGGCCGCACCCGAGGACCCGTTCCCCGAGCTGACCGCCCGCGAGACCGAGATCCTCGAGCTCCTCGCGCACGGGCGACGGACGGCCGAGATCGCCCGCACCCTGCACCTGTCACCCAAGACCGTGAGCAACAACCTGACGACCATCTTCGCCAAGCTCGAGGTCACGGACCGCACGTCGGCCGTCATCCGGGCCCGTGAGCGCGGCCTCGGCACGTGACCGGCGACGCCGTCGTCTTCACGATCGTCGCGGTCTCGTTCGGTGCCGCCGGCGTGGGGCTCGTGCTGCGCCGACGCTCCGTCCTCGCCGGGGCCCTGATGGCGCTGGCCGGCGTGCTGGGCGTCGCGTCGATCCTGCTGTTCGTCGCCGACCACGACACCGCGGCCACCGTGGTCGGGATCGCCTCGGTCGTCCTGGTCGCACCGCTGGCGCTGCTCGCCTACCCGAGGCTGCGCTACCGCCACCCCGTCGACTTCCTCGCCCTGGTCTCCATCGGCGGCTGCGGTGTGACGGCGACGGCGTACGCCGACGCGGGCGCCGCCGGGCTGCTGGGCTTCATCCAGGGCTGCATCTTCGTGGCCCACACGTGGTGGCGCATCGAGCTGGCCGAGGAGCGTGAGCGCCGGGCGCTCGTCTGGATGGCTCTGGGACTGTCCGTGTCCGGCGGCGTCTACTTCTTCGCCGCGTTCTCCTCCGAGGGCTTCACGAGCGAGGCGCTGCCCCTCGCGGGCTCGCTCGCCTTCGCCCTGATCGGCCCGGCGATGTACGTCGGCGCGACCCTGCCCGATCTGGTCGACGTCCGCGGGCTGGTGGTGGGTGCGGTCGTCACGACCTTCGCGCTGGTGACCGTGATGGCGGTGTTCGTCCTCGAGCTCGGGCTGCTCGCCGCGCTCGACGTGGACGAGGTCAACGACGGTGCACTGGGCCTGCTCGCCGCGCTCGCCGCGACGGCGTACCAGCCGACCCGCGTGGTGCTGCGAGGCGTCGTCGACCAGCTGCTCTTCGGCGAGCGCCCCGACCCCCTCGGAGCTGCGTCCGCGATGGCCGGCCGGATCGGGGAGGACCCGGTGCTCGCCCTGCGGGCGATCCGCGAGGCGCTGGTCATCCCCTACGCGGCGCTCGAGGTGGACGGCGCCGACGTGGTGGCGTCGGGCACGGCCACCACCCACACGCGCACCCTCGACCTGGAGGGCGTCGGCCGGCTCGTGGTCGGCCTGCGGCCCGGTGACCTCTCGTTCTCGTCCGGTGACGAGCAGGTCCTGCGCCTGACCGTGCCGCTCCTGGCGCAGACCCTGCGGGCCCGTGCGCTTGCCCAGGAGGTGGTCGAGTCACGCGGCCGCACCATCGCGGCCATCGAGGAGGAGAGGCGACGGTTGCGCCGCGACCTCCACGACGGCCTCGGCCCGCGGCTGTCCGGCGTCGCCTTCACCTCGGACGCAGCCCGCAACCTGGTGCGCTCGGACCCGGCGGCGGCCGAGGAGATGCTGCGCCAGCTCCGCGCCGACACGGTCACGGCGATCGAGGAGATCCGCGCGATGGTCTACGCGATGCGGCCACCGGCCCTCGACGAGCTCGGTCTGGTGCCGGCGCTGCGGCAGCAGGCCGTGGGGCTGCGCGACAGCGACGGCCAGCCGGTGTCGGTGAGCATCAGCGCGGACGAGCTGCCCGACCTGCCGGCCGCGGTCGAGGTGGCGGCGTACCGGATCGTCACGGAGGCACTCGCCAACATCGCCCGGCACAGCTCGTCCCGCACGGCGACGGTGCGGCTGGACAGCACCACGGGCGCCCTCCGCCTCGAGGTCACCGACGCCGGAGTGAGCGCGGGATGGCGACCCGGGGTCGGGCTGTCCTCCATGCGCGAGCGCGCGACCGAGCTCGGCGGCACGCTCGAGGCGGGGCCGGGCCCGAGCGGGGGCCGGGTGTCGGTGTTGCTGCCGCTGTAGACGGGGTACCGCCCGGGCAGTCCTGGAGGGAGGGACCATGTCCACCACTGCCCTGATCGTCCTGATCGTCCTCGTCGTGCTGGTCGCCGCGCTCATCGGCTGGGCGCTCACGATGACCCGCAACCGGCACCGCACGGAGGAGGCCCACACCCTGCGCAACGAGGCGTCCCGGCAGGCGGTCGACGTCGCGGGCGCCCGTACCCGCGCCGAGGTCGCCGAGCAGGAGGCCGAGGCCGCCCGCCGCGAGCTGGCCCAGACCGAGGCCGCTCACGAGGACACCCTGCGCGACGCGGACCGGCTCGACCCGGGTCGCTCCAGCTAGGAAGTCCCAGCCGCAGCAACTCGTTGGCCCGCACGCCCTGCGGGCGGACATGATGACCCGTCATGTCCCACAGCAGCCACGCGCGCCTCGGCCTCGTCCAGGTCAGCCTCGCGGGCATCCTGTGGGGCACCGGCGGCCTCGGCGTCCAGGTCATCCGCGAGCACGAGCCGATGTCGGTGCTCACGATCAGCGCGTGGCGGATGGGCCTGGCCGCCGTCGTCCTCGTCGCGGCCGTGCTCGTGCTGCGGCAGGCCGGGGACGTCGCTCGACTGCTCCGTGAGCGGCCCGGGCCGGCGGTGCTCGCCGGCGTCGCGACCGGCGCCTACCAGGCGCTGTACTTCGGCTCGGTCGTCGCCGTGGGCGTCACCGTCGCCACCGTGGTCAGCCTGGGCCTCGCGCCCGTCCTGGTCACCGCGGTCGAGTGCGTCCGGGACCGCCGGATGCCGACCGGCCGGGCCTTCGGGGTCCTGGGGCTGGCGCTGGCGGGCCTGGTCCTGGTCAGCTCGACGGCCGGCCTCGGCGAGACCGGCCCGCGTCCGCTGCTCGGCGTGGTCCTCGCGGTGCTCAGCGGGTCGACGTACGCCGTCACGACCATGCTCGCCGAGAAGATCGCCGCCACCACGACTCCCCTGGCGCTCACCACCGTCGCGACGGGGGCGGGCGCGGTCTCGCTGTTCCCGTTCGGCATCTGGGCCTCACGCGGCGACGCGCCGCTGGTGACGACGGACCCCGTCGCCGTGCTGACGCTCCTGTACCTGGGCCTGTTCACGATGGCGCTGGCCTACGGACTGCTCTACGCGGGGCTCCGCACGACCACCGGGAGCGCCGCCGTCATCGCCTCGTTGCTGGAGCCGGTGACCGCCGCGGTGGTCGCCGCGCTCGTCCTCGACGAGCGCCTCGGCGTGCTCGGCGTGCTCGGCACCGTGCTCATCCTGGCGGCGGTCGTCGGTCTGGATCGGCGCGAGACGCCCGTCACTCCTCCGCCCTAGGCTCGTTGAGATCCATAC
Organism: uncultured Actinomycetota bacterium; assembly: GCA_963815335.1. Lineage (GTDB taxonomy): Bacteria > Actinomycetota > Actinomycetes > Propionibacteriales > Nocardioidaceae > Nocardioides. The sequence continues at coordinate 80,632 of CAWFGL010000015.1, forward strand.
CTGCAACACGTTCTAGCGGAGAAGGCGTAGGCAGATGGTGGAACGGAAGAAGACCGTCCGGCGACTGGTCGGGACGACCGCGGTCGCGCTCGGCCTGGTGCTCGGCATCCTGGCGGTGCCCTCGCTCGGCATCGGCCGGCACGGCAACCTCCTCGACCGGTACGACGCCAGCAAGGTGCAGGCCGTCGCCCAGCAGCCGGGGGTCGACCCCGAGACGCTGCCGCACGACCACACCGCGCAGGACCCGCGGACCAAGAACGACCTCTGGCGCGGCGGTGAGGCGACGGGCACGAACGCCCAGGACCCCACCAACGCCGCCGAGCGGGCGCTCGCCACGGCGTACGTCGCCGAGGAGCGCAGGGCCGCCGCCCCGCCGCTCACCTCGGTGCCGCCGATGCAGGAGCGCCTGCTGTTCCCGCAGGACCGCTACGCGATGGCCAACGGCTGCTACCGGATGGCCGGCAAGAAGACCTACTTCAAGCCGACCGACCTCGGGAAGTACCTGCTCTACACGAAGCGCGGCCGCTACCGCACCGCCGACGGCCTCACCGGCACGATGGGCGCCGACACGGTGTGGACGGCCACGGCGACCCGGAAGTCCCGGAAGACCACGCGGCCGCGGTTCGTCTTCACCCGCGGCGCGACCACCCTGAGGATCAAGGGCAGGTCCGCCTTCCGGCTGCTGCGCACCACGGGCTGCCGCGCGTTCCCGGAGGCCGGGGTCGACGTCAAGGGCGACCCGCACGCCGGCGTCACGCCGTACCAGGAGGTCCGCGGGTACGTCGACGCGCACACCCACGGCATGGCCTTCGAGTTCCTCGGCGGCATGGCGCACTGCGGCAAGCCCTGGGACCAGTTCGGTGTCACCCGCGCCCTCGTCGACTGCGTCGACCACACCGTCACCGGCGGGTACGGCGGCATCCTCGAGTCGGTCCTGTCGGGCGAGCCGGGGCACGACCCGGTCGGCTGGCCGACGTTCAAGGACTGGCCGGCGCCGCACTCGCTCACCCACGAGGGCACGTACTACAAGTGGCTCGAGCGCTCGTGGCGCGGCGGGCAGCGGATCTTCGTGAACCTGCTGGTCGAGAACAACCAGCTGTGCATGATCTACCCGCTGAAGCGGAACTCCTGCGACGACATGGACTCGGTCCGGCTGCAGGCCCGGGACATGTACGAGATGCAGGACTACATCGACGCCCAGTTCGGCGGGCCGGGCAAGGGCTTCTACCGGATCGTGAGGTCGCCGTTCGAGGCGCGTCGGGTGATCAACGCCGGGAAGATGGCCGTGGTCATGGGCATCGAGACCTCGGTGCCGTTCGGCTGCACGATGAAGGTCGACGTCCCGCAGTGCTCGCTGAAGGACATCGACCGCCAGCTCGACGAGGTGCACCGGATGGGCGTGCGCCAGATGGAGCTCGTCAACAAGTTCGACAACGCGCTCTCCGGTGTCGCCGGCGACACCGGTGCGATCGGGCCACTGGTCAACAGCGCGAACTTCCTCGAGACCGGCTCGTTCTGGGACATGCGGCACTGCGAGCCGGCCGACGGCGAGTCGCACGACAACAACCAGACGACGCTCCCCGACATCGACGCCGAGACCCAGGACGCCCTCTTCGGCGCGATCGCCTCGCTCGGCCTGCCGGTCGCGGCGCCGCTGTACCCGCCGCCGGACCACTGCAACGCACGCGGGCTCACCACGCTCGGCGAGTACACGATCAAGGGGCTCGCCGAGCGGCACATGCTCTTCGACCCCGACCACATGAGCGTCAAGGCGCGCACGGCCGCGCTCGACCAGATCGACGCCATGGGCTACCACGGCGTGCTCAGCAGCCACTCGTGGTCGACGCCGGACTCCTACCCGCGGATCTACGAGGAGGGCGGGTTCATCGCGCCGTACGCCGGGGACTCGACGGGCTTCGTGGAGAAGTGGCGCAAGCACGTCGGCTGGGCCGACCCGCGGTACTACTTCGGCATCGGCTTCGGCGCCGACATCAACGGCCTCGGCGCGCAGGGCGACCCGCGCGGTGCGAACGTCCCCAACAAGGTGACGTACCCGTTCACGGGCCTCGGCGGCGTGACCGTGAAGAAGCAGACCGCCGGACAGCGCGTCTGGGACATCAACAAGGACGGCGTGGCGCAGTACGGCCTCTACCCCGACTGGGTCGAGGACCTCACCAAGGTGGCCGGCAAGGACGGCGACGCGATCTTCGACGACATGGCCCGCGGCGCGGAGGCCTACCTGCAGATGTGGGAGCGGGCCGAGGGCATCGCCCCCGACTCCTGCCGCAACGCCGGCCTGCGCAAGCCGGTCTCGAAGGTGCGGAAGCTCCTCAGGAAGGGCATGACGACCCAGCAGGTCATGCGCAAGGTCGGCCAGCCGTTCACCCGGTCGGCCACCACCTACGGCTTCTGCGCCAAGGCGCCGGGCCGGAAGAAGGTCAGGATGACGGTGACCTTCTCCGCGCGCGGGAAGGTCACCGGCATCAAGCAGGGCTGACGCGCTACTGGACGCGCTGGCTGGTGAACGCCTGGGCGACGTCGCCGCCGACGTCCACGACGACGACACCCATGTCGAACGGCGTACCGGGCTCCAGCTCGTCGAAGGCCACCTCGAGCGCGTCCGAGACGGCGATCGACTGCGTCGAGAGCACCGGCTGGTAGCCCCCGGAGCCGGGCACGAAGACGTACGGCGTGACCGTGCCGCCGGTGGCCAGCTCGATGCCGCCGGCCTGCCCGCTCGCCACGTCGACGAAGGAGACGCTCTCGATGGTGCCCTCGCTGCTGAGCAGCATCTTGAGCCCGACGTCCGAGGTGTCGCCCTCGGGTGAGGTGTACTGCACCAGCGCCGAGCCGACGAAGCCGCCCGACTGCGCCTGGTAGCCCGCCGACACCGGGATGCTCCGGCCACCGTCGGTCAGCGACGTGACGGCGTAGTTCCAGACCCCCTGGACCTGACCCTCGCCGCCCGCGTTGAGGTACGCCGGGAGCGCGACCGCGAGCGCCTCGTCCTGGCCCCCGAGGGCGGCCACCACCTGCGTCTCGGCCTGGGTGACCTTGTCCGCCGAGCCCGACGTGAGCTGGGCGCCGATCTTGATCCCGGTCGCGTCCTGGACGAGCACGTTCGCCTCGTCGTCGACGAAGCCGAGCGGCGCGCCGCCGTCGTCGCCGGCGCTGACGCCCTGCTCGAGGAAGGCCGTGACGAACTCGCCCCAGCCCTTCGGGGCGGTGCCGCTCTCGACGTACCCCTTGGCGCGCCGGGGGTCGGTCGGCAGGAAGACGTTGAGGCCCGTCGCCTGCTCCGTCGCCCGGCCGAGGACCTGGGAGCTCACCGACGACTCGAGCGCGGCGAACACCGCGTCGCGGGCGACCTCGACGTCCGGCGGCAGCCCGTCGAGATTGCGCAGGAAGTCGCCGAGGTCGACCAGGTCGTTCGACTCCTCGCCGTACCCGACGACGAACTCGAGGGACGTCGCCCTGGCGCGGGCGACCTCGGTGGCGATCTCGTCCATGTGGTCGACGGCCACGTCGGCGAAGGACTCCATCGCGGCGTCGAGCCGCTGCACCTCGTCGCCACCGACGACCGACATCGCCGCGAGGTCGCGGTACGTCTGGCCGCCCTGGGTGGCGATGTCGTCGAGCAGGTGGCCGTAGCCGTCGATGAACGCCTTGCCGACCTCCTCGCCCGACGCGTTCTGCGCGAGCGGGGCGAGCCCCTCCGGCGAGACGGGGTACTGGATCATCAGCTCCTCGGAGCCGGCCATCTCCTCGGCCAGCGGCGCGAGGGCCGACGCGGTCTCGTAGTTGCTCATCAGGCAGGCGGCGTGGAACAGCAGGTCGAACCGGTCGATGCCGGCCCGGGCCATGCCCGCCTGCATGCCGGCCCGGATGTCCGGGACCGACAGCGCGACCGCGCCGGGCGGGCCGGTGTCGTAGTAGCCACCCTGGGCGCCCGCGCCGTGGTCGAACAGCGTCAGGGCGTACTTGTCCGCCGGGAACCGGCCGGCCGCCTCCTCGATGAAGTCGGCGAGCGCGTCGGGGCGCCCCAGCGAGATCTCGCCGAGGTCGCGGATCTCGTTGAACCGGTTGCCGTCGAGCTGCAGCAGCTTGGCGGTCGTGAACTGGTCGAGCCCCGGCAGGGTCCCGGTCGGCGCCCCCGGGTCGCTGCGCTCCGGCAGGTCGAGCAGGACGACGACGTTCACGTTGTCCGCGTCGGGCAGCGCGGCCAGCTGGCCGAGGTTCTCCACCATCAGCTGGGACACGTTCGACGTGTCGCCGACGGCGTAGACCATCAGGGTCCAGTCGGCGCCCTTCGCCGGGGCCGCGGGCGCGGACGCGGAGGACGCGCCCGCGATACCTGCGACGACGGCCAGCGCAGCCGCGGCACCCGCGCCCGACACGAGTCGGGCGCGGACGCTGCGGTGGTTTCGACGCGCCCGTCGCGAGCTCGTTCCTCGCTCGCGGGGCTTGCTCAACCTCGTCTCGCGACGCATCGCGCTCGTTCCTCGCGCGCTGCTGCTCGCTTGATCACAGGCTGCCGACCAGCTCGTTCATCATCTGGTTGTAGCCGTCGACGAGCTCCGGGCTCGAGTCCAGGGCACCCGCGTCGTACAGGCCGAAGGCGGTGAGGCCCGCGCCCTCCTGCGAGACGAAGTAGTAGCCGAAGCCCTCGACCGGGAAGGTGCCGCCCTGCTGGCTCGCCATCAGGCCGCGGAACAGGAGGTTCGAGGCGTCCACGACCGACGAGGTCGGCAGCGCGATCGACTCGGGCTCGGTGTACTCCAGCTCCTGGACGCCGAAGTCGGTCAGCCCGTTGAGGTGGTTGATGACGAGCGTCTCGATGTCCATGGGCGGGCCGTCGACGTAGGCGATGAAGTAGCCGCCCGGTCCGACGAGCTGGGCGAAGCCGTCCTCGGAGAACATGACCTCCCAGTTCTCGGGGACGGTGAAGCCGATCCCGCCGAGGTCGACGACCTCGCCGCTGCCGGTGCCCTCGTCCACGGTGCCGTCGGGCGACGGTCCGCCGCCGATGCCGCCGTCGGGCTCGGTGCTCTCCCCGTCGGTCGAGAGGACCGACCGGAACGACGCCGTGGTGAACGACGCGAGGTTGGCGCTCGACTCGGTCGCGTCACCGTCCTCCTCGGCCGGGTCCGGTGTGGGACCGGGCGGGTCGGCCGGCTCCGGCGGCTCCTCGGTGGTCGGGCCGGAGCCGAGGTCGGGCGTCAGCACGACCGGGTTGTCCTGCATCTCCGGGGTGTCGTTGCCCGCGGCCGCGACGCCCTGGCCGATGGCGCCGGCCAGGAGGATCGTCGCGGCGACCGCGCCGACCACGATGGCCGTCTTGGAGTTGTCGCGCGGCGGCGCGCCGGCCGGGGCGTTGGACCTGACCGCGGCCGGGGCGTCGACGTCGTCGTTCCGGTTGCGGACGCGGGTCGCCTTGTTGCCGGCGCGGGTGGCCGTGCCGCAGACGACGCAGAAGTTCGCGCCCACGAGCAGCGGCATCTCGCAGGAGGGGCAGAACGCCGTGCCCTTGGCCGCGTCCCGGTGAGCGGTCCCCGTGCTGGCACCCTCCAGCGCCGCCTCGAGCACCGCGAAGTGCAGGAGGTAGCGGAGCCGGATGACCAGCGCACCCGCGATCAGCGCGCCCCAGACGAGGCCGATGACGGCACCGGCGGTGCCCTCGACGCGGGAGGCCATGTAGAGGCCGGCCTGGAACAGGACGTTGGCGAGCAGGGCCTCGCCGAGGCCGCGCAGGTACGCCGGCTTGAAGCCGTCGAACCCGGAGCCGAGTCCGGACCACGCGGCGACCGCGATCCCCGTCGCGGCGCCGTAGACGATGGGCTTGACGATCGCGGCGGACAGGATCAGCGAGACCCAGAAGCCGGCGTTCGGGCTGTCGATCGAGCCGAAGCTGCTGAACAGCGAGCGGTTGACCACGATCGTCTCGGCTGCCGCGAAGCTGGCGCCGGCGGCCACACCGAAGGTGAGCCCGTCGATCATGTCGTCGAACTGCGGGCGCGACGCCAGCAGCAGCGGGCCGACCTGCTTCAGGATCTCGCTCACGATCGGCACGAGCAGCACCAGCGTGAGCAGGGTCGTCCACCTGACCCCGCCGGCTCCCTGGCCGAAGTCGATCGGGGCGACCTCGTCGCCCAGCAGGCCCGCGTGCCACAGGAACGTGAAGCCGACGCCGAGCGCGGCCGCGGCCACCACGGTGCCGAGGACGACCGGCAGCGGCTGGTCCTCCCACTCGTTGACGTCGTACATGTAGACGACGTAGATCGCGGGCACCACGATCGCGGCCGCGACGAACGCGAAGGCGAGGTAGCCCAGCGCGCCGGCGACGACCGGGATCAGCAGGCCCAGACCGAGGGCCCAGCGGTAGGTCTGGGGTGCCGTGCCGCTGGCGAGCGGCATGAGCGAGGTGACCATGTTGAACGAGGCCACCGGCTCACCCGGCTGCAGCGCGAAGGACTCGCGCCGCTCGGAGCCACCGGCGCCGAGCTCGGCCCCGGTCACGGGGTCGAAGCGAGCTCCCGGCGGGGCGACGGGCCCGGCGACGGGCCCAGCGACGGGCTCGGGGGATTCGGTCATCGGTGATCTCCTTGTGAGGTGGTGCCGCGTGAGGGAGCTGGGACGGTGGCTGGGTGGGCGGGCGTCATCGGACGGTCTCCGTGACGAAGGCGATGTCGAAGTTGCCGGCCAGGTCCGCCACACCGACGCCCATGTCGAAGGACGTGCCCTTGGCGAGCTTCGGGTAGGCGACCTCGAGCTGGTCGTTGACGGGGACGGACTTGCTCGACAGCTCGAGCTGGAAGCCGCCGCTGGACGGGACGATGAGGTACGGCGTGAGCCGGCCGCCGTTCTCCAGCTCGATGCCGGCCTGCGCGCCCTGGCTGATGTCGGCGACCGAGATGCTCTCGATGTCGCCCTCGCTGGACAGCAGGACCTGGATCTCGACGTCGGTCCGGTTGCCGTTCGGGGCCGTGTACAGGGCCTGGAACCAGCCGAGCAGGCCGCCCGACTGCGCCTGGTAGACCGCCGACGCCGGGGCCCGCTTCTTGCCGGCCTGGAGGGTGGTCAGCGAGAAGTTCCAGACGCCCTGGACCTGGCCACGGCCACCCGAGTTGAGGTACGCCGGCAGCGCGGCCGCGAGGACGTCCTTGCCGTCGATCCGCGTGTAGATCTGCGTCTCCTGGGAGGCGACGTTCTTCTCGTCGCCCGACTCGAGCTGGGCCGCGATCCGGATGCCGCCGGGGCCGATCTCGACGACGTCCGCCTGCTCGCTGGTGAAGCTGGCGCCGCCGTCGCTGCCGCCGCCTGACTCCTGGGCGAAGTCGGCGTAGGACTCGACGAGCCGGTCCCAGCCGGGCGGGGCGATGTTGCTGTCGGCGTAGCCGCGCGCCATCCGCGGGGTCTCCGGGAAGAACACGTTGAGGCCGGTGGCCTGCTGGGTCGCCTTGCGGGTGACCTGGTGCAGCACCGCCGCGTCGAGCGCGGCGAAGACCGCGTCGCGGGCGACGAGCACCTCGTCGGGCACGTCCTTGAGCTGGCGCAGGAAGTCACCGAGGTCGACGACGCTGAAGCCGCCGCCCTCCTCCTCGCCGAGCAGCCCGGTCACGAACTCCAGCGAGCGGCTGCGGGCGCGGGCGATCTCGGGTGCGATCGTCTCCATGTTGTCGACGGCCACGTCGGAGAACGACTCGATCGCCTCGTCCAGGCGCTCCATCGCCTCGCCGTCCACGACGGCGAGCGCCGAGAAGTCACCGATGCCGTCGTACCGGTCGGCGGTGGCGGCGTAGCCCTCGATGTTGGCGCGGCCCCACTCCTCGCCGGAGATGCCGTCGTCCAGGCTGGAGAACGCCTCGACGTCGAGGGTGCTGTCGCCGAAGGTGACCTCCTCCGAGCCGACGAGGACGTCGGCCAGCGGCGCGAGCGCGGAGGCGGCCTCGTACGACGACATCAGGCAGGAGTCGTGGTCGATGAACTCGAACTTGTCGATGCCGCCGCGCTGCATGCCGGTGACGATGCCCGCGCGCATGTCGGCGATGGTGAGCTGGGACGTCGCGGGAGGGCCGGTGTCGACGTACCCGCCCGACCAGGCGCCGCCGTGGTCGGAGAGCACGAGGCCGTACTTCGAGGCGGGGTAGCTGTCGGCGACCTGCTCGATGAACCGGGCGAGCGTGTCCGGGCGGCCCATGGAGACCTCGCCGAGGTCGGCGACCTCGTTCCAGCGGCCGTTGTCGAGCTCGAGCAGCTTGGTGGTGGTGAACGGCGCGATGCCGGGGAGCGTGGCGTCCGGGTAGCCGGGGTCGGTCCGCTCCGGGAGGTCGACCAGGGCCACGACGTTCACGTCGTCCATCTCGGCGACGTCGGCGAACTGCGCGAGGTTGACGATCATGTCGTTGGCGATGTTCGAGGTGTCCGCGACGTCGTAGACCATGAAGGTCCAGTCCTTGCCCTTGGCCGCGGCGGCCGCGGCGGGCGCCGCCGAGCGGGCGCTCGGCGCACCGGCCGCGGAGTTCGTCAGCGCGGCGAGCCCCGTCAGGGCGAGCAGCCCGGCGACGGCCGCGGCCCCCAGGCGGCGGGTCCCCGAGGCGCGGCGATTCGTCGAGATCACGGCGATCGTCCTTTCGTGGCGCCGTGCGATCTGCACGTGCCCCATGTCGCGCCGGCCACGATCCCGGCGAGCGCCAAGTCTGCCGACAGGTGTTGCTCAGGTAAAGCACCTATCCGGGCCATATGGACGTCCGTTCGGCGGAGGTGGTTCCCGCCGTCCGCCACGAAGTTACCGATTAGTAGACTCCGGCGGCGGGAGCGCGCCCAACTAGGCTCGCGCCTGCTGCCCGACCGAGCTAGTCGCGAGGAGTGACCGTGGATCTCTGGGTGCTGATCATCGGGCTGGCCGGGACGGCCGTCGGGCTCGGTCTCGCCGGCAAGCGAGTGGTCTTCCTGTACCGGATGATCACCCACGGCCAGCCCGCCCCGGACCGCATCGCGGGCGTCACGGGCCGGATCGGCCTGGCCCTCAAGACCCAGCTCGTCGAGGTCTTCGGCCAGAAGAAGCTCCTCAAGTGGTCGATCCCGGGCACCGCGCACTTCTTCGTCTTCTGGGCCTTCCTCATCCTGGGCACCGTCTACGTCGAGGCGTACGGCGCGCTGCTGACCCGCGACGAGGCGTTCCACTTCCTGTTCCTCGGCACCTTCGGCCCGCTCGGCTTCCTCCAGGACTTCATCGCGGTGATGTGCCTGCTCGGCCTCTTCGCGTTCTGGCAGATCCGGCTCAAGAACTCACCGGCCAAGCTCGAGCGCAAGTCCCGCTTCTTCGGGTCGCACCTCGGCGGCGCGTACCTCGTCCTCTTCATGATCTTCAACGTCATCTGGACGCTGTTCCTCTTCCGGGGCGCCGTCGCCGCGCACGAGAAGGCGATCGGCGAGGAGGGCTACGGCAGGTGGGCGTTCGTCTCGCACGCCCTCGGTCAGGTCCTGCCCGACAGCTCCGCGCTGATCGGCGTCGGCCTGCTGCTGCACATCGGCGTCATGCTGGTGTTCCTCGTGGAGGTCGTGAACTCCAAGCACCTCCACATCTTCCTGGCACCGCTGAACGTGCTCTTCTCGCGGCGGCCGGTCGCGCTCGGCGCGGTGAAGCCGCTGATGAACGCCGGCAAGCCGCTGACCCTCGACGACGTCGACGACCTCGACGAGGACGCCAAGCTCGGCGTCGGGGCGATCGAGGACTTCAGCTGGAAGGGCCTGCTGGACATGTCGACCTGCACCGAGTGCGGTCGCTGCCAGGACCAGTGCCCGGCGTGGAACACCGAGAAGCCGCTGTCTCCCAAGCTGCTGATCATGAACCTGCGCGACCACGCGCTGAAGAAGACGCCGTACCTGCTCGCCAGCGAGTCGGAGCGGGAGAAGCTGCCCGCCGACGTCCTGACCGAGGCCGAGCGCCCCCTCGTCGGGGAGACCGAGGGCTACGCCTGGGAGCCCGAGGGCGGCGCGATCATCGACACCGACGTCCTCTGGTCCTGCGTGACCTGCGGCGCGTGCGTCAACCAGTGCCCCGTCGACATCGAGCACGTCGACCACATCGTCGACATGCGCCGCTACCAGGTGCTCGTCGAGTCGAACTTCCCGGCCGAGCTCAACCAGCTCTTCAAGGGCATGGAGAACAAGGGCAACCCCTGGAACATGTCGTCCTCGGCCCGGATGGACTGGGCCAAGGACCTCCCGTTCGAGGTCAAGGTCGTCGGCGCCCCTGCTGATGAAGGCGGTGTCGAGTCGCTCGACGAGGTCGAGTGGCTCTTCTGGGTCGGCTGCGCCGGTGCCTACGAGGACCGCCAGAAGAAGACCACCCGCGCGGTCGCCGAGCTGCTCGACATGGCCGGCGTCTCCTTCGCCGTCCTCGGCAACGGCGAGACCTGCACCGGGGACCAGGCCCGGCGCGCCGGCAACGAGTTCCTCTTCCAGCAGCTGGCCACGCAGAACGCCGAGACCTTCAAGGAGTTCAAGGTCAAGAAGGTCGTCTCGACCTGCGCGCACTGCTTCAACACGCTCAAGAACGAGTACGCCGACTTCGGTGTCGAGCTCGAGGTCACCCACCACACCCAGCTGCTGAACCGGCTCGTGCGCGAGGGGAAGCTGACGCCGGTCAAGGACGGTGCGGGCGCCGCCAAGCGCAAGATCACCTACCACGACCCCTGCTACATCGGCCGCCACAACGGCGTCTACACCCCGCCCCGCGAGCTGCTCCAGGTGCTCCCCGGCGCCGAGCTGGTCGAGATGGAGCGGAACTCCGAGCGGTCCTTCTGCTGCGGCGCCGGCGGCGCGCGCATGTGGATGGAGGAGAACATCGGCGAGCGGATCAACGAGAACCGCACCACCGAGGCGGTCGGCACCGGTGCCGACCAGATCGCGGTCGGCTGCCCGTTCTGCCGGGTCATGCTCTCGGACGGCCTCACCTCCGCCCAGGCCAAGGGCACCGCCCGCGAGGAGGTCGAGGTCCTCGACGTCGCGCAGATGCTGCTCGCGTCGGTCAAGGGCGAGTCGGCCGTGAAGGTCCGCGCCCTCTCGGGTGGCGGAGGCACCGCCACCGCCGTCGAGACCAAGGCCGAGCCGGAGGCCGGTGACGTCACCCAGACCGAGAACACCGTCACCGAGACCGCCGACGTGGGCCCGGCCGCCAAGGCCAGCGGTGGCTCGTCGCTCTTCGACGTCGGCGGCGACGACCAGCCCGCCGAGAAGCCGGCCGAGACGAAGCCCGCCGACTCCGGCGGCTCGCTGTTCGACGTCGGCGGCGACGCCGAGCCCGGAGCCCGCGAGCCGGAGCCCGAGGCCCGGCCGAGGAGCCGAAGCCGGCCGCGTCGTCGGGCGGTTCGCTGTTCGACATCCCGGCCGAGGAGCCGGCTCCCGCCGCCGCGACGACGTCGGAGCCCGAGCCGAAGGCCGAGACCCAGCCCGCGGCCGACCTCGGATCGGGTGGCTCGCTCTTCGACATCCCGGCCGCCGAGGCGCCCGCCCCGAGGCGAAGTCCGAGGCGAAGCCCGAACCCGAGGCTGAGGCCAAGGACGAGCCGAAGGCAGCCGAGCCGGCGAAGCCCGCGGCCGACCTGGGATCGGGCGGCTCGCTCTTCGACATCGCCGCCGAGACCCCCGCACCCGAGCCCGAGCCCGAGAAGACGGCCGAGCCAGAGCCGGAGGCCCAGGCTGAGCCGACGGCAGAACCCGAGCCGGCCAAGCCCGCGGCCGACCACACCTACAGCGGCTCGCTCTTCGACATCGCCGCCCCCGACGTCGTCGAGGCACCACCGGCCCCCGAGGCCGTGGACGAGCCGGAGGCCGAGCCCGACCCGGAGCCCGACAGCGAAGGACGAGGAGCCGGTCAGCAGCGGCGCGGCCCTGAGCCAGGCGGCGACGTCCGCGGCGTCGGACGACGAGCCCGAGGCAGCAGCCGAGCCCGAGCCGGAGCCGGAGCCGGAGCCCGAGGCCAAGGCCGACGAGCCGGAGCAGAAGCCGAAGCCGGCGTCGTCCGGCGAGGCCAACCAGCCGAAGACCGACGTCGACATCTCCGGCAGCAGCTCCCTCTTCGACATCTAGCCGGAAGTGTGGAGTTCCTGATCAACCTGGTTGATCAAGAACTCCACACTCTGCTGAGGTCCACCGGACCGCGCTGACCTGCTCCTGTCCGAGCCGTAGAGCCGTCGGCTCCGGACACCTACCGTGGAAGCGCCATGAACGTCGACGAGTACGTCGCCGCCCGGTACGGGCGGCTGCTGGAGCGCGCCGTCGAGCTCGGGGCCGAGGAAGGGCTGGCGGCGGAGTACGTCGACCAGGTGCTCCTCGACCACCAGAAGCAGATCCGCCGGGCGGACGATCCCGACCCCCTGGTCTACGACGCCCTCGAGCGGGCGGTCCTCAAGCTGCCCGCACCGACGCGCAGCCCGTGGCCCTTCGTCGCGGTCGTGCTGGTGGGGCTCGCGGTGACGGTCGGCGTGGTGCTCACCCAGGACCCGGCACCGGAGCCGATGCCGTCGCTGTTCGGGTCGACGGGCGAGCGGGCCGCCGCCCAGCTGGAGGACGCCGGGTACGAGGTCGTCCTCCGGCAGGTCCGCGAGTGCGAGCCGATGGGACTCGTCGTCAACACCGAGCCGCAGGCCGGTGACCTGGTGGTCGCAGGCTCCACCGTCTCGGTGTTCACGGCGGTGCCGTCGGGCGTCCAGTGCGACGCGGAGTACGGCGCGCGGGCGGATGCCTGGGAGTTCCTCGACTTCGCCATCACCGGTGAGCGCGAGCCGGCGTTCGCGCGGACGGTGACCGTCGTCATCGACGGCGTCGAGGGCGAGCCCCGGTCGGGTGTCGACGCGGCGTCCTCCGAGCGCTGGCGGGCCCTGCGGGAGATGGTCGCGGCCCAGTCGGTGCTGCCGGCCGGCACGTCCACGGGCCTGCCGCTGCTGACCGTCACCCAGGGGGTCCCGCCGCCGGCCACCTGCTCGACCCCGCGACCGCCCTCGGCGGGCGACAGGTCGACGCTCCGGCTCCAGGTCGACGCCCGGGTGCCGGGCGAGGAGCTCGGCTGCCCGCTGACGATCGACCTCTACCGCGACTCCGAGCAGGTGATCGACGGGGTGGTGATCTACTCCGCGGTCGACGCGCCCTGACCGGACGACGACTCGGTGGTCTCCGGCACGAGGATCGGCTTGAGCCGCGCCCAGGCCAGGAAGCCCAGCCCGACGACGAGCAGCGCGATGCCGGCCCAGAGGTTGGCGTTCACCCCGCCGGTCTTGTCCGTCTCGGCGTCGCCGAACAGGCCCACGGCGAGCAGGATCACGCCGTACACCGACAGCAGCCCGCCGATGATGTTGCGGATGTCCAGGGCGCCGGCCGTGTGCCGGCGGTCGGGTCGCCGGATCGGCTTGCCCGGTCGGTTCGTCAGCTCGCTCATCGTCAGCCTTCCTAGAAGATCACGTTGAGCACGACGACCATGCCCAGGGCCACGCCGGCGAGCGGAAGCGTCCGCCGGTACCACGGGTACGACGCCTCGTCGGCGTCGACGAGGTCCTCCCTGGGCGTCTCGGAGTAGACGAGCCCGCGCAGCTCGGACGGGTCCCTGGGCTTCGTCACGAGGGACACCGCGACCGACAGCACGATGTCGACGACGAACGCCGTCGAGGCCGCGACGAACGCCGCCCCCTGACCGCCGAGCGGGATGACGCCGGTCGACCACGAGCCGAACGCGTCCTCGGTCAGGAACGCCACGGCCACGGCGGAGAGCGTGCCGGCCGACAGGCCCACCCAGCCGGCCGTGGGGGTCATCCGCTTCCAGAACATCCCGAGGATGAACGTGGCGAAGAGCGGGGCGTTGAAGAAGCCGAACAGCACCTGGAGGTAGTCCATGATGTTCTGGAACTGGGACGCCAGCGACGCCGTGAAGATCGCCACCACCGTCGCCACCACCGTGGCCAGCCGCCCGACGCGCAGGTAGTAGCCGTCGTCGCGCTCCTTGACGACGTACGTCTGCCAGAGGTCGTAGCTCAGGACGGTGTTGAAGGCGGAGATGTTGGCCGCCATGCCCGCCATGAAGGCGGCCAGGAGCCCGGCGATGGCCAGGCCGAGCAGCCCGTTCGGGAGCAGGTCGCGCATCAGGTACAGGAGCGAGTCGTTGTAGGTGACGTCGCCGGACGCACCGCCGTCGACCGTCTCCCCGGCCTTGGTCTGGGCGATCTCCGAGACCAGCACCGCGGCGATCATGCCCGGCAGGATCGTGATGAACGGGACGAACATCTTCGGGAAGGCCCCGATGACCGGCGTCTTGCGCGCCGAGGAGATCGAGTCGGACGCCATGGCGCGCTGCACCTCGACGAAGTTCGTCGTCCAGTAGCCGAACGACAGCACGAAGCCGAGTCCGAACACGATCCCGACGACCGAGAGCAGGTCGGAGTCGAACCCCGAGAGCGCGTTGCCCGGCCAGGAGTTGAGCTGCTGCGCGGCCGGCGCGCTGTCGGGGTTGTCGGCCGCCGCGGCGGTGATCTTGTCGGTCAGCCCGTCCCAGCCCCCGACGCGGTGCAGCCCGATCAGCGTCAGCGGCACGAGCGACGCGACGATGACGAAGAACTGGAGGACCTCGTTGTAGATCGCGGCGCTGAGGCCGCCGAGGGTGATGTACGACAGCACGATCGCGGCCGCCACCACGAGCGCGACGGCGAGCGGCCAGCCGAGCAGCGCGCGGATGATCGATCCGAGCAGGAACAGGTTGATCCCCGCGATGAGCAGCTGGGCCACCGCGAACGAGATGGCGTTGACGAGGTGTGCTCCGGTGCCGAACCGGCGGCGCATGAACTCGGGGACCGAGCGCACCTTCGAGCCGTAGTAGAACGGCATCATCACGACGCCGAGGAACAGCATCGCGGGGATGGCGCCGATCCAGAAGTAGTGGACGGTCGGCAGGCCGAACTCCGCGCCGGACGCCGACATGCCCATGATCTCGACGGCGCCGAGGTTGGCCGAGATGAAGGCGAGGCCGGTCACCCAGGCGGGCAGGGAGCGCCCGGAGAGGAAGAAGTCGATCGAGTCGGACACCTGCCGGCGGGCCAGGACACCGATGCCCAGGACGACCGCGAAGTAGAGACCGACGATCAGGTAGTCGACGAACGAGGCCGAGATGATCGTGCCGGGGAGCATGCGGATGCAGTTCCCGCCGCCGCGCTCGCCCAAACGGGTGACAGCACCTTCGACGCCATCCGATGTCACGATCTGCTTGACATGACATCACGGTGATGTCATGGTGGTGCACATGGACATCACACCGTACGTCGACCGGCTGCGCCGGGACCTGGTCTCGGCGGCCGAGGCGTCGGGGCCAGAGGCCCGCGACACCGCGGAGCGGCTCGGCTACGCGCTCGACTCGTCCGCCCGGCTGGCGATGATGGAGGCGATCTCCCACGCCGCCGCCGAGATCACGTCCTCGATGCCCACGGGCGGCGTCGACGTGCGGCTGGACGGCCGCGACCTCGAGTTCGTCGTCGACGTGGCCCCCGGCCCGCCCGCGCCCCCGGCCCCGCCGGCCGCCCCGCCGCCGCCCGGCGCCGAGGACGTCGACGACAGCAACGTCGCCCGGATCACCCTCCGGCTCCCCGAGTCGGTCAAGGCCCGCGCCGAGGAGTTCGCCGCCCGGTCCGGCCACTCGCTCAACACCTGGCTGGTCAACGTCATCCGGACCGCGACCCGCGAGGACGCCATCAACGTCGACATCGACCTGTCGAGCATCCGGATGCTCGGCGACCAGCTCGAGAACGCCTTCGGCAACAAGAAGCGCGGCGAACGCCGCATGACCGGCTGGGTCTGACACCCGGCCGACCACCACCCCCGTCACGTCCGGGTCCGACACAGGTCGGCCCCGTGGATCCACACACCCTCATCCAGGAGACCGCCATGCCCGAGTACTTCTTCGAGACCCACGAGCCCGTCGACCTGACCGTCGAGACCGGCAAGGGCACCGTCCTCGTCACGTGCACCGACACCACCGAGACCACCGTGGTCGTCGAGGGCAAGGACGCCGACGAGGTCCAGGTGACCCAGGACGGCCGGAGCATCGACGTCATCGCGCCGCGGCACCGCGGCGGCTTCTTCGGCGGCGACTCCGAGCTGCACGTCCGGGTCGTCGTCCCCACCGCGTCCAACGTCGCGGTGAAGACCGGCAGCGCCGACGTCACGCTCGAGGGGGACGCCGGCAGCACCATCGTCAAGAGCGGCTCCGGCGACGTCCGGATCGAGACCTCCCGCGGCCCCTCGCTCGTCGAGACCGGCTCGGGTGACATCCAGGTCGACCACGCCCAGGCCGAGCTCCGCGTGAAGAGCGGCTCGGGGGACGTGAAGCTGAGCCACGGCGGCGGCGCGGTCGCCGTGTCCACCGGCTCGGGGGACGTCGAGATCGGCACCTCGGACGCGGCAGCCGTCGTCAAGACCGGCTCCGGGGACCTCCGGGTCCGCGAGGCGCACGACGACGTGAGCATGGCGACCGGCAGCGGCGACTTCCTCGTCGACCTCGCGAGCCGCGGCCGGATCACGGCCAAGGGCGCGTCCGGCGACGTGGTCGTCGGCATCCCGGCCGGCACCCCGGTGTGGACCGACCTCACCACCGTGTCGGGGAGCATCCGCTCCTCGGTCGAGGGAGCCGGCCAGCCGGTCGAGGGCCAGGACCACGTCGAGCTCCGCGCCAAGACGGTGTCCGGCGACATCGTCCTGAACAACGCCTGACGAACTTCCACCGCAACCGCGGTCAAGCGGGATGTCGGTGGCCACAGCAAGACTCATTCACGACCAGCAGAGGAGCACCGCCATGAACGAGAGCCTCACCCTCATCGAGTCCCAGGCCCGCCACCAGATCGCCGAGCGCGTCGCCCGTGCGTCGTCGCCGAAGATCCCGGCCGAGCCGCGCCGGCACCGGATGGCCCAGGGCCTCCGCCGGTTCGCCGACAAGATCGACAGCTGACCTAGCTCGCCATCGAGACGCCGACGCGCCAGTAGCCCATGAACGCCACCTGCCGCCGGTCGAGGCCGAGGTCGTTGACCAGCACGCGCCGCAGGCCGGTCACGACCTTGGACTCGCCGGCGATCCAGACGTACAGGTCGTCCGTGTGGGCCTCTTCCCCCGCGACGTCCTCGCCCGAGGACGAGTACGCCGGCGTCTCCCACAGGTCCGGGTCGACCTCGTCGTCGCCGACCTCGATCTGCACCGGAGCGGCGCCCAGCCGCTCGACGGCCGCCGCGTGCACCAGCGACCCGAGCGGGGCGCCGTCCCGCGGCAGCCAGACGACGTCGACGCCCACCGGGGCCACCAGCTCCTGGACGTCGTCGCTCAGCGGCACCTCGACCAGCGCCGCGCCCACGGCGTCGTGCGGGAGGTCCCGCAGGATGCCGGCGATCGCCGGCAGCGCGGTCTCGTCGCCGGCCAGCAGCAGGCGTCCGGCGTCGCCGGGGGCGAACTCGATCCCGCCGTACGCCGCACCCCTCCTCGGGGCGAGCACGACCACGCGATCCCCCACTGCGGCCCGCGCCGCCCAGCTGCTGCCCGGCCCGGCCAGGCCGTCGCCGTGGTCCTCGTGGAGGACGATGTCGATCACGAGCCGGGTGTTCGCACCGGAGCCGACGACGTCGCGCACCGTGTAGGTCCGCATGTGTCCGCGCTCCTCGACCGGCCGCTCGAGCCAGGTCGCGTACCACGTCTCGTCGGCGCCGACGAACGACGGCACCGGACCGTCACCGTGCGGGAGCACCAGCTTGATCCGCTGGTCCAGCCACGGGCCGTCGACGCCGAGCTCGGCGAGCGCCGGACTGCCCAGCTCGAGGCGGACGAAGCTGGACGACAGCCGCTCCACGCGGCACACCTCCACCTCTTCGAGGAGCAGGCGGAGGTCGGGGAAGGTCACGGTCATAGTTAGGCAAGCCTAACCTGACCGCGTCACCCCCGCTGGATCGGGGTGCGGTGGAAGTTCTGGAACGACCGCGACGGCGTCGGACCGCGCTGGCCCTGGTAGCGCGAGCCGTACTTCTCGGAGCCGTAGGGGTTCTCCGACGGCGACGACAGCCGGAAGAAGCAGAACTGGCCGATCTTCATGCCGGGGTAGAGCTTGATCGGCAGCGTGGCGACGTTCGCCAGCTCGAGGGTGACGTGTCCCGAGAAGCCCGGGTCGACGAAGCCGGCGGTCGCGTGGGTCAGCAGGCCGAGCCGGCCGAGGGACGACTTGCCCTCGACGCGGGAGGCGATGTCGTCGGGCAGGGTCACGACCTCGTACGTCGAGCCGAGCGCGAACTCCCCCGGGTGCAGGATGAACGGCTCGTCGTCGTCCGGCTCGACCAGCCGGGTGAGCTCGGACTGGTCGGCCGCCGGGTCGATGTGCGGGTACTTGTGGTTCTCGAAGACCCGGAAGAACCGGTCCAGCCGCACGTCGATCGAGCTGGGCTGCAGCATCGACGGGTCCCAGGGATCCATCACGATCCGGCCGTTGTCGATCTCGGCGAGGATGTCGCGGTCGCTCAGCAGCACGGCGACAACCTACCGGCGCCCGCGCAGGACTCGCGGCGAGGCTGGGATAACATCGCTCCGCCGGTTCGACCGGCATGCGGACGTAGCTCAGTTGGTAGAGCGCGACCTTCCCAAGGTCGATGTCGCGAGTTCGAGTCTCGTCGTCCGCTCGAGATCGCAGGCGTTCGCGACGAAGGAGCGAACGCCGTGGCGATCGAAGGTTGAGCAAGCCCCGCGGCTGAGGAACGAAGCCGCGACGGGCGCGTCGAAACCACCGCAGGGAAGGTTGGAAGCCGAGCACATGGAGTTCCAAGGCTTCCCAGTGGCGGCGCTCGACTTCTACGACGACCTCGAGATGGACAACACCAAGTCCTTCTGGGAGAAGCACAAGGCCGTCTACGACGAGTCGGTGAAGAAGCCGATCACCGCGCTGATGGAGGCGCTCACGCCGGAGTTCGCGCTCGACGGCAAGACCGCGAAGATCTTCCGGCCGTACCGCGACGTCCGCTTCGCCAAGGACAAGACGCCCTACAAGACCCACCAGGGCGCGTACGTCGCGGTGGCGCCGTCGACCGGCTGGTACGTCCAGGTCTCGGCCGCCGGGGTCCGCACCGGCGCCGGGTTCTACGAGGCGAGCGGCGAGCGCCTCTCGGCGTTCCGAGACGCCATCGCCCACGACCGGACCGGCCCCGAGCTGGAGCAGATCGTCACGAAGCTCGAGAGGTCCGGCGTCACGATCGGCGGCGACAGGCTGAAGACGACGCCCCGCGGGTACGACGCCGAGCACCCCCGGATCGAGCTGCTGCGGCACAAGACGCTGACCGTCGGCCGCGAGCTCGGGTTCGGCCCGGAGATCTCCACCCCGCAGCTGCTCGACCTGGTCCGCAAGGACTGGAGGGGCTACCGGCCCCTCGTCGAGTGGGTCGTGCGAACCCTCTGACTAGGGCGCCGCGGTGAACGACGCCATCGTGCGGTCCGGCTCCCAGTAGGCCTTCATCGACACGACCCGCCCCTCGTCGTTGACCTCGTGGACGATGATCAGGTCGGTGACCGTGTAGCTGCCGTCGGGGAACGAGGTCTTGATCCGGCCGAGGCTCGCGGCGTGGCTGGCGTAGGCGAAGGACTCGTTGATCTCGAACTCGAACGTGGCGATCGGCGCGATCGCCAGCTCCCAGAACGCCCTGAGGCCCTCGTGGCCGTGGTGGCCCTTGCCGTCGGGGTCGAACATCGACGGCCCGACCGGGTCCTCGACCACGGCGTTCTCGTCGTACACGGTCAGCCACTCCTCCAGGTCGCCCTTCGCGACGGCGGAGAACGAACGCTGCGCGGCCGAGCGGGCCGGGTGCTCCTCGAGGGAGGCGTTCCAGGTGATGGCGTCGGAGCTGATCATGCGGGCATCGTAGACCCGGAACTAGAACCTGTTCTAGTGGCTGAGCCACTTCTCGGCGACCGCTCGGGGACACGTCGGGTTCACCGTCCGGTCGCCCGGCCCGATCACGCTGGGGGCATGGCGAAGCAGCAGGCCTTCCTCCACATCGGACTCCCGCACAGCGGCGGTGAGCTCCTCGACGCCGCACTCCGCCGGCACGCCGGCACCGCACCCGGGCTCACGGACGACCGCGGACGCCGGGTCCGGCTACCCGCCCGCTCGGAGATGGAGATGTTCAACGCGGCGGTCGAGATGCGCCGCGACCACCGGGCCTGGGGCCTGCGCCGCAAGGACGTCGAGGGCTCGTGGGCCCGGCTCTGCCGCCGGGCGATCAAGAACAAGGACACGGTCGTCCTCAGCCACCACCTGCTGGCCGGCCTCCCGCCCGAGGGCATCGCCCTGATGGTCGACCAGCTCCCCGGCTGCGCCGTGCACGTCGTCGTCACGGTCGGCTCCCCCGACCCGAGGGCGGCGATGTTCCCCGTCGACTACGACCTGACCTCGGTGGTCGAGCGCTGGTCGGCGGCCGTCCGCAAGCCCGAGCACCTGCACCTGGTCCAGGTCGACGCGGACCGCCCGGCGGAGGCGTGGCAGACCTTCGGGAGGATCATCGGGTTCGACACCCAGGGGCTGGACCTGCCCGCCGGCCCCGTGCCCGCGACCGACCCCGCGGGGCTCCGTCGCTGAGCTCGCTCAGTGCGGCTGCCAGGCATCCTCGTCGGCGGTCCGCGTCGTGACCGCCTTGGGCAGCTTGCCGTCGGCGAGCTGCTGGATCGACACGTGCTCGAACACGTCGCGCAGCGAGTGCCGGGCGGCGATCCAGACGTGCTGGAGCACGTCGGCGGTCTCGTTGTAGGACACCGCCTCGGGCCGCAGCCCGTAGACGGAGACCAGGGGGCCGTCGACGGCCCGGATCACGTCGGCGACCGAGACGTCACCCGCGGCGCGTCCCATCCGCCAGCCGCCGGACTGGCCGCGCTGGGACATCACGATGCCGGAGCGGCGCAGGTCGGCGAGGATCGCCTGGAGGAACCCGTGCGGGATCTCCTGGAGACGACCCAGCTCCTCCGCGCTGACCGGACGACCGTCGACGCGCGAAGCCATCTCGATCAACGCGCGCAAGGCGTAGTCAGACTTTGCAGACACCCGCATGGGGCGAGTGTGTCAGATGTGTTGAGCGACTCGATGCACTAACTCCGTGTCCTGGTCCAACTTCACGGCCCAGGCGACCCAGAGCACCCACAGCGTGAACACGCTCGCGGCGATCATGCCGACCGTGATGCCGGTCGCGCCGAGCTGCTCCGCGAGGGTGGTCAGGTTGGTCAGGACGATCAGCCCGCCCGCCGAGACACCGAGCACCCGGGCCGGCAGGAACCGCACGAGCAGGGCGGCGGCGGGGGCGGCCACCAGGCCGCCGAGCACCAGCGCGACGACGTACGCCCACTCGATGCCCTGGGCTCCCAGGCCGACCAGGAAGCCCAGCGACCCGCCGACCGCGACCACGAACTCGGCGGTGTCGACCGAGCCGACGACCTTGCGCGGCTCGAGGCGTCCGGACGCGAGGAGCGACGAGGTGCCGACCGGTCCCCACCCGCCGCCACCGACGGCGTCGAGACCGCCGGCCACGAGCCCGATCGGGGCCAGGAAGCGCTTGGTGGGACGCGGGCCGAACGTCAGCCGGCGTGCGGTCGTGAGGAAGCGGTACGTCACGTAGAGGCCGAGTCCGACCAGGATCGTCGCGACGACGGGTACGGCGACCTCGGTGTCGAGGCTGACCAGCAGGGTCGCGCCCGCGAACGCCCCGACGAAACCCGGGAGGGCGAGCACGCCCACGGTCCGCCAGTCGGTGTTCCCGAGCGTGTGGTGACTGATCCCCGAGACCAGGGAGGTGCCGATCTCGGAGAAGTGGATCGCCGCCGACGCGGCCGCGGGGCCCATGCCGCTCGCGACCAGCAGGGTCGCGGACGTGACGCCGTAGCCCATGCCCAGCGAGCCGTCGACCAGCTGTGCGCCGAGCCCCACCAGGGCCAGGAGAACCAGTCTCCGCATCGGTGTCATCTCCCGTAAGACGATCTAATCACTCGACAATACGCGGCGGACGGTGCCCGCGCCAGCGACGAGACATGCCTCACGGGTTGCGCGGTTCAGGTTGCGGGCCCTGCCACCCCCACCTACGCTGGAAGTTACTCAGTAGTAGAACCCGCTGGTAACACGACCTGGTAACCCGATGGAGGGGCCCTCAGTGAGCCACTACAAGTCCAACCTGCGCGACATCGAGTTCAACCTCTTCGAGGTGCTCGGCCGCGACGAGCTGCTCGGTACCGGCCCGTTCGCCGAGGTCGACGGCGAGACAGCGCGATCGATCCTCGCCGAGGTCGACCGGCTCTCCCGCGAGGACCTCGCGGCGTCGTACGAGGACAGCGACCGCAACCCGCCGGTCTTCGACCCGCAGACGAACTCCGCGCCGCTGCCGGAGTCGTTCAAGAAGAGCTACCGCGCCTGGATGGACGCCGAGTACTGGCGCCTCCAGATCAAGGAGGAGATCGGCGGCACGCCGGCGCCCTCCACGCTGAACTGGGCGATCGCCGAGATGGTGCTCGGCTCGAACGCCCCCATCTGGATGTACGGCTGCGGTCCGGCGTTCGCCGGCGTCATCGAGCGCAACGGCAACGAGCGCGACGTCACCATCGCCCGCCACATCGTCGACCGCGAGTGGGGCACCACGATGGTGCTGACCGAGCCGGACGCCGGCTCGGACGTCGGCGCCGGCCGGAGCAAGGCCACGGCCAACGACGACGGCACCTGGAACATCGAGGGCGTCAAGCGGTTCATCACCAGCGGTGAGTCGGACCTGCAGGAGAACATCATCCACCTGGTGCTGGCCCGCCCCGTGGGCGTGGAGGGCGTCGGTGGTCCGGGCACCAAGGGCCTGTCCCTGTTCATCGTGCCCAAGTTCCACTTCGACCTCGAGACCGGTGAGCTGACGGGCGAGCGCAACGGCGCCTACGTCACCAACGTCGAGCACAAGATGGGCATCAAGGTGTCCAACACCTGCGAGGTGACCTTCGGCGACCCGTCCATCGGCGGCGGCGAGCCGGCCCGCGGCTACCTCCTCGGTGAGGTGCACAACGGCATCGCGCAGATGTTCCAGGTCATCGAGAACGCCCGGATGATGGTGGGCACCAAGGCCATCGCGACCCTGTCGGCCGGCTACCTCAGCGCGCTCGACTACGCCAAGACCCGCGTCCAGGGCGCCGACCTGACCCAGTCCGGCGACAAGACCGCGCCGCGCGTGACCATCACGCACCACCCGGACGTCCGTCGCTCGCTGATGGTGCAGAAGTCGTTCGCCGAGGCGATGCGCGCGCTGGTGCTCTACACCGCCTCCTGGCAGGACAAGGTGCAGGTCGCGGAGCACGAGCAGACCGTCGACACCGACGAGACCAGGCTCGCGATGGCGATCAACGACCTGCTGCTCCCGATCGTGAAGGGCTACGGCTCGGAGCGCTCGTGGGTGCTGCTCGGCACCGAGTCGCTGCAGACCTTCGGCGGCTCCGGCTTCCTCCAGGAGTACCCGCTCGAGCAGTACGTCCGGGACGCCAAGATCGACACCCTGTACGAGGGCACCACGGCGATCCAGGGCCAGGACTTCTTCTTCCGCAAGATCGTCAAGGACCAGGGCCTCGCCCTGGGCACCCTGGCCAAGGAGATCGAGACCTTCATCGCGAGCGAGGCCGGCAACGGTCGCCTCAAGGTGGAGCGGGGGCTGCTGGCCACCGCGCTCGAGGACGCCAACGCGATCGTCGGCCACATGATCAACGACCTGATGTCGGCCGACCCGTCGTCCGAGACCGGCGAGCTGCGCAACATCTACAAGGTGGGCCTCAACACGACCCGCCTCCTGATGGTGCTGGGCGACGTCGTCTGCGCCTGGCTGCTGCTGCGCCAGGCCGAGATCGCGCTCGAGAAGCTCGGCGGCGACGCTGGATCTCTCGGGGCCAAGGACAAGGCCTTCTACGAGGGCAAGGTCGCCGCTGCCCAGTTCTTCGCGCAGTACAACCTGCCGAAGATCAGCGCCGAGCGCGCCATCGCCGAGGCCATCGACCTGTCGGTCATGGACCTCGACGAGGCCTCCTTCTAGGTCTCACCGCACGCGCAGCACGCCGACCCGCCTGAGCTGTTCAGGCGGGTCGGCGTCAGGTGCGGGGCCGGCGAAGGTGGCGCCCGGCCACATCCCGGACGCAGTCGGTCAGTGTCCGCAGCGAGGCGGAGTCGATCCGCCAGCGCTGCCAGTGCAGCTGCACGTCGTGGTGGGTGCGACCACCGAGGGTGACCAGGCGTCCGGCCGCGAGGTCGGGTGACAGCTGCGGATCGGGGAGCATCCCCCAGCCGAGCCCGAGTCGTACCGCCTCGTGGAAGTCGGCGCTGGTGGGCACGATGTGCATGGCGTCGGGATCGACCACGCCGCGTCGCCGGAGCACGTCGTGCTGGAGGTCGTCCTTGGCGTTGAACACGACCACCGGCATCCGCTGCCAGTCCGTGCCGCGACCCGTGCGGAAGCGGTCGGCGAGCGCAGGAGTGGCCGCCGGCCGGTAACGGAGGTGGCCCAGGTGCTCGACCCGGCACCCCTGGACGGGCTGCGGCTCGCTGGTCACCGCCGCCAGGGCCTCGCCACTCCTGAGCAGCGCGGCCGAGTGCGCCTGGTCCTCCACGACGAGCCGCAGGGTGAGGTCGTCCCGGCCGGCCACGTCCGACAGGACGTCGCGGAACCAGGTGGCGAGCGAGTCGGCGTTGACGGCGACCGTCACCTGCACGGGGCCTGCCCGCTCGCTCAGGGCGAGCCTCGCCTCCTCGTCGAGGAGCCGGGTCTGACGACCGAGCTGCACCAGGCGCGCTCCCGCGTCGGTCGGCTCGCACGGCACTCCACGCCGGACGACCACCTGGCCGACCTCGGCCTCGAGGGTCTTGATCCGTTGGCTCACGGCACTCGGACTGATGTGCAGCGCGCGCGCCGCGGCCTCGAAGGTGCCGTGGTCGACGATCGCGACGAGCGCATCGACCGCCACCGCGTTGAATGCCATGAAGAGATCCTAATGAACCTGAAGAAACTTTCGTTGGGCTTCACAGCGCGGGCGGCCTACCGTGGCAGCGTGCTCGACTCCACCGCGACCGGTCTGCTGACCGGCTTCTCGCTGATCGTCGCGATCGGCGCGCAGAACGCCTTCGTGCTGCGACAGGGGCTGGCCCGCCAGCACGTCGCGGTGGTGGTCGCGATCTGCGCCGTCTCCGACCTGCTGCTGATCGTCGCCGGGGTCGCCGGCATCGGCACCATCGTCGAGCAGGCGGGCTGGCTGGTGGACGCGATCCGCTGGTTCGGCGTCGCGTTCCTGACCTGGTACGGCGTGCGGTCGCTGCTCGAGGCCCGGCACAGCGGCACGCTCGCCGCCGGCGGCCCCGAACAGCTGACCCGGCGGACGGCCGTGCTCACGGCGACGGCCCTCACCTGGCTGAACCCGCACGTCTACCTGGACACCGTCCTGCTGCTCGGCTCCATCGCCAACACCCACGGCGACGACGGCCGCTGGTGGTTCGCGGTCGGCGCCGGTGCTGCGTCGCTGCTGTGGTTCTCCGGCCTCGGTTTCGGCGCCCGGCTCCTCTCGCCCCTGCTCGCCCGGCCGCGCGCGTGGCAGGTGCTCGACGTCCTGATCGGCCTGACCATGCTCGCCATCGCGGTGATGCTCGCCCTGGGCGCGTAGCACCCGGGCCCCACTAGGGTGCCGCCGTGAGCGATCGCGAGGAGCTGGCCGGGTACGTCGAGGTGTGGTGGCAGGCCGTGAACGACTTCCTGGACCTGCTGGAGACGCTCCCCGAGGAGCAGTGGTCGACGCCGACCGACCTGCCCGGCTGGGACGTCCGGGCGGTCGCCGCCCACACGGCGCACCTCGAGGGGATCCTGGCCGGTGCGCCCGAGGAGACCGCGGACGTCGGCGAGCCGCCGCACGTCAGCGGCTTCATGGGCCACTACACCGAGATCGGCGTCGTGAACCGGCGCGAGGCCACGCCGGACGCGATCATCAACGAGATCCGCGCGGCGGTGACCAAGAGGCACACCCAGCTCCTCGACGAACCGCCCGAGGACGCCGCAGCCCTCCCGTCGCCGATCTTCGGCGGCGTGCCGTGGACCTGGCGCACGCTCCTGCGCAACCGGCCGCTGGACATCTGGATGCACGAGCAGGACGTCCGGCGCGCGGTCGGGCGCCCCGGCGGGATGGACACGGTGCCGGCCAAGCACACGGCGGAGTACCTCGCCGAGAGCCTGGGGTACGTGCTGGTGAAGAAGGTCGGCGCGGAGGCCGGCACCTCGCTGGTGCTCGACATGGCGGGCAGCGACCCGTTCGCGTTCGTGGTCAACGACGCCGGGCGCGGCGAGAGGCTCGCCGAGGCGCCGGCCGCGCCCACCGTCACCCTGCGGATGGACCGTGAGAGCTTCATCCGGCTCTCGGGCGGACGGTGCGACGCCGAGCCCGGCGCGGTGAGCATCGAGGGCGACGAGGACCTGGGCGCCCGGGTGGTCGCGTCGCTCGCGACCACTCCCTGACCTGACCTATCCCTGGGCCGTGCCGGGCACGTCGGCGAGCACCTCGGCCAGCCGCTCGAGGACGCGCCGCGCGGCCTCGTAGTCGTCGCCGAACTCGGCGACGAGGCGATCCTCGACCGCCCGGAGGTGCCGGAAGCCCGCGCTGGCGAACACCTTGCCGTCCTTGCTGAACGTCACCAGCTTCGCGCGGCCGTCGTCGGGGTCGGGCACCATCTCCAGGATCCCGAGCCCCACCAGCTCACGAACCAGCTCCCCCATCGACTGCCGCGTCATCCCCGCCGAGGTGGCCAGGTCCGCGGCCCGCCGGGCCTCGTCGCCGAGGTGGGCGAAGACGGCGTTGTGCGACGGCTTGATGTCCGGCCGGCCGCGCTCGTGCGCGCTCTCGACCATGTGCGCCTGGAAGGCGCGGTCCGCGTTGTGCACGAGCGCGATCATCGGCTTCCGATCGGGCTTCGCTGGATTGGTTCTTGACATTTCGTAAGGTTACCTTACATGATCTCGACAGGCAACCTTACGATATCAGGAGCTCTCCGATGGACGTCACCGCACTCTTCGACAGGTCGGGCAACCGGCGCACCGTCGGGGCCGGGATCGAGCAGGAGCTGCTCGTCCGCGACCGTCGTACCGGGGGGACGGTCGGCACCGACCGGCTCCGCCGGGCCCTCGCCGGCAGCGCCCATGCCCCGTACGTCAGCTTCGAGCCCGGGGGGCAGCTCGAGCTGAGCCTGCCGGCGGCACCCAGCGCCGCGGACGCCGCATCCGGGCTGCACGCCGCCGTCGCCGCCGTCCGCGAGGACGCGGCCGCGGCGGGCATCGAGCTGGTCTCCGACGCGGTGGACCGTCGGCCCCGCGTCCCCCGTCGGCTCCACTCCCCGCGCTACGACGCCATGGAGCGGCACTTCGACACCGTCGGCCCCGCCGGCCGCGTGATGATGCGCCGCACCGCCTCGACCCAGGTCTGCCTGGACTGGTGGCCCGGCGACGAGGGGATCGAGCAGTACCGGGCGCTCCTGCTCGCGGGCCCGTGGCTAGCCTCGGCGTACGCCCGCAGCACCGGACCCGGTTCGCGGCTGGCGACCTGGCTCGACGTCGACCCGGACCGCACCGCCTTCGACGGCCGGCTCCTCGAGGGCGACCCGGTGGAGGCCTACGCGCGCTTCGCGCGCGGGGCGGCGAGGTTCGCCGAGCCACACCTCACCACGCTGTTCCCGCCGGTGCGGCCGCGCGGCAGCTACCTCGAGGTCCGCTACCTCGACGCGCAGCCCCTCGACCGGGTCGACCAGGTGCTCGAGGTCCTCGCCACGATCGCGTACGACCCAGAGGTGCGGGGAAGGATCCTCGAGCGGCTGGAGCCGTGTGCCGCCCGGCTCGGTGACTCTTGGCGCGCAGCGGCCCTCGGTCGGCTCGCCCCGACGGAGCTGGCCGCATGAACGTCCTCTTCGTCACCGACCCCCTCGACACCCTGCTCGCCGAGGTCGACGCCACCGTCGGCCTGATGACGGCCGTCCAGGCCGAGGGCGCCGACGTCTGGGCCTGCGGTCCCGAGGACCTCGCCGTCGTCGACGGCCGGCTGCTCGCCCGGGCCCGGCAGGTGGTCCTCCACGAGCGCACCCGCGGAGACGACCACCGGTGGCGGATCGCCGCCCCCTGGTACGCCGCCGGCGACCCGACGTGGGTCGACGTCGCGGCGACGACCGAGGTCGCGATGCTGCGCATCGACCCGCCCGTCGACGCGCGCTACCTGCACACGACGTACCTCCTCGACGTGGCGGCCGCCGCCGGCGTGCGCGTGGTGAACCACCCGGCGGGCGTCCGGGCCCTGCACGAGAAGCTGCTCGCGCTGGCACTGCCGGACCTCTCCCCCGCCACCGTCGTCGGTGCCGAGGTGGCGCTGGTCGAGGCCTTCGTCCGGCGCCACGGCCGGGCCGTCGTCAAGCCCGTCGACGGGTTCGCCGGCACCGACGTGTGGCTGGTCGAGAGCGGACCGTCCTGCCGCGCGCTCGTCGAGTCCGCCACCGCCGGCGGACGTCGCCACGTCATCGCGCAGGAGTACCTGCCCGCGGTCGCCGACGGCAACAAGCGGCTGTTCCTCGTGGACGGCGAGATCGTCGGCGCGGTGCTGCGGCGCCCGTCGGCCGACGACTTCCGGATCGGCCCGCCCGTCGCCGAGGCGACCCCGGACGACGACGACCACCGGATCGCGGACGCCCTCGCACCGCTCCTCGGCGCCCACGGGATCACGGTCGCCGGCGTCGACGTGATCGCCGGCCGGCTGATCGAGGTCAACGTCACCTGCCCCGGCGGCATGCACAAGGCCGACGCCCTGCTCGGCACCGACCTCAGCGGCGCGATCGCGCGCCGGCTGCTCGACCCATCGATGAAGGAGTGCTCCGCATGAACACCGTCCCGATCGTCTCCATCGCCCTGATGGGCATCCTCCTGTTCCTGCTCGGCGCCAACGTGACGCGGCACCGCGCGATCCGCGGCGATACCGGCAACCAGCAGCCGACCGACCCCGCCGACCGCATGTACATCGCCCAGCGCGCCCACGGCAACGCCAGCGAGTACGTCCCCACGCTGGCCGTGCTCATCGTGGTCTGCTCGGCGCTGACGGACGGCTGGTGGCTGAACGCCCTCGCGATCGCGGCACTGGCCGCCCGGTCCCTGCACGCCGTCGGCATGCTGACCGCGAAGACCCTCGCCGGCCACGGCCCGGTCCGCGACCTCGGCGCGATGGGGACCTACGCGACGGGCGTCGCCCTGGGCGTCACGGCGCTCGTGGCCATGTGACCCCGGGTCGGCTCAGTCGGCGTCGCGGACCCGGACCATGCCGGTGAGCGTCGGGACGTAGAGCGAGCCGTCGGGCGACAGGGTGACCGGCGCACCGTGGTTGTTGAACATCGTGCCCGTGCCGGTCCGCACCGAGAACGCCGTGTCGCCGGTGGCGGCCGAGATGGCGGTGACGTACCAGGCGGTGACGCCCCACCGGTTCGGCTTGACCGTGTACGTGTAGATCAGGCCGTTGGGCAGGGACACCTTGGGCACGGTGCTCGGACCGATCTCGTCGGACGTCCAGGCGACCCGGCACTCCCGGTCGTCGCCGGTGCCGACGACGTCCACGCGCGCGAACCCACCCGGGAACCCCCGGCCGAGAGCGGCGCTGAGCGGGCTGTCGTTGCCGAAGTTGTTCTCCACGACGACGCTCTGCTCGCCCACCATGGCCAGCGAGTTGTCCGACGAGCTCTCGCCGTCCTCGAACACCGGCGCCTCGCAGACGAGCTCGCCGGTGTCGGCCTCGTAGAACTGCACGTTCATCCGCGGCTCGGCGTTGTCGGTGATCGCGACCAGCCCGCTCGGCAGCACGGTCGGCGTGGTGCCGCTGCCGGGGCTCAGCTGCCCGGACTTGTCGACCCCGCTGTTCGTGTACTCCGTCCGCCAGAGGATCTCCGGCTCACCCGTCTCGCCGAGCGCCGAGCTTGACGAAGGCGCCGTCGGTGACGACGAACAGCCCCTCGCTGTCGGCGGAGACCGAGTTGGAGATCCCGTCGCCGAGGTCGAGCACCGTGGCCGGCTCGTCCTCCGTCACGTGACCGACCCGCCCGTTGCGGGTGACCCACCACGTGCCGACGCCGTCCCAGTCGGGCATCAGGGCGATCACGCAGTCGTCCTCGGGGATGACGTCCGTCAGGTCGAGGGTGTGGTCGAGCGTCAGCTCGGGGTCGCCGTCGTCGTCCGAGGTGGTGACCACGGCGATCGACCGCTCGGTGGTGCCGACGTACGCCACGTCCTGGCTGTCGAGGTAGAAGTACGCGCCGCCGCAGAGGTCCTCCCACGGCCGCTTGCCGGACGTGCCGGTGCGGCCCGGCAGCTCGAGGGTCTCGGTCGGGTCCATGCTCTCGAGGTCGACCACGTGCATGATCGGGCCCCGCACGTTGCCGCAGAGCGCGATCATCCGGCCCTGGGTGTCGAACGCGATGGTGGCGCACTCCTTGATGCCGTACCAGGCGGTGTCGACCTCGGGGTCCTCGCCCAGCGGGCCGGCCACGGAGTAGGCGTCGGTCGCCCAGCTGTCGCTGTGCATGGAGCTGAAGCCGTTCGTCGCGAGGTTCGGGTTCTGCTCCACGTCGAGCTCGATCGGTTCCGGGTCGTACGGCCCGCCGACGTACGACGGGGTGACCAGCAGCCCGCCGCCGGGAGGGATCGGCAGCCTGCCGTCGGGGATCAGCGCGATCGCCGCGGCGGCCGCCCCGGCCAGCACGAGGAACACCAGCGTCGGGCGCCAGCGCGGGCGCACGGCACGGCGGACCGCGGGCACGAACAACGAGAGCAGGGCGGCGGCGAACGCCCACGGCCCGACGGCGAGGTACGCCGCGACCACCACGACGAGGAACAGGGTCCGCGCGAGCTTCACGCGCGAAGCATGCCGCAACCGACCGTTGACAGCGCCGGACCTCACCGGTTTGTGTCGGAGGATGAGCTATCCACCTCCGGTCTACCTCGGTGACAACGGCGAGGCCACGGCGCGCTTCCGGCCCGTCGACACCCCGCCCGACCTGCCTCGTCCGAACGGCGGCGCCGCGGCGTACCTCGCCACCGGCGCGAGCACGAGCGGCCGGTTCGGCCTCTACCGCTGGGACATGGGCACCCAGCCCGGCGGCGCCGACCCGCACTACCACCGCACGATGAGCGAGTCGTTCTTCGTGCTGTCCGGCGCCCCCGAGCTGTACGACGGGACGACGTGGACCGAGGGGCGGGCCGGCGACTTCCTCTACGTGCCCGAGGGTGGTGTGCACGGGTTCCGCAACCAGTCGGGCGAGCCCGCCTCGCTGCTCATCCTGTTCGCACCCGGCGCACCCCGGGAGGCCTACTTCGAGGGGCTCGTCGAGCTGGCCGAGGGACGGTGGGCGCCCACGCACGAGGAGCTCGAGGCGTTCCTCGAGGAGCACGACAACATCTACCTGAAGTAGCCCGGCGGCGCGGGGCATGATGGCCACATGGCAGACCCCCGCGCCGGACAGCCCGCCGAGCCCCAGGACCTGGTGGACCTCTCGCACCTCGTCACGGCGTACTACACCGGAGTGCCGGACCCCGACGACGTCGACCAGCAGGTCGCCTTCGGCACGAGCGGCCACCGCGGCTCGTCGCTGAGGACGTCGTTCAACGAGACGCACATCCTGGCCACGACGCAGGCGATCTGCGACTACCGGCGCGAGCAGGGCTTCGACGGCCCCCTGTTCATCGGCCGGGACACGCACGGCCTCTCGGAGCCGGCGTGGGCGAGCGCGCTCGAGGTGCTGGCCGCGAACGACGTGCAGGTCCTCGTCGACGCGCGCGACGCGTACACGCCGACCCCTGGGGTCTCCCACGCGATCATCACCGCGAACGGCGGCCGCTCGACCGGATCGGGCCTGGCCGACGGGATCGTCGTCACGCCGTCCCACAACCCGCCGGGCGACGGCGGCTTCAAGTACAACCCGCCGCACGGCGGCCCGGCCGACACCGACGCGACCAAGGTCATCGCCGCGCGGGCCAACGAGCTCATCCGTGGGTCGCTGGCCGACGTGAAGCGGGTCCCGTTCGAGCGGGCGCGCGCGGCCGCCGGCTCGTACGACTTCCTCGGCACGTACGTCGACGACCTCCCGTCCGTCGTCGACCTGGCCGCGATCAAGGAGGCCGGCGTCCGGATCGGCGCCGACCCGCTCGGCGGTGCGTCGGTGCACTACTGGGGCGAGATCGCGGACCGGCACGGGCTCGACCTGACCGTCGTGAACCCGCTCGTCGACGCGACGTGGCGGTTCATGACCCTCGACTGGGACGGGAAGATCCGGATGGACTGCTCGTCCCCCTCGGCGATGGCCTCGCTCGTGCACAAGAAGGACGAGTACGACGTGGCGACCGGCAACGACGCGGACGCCGACCGGCACGGCATCGTCACCCCTGACGCCGGCCTGATGAACCCGAACCACTACCTCGCGGTGGCGATCCAGTACCTCTTCGGAGGAGCCCGGGCCGGTTGGCCGGCGGGTGCCCGGATCGGCAAGACGCTGGTGTCGAGCTCGATGATCGACCGCGTCGCCGCCGACCTCGGCCGGCCGATGGTCGAGGTGCCGGTCGGCTTCAAGTGGTTCGTGCCCGGGCTGATCGACGGCTCGTTCGGCTTCGGCGGCGAGGAGTCGGCCGGGGCGTCGTTCCTCCGGCTCGACGGCTCCACGTGGACGACCGACAAGGACGGCCTGATCCTCTGCCTGCTCGCCGCGGAGATCATCGCGAGGACCGGACGGACGCCGAGCGAGCACTACGCCGACCTCACCTCGAAGCACGGCGAGCCGGCGTACGCCCGCGTCGACGCCCCGGCGACCCGCGAGGAGAAGGCGGCTCTCGCGGCGCTGACGCCGGACTCCGTGAAGGCCACCTCGCTCGCCGGCGAGGACATCACCGCGAAGCTGACCGAGGCGCCCGGCAACGGCGCGGCGATCGGAGGTCTCAAGGTCACCACGGAGTCCGCGTGGTTCGCGGCGCGACCGTCCGGGACCGAGGACGTCTACAAGATCTACGCCGAGTCGTTCCGCGGACCCGAGCACCTCGCCCAGGTGCAGGCCGAGGCGCGCGAGGTGGTGTCCGCGGCGCTGGGCTGACCGGCGCTGCCTACACTGCGCCGGTGACGGTCGTCCGGGAGACGCGCGACGCGCTGCTGGGCGGCGTCCTCGTGGTCGCGGACGCCGGCCGGCTCCTGGTCCGGCACTTCCCGGCCCTCCTCACCGTCTTCCTGCTCGGCCTGGCCGGCCGCAACGCGGTGCTGTGGGCGGCGGTGTGATCGGGCGCGAGCACGCGGTCGTCGCGTCGCTGCTCCTCCCGCTGGCGCCGCTCTCGATGGTCATCGCCCTGGTGGTGATGCTGCGCATCGCCGGCGGGGTGGTCGGCGAGGGCTCCGCCACGCAGCGGCTCACGGTGCTCACCTCGGCGCTCATCCCGTTCCTCACGGTCTACACCGTCACCGGGCAGCTGACCGACGACTACAACCAGTTCGTGAACGAGAGCTTCGCGGACGAGCAGTACCGCGGCGGCTTCGTCACCGAGCTCGCCTCGCGGACGCTCTTCGACGTGCCGCGGCTGCAGATCGCCCTGCTCGTGGGCTTCGTGCTGGTCCGGCTCCTGATCGACGTCCTGGACCTGGAGGAGAAGCACCCGGCGTGGGCCGTCGTCCAGGTCCTGGTCGAGGTGACCTGGCTGACCCTGTTCGCGAACCTGCTCACGAACCGGCTGCGTGGCTTCCGCGAGTGGGTGGGCGACTTCGCCGTGCTCACCTGGGTGCAGGACGGCTGGCACTCGTTCACGGGGTGGCTGGGCCCGGTCACGGATCCGCTCCGGGCCCTCAGCGGGTTGTTCTCCGACACCGTCGACCAGGTCGGTCCGATCCTGCTGATCCCGCTGGCGTGGCTAGCGGTCGGTGCGGTCGTGCTCGGCGGCGAGCTCCCGAGCGACGACCGGACCGAGCGGTTCGCGCCGGGCCTCCGCGCCTGGCGCTCCCGGCGGTCCCGCTGGTCGGGCAAGCTCCTCGAGCTGCTCGGCCGCCGGTTCGGGGACCTCGCCGACGCGATCCGCATCCTCGTGCACGCCGGGCTGCTGCCGGTCCTGACCTTCTGCCTCGTCCTGCCCCTCGCGCGGCTGGCCGAGTGGGGGACCGCCGAGGCCGTGCGGACCGCGCTCGGGCCGCGCGACCCGGAGACGACGATCCTGTTCTCGCGCTACCTCGACATCGTCGTCACGGCGGCGTACACGCTCGTCGTGGTGGCCGTCGTCGCCGCCGCCGTCCACCGGCTGCTCCTGCGCCGCGAACAGCCGGAGACGGTCAGCGCCCCGTGACCGCGAGCTGCACGTAGTCGGGCGGTTCCCACGAGAGCCGCACGGCGGCCGGCACCGCGTCGTCGTCCGTGATCGCGTAGACCGAGACCTGGTAGGTCCGGACCCGGGGTCGCATCTCGGGATCGACGCTCCCGTCGTACCCCGGGCCCTGGCGGTCCTCGGGCTCGCAGGCGGGCGTCGGCAGGAAGACGTCGCCGACGCTGCCGCCCGAGGCGTCGGACTCGCGGCCGTCCTCGTCGATCAGCGAGACCTCGCACAGGCCCATGGGCACGTCCGGGTCGACGTCGAAGCGGAGCACGATCCGCCAGACCGCGACCCCGTCGGGCGGCTCGAGGGCCTCGGGCCCGGAGAAGCCCTCCACCGAGGTGGCGGGCCGGACGGCGACGAGCTCCACCGTGAACCGCCGCTCGTGCTCCTCGTCGTCCTCGTCCGTCCACCGGTCCACGACCGCCACGGGCTCGAGCTGACGCCCGCTGGTCTCGTCGTGCAGCTCGTTCGGCCACCAGAACATCTGCAGCCGGCTCGCCGACGCGACCAGCACCAGCACGACCGCGAGCGGGAGGACGGCCCACCACCGCCAGCGCATCAGCTCCCTCCGAGCGTGGTGCCGGGGACCTCGAGGCCGGTGGCGACCGTGAACTCCTCGGCGTCGTCGGCGGTGAGTCCGAGGTCGATGTCGGCGACCGAGTCGAAGCGCTGCTCCAGCGTGGGCGACAGGCGCAGGCGCAGGCCGGGCACCGCGTCGGCGGGGACCTCGAACAGGGCGACGCACCCGTTGCGCACCCCCGGTGGCGCCTGGAGGCAGGTGTTCTCGCTGCGACCGTGGTTCAGGGACCACACCCGGCCGGTGTCGTCGCGGGCCTCCGCGAAGTTGATGGCGGCGTTCTCGTCCTTCGCGGTCACGGCGTACTGGACGACGATCCACACCCCGGGACTGCGCAGCTCGGAGCCGAACCGGTCGACGGTGCTCGCGCCGCGGACGGACTCCACCTCGAGCGTCACGGTCCGGAGCGAGACCGGGTCGCCGACCCCGGCCGCGAGGACGAACGGGTCGGCGACCGGGTCGCTCGCCGAGTCGGGCAGCCAGCCGTCGAGGAGGGTCGCCGCCGCCAGCAGGACCAGGCCGACCAGTGCCACGCCCGCCAGGTGCACCCGGCGGCTCACAGGTCGTCCTCGGCGGGCGGTCGCTCGGCGGGCAGCTCCGCCACGTCCAGGGAGACGCGGGCGAACGTCTCCGGGTCGAACCAGCCCGGAGTGCCGTCCAGCGAGCTGTCCCTGCGGATGTGCCGCCGCAGCGTCACCGTCATCCGATCAGGGACGGCGGCCTCGTCGAGGACGTAGACCAGCCGCACCCGGTAGGTGATGCCGGGTCCGATGCCCAGCAGCGACGAGCCGTCCTCGGCGACGGTCACCTGCGGCGCGGCATCCTTCTCCGGGTCGCCGAAGACGCTGTACGTGTCGGCCAGGTCGCTCCCGTAGAGGTCGTCGACGATGCCCGCACCCACGGACTCGTCGTCGTCGAGTGAGAGCTGCCCGTCCACGACGACGAACGCGCGGCCCTGCTCCGCGAGCGTGCCGTCGACCTCGTAGAGGGCCTCGGCGCTGTCGAGCCGGACCCGGAACGGCGTGACGCGGACGTCGGCGCCGGGCTCCACGACGCGGACGTCGTCGGCGGTGTCGCGCGACCAGCCGCCGAGCACGCCGACGACGACGGCCAGCACGACGACGGCGAGGAAGCCGGCGACGACCCGAGGATGCCTGCGCACTGGCGGAGTGTAGGCAGACGGCACGCCCCAGCAGGTCCCAAGCCACACCCAAGGGCCGCAGGCCACGGTCGTCCCATGACCGACGAACCCGGAGGAGCGACCATGGCCGACACCCACGAGGACGTCGACGCGCGTCCCGCGACCACCCACCCGACCACCCACCCGACCAGCCACCCGACCGCCCGGCGGCTCGTCGTGGCCACCGCGGCGCTGCTCGCCACCGACGTCGCCGGAGGCGTGCTGGCCGTCGCCTCGGACGTGAACACCTGGGCCGAGGCCTGGGGAGGCGAGGCGCTGCTCGCCGCGCCGGCCCCGATGATGGTGGCCCAGGCCGTGCTGGCCTGGGTCGCGACCCGTCGGGGTCGCGCGGCGGCGACGTGTGCGGGGCTCCTGGCGCTCGCCTGCCTGGTCAGCGTCGCGTCGGGGTTCTTCGACGGTGGCCTCGGCAACGACCGTCTGTCGCCCGGTCTCGTCGCCTTCCAGGGCTTCCTGCTGACCGTCACCGCTGTCGTCGGTCTGTGCGCGGCCGCGCGTGCCCGCCACCTGCTCGCCCGGCGCACCAGCGACTGACGCGCCACGCTGGGGTAGTGCTTGTCCCGGCGGCCCTGTTCGGGCCACGGTGGCAGGCGTGAGTGTCGAGGTCCGGCGGGACGAGGTGCGGCCCAGGCTCCCCCGCCCGGACGCCGGCCTCGCCCTGCTGCTGTCGCTGGTCGTCGCGCTGCTCATCACGATCGGCGAGATCGACCACCTGCTGTCGCAGGTCCTCGACCAGGGCCGGACCTGGTCCATGGGCGGGCTGACCGGCCCCACGGCCGTGCTGCACCCGGGTGACACGCTCGACGGCTGGGAGTTCTTCGCGGAGCGGGCCAACGGCGTCAACGGCCAGGTCGACGGCTGGCTGAGGCTGTACGCCGTCGCCGACGTCGTCCTCGCCCTGACGTACGGCCTCCTGGGCGTGGTCTGGTTCCGCCGCTTCCGGGCCGTCCGGGTCGGCGAGGTGGGGATGGCGCTGGCGGTCGCCGGGGCCGCGGCCGACGTCCTCGAGAACGTGCTCGTCGGCCTCGGCGCTCCGCTCGGCTGGCTGCTGCTCGGCGCGACCGCCCTCAAGTGGGCGCTGCTCATCCCGCTCGTCGTCCTGGCGGTGTGGACGCTCCGCCGAACCCTGGCCCGGCTGCCCAAGGCCCTGTACACGCACCGCTACTCGGCCGCGATCGTGCTGCCGCTCGCGCTGCTGAGCCTCGGCCGCGGGCCGGACCTGCTCGAGCAGGTGCCCGACATCCAGCGGGCCTGGGCCGACCCCGGCCAGCACGGGGACTTCGTCTGGGCAGGGCTGGTGATGTCGGCGCTCGGCGTCGCGACGCTGTTCATCGGCCGCCAGCGGACCGGGCACCTGTGGCTGCGGACCTGCCCCGAGTGGACCGGCGACGAGCACCCGTGCCGCGAGGGCGAGTGCCCGGTGGAGCAGCGCCGCGAGCACGACCAGGCACCGAAGCCCCTGCTGAGGCTGTGGTTCATCGGACCGGTCCTGCTCGTCCTCGCCGCCGTCGGGCTCGGCCTGGCCGGTGCCGACATCGGGATCGTCCGGCTGGTGGCGTTCTGCGCCCTGCCGCTGGGCGTCGGCGGGCTGTCGCTGTTCCTGCGCCGACGGTGGGGATCCGCCGGTGAGAGCCGACGCCCCCAGCGCTCCCCCATCGGCCGACGTCGCTTCACGACCACGGCCCTGGTCGGCGACGTGCTCGTCGGGCTGCTGCCGGTGGTCGCCGGGCTCGGCGTGATCCGCGCGTTCGCCGGCCCGATCGCGCTGTCCGGGCCGACCGCGTGGTCCGGCGCGCTGTTCGTCGCGGGCTGGGTCGCGATGATCGCGGCGTGGCCCGCACTGGCGCTCGCGCACCACTGGCTGGAGGAGTGGGCCGAGGACCTGCCCACGGGCTTCGAGGCCGACACGGTGGTCGACCGGCTGCTCGTGCAGCTGACGCCCGGGATCTCGATGGAGCGCGGCCAGGTGCCGCCCGACGACCCGGACGCCGAGATGGAGGACCGGGTCCGGACCTTCCTCGGCGGCTTCGCCGCCCAGCGGTCGGCCTGGACGGTGCTGCTCGTCAGCGGGCTGGTGATGCTGGCCGTCGGGCTCCTGCCCGTCGTGCTGGCCGAGCACGTGGGCGTGATCGCGACGTTCCAGCTCGCCCTCGGCTCGCTCAGCGTCGTGGTCGCGTCCTCGGTGATCCTGTTCCAGCCCGGCGGCGCCCCCGAGGCGTTCTGGCCCCTGCGCATCCCGTTCGCGCCGGTCACCTCGCTGGTCGTGCTGGCCTGCCTGTTCGCCGCGACCGTCGGCGGCGACGACGTGCACCGGATCCGGCCGTACGCCGGGCCGTCCTCGTCCTACCAGGCCGCGGACCGGCCGGAGCTGGGCGACGTGTTCACGACCTGGCTGCGCAGCGGCCGTTCGTGCGGCGAGCCGCTGGCCGGCGCCGGTGAGATCAAGGTCAGGCCGCTGCTCATGTACGCCGCGGAGGGCGGCGGGATCCGCGCGGCGTACTGGACCACCGCGGCGATCGACCGGCTCGCGCTCCCGGGCGGGGCCACCGGCGACACGGTGAAGCCGGTCTGCCGCAGCGCGATGCTCTCGTCGGGTGCCAGTGGCGGCTCGGTCGGCCTGTCGGTCGCGTCGGTGCGGGACCCGGGCACCGCCGCCGGCGCGGTCACCTCGATCGCGGGGCCCGAGGCGCTGGGCGCGGCGTCGGACGGCCTGATCCTGCGCGACACCATCTACGCCGCCACCGGCGTGCCGGTGCCGTCCCTCTTCGACGACCGCACCGGCCGGGTGAGCTGGGCGGACCGCGGCACGCTGATCGAGCAGGCCTGGGAGGAGGGCGTCGGCTCGTTCGACCAGCCGTTCCTCCGCACCCGCCCGTCGCTGCGCTGGGGATGGGGGCCGACCGGTGCGCTCGTCGTGAACTCGACCTCGCCCACCACGTCCTGCCGGACGCTGATCAGCCAGGTCACCCTGCCGGGGGACGACACGACCGAGTGCGCGCCCGGCCACCCGGCCGCCGCGAGCACCGACCTGGTCCGGTGCACCGGCCAGCTCCGCACGGTGACCGCCGCGCTGCTCACGGCACGGTTCCCGTACGTCACACCGTCCGGGGTCGTCGACTGTCCCGGGCCCGACCAGGTGCTGCCCAGCGGCGACGACGTGGCGACCCAGGTCGTCGACGGCGGGTACGCCGAGAACACCGGTGTCGGGACGCTCCTGGATCTGATGCCGCGGATCCTCGCCGACGTGCGGCACCACAACGGCTGCGTGCTCGCGGGTGACCCGCGGCCCTCGACCTGCACCGGCGAGC
Organism: uncultured Actinomycetota bacterium; assembly: GCA_963815335.1. GTDB lineage: Bacteria > Actinomycetota > Actinomycetes > Propionibacteriales > Nocardioidaceae > Nocardioides. Next base: position 120,148 of record CAWFGL010000015.1, read on the forward strand.
CGGCGGTCGACACCCTGGTCGTGCCGCAGCTCGTCTACTTCGACAACGGCACCGGCTCCGACCTCGTCACCAGCCCGCGCGGCGTCACGCTCGAGGCCCTGGTCCCGCCGATCACGATCCTGCAGGCCAAGGGGGCGCTGTACTCCGCCCGGGCCCAGCTCGAGCGCGCGCACGCGATGCTCGCCACCGACCAGCTGTGGGACACCACCTCCGAGCTCGGCTTGACGGTCGCGCCCGCCGTCGACGAGTGGCGGGGGAACCAGGTCGCCGTGGTCTACCAGGCCACCCGGCCCGGCATCGCCGCTCCGCTCGGCTGGGTCCTGTCGCGCGGCAGCATCGAGGCGATGGACGACGCGCTGTGCGACCAGGACGCCGTCCAGCAGCTCGACTTCGGCGCGGCCCGCGACCTCGCGTCGCTCGACGACAGCCCGGACCTCGTCGAGGAGGAGCCCCCGCGGCAGTTCGGCACCATCGACGACGTGCTCGACCTGCTGCCCGGCGGTGCGGTCGGCTGCTCCGACTGACCCGGTCGCCCTGGAAGGATGCCGGACGTGCGTCGTGTCGTGGGTGCCCTGCTCGCCGTGACCGTCGCGCTCGTGCTGGCGGACTCGGCGGTGGTGACGCTCGCGCTGCCGGACATCCTGCGGCACCTGGACACGACGGTCGGCCAGGTCGCGTGGGTGCTGATCGCGTTCAACCTGGTGCTCGGGCTGGGCGCCGTCCCGACCGCGATCGCCGTCGCCCGTTCGCACCCGCGCTACATCAGCGCGTTCGGCATCGCGGTGTTCGCCGGGTCGTCCGCGTGGTGCGCGCTCGCGGACTCGATCGAGGTGCTGATCGTCGCGCGGTGCATCCAAGCGGTCGGCGGTGCCTTCGCCCTGGTCGGGTGCCTGGAGCTCCTGGTCGAGGAGTACGGCGAGCGGCGCGGCATCAGGACCTGGGTGACCGCGGGGGTGATCGGCACCGCCACCGGCCCGGTCGCGGGTGGCCTGCTCACCCAGGCGATCTCGTGGCAGGCGATCTTCGTGGTGCAGGTGCCGTTCGCCGTGCTGGCCGTGCCTGCGGCACTCCTGGTGCCGGCCAAGCCGGTGCTGCCCCCGGACCGGCACCGCCCGGCCCTGCGGCCGAACCTGACCCTCGCGCTGCTCTCGGCCGCCCTGACGGCCGCCCTGTTCCTGCTCGTCCTGCTGCTGGTCGAGGGGTGGCGGCACGACCCGGCGACCGCGGCCCTGACCGTGTCGGTCGTCCCGGTCGCCGCGCTCCTGGCCGGTCCGCTGGCCAGGCTCCTGAAGCCGCCGCCCGAGGTCGAGGTCGGTGCGGGCTGCTTCCTCATCGCTGGCGGGCTCGTCGGCCTGGGCATCCCGCCGTCGGCCGACCTGCTGTGGACGATCGCGCCGCAGGCGCTCGTCGGGCTCGGCCTGGGACTCACCGTCGACCGGCTCACCGCCCAGGCGATGGAGATGCGGCTCCCCCGCGTCCGGCACGCCGGCTGGACCATCGCGGCGCGGCACGTCGGGGTGGTCGTCGGGCTGGCGATCCTCACCCCGGTGTTCACCGCCGACCTCCGCGACGCCGAGGTCCCGGCGCAGGAGGCGATCACGGCGCTGGTGCTCGACGCGCCGCTCGAGCCGCAGGACAAGATCGAGGTCGCCCAGGCGCTGGGCGGAGCCCTGCTCGACCAGCAGGGGCAGGTGCCCGACCTGCACGCGGCGTTCGAGGAGCTCGACATCGCCCCCGAGGACCGCCCCGCCGCGGCTCGGCTCGAGCGCGACCTCGACGAACAGCTCGAGAGGGCAGCCACCTACGCGTTCCGCGACTCGTTCCTGATCGGCGCGGGCCTCGCCGGCCTGGCTCTGCTGACCGTCATCGCCCCCCGCCGGCGGAAGGTCGTCGCATGACGAGCGTCGCGCGGCTCGTCGGGCTGCCGGCCGTCGCCCTCGTCCTGGTGAGCGGCGTGCTCGGCGTCGAGCTCGCCAACGACGGCGGCCGGTTCGAACCCCTCAAGCCGGCGGACCCCTGCGTCGAGCGGGAGGTGACGTCGGAGGCCGAGGGCATCGACGCCCTCACCGAACGCCTCGTGCTGCTCGGCATCGACGGCGCGGCCTGCCGCCTGGGGGTCAGCCGCGAGGCGCTCACGCTCGAGCTCGCCCAGCCTGGCCAGCGCACCGACGAGCAGGTCGACGCCCTCCGCGCGGGCCTGCACGCCGCGGTCGACCGGATGACGAAGGACGGGAGCCTCCCCGAGGCGTCCGACCTGGTGGACGAGGCGCTGGGCAACGCGGACCTCAACGGGTTCCTCGAGGCGCTCATCAAGGCGCTCCCGGACTCGGTGATCGACGCGGCCGTGAAGATGGACGACGTCCTGCACCGCACGATCGACGACATCGACCTCCGCGACGTCCTGGAGAACCTCGACGACCCGGACGACCTCAACCGCGAGCTCAACGCCGCGGTCGAGGAGGCCGTCAAGGACTCGATCGTCGACCGGCTGAAGGGCCTCGTCTGACGGAGGCTGACCTGACCGCGCGGCCGCTCAGCCGAGCGCGATCTCCTCGCAGCGCGCGATCGCCGCGGCGCACGGACGCGCGGTCGAGGCCGATCAAGCGAGGTGAGCCAGATCCCGTTCTGGACGACACCGATGTCGGTGGCCCGACGGGCGAGCTCCGCCCGGGACAGGCCCGGACGCGCGTCCTTGATCAGCGCCGCGATGCCGTCCCGGTAGCGCTTCTGGGCCTGCGTGTTGATCTCGTCGAAGTCCTCGTGGACTCGGGCCAGCGCCCAGAGCTGCAGGCGCAGCGTGAGGTACTCGGTCGTCAGGAGCTCGGGCCGGGCCACCCGGCGGAGGACGTCGCGCAGCCGGTCCTCGGGCTCCAGGTCCGGGTCCGCCTCGACCATCGCGAGGTCCTGCTCCTCGACCCGGCGCAGGGCGGCGGCGATCAGGCTCGTCTTGTCCTCGTAGTGGTAGTTCACCAGCCCCAGGGCGACGCCGGCCTCGCGCGCGACGGCCCGCATGCTCACACCCGAGATCCCCTCCCGGGCCAGGAGGTCGAGGGCGGCCTCGAGGATCCTGGCCTGCCGGTCCACCTTCTCGGCGGGCGCCGACGCGGGGTCCCGGCTGGTCACGACAGACCCACGATGGTCCCGTCGTCGAGCAGGTCGATCCGGGAGGCGGCCGGTGCGACCGGCAGGCCGGGCATGGTCATCACGTCGCCGCACACCAGGACCACGAACCCCGCGCCCGCGGAGAGCCGCACCTCGCGCACGTGCAGGTCGTGACCGGTCGGCGCCCCGCGCAGTGAGGCGTCGGTCGAGAACGAGTACTGCGTCTTGGCGACGCAGACCGGCAGTCCGCCGTACCCGTCGGCCTCGAGGCGGTCCAGCCGTCGCTTGGCCTTGCCGTCCCAGGTCACCGTGGAGGCGCCGTACAGCCGGTGGGCGAGGGTCTCCGCCTTCTCCTTGAGCGGCAGCTCGTCGGGGTAGGTGAAGGAGAACGTCGACGGTCCGGCGTTGTCCAGCAGGTCGAGCACGCCCTTCGCGAGGTCCGTCGCGCCGGCCCCGCCGTCGGCGAAGTGCGTGGCCGGGTGGGCCTGGACCCCCAGGGCGTCGACCAGCTCGACGACGCGGGCCACCTCGGCGTCCGTGTCGGTGGGGAAGCGGTTGAGGGCGACCACGCACGGGATGCCGTAGACCTCGCGGACGTTGCGCAGGTGTCGCTCGATGTTCTCCATGCCGCGCTCGACCGCCCCGAGGTCCTCCCGGTTCAGGTCCGGGACCTCGACCCCGCCGTGGAACTTCAGCGCCCGGACCGTCGCCACCAGCACGGCGGCGTCGGGACGGAGCCCGGACTTGCGGCACTTGATGTCGACGAACTTCTCGGCGCCCAGGTCGGCCCCGAAGCCGGCCTCGGTCACCACGTAGTCGGCCAGCCGCAGGGCCGCACGGGTGGCGACGACCGAGCTGCACCCGTGCGCGATGTTCGCGAACGGCCCGCCGTGCACGAACGCCGGCGTGTGCTCCAGCGTCTGGACCAGGTTCGGCGCGAGGGCGTCCCGGAGCAGCACCGCCATCGCTCCGTCGGCGCCGAGCTCCCGGGCGGTGACCGGCTTCTTGTCCCGGGTGTGCCCGATCACGATGTCGCCGATCCGGCGCTTGAGGTCGGCCCAGGACTCGGTCAGGCAGAAGATCGCCATCAGCTCGGAGGCCACGACGATGTCGAAACCCTCCTCGCGCGGGTAGCCGTTGGCCGGGCCGCCGAGCCCGACGACCACCTCGCGCAGCGCGCGGTCGTTGAGGTCGAGCACCCGCTTCCAGTCCACCGTGCGCACGTCGATCCCGAGGGCGTTGCCGTGGTGGATGTGGTTGTCCACCAGGGCGGCGAGGAGGTTGTTCGCGGCCGCGATCGCCGCGAAGTCGCCGGTGAAGTGCAGGTTGATGTCGGTCATCGGCACCACCTGCGACCAGCCACCGCCGGCGGCTCCGCCCTTCATGCCGAAGACCGGCCCCATCGACGGCTCACGCAGGCAGGCCATCGTCCGCAGCCCCAGTCCGCGCAGCGCGTCGGACAGCCCGACCGTGGTCGTGGTCTTGCCCTCGCCCGCCGGCGTCGGCGACATCGCCGTCATCAGGATCAGCTTGCCGAGCGGCCGGTCCTCGAGGGACCTGAGGTAGCCGAGGTCGACCTTCGCCTTGTGGTGGCCGTAGGGCACGAGGTGGGTCGCGTCGATCCCCAGCTCGTCCCGGGCGACCTCGGTGATGGGCCGCAGCTCGGCGGCGTTCGCGATCTCGATGTCCGACAGCACTCAGGTTCTCCCTCTCGTGACGCCCATGCGCCGCAGCAGTCGCGAGCGCCCCTCCGACTCCGGCAGCGTGCTCAGGTTCGACTCCACGTTCATCCTCGCGATGGCGGAGCCCGCCCTGGCCACCTCGCCCGCCGCGACCAGGTCGGACCGCAGCCCCGCCCGGGCGGCCGGTCGCAGCTGGTCGATCAGGACCAGCACCTCGATCGCGGTCTCGACCACCTGCGCCTGCGGCTCGGAGGCCTCCAGGAGTGCCTGGTCGATCGCCGCGCGTCGCGCCTCGTCGTCGGAGCCCCCTCCGCGAGGGAGTGTCCACGCATCGGCCACGGCACCGAAGGCCCGCTCGTCGTCGACCATCAGCCGCCGCGCCTGGTCGACGAGCCGGTCGGCCCGCCCGGCCAGCTCGGAGTCCTCGCAGTACCGCGCCACCATGGCCACGAGGGCGGCGGCCTGGGCGGTGCACAGGGCCGCGACCGATCCGCCCGCGGGGGTCGGCGTACGGGTGGCTAGCCGGCCCAGGAAGTCGCCGACCGACCCGTCGTCCGCAGGACCGTCGCTCACCACAGCCACACGCTAGTGCTGCTGGTCGCTCGCCCACAGCCCCACGAGACCGCGGAAGTGGGCCAGGAACTGCTCGTGCTCGTGCGGCGGGTACGTCGCCGCGACGGTGTCGCGCAGCATCCGGTCGAACTCGTCGGAGGTGACCCACTCGAGAACCGCCTCGGGCAGGTGCGCCAGATGCGTGTCGCAGAACTCCCGGTAGCGCTCGGTCTCGAAGTGCTCGTCGGCGATCGCGAGGTACGCCCTGACCTTCTCGTCGTACGACAGACCGTCGTCGTCCGCGATGTCGAAGTAGCGGCCGGTGCCGAGGTCCACGCGCTGCTTTCGACCCGTCACGACGCAGTAGACCGACCAGCGCACCAGCGCGGTGATCGCCCACGGGAAGTAGTAGTGCAGGGAGGTGACCGCGACGTCCGGGCACGCGTTGGCGTAGTCGATCGGGTGCACCTCGTCGCCGGACACGAGCATCTCGCAGGAGTTGAACTCCCAGAGGAAGAACGCGTTCACGATCCGGCTGATCGCCGCGGCCTGGAAGCCGGACGACTCCGAGAGGAAGTCGTGGCTGACGGCGTACCGCTGGTGCATCGGCAGGTCCGGCTTGAAGTCCATGACCATCGTCTCGGCGCCGATCGACAGCGCCCGGGCGAAGTGCTCGAAGTCGATGGTGGCCTGGAGGTGCATGAGCATCTCGCCGGACTCGTCGTACGCCTTGTGCAGGTCGCCGCGGTCGTCGACGCGCGACACCCCGCGCCAGCCACCGCCGTCGAACGGCTTCATGTACAGCGGGTAGCCGAGCTCGTCGGCGATCGCGTCGAGGTCGAAGGACTGGTTGTACTTCTCGGCGGTGTAGGCCCAGCGGACGTTGTCGATCGGGTTCTTGTACGGCACCAGCGTGGTCGGCGGCACCTTGAGCCCCAGACGGACCATGGCGCAGTAGGCGCTGTGCTTCTCCATCGACTGGAACGTGAACGGGCTGTTGAGCAGGTAGGTGCCGTTGACGAGCGCGGCCTTCTTCAGCCACTCGCGCGGGTGGTAGTACCAGTGCGCCAGCCGGTCGATGACGAGCTCGGTGCGCACCGGGTCGGTCAGCCGGAACGGCTCGATGGTCAGCCTCTCGCTGCTGACCGTGTGGGTCTCGCCGTCGACCGTGATCGGACCGACCTTGCGCAGGACCGACTCGAAGGCCCGGGGCCAGTCCTCCTCGGCGCCCAGCAGCAGTCCGATCAGGTGGTCGGTCATCGAGGTCCTCTCGTCGGTCGTGTCAGCAGAACCGGGGCAGGTGGTGGGCGAGCTGCTTCTGCCACCAGTCCCAGTCGTGGGCGGCGTCGTGCCCCCACTCGTCGAGCTCGTGCGGTATCCCCTTCTCGCCCAGCAGCGACGCCATCTGCCGGGCCGACGGCAGCGACCCGGTCGGGTGCGTCTCCCAGGCACCCTGCCCCACCACGAGCACGACGAACAGGCGTTGGCGGAGCCACTCGAGGTGGTCGCCGTGCAGGTGGGCGACGTGGTCGGTCGGGTTCGTGAAGTACGACGCGTCGCCGCGGTCGCCCCACGCCTGCCACTGCGCCGGGTCGTAGTTGCCGCTGAGGCAGAGCGCCACGGGGAACAGGTCGGCGCGGCTCAGCGCGAGCTGGAGCGCGTGGAAGGCGCCCATGCTGCAGCCGGTGACCACGGCCTCGGTCGACCCCGGGCTGTCCTCGGCGATCCACGGCACGACCCGGTCGAGCACCCAGGACGTGTAGGCGTGGTGGCCGCGCGCACGGTCCTCGAGCGGGATGCCGGTGTCCGACCACGTCCGGTCGTCGACCGAGTCGACGCAGTAGAGCTTGACCCGGCCGGCGTCGACCAGGTCGGCGACCGCGTCGACCATGCCGTTGGACTCGAAGTCCCACGCCCTCCCCTGCTCGGACGGGAACACCAGCACCGGCCGGCCGTAGTGGCCGTAGCGCACGACGGTGCCGGCCCGGTCGAAGCCGGGCATGTCGAGGTCGACGTGTGTGCGGTCTATGGGGCCCACACCTTCTGGAGGAGCGCGGTGAGATGAGGATCGAGCAGGTCGCGCCAGCACGTCCAGGTGTGACCCTGGCGGGTCTCGCCCCACCCGACGTCGACGCCGAGGTGGCGCAGGGTCTCGCGCATCGCGATGTTGTTGGCGAGGTTCTCCTCGGCCGTCCCGCAGGTGATCGTCGTCGGGGGCAGCGAGGGCGCGCGGTCCGCCGCATGGACGTCGGCGACGAAACCGGTGACGTCGGCGAACCTCGCGTAGCCGGACTCCTGCGGGTCGAGCTCCTGGGTGAAGAACGAGCCGGACTGGAGGAACAGCCCGCCGAAGACGTCCGGCTGGTGCCAGGCCGCGTGCAGGGCCGCGAGCGCGCCGAGGCTCTGGCCCATCAGGACCGGCTTGTGGTCGCTCGGGTACTGGCGCAGCAGGCGCGCCACCGCCGTGCCGCCGAGCTTGGACGGGTACGCCGGGTTGGCGCCGTACCTCTCGTCGCGCGAGCCCGGCGCCAGCAGCGCCACCCGCATCGCGGGCAGCTCACCGGTACCGATCAGGGCCGCGACGAACAGGGTGACCTCCCCGAACCCGTCCATCTCCGGGCCGTCGTGCGCGACGAGCATCGGGAGCCGGTCGTTGCTGGCGACGCCGACGGGCTGCCAGACGGCGGCGTCGACCGCCACGTTCTGGCGGACGCCCTCGACGGGCTCGAGGCCGAGCCAGCGCGGCTCGGCGTACCCGGGCATCGCCAGCCACGAGTGCGGCCCGAACGCGCCGTCCTTGAGCTCGGGGTTGCCCGGGTCGGTGACCATCCCCTCCCCCGCCACGTCGAAGAGGTACTCGAGGCAGTCCAGCTTGGGCATCGGGACGCGCAGCTCCCAGCCGAGGTCGGTCGGGTTCATCTGCGGGTCCACGCCGAGGTCGAGGTCGGTCCACACCCGCACCCCGTCGACCCGGTGCTCGGGGTCGGGGAACCGGAAGACGATCCGGTGTGTCTGGACCGACGTCGCGGCGAGGTCCTCCACGGTTGTCATCGCCCTCGACCGTACAACTGGCGCTGCCGACGTCGTCCGCTCAGGCCTCCGGGATCGGCATGCCCATGCTCTCCATGGTGACCGTGGTGGGCTCGGGCCCACCACGCTTCCCCGTGTCGAGGGCGTCGATGGAAGCGAGCTCGTCGTTGGTGACCTCGAAGTCGAAGACGTCGAAGTTCTCGGCGATCCGGTGCGGTTTCGTCGACTTCGGGATGACCTGCCGACCCTGCTGGAGGTGCCAGCGCAACATGACCTGGGCCGGAGACTTGCCGTGCGCCTCGGCGATGCCGCGGATGACCGGGTCCTCGAGGGTGCTGGTGTGGCCGCTGTCGCGGTAGAACGTGATGCCGCCGATCGGCGCCCAGGCCTGGGTGAGGATCCCGTGCTCGGCGCCGAACGCCTGCACCTCGCGCTGCTGGAAGTACGGGTGCACCTCGATCTGGTTCACCGTCGGCACGACGTCGGTCTTGTCGAGCAGGTCGGTGAGGTGGTCGACCATGAAGTTGCTGACGCCGATCGCGCGCACCTTGCCCTGCCCGAGGAGCGTCTCCAGCGCACGGTAGGCGCCCAGGGTCCGCTCGAAGTCCGACGGCAGCGCCTGGTGGAGGATCAACAGGTCGATCTGCTCGATCCCGAGCTTCCCGGCGCTCTTCTCGAAGCCGTGCAGCGTCTCGTCGTACCCGAAGTCGCTGATCCAGATCTTGGTCTCGACGAAGACCTCGTCGCGGGCGAGACCGGACGCATGGATGGCTTCACCCACCTCGCGCTCGTTGCCGTACGCCGCCGCGGTGTCGACATGCCGGTAACCGGTCTCCAGCGCGGCCGCCACGCTCGACCGGGTCTCGTCGGGTGGGGTCTGGAAGACGCCGAGCCCGAGAGCCGGGATCTCCGCGCCGTTGTTCAGGGTGAGGGTGTCCATCCCTCATCTGTACCCCACCCTGCGTCGTCCCTCGGCACGGCGATGACTTCGGCGGCCGTCGACGGTCGGTACGTCATGGTCACTGGAACGGTCTCCCCGCTGTACGGCGACGCCTCGGTCGCGGCGCCTGCCTGGTCCGACGTCGACGAACGGCTGCAGCGCGCGCCCCTGTACTGGATCGTCACCGTCCGGCGCGACGGCCGACCGCACGCCGTCCCGCTGTGCGGCGTGTGGCGCGAGGGTGCCTTCTACTTCTGCACCGGCGACGCCGAGCAGAAGATGCGCAACCTCGAGCACGACCCGCACGTGCTCGTCACCGCCGGGCCCCTCGGCGCCGACGGCTGGGGCAGCGGCAAGGACGTCTCGGTCGAAGGCGTGGCCGAGCGGGTCGAGGACGACGCGCTCCTTCTGTCGCTGGCCGACGAGTGGGAGGCCAAGTACGACGGCGACTGGCGCTGGGAGGTCCGCGAGCACCGGTTCTTCGAGCTCAGCGACCAGGGCGACGGCGTGGGTGACGGCGCGGTCGTCTTCCGGGTGGTCCCGGACAAGGTGCTGGTCTTCGGTGACGAGCACGGACAGACGACGTACCGGCTCTGATCCTCGGCCTACGTCCGCCGGTGGAACGTGATGTCACCGCCGGGACGTACCCGCGTCTCGTACCGCGGGTCGTGCGCCAGGTGGTGGTGGAACGGGCACAGCAGGGTGCCGTCCGCCAGGTCGGTGTTGCCACCTCTGGCCCACGGCTTGCTCAGGTGGTGGGCCTCGCACCAGGTCGCCCTGACCCGGCAACCGCGGCCCCGGCATCGCTGGTGCAGTCGGCGCAGGGCCTTGCGCTGGGCCCGGGTGAACAGCCGCCGAGCGCGGCCGAGGTCGAGGACCTCGGACCTGCCGCCGAGGACCACCGGGATGATCTTGGCCGTGCACGCCAGCCGGCGGACCGCCGCTGCTGAGATGGGCTGGTCGTCGATGGTCGCGACACCGGCCGACCCGAGCTGCTCGCTCAGCGTCGCGTGGTCGATCGTCACCATCACCGTCGTGGCGTCGCCGCCGTGGATCGGCAGGCGCGTCGGGTCGACGTGCTCGAGGAAGGACACGAACCCGGCGCCGAACCTCATCTCGTAGGGGCGGCGGTCGTCGGGGTTCTCCCGCTCCTGGCCGGGCCGGCGCGGCGAGAGATAGGGCTCGACGTAGGTGACCAGCCGGTCCCAGGCCGCGTCGGGCAGGTCGCCGACCACCCTGGTCCGTCCGTCGCCGCGACGGCGTCCGACCAGCCAGGTCCTGGCTTCGGCGGCCTGCTCCTCGGCCTCGAGCGCCCGGCGCTCCTGCTCCTCACCGAGCTCGGGGGCGACCACGTCGAGGATCCGGCGCCCCATGACCCGCAGCTCCCTCGGGCCGTACGACGCGGCCTCGGTGACCAGCCTGGCCTCCGCCAGGGCGACGACCTCGGCGTCGATGTGGTCGGGCAGCCTGTCCAGGGCCCGGGTGATCACGTCGGCCTGCTCCACGGACACGACTCCGTCGCGCATCCCGGACCGGACGAGTCGCCACCGTTCGTCCAGGGTCTCGCCGAGCCGCTGCTCCCGACGGGCGACCGATCGGTCGACCCGGTTGTGGTGGTCCAGCCACTCGGCGACGTCGCGAGCGCCGTCCTCGGCGGCCACGTCGGCCGACGTCGTCAGGACGCGCAGCCGCAGCTCGTCGAGCCTGGCGCCGACGCGAGCAGAGGCCACGATCGCGTCGCGCTTGTCGCCGGGCGTCATGAAGGTCGGGTCGACGTCCGCCACGTCCTTGAGCGCGGACTCGATGGCGTCGAGGCTCCGCAGCACCGGGTGCCTCCCGGGACCGGACCAGAGCTCCTGGCTCATCAGCACACTCCTGCTCGACGGGCTGCCCGGGGAGTCGACCGCCGGGACTTACGGGTCATCCGTCGAACGCAGGGGGCCTGATCGTTGGCCAAACTGCCGGAGCACTGCCGGCGAGGTTCCTGGGTCCGGGGTCAAGCTGTGCGTGCTGCCAGTATTCAAACACATGTTCGTATATGCGTCAACCCCAGCTCCACGCGAATTCCATCCTCCTCGCTGAACCGATCAACCCGGTCGCGGGCTTGAGTGGTCATGGGTCCGGACGAGTCGCCAGCGAGCATGCTGGGGTCGGTGCCTGCGCGCCGGGAGGTCGTCATGGGCGAACGCGACGAGCTGGACTCTCCGGGGTTCTCGGAGTTCGTCGCCGCGCGCTCGCGGTCGCTGTTCCGCACCGCCTACCTGCTCACCGGCGACCACCAGCGCGCCGAGGACCTCGTCCAGACGACGCTCGTCAAGGTCTACCAGCGGTGGTCACGCGTGTCCGCGATGGAGCAGCCTGCCGCGTACGCACGGCGGATCCTCGTCAACCAGGCCTCGTCACGTCGTTGGTGGCGGAGCTCGCGTGAGCTCGGCGTACCGGTGCCCGAGCGGGGCTCGGACGTCCACGACGACCGCGTGGCGACCAGCCGAACGGTCTGGAACGCGGTGCTGGCGCTGCCCCCTCGCCAGCGTGCGGTGGTGGTGCTGCGCTACTACGAGGACCTGTCCGAGCACGAGATCGCGGAGGTGCTCGGGATGGCTCCGGGGACGGTGAAGAGCACGGCGCACGCCGCCAACCGCCGGTTGGCCGGAGTGCTCGCGGACGTGGTGGGCGGAAACGACGAGGGGAGCGCGTCATGACGCTCGACGACCTGCTGAGGGCCGCGGCCCAGGACGTCGCAGGCGACGTCCCGGACATCCACGTCGCGCCGGACGGCATCAGGTCGCTCGCCCGCAGGGCGCAGCGCCGGCAGCAGGCCTCGATCGCCGCCGGACTCGCGGCGGTGTGCGCCGTCGTCGCCGTCGGGCTGCAGGCCACCGGAGGCGACGACGACGCCGTGGAGCCCCTCGCTCCCACGCCGTCACCCACGGTGGAGACCAGCACCGCGCCCGGGGTGCCGGTGGTGGAGGTCCCGGAGATCACCCCGGACGACCTCCGGGAGTACGAGGTGCTCGGGACGGTCACCAACACCCAGCCTGGCAACGAGGGCCTCACCGAGCTCACCTTCGAGGTGCCCGTGCACGACCGCTACACCTTCGAGTTCAGCGCCTTCTGCAGCGGCGACCCGGACACCTGGTACGTCATGGTCGTCGGTGACGGCGGCGCGTCGGGTTCGGGCTACTGCGACCGGCCGGCGAGCGACCCGTTCCCCGTCTTCCCCGACATCACGCCCGCTCTTTCACAGCGGCGACGCCCCGGACACCGAGGTCGTGCGGATGTTCGTCGTCGACGAGATCCCCGCCAAGCAGCAGCGGTGCTTCGACCGGAAGTCCCCGCCCGAGTGCCTGGGCATGGACCCGCAGCTGGAGCCGCTGGACAGCACCGATGTCACCTTCGGCATCTCGGTCTACGAGTACTGGGCGCCATCGGTGACCGAGGTCATGGGCTACGACCTCGCGGCGCGCGCGTCGATCGCCGGCACCGACTACCTGGTCAGCCAGGTGCTCACGCCGGGAGACGGGCAGCACGGCTTCACGGCGACGCTGCCTGAGACCACCGGTGAGCGCCTGGTCGGCGTCCTGGACGGCCACCCGGCAGCGCTCAGCGACTGCCAGCTCGCTGCCGGCTCCGACCTGGACGCCTACCACGCCTGCGAAGCCACCTGGGAGCTCAGGATCGGCGACCGGATCGTGACCATCGACGACAACGACTTCGTGCAGTCCATGGCCGGGGCCGGCTTCTCCCCCGGCCTCTTCCTTGTCCCGGACGGGGACCAGGAGATCGAGCTGCGCGTCGGCTCGGGCGACCCCGATCACATCGACTTCGCCCTCGTCGTGCTCGAGGAGGTGGCGTGAGCTGGAGCAGACGCCTCGCGGTCGCGGCAGGCATCGCGGCAGCCGTCGCGCTGGTCGCCCTCGGGCTCCAGCTCGTCGACGGCTCGGACGCGGACGAGTCGGGGCGCACAGCCACGAAGAGTGCTGTTGGCGGGAGCACCGTCGTTCCGATCGTGAAAGTCGCGCCCGGCGACTTCCGCGAGTACGAGGAGCTCGCCACCCGGACCAACACCCGGCCCGGTCTGGAACCCCTGACCGAGCTCCGGTTCGAGGTGGCGTTGCGGGACACGCACACGCCGGAGTGGAGCTCCTACTGCTCAGGAGACCCGGACACTTGGTACGTCGTCGTCGTCGGCAGGTCGGGTCCGACCGCCTGGGGCCCGTGCGACCAGTCGGTCCCGCACAACTTCCCCACGATCCCTCGCGACATCTCCCCGTTCAGCCGCGAAGGCGCAGAACCGGCGCCGACCTGGGTCCGGATGTTCGTGACCCGGCCGATCCCCCGCCGGCACCTCGCCTGCTTCGCGAGGAGGTCGTGGCACACCTGCAAGGACCTCCGCTCGCGGCCGTCGCCACTGGCCAGCACCGACGTCACCTTCGGCGTCTCCCTCTACGAGTACTGGGCACCTCCCGTCGCGACCGTCGCCGACGTCGACGTATCGGCGCGGGTGTCCGCCGACGGGACCGACTACGTGGTCCGGCAGGTCCTGGCGGAGAAGCCCGGCCGGTCGAGCGTCGAGACCACGCTGCGCGCGACCGACGCCGTCCGCCTGGTGGCCGTCCTGGACACCTACACACGGGCGCGCATCGACTGCTTCACCGTCGCGTCCAGCGATGCGGAGTCGGGCCAGTGCATACCCCGACCGGAGCTCAGGATCGGCGACCGCACCGTGCCGCTCGCGCTGGAGCAGGTCGGCGACCTCGACGTCCGCGGCAGCCCCTACGGCTTCTTCCTCGTCCCGGCCGGCGACCAGGAGGTGGAGGTGCGGGTCCGTTCCGGTGACCCCGACAACGTCGAGCTCGCCCTCGTCGTGTTCGAGGAAGCCGGGTGACGTGCCGCTACCGACGGATGCGGGTCAGGCAGCCTGCTCCTGGCGCCGTGCCTGCTGCTGCAGGCGAGCGGCCGCCGCGCGGCGGATCTTCGGGCCCTTGGTCGTCATCGCCCACAGCAGCTTGAGCTGCTCGGGGGCGTTCTTGACGGTGGTCGTGGCCAGCCAGCCGTTCGGCAGCGAGAGCCGGACGACCCTGTGCCAGGCCGAGTAGACCTGCTGCGGCATCGGCGCGGTGTGGTAGTTCAGGTCGTACTTCTCGAAGAGCGCGCGGACCTTCGGGGCCACCTCGGCGTACCGGCTGGACGGCAGGTCCGGGAACAGGTGGTGCTCGATCTGGTGCGAGAGGTTGCCGCTCATCAGGTGCAGGAACCTGCCGCCGGAGATGTTGGCGGAGCCGAGCATCTGGCGGAGGTACCACTGACCGCGGGTCTCGTCGTCGGGGATCGACTTGAGCTCGAAGGTCTCGACGCCCTCGGGGAAGTGACCGCACATGATCACCGAGTGCGACCAGACGTTGCGCACGATGTTGGCGGTGAAGTTCGCGGCCAGCGTCGGCAGGAACGCGCCGAAGGGGATGGCCAGCGCCGGGTTGACGACGTAGTCCTTGGTCGCCTGCTTGCGGATCTTGCCGAGCACCTTCTTGACGTTGCCCTGGAACTCGGCGGGCCGCTTCTCCTTGGGGATCCGCAGGTTGCGGCCGAGCTCGAGGTCGTACGCCGCGATGCCGTACTCGAAGAAGCAGGCGTTCACGAAGTTCCAGAACGGCTGCGCCAGGTAGAACGGGTGCCACTTCTGGTCCTCGTCGACGCGCATGATGCCGTAGCCGAGGTCGTTGTCCTTGCCGACGATGTTCGTGTACGTGTGGTGCACCTGGTTGTGCGAGTGCTGCCACTGCTCGGCCGGGGTCGCCATGTCCCACTCCCACGTCGTGGAGTGGATCTTCGGGTCGCGCATCCAGTCCCACTGGCCGTGCAGGACGTTGTGGCCGATCTCCATGTTCTCGAGGATCTTCGCGACCGAGAGGCCGACCGTGCCCAGGACCCAGAGCGGCGGCAGCGCGGAGCCGAGCAGGACGGCGCGCGAGCCGAGCTCGAGCTTGCGCTGCACGTCGATGACCTTGCGGATGTACGCCGCGTCCTTCTCGCCCCGGGTGTCGAGCACCTCCTGGCGGATCGCGTCGAGCTCGATGCCGAGCTGCTCGACGTCCTCGGGCGTGAGGTGCGCGATCGGGCTGACGGGCTGCTTGGTGATGACGGTCATGAGGACTCCTTGTGGGGTTTCGACACGCTCGCTGCGCTCGCGGCTCAACCAGCGGTGGGACTAGTGGTCGATGAGGCAGTCGCCGGCGGCGGCGTTGATGCAGGTCTGGATCGGCAGGCCGGCGGGGCCGGTCTCGCCAGGGACGGCGACGGTGATCTGGCCGTTGCGCAGGTCGCGGACGGCGCCCGACCTCAGCGGCAGGACGCAGCCCATGCAGATGCCCATCCGGCACCCGCTCGGCATCAGGACGCCGGCCTCCTCGGCGACGTCGAGCAGCGGCGTGGCGCCGTCGGCCTCGAGGGTGGTGCCGTCGGCGAACGCGAGCGTGCCGCCCTCACCGGCCTCGAGCAGGACGGTCCGGAACCGCTCGGTGGTGAGCACGAGGCCGCGCTCCGCGTGGTGCCGCTCGAGGGCGTCGAGCAGGCCCGCGGGCCCGCAGGCGTACGCGAGGCGCTGGTCGAGGTCGGGCACCAGGCTCTCGAGGTGGTCCACGTCGAGCAGGCCGTGCGTCTCGTCGTACCGCTCGACGAGCGTGATCCGGCCGGCCTCGTGGTGGGCCCGGAGCTCCTCGCGGAAGATCGTGGTCGACTCGTTCACGTTGACGTGCACGAGCACGATGTCGGTCGCCGCCGGCGTACGGCGCGAGAACAGGTTGCGGAGCATGCCGATGACCGGCGTGATGCCGGAGCCGGCCGTGACGAGGAGCAGCTTCTCCGGCAGCGGCTGAGGGAGGACGAACTCGCCCTCGGCCTGCTCCAGCTGGATCATCTCGCCGACACGCGCCCGGTGGACGAGGTAGCTGGAGACCACGCCGCCCGGGATCGCCTTGACGGTGAGGCTGATGCAGCGGTCGGCGCGGCGGCCGTGGGTCAGCGAGTAGGTGCGCCAGAGCCGGATGCCGTCGACGTCCACGCCGACGCGGACGTACTGACCCGGGACGTGCCCCGCCCAGTCGCGACCCGGCTTCACCACGATCGTCGCGGACTCCGCCGTCTCCGGCGTCACCGACACGATCCGGCCGCGCAGCTCGGCCCCGGCCCGGAGCGGGCTGAAGACGTCGAGGACGTCGTCGAGGTCGAGCGGGGTGACCGCTGCGTCAGCCAGACGGCGCAGGAGGGTGGGCATGCATCCCATGATCCTGCGCGGAGCGCGTAGAATCCTGACCTGACGACGTGAACGACCACGTCACATTTGTTCGCAGAGGACAAAACATGGTCAGATCGACCCCTTCGGGTGGCCGCCGCCACACGGCCGAGCACGGTCTGCACATCCCCAGCGACGCCGTGGCCAGGATGCGGGTGGAGCTGCCGGCGGTCGCCGACCAGGTCGTCGCGACCATCGTCGAGGAGGTGCCGAGCTACACCGACGCCTTCAGCGGACCGATGGGCGAGACCATCAGCAACGCCGTCCAGCTCGCCCTGGGCGGCTTCCTCTCGCTGGCCAGCGGACGCCGCGGCGTGGACCTGAGCACGCCCGCGGCGCCGGCCGTCGAGGGCGCCTACCAGCTGGGCCGCGGCGAGGCCCGCAGCGGCCGCAGCACCGACGCCCTCCTGGCGGCGTACCGCATCGGCGCGCGCGTCTCCTGGCGCGAGATGTCGCGCACCGCGGTCCGGGCCGGCGTGGACGGTGACGTGCTGGTCGACTTCGCCGAGCTGGTGTTCGCCTACATCGACGAGCTGTCCGCGGCGAGCGTGGCCGGGCACACCGACGAGACCGAGACCACCGGGCGGGTCCGTCAGCGACTCCTCGAGCGGGTGGCCACGCTGCTGCTCGACGAGGCGACGCCCGAGGAGGTCACGGACGCGGCGGAGGCGGCCGGCTGGTCGACACCGACGACGCTCACCGCCGTCCTCGTGCCCGAGTCGCAGGTCCGGCCGGTGCTCGGGCTGGTCTCGGCCGCGACCATCCAGGCCCGCGAGGTGCCGGGCAGCGAGGACGTCGCGCTGCTCCTCGTGCCGGACGCGCACGGGAGGCGCCGGACCGCGCTGCTGCGCGCCCTCCGGGACCGTGGCTCGCTCGCCGGGCCGGCCGTGCCGTGGCTCGAGGTCCGCCGCTCGGTCGACCGCGCCGTGCGGGCCCGTGAGCTCGGGGTCGAGGTCGACACCGAGTCGGACCTGCCGCGGCTGGTGCTGCACGCCGACGAGTCCGCCCTCGCGGACCTGCGCGCCCGGGCGCTCGCGCCGCTGTCCGGACTGCGTCCGGCGTCCGCCGAGAAGCTGGCGGACACGCTGCGCGCCTGGCTGCTCCACCAGGGCCGTCGCGACGACATCGCCGCCGCGCTGTTCGTGCACCCGCAGACCGTGCGCTACCGCATGGGACAGCTGCGCGAGCTGTACGGCGACCGGCTCGAGGACCCCGACACGGTGCTGGAGCTGACGATCGCTCTCGCCTGACCTGAGAAAGGCCTGACCTGAGAAAGGTCGGCGTTCGTGCAACCGGAGACCGCCTGCTCACCGAAGTACTGGTGTGGAGGGTGGACAGGCGACGATCGGCGTGCGGCTCGCGGCACGCGACGGCGCCGCGCTCGAGGAGGCGTACGCCGAGTACGCCCCCAGCATCCTGGCCTTCCTGCGCCGCTACGTCGGTCACGACGAGGCCGAGGACGTGCTCCAGCGGACCTTCATGGACGCCTGGCGTGCCGCCGACCGCTTCGACCCGGACCAGCGGCTCGGGGCGTGGCTCTTCACGATCGCCCACCGGCGCGCGGTCGACGCGCTCCGCTCGCGGCGGCACGACGTGGTCCCCGTGGAGGTCGTCCGCGACCTGGTCGGCGAGGACGGCCGGGAGACGGTGGACCGCTACGCCGACGCCGCCGAGGTGCGGCACGCCCTCGACCAGCTCTCCGCCGGGGAGCGCGACGTCCTGACCCTCGCCTACTTCGGTGACCTGACCCAGCGCGAGATCGCCGAGCGTCTGGACGTCCCGATCGGGACGGTCAAGGCGCGAGCCGCGCGCGGGACCCGGAACCTGGCACGACTCGTCCGCGAGAGGGGGCCGCGATGAGCGACCACCACCTGTCCGAGCACCCCGACCTGGTGGCCTTCCTCCGGGGCGAGGTCGGCATCGACGAGGCGCTGCGGGTCGAGGACCACCTGACCGACTGCTCGCGGTGCCGCGACGACCTCGTCGCGACGGCGACCGGGCACGCCCTGCTCGAGCGCGGCGCCTCGGTGCCGGCCGGCCCGTCCGGGCTGGACGAGCTGCCGACGCCGCCACCGTTCGTCGCGCCGTCGCGCCGCCCGGACGCACGCCGCTCCCGCTGGCTGCTGGCCGTCGCTGCGGTCGCGGTCCTCGCGTCCGGGGTCGGGATCGGCGTGGCCGGGAGCAGGGGGTCCGGGGACGACGGCCGGCCCGGTGTCCAGGACAGCGTCTCCGCCGCGCTCGACCCCGTCGACGGCAGCGGCACCGGCCAGGTCGAGATGGTCGTCGAGGGGAACCACAGCACCCGGATGACCGTCCGCACCGAGGGCCTGCCCTCGGCTCCCGACGGCGGCTTCTACTACGTCTGGCTGCTGGACCCGACCACGAACAAGATGCTGCCGCTCGGCGTGGTCGGGCCGGGCGGCACCGCCACCTTCGGCGTCGACGAGTCACTGCTGGCCGCCTACTCCGCCGTCGACGTGAGCCTCGAGACCGACGACGGCGACCCGGGGCACAGCGTGACCTCGGTGCTGCGCGGCAGCTACGCCACCTGACCCACCCCTGCCCCACCCACAGAGCCCGACAAGCAAGACCCCGACAAGAAGGAGAGAACCATGAGGAACCCCGTGAACCGACGGCTCGGCGCAGTGTGCGTCGGGCTCGGTCTCATCGCCTCGGTGACCGGCCTGGCGAGCCCCGCCGCCCAGGCCGCACCGGCCGCACAGAAGGCCGGCACCACGAGCCTGGCCGAGGTCCTGGCCGCCGACGGCCAGAAGTTCGACAAGAACTGGAAGGACTTCGACATCGTCGAGGCCGCCGTCTACGCGGTGCTCGCCGCCAAGCCCGACAGCCCGGTGGGCCTCCTGGCCGACGGCAACACCCGGTTGACCGCGTTCGTCCCGACGGACAGCGCCTTCCGCAAGCTGGTCAAGGACCTCACCGGCAAGGCGCCCCGCACCGAGGCGAAGACCCTCGCGAAGGTCGTGAAGGCCGCCGGCAGCATCGACACGATCGAGACGATCCTGCTGTACCACGTCGTCGCCGGGAAGACGCTCACGTCGCCCAAGGTGCTCGCGGCCGAGGGCCAGAAGATCCAGACGGCCATGGGCAAGTCCTTCCGGGTCCACGTCACGAAGGACGGCGTGTTCCTCAACGACAAGGACAAGAACGACGCGAACCCCAAGGTCGTGGTCCTCGACATCAACCGCGGGAACAAGCAGGTCGCCCACGCGATCAACCGGGTGCTGCGGCCGCTCGACCTCTGAGCGGGCTGCGCGGCTGGTCGGCGTCGCCGGATGACCCGAGGGTCACCGGCGGCGCCGACCTCGTTCGCCGCTGCTGGCTCACCCGTACGGTGTCCGTCGTGCTCCCCCGTCGACACCTCGCCCTCGTGTGCCTCCTCGTGAGCACGTTCGTCGCGGCGTCCGCCTGCAGCGGGGACGGCGAGGACCCGAGCGGGGAGCCCAGCACGGCGGACAGCACGGCGGACAGCACGGCGGGCAGCGCGGCCACGCGGGAGTACGTCGCGCTGGGTGACTCCTACACGTCAGCCCCCGGTGTGCCCGAGACGGTCGACGCCGGCTGCCTGCGCTCGGACGCCAACTACCCGGCACTCGTCGCCGAGGAGCTCGACCTGGCTCTCCGCGACGTCAGCTGCGGCGGCGCGTCGGTCACCTCGCTGATCGGGGTGCAGGAGACGTCGACCGGACCGCGGGCACCGCAGTTCAACGCGCTCACCACGGACACGGACCTGGTCACCCTGGGCATCGGTGGCAACGACGAGGGGCTCTTCAGCCTGCTGTTCGTCGAGTGCCTCCGGCTGGGCGCCGAGCAGAAGACCGGCTCCCCGTGCCGCGACCTGCTGACGCAGGGCGAGGACGGCACGGTCCTCGACACGATCGCGGTGATCCAGGAGCGCCTCACCTCGGCGCTGCTGGGGATCAAGGACCGTGCGCCCGACGCCGACGTCGTCCTCGTCGGCTACCCGCAGCTCGTGCCCGACCGGATCCGGTGCGACGCCCTGCCGCTGACGCCGGCCGACTACGGGTTCGTCCGCTCGACCCTGGTCGCGATGGGCCGGGCCACGCAGCAGGCCGCCGAGGACGCCGACGTCCGCTACGTCGACCTGCTGGCCGCCAGCGCCGGCCACGACGTCTGCGCCGGTGAGGACGCGTGGGTCAGGGGCGTCGTCGACGACCCGGCGGCACCGGGGGCGACCATGCACCCCTTCGCGGAGGAGCAGGTCGCGGTCGCCGAGCTGGTCGTCGAGGCGCTGGACGACTAGAGCCGGTGGTGCACGACCCGGCCCGCCACCACCGTGAGCGCGACCGGCATCGCCCGGAGGGCCCGCGCCGTCTCGCTCGTCGTGCCGGCGGACTCCTGCGGGTTGCGGTCGAGGAGGACGAGGTCGCCCCGGGACCCGACGCCGACGCTCGGCTGCCCGTCGACCGACGCGCGGAACGCCTCCGCCGGGGTGAGGGCCTGCTCGGCGTGCCACGGGTCGCGGTCGTCGGCGCTGCGGTGCACCGCCGCGGCGATCGCCAGCCACGGGTCGAGCGGTGAGACCGGGGCGTCCGAGCCGAGGGCGAGCTCGACGCCCGCGTCCAGCATCCATCGGAACGCGAAGCACCGGTCGCCCCGGCCCGGCCACACCAGCTCGGTGAGGTCGCGGTCGTCCAGCAGGTGGGCCGGCTGGACGCTGGCCCGCAGCCCGAGCTCGGCCAGCACCGGGACGTCCTCGGGCCGCACGAGCTGGGCGTGCTCCACCGACCCGGCGGCCCCGGTCTCGCGGTAGGCCAGCAGCGCGTCGGCGACGGCCGCGTCGCCGATCGCGTGGGTGGCGACCTCGAGCCCGGCCTGCGTGGCCCGGCCGAGCAGGGCGCGCAGGTCGGCCGCCGTCTGGTTCGGCAGCCCGGCCGGGTGCTCGAGGGTGGCGGCGTCGGCGTACGGGTCGCAGCACCAGGCCGTCCTCGTGTTCAGCGACCCGTCGCTGATGATCTTGAGCGGGCCCATCGTGAGCCGGTCGTCGGCCCCGGGGAGCGGGTCGCCCGTCCGCAGCCCCGCCTCCAGCACCTCGTCCAGCCCGGCGGCGTACGTCGCCCAGCGGACGCGCAGCAGGTCGCAGCCGTCGTTCCAGCGCTCGACCCACGGCTCGCGGCGGCCGTTGAACTCGAAGTCGACCGTGCCGACCACGCCCAGCGCGGCGGCCGCCCCGAGGGCGTCCCGGTAGGCCTCGGGCGAGTCGGTCCGGCCCGCGATGACGCCGAGCCGCGGGTAGGCGTCGAACCACTCGTTCTCGCGGACGACCTCGTCGCGCACCGGGAGCCCGAGCTGGGTGAGCCCGAGGGTGTTGCCCCAGGCGTGGTGCCCGTCGCCGCTGATCAGGACGATCGGCACCTCGGTCGACACCGCGTCGAGCTCGGCGGTCGTCCCGTCGCGGCCCATGAACGCCGACCGGTGCCCCCAGCCGACGACGGGGGTGCCCGGCTCCTCGGCGAGCCGGCGGGCGACGATCGCCGCGGCCTCCTCGACCGAGCCGGCGCCCGCGAGGTCCAGCCGCTGCCGCCCCTCGACCCACTGGGTGAGGTGCGTGTGCTGGTCCCACAGCCCGGGCGCCAGCCACCGGCCGTCGGCGTCGATCTCCTCGACGCCCTCCGGGCGCTCGAGGCCCGCCACCGCCTGGGTGACCGTCCCGCCCTGCACCAGCACGTCGACCAGCGCCTGGACCATCAGCTCACCGTGCACCGGCACCAGCCGGGCGTTGCGGATCAGGAGATCGGACACGGTGGTGAGGCTAGGACACCCGTTCCACCGCCCGGGGCGTCAGTGGGCCGCCATCGGCGCGCCCTCGCCCATCTCCATCGGCTTGGGCCGCAGGAACAGCCCACCGATGGCGGCCGCGGACACGGCGCAGACGGCACCCACCGCGAACGCCGCGTGGAGACCGCCGTTGAGGGCGGAGACCTGGTCGGCGCCGCCGTCCAGGAGCGACGCGTAGCGCGAGTCGGAGACCGCGACCAGCACGGCCAGGCCGAGCGCGCCGCCCATCATGAACGCGGTGTTGACCACGCCGGACGCGAGACCGGACTCGTGCGGCTCGACGTCGCCCATCGCGGCGAGCAGGACCGGGTTGAAGGCGATGCCGGCGCCGATGCCGAGCAGGATCATCGAGGGCAGCACGTGGACGACGAAGGAGCCGTCGACCGGAGCCAGCGCGAACAGCGCGAGGCTGATGCCGGCCAGGCCGAGCCCGACCACCAGCGGCGGCCGGATCCCGAACCTCATGACCAGGCGGTCCGACAGCTGGAGCGAGCAGAACATCATCACCAGGCTGGTCGGCACGAAGGCCAGACCGACCTCGAGCGCCTCGTAGTCCAGGACGTCCTGCAGGTAGAGCGCGGCGAGGAAGAACCAGGCGAACATCGCGGCGGCCCAGAGGATGCCGACGATCTGCGAGACGACCAGGTTGCGGAGCCGGAAGATCCGGAGCGGCACCAGCGGCGCGGCGGCCCGGGCCTCCCAGGCGACGAACGTCGCGAAGAGGACGGCGCTCGCCCCGAGGAACCCGAGCGTGCGGCCGGAGGTCCAGCCCGCGTCGTTGCCGCCCACGATGCCGTAGACCGCGAGCATCAGCGCACCGGTCACCAGCACCGCGCCGGGGACGTCCAGCTGGGCGCTGCCGGGCTCGACGTCGTCCGCGGGCAGCAGCGTCCGGGCGGCGAACAGGACCGCGAGGCCGATCGGCACGTTCACCAGGAAGATCCAGTGCCACGAGAAGAGGCCGGTCAGCACGCCGCCGAGCAGCACGCCGACCGCGCCACCGCCGGACATCACGAAGCCGAACACGCCCATCGCCTTGGCGCGCTCGGCGCCCTCGGTGAACAGGCCCATGATCAGCGACAGCGCGACGGCCGAGACCGCGGCGCCGCCCAGGCCCTGGACGGCCCGGCCGACGATGAGCAGCTCGGACGACGGCGCGAGACCGCACGCCACGGAGGCGGCGATGAAGAACAGGGTGCCGCCGAGGAAGACCCGCTTGTTGCCGAGCAGGTCGCCGAGCCGGCCGGACAGCAGCAGGAAGCCGCCGAAGGTCAGGAGGTAGGCGTTGACGACCCAGGCCAGCGACGACTGGCTGAAGCCGAGGTCGTCGCGGATCGAGGGCAGCGCGACGTTCACGATGCTCTGGTCGAGCACGATCATCAGGTCGCCCAGGCACAGCACGTAGAGGGCCAGCCAGCGGGCGCGGCGCGAGAGGTCTCCCGCGGCGTTCGTCTCGGTGGGCTCAACCGTGGCAGTCATGGGGTCCTCTCTCAGGGTGGAAGAAGTTCTCATGCCTTCTCCACGAACGGGGCATCTCCACTACGACAGACCCGTCGAACATCCCGGTCTCATCGCTGTGAACGGGCTGTTTAGTCTCATGTCCATGAACAGGAGAGTCATCGGGTTATTCCTGGTGCTGCTCCTCCTCGGGCTCGGGGCGGGGTACGCCGTCGCGGCGTCGACCACCGAGGACCCCGGTCGGCTCGCCGGCCCCGAGCCGCTGCCGGCCGTCTCGCCGGCGGCGCCCACGCTCACGGCGGAGGAGGTCATGCCGGACCCGGACATCGCCCCCCTGCCGACGAACCTGCCGATGGTCCGCGAGCGGCTGCAGAACCGGAAGGACGAGCCGGGGGTGCGGGTCGACCGCCCGGAGGGGTGGCGGCTCTCGGTGCGCGACCCCGGCGACGAGCAGTGGAACTGGGCGGACCCGGACAACCCGGTCAACACCTACAAGCTGCGGATCGAGCTGCTCAAGGGCAGCAACCTCTCCGTGGGCGGTGCGAAGGGCGCGCGCCAGGCCGCTCTGGAGAGCACGCTCAGGGACGGGAACCTCAGGACGCTGACGGTGGAGTCGGACGTCGCGAACACGATCGTGTTCAGCTACATCGACAGCAACGGCTACTTCCGCGTGGAGGTGGACCGGTTCGTCGTGCTCGACGACACCCAGGACGCCTACGCGGTGGTCGCCGTGACCGGCCGGGACATGGACCGCGACGGCATCGAGGACCTGGTCGTCCGGACGGCGCAGTCGATGGTGGCCGTGGAGCCCCAGGAGCCCCAGGAGCCCCCGACCGAGTAGCCGGACCGGCTAGAGGCCGTGCGTCTCGACGGAGTCGAGCACCCGGTTCGCCGTGGCCCGGTCCGGGGTGCGCACCTGCACCCAGAGCAACGTGTCCGAGGTGACCTGCACGACGCGCTCGACGGTGACGCCACCCGGGCAGCCGGTCATCACGACGGTCGTGTTCACGTCGCCCGAGGTGTCCCGGATCGGGTCGGCCGCGGCCTCGCACTCCGGGTGCTGCGGCAGCTGCTCCGGGATCTGGTCGCCGGGGAGCAGGGCCACGAAGACGCCGTGACCGGTCGAGTCCTCGTCCGACCAGGTGGCCGACGTACCGACGGACAGCGCCGGGAAGGTCGCGGACGGGGCGTTGGGCGGCTCCCAGCCCTGGTCGGCGTCGGCCCGGTCCCAGTCGGCCGGCACCGTCACGCTCAGGGTCCCGTCCACGTCGTCGACGGTCCGGTCCTCGGGCTCCTGCGACCGCTGGAGGACGTAGCCGCCCGCCACGCCCAGGCCGAGACCGAGCAGGCCGACGAGCGCACCGACCAGCACCCGACGCCCCCGGCGCCTCGGCGCGGTCGGCTCGGTCGTCCCCGCCGCACCACCGGACGTCAGGGCCGGGCGCGGCCCGGGCTGGGTCAGGTCGGGGTCGACCGGCAGCCACGCCTCCGTCACCGCCGGGCCCTCGACGGCCGGACCGAGTGCCGACTCCAGCGCCGTCACGAAGCCCGAGACGGTCGGGTAGCGGTCCTCGCGGTCCGGGGCGAGGCCACGCGCGACCACGGCCTCGACCTCGGCCGGGAACGGTCGCTCGGGGGTGGACAGCGGGGTCAGCGGACCCGGGTGTCCGGCCTCGATCAGGCTCAGGTGCTTGAAGGCGGGGCGCCCGGTCAGCAGCAGGTAGGCGAGCGCCGCGAGCGAGTACTGGTCCGCGCGGCCGTCCGGTGACTCGGCGAGCGCCTGCTCCGGGGCGACGTACGACGGCGTGCCGGCCACCATCGTGAGCCGCGACGACATGTCGAGCGCCCGGCCCAGGCCGAGGTCGCCGACCATCGCCCGCACCTGGATCTCGCCGCCGGGGCTGGTGGCGCTGCGGAAGAGCACGTTGGCCGGCTTCACGTCGCGGTGCACGATGTCGCGGTCGTGCAGGGCCTGCAGGCCGGCGCCGACCTGCCGGACCACCTCCATCGCCTGGGCCACGGTCAGCCCCTCCACCTCGAGGCGGTCGGCGAGCGTGCCCTGGTCCGCGTAGGACATGACGAGGTAGGGCCGGCCGTCGTCGAGCTCCCCCGCGTCGTACACCGACACGACGTGCGGCGACTCGACCTTGCGGAGGTAGCGCCCCTCCTCCTGGAACCGCTTCCGGATGTGGGCGTCCTCGGTCCAGTTGTCCGCCAGCACCTTCACGGCGACGGGTGAGTCGAGCTGCTCGTCGTAGGCGAGCCACACGGTCGCGAAGGCGCCGTTGCCGATCCTGCGCCGCACCACGTACCGCCCGAGTCTCTGGGGCATGGACACCCCGTGATTATGGTCATGCCATGGAGCCGGACGACATCGACGACCTCGCCCGCCGTGCCCAGGACGGCGACCGGGACGCCCTCGAGGTGCTGCTCGGCGAGGTCCGGCCGCGCACCCTGGCGGTGTGCCGCGGCGTGCTCCCCTACTCCGGGGACGCCGAGGACGCGTGCCAGGAGGCCCTGATCAAGGTCGCGAGCAAGATCGGCACCTGGAACCAGAAGGGCCGGTTCACGACCTGGCTGCACGTGGTGGCGGTGAACAGCGCCCGGTCGACCTACCGGCGGATGAAGAACCAGGCGGTGGCCGCCGACCCCGAGGCCCACGACGGGATGCAGAAGCCCGACCCGCGCACGACCAGCGTCATCGCCGGCACCCGGCTCGACCTGCTCGAGGCGATGGAGACGCTCGAGCGCGAGCACCCGCAGATGGTCGAGCCGCTGCTGCTGCGCGACGTCTACGGCATGTCCTACGAGGAGATCGCCGAGCAGGTCGGGTCGCCGCTCGGCACGATCAAGGCCCAGATCCACCACGGCCGCAAGCTGGTCCGGCCCCTGCTCGCGGCGTCCGAGGGCACCTAGGGCATGACGCGCCTGGTGCGGGGGGCCGCGGCCGCCCTCCTGCTGGTCCTGCTGGTCCTGCTCACCGGTTGCAGCACGACGCTGCCCGGCGTCCGCGGCCCGACCGTCGTCGCGCCGCCCCAGGGCGAAGTGGGCCCCGTGGACGACGGGGCGTCCCTGTCGCCGGACGACCCGCGGCTCGACGTCGCGCTGAGCGAGCCGGTCGAGGACACCTACTACCCCGACGTCGGCGACCCGGGCGTCGACGCGCTGGCCTACGACCTCTCACTCGCGTGGGCACCGCGGAAGCGGCTGCTCACCGGCACGGCGACGATCGCGTTCCGGGCCACGCGCGACGCCGAGCGGTTCCAGCTCGACCTGAGCCCGGCGCTGGAGGTCGGCGCGGTCCGCCTCGACGGCCAGGACGTCGAGGCCACCCACGACGGCAAGGACCTCGTCGTCGCCGCGGCCGTCGTCGAGGACGCTCGCCACCTGCTGGAGGTGGAGTACGCCGGCACGCCCGAGCCGGTCGCCGCCCCGACGACGCGCGGCGACTTCAGCACCACCGGCTTCACCATCACGCCCTCCGGCGAGACCTGGACCATGCAGGAGCCGTACGGCGCGCACACGTGGTACCCGGTGAACGACCAGCCGTCCGACAAGGCCCTCTACGCGTTCTCGCTCACCGTGCCGTCGCCGTGGGTCGGCGTGGCCAACGGCGAGCTGGTCGACCGGACCGAGGAGGAGGGCCGGACCACGACGTCGTGGCTCCTCGCCGAGCCGGCGGCGTCGTACCTCACGACGGTGGCGTTCGGGGACTACGCGATGACCAGCACCGAGTCGCGCAGCGGTGTCGAGATCGACTTCTGGGTGCCGTCCGACGAGCCGGAGCTGGCCACCCGGCTCCAGGCCGCCGGCCCGGGCCTGGACTGGCTGGAGGAGAAGCTCGGGCCCTACCCCTTCGACACCCTCGGCTTCCTGCTCGTCGACTCCCAGAGCGGCATGGAGACCCAGACCATGATCACGCTGGGCAAGACCGACTACACGCTGTCCTCCAACGTGCTCGTCCA
Organism: uncultured Actinomycetota bacterium; assembly: GCA_963815335.1. GTDB lineage: Bacteria > Actinomycetota > Actinomycetes > Propionibacteriales > Nocardioidaceae > Nocardioides. The sequence goes on from CAWFGL010000015.1 coordinate 147,985, forward strand.
CGAGATGGCGCACCAGTGGTACGGCGACCGGGTCACGCCGAACGACTGGCGGGACGTGTGGATGAACGAGGGCATGGCGATGTACCTCCAGGGCCTGTGGGAGGCCGACCAGGCGGGCATCACCGACGACGCGCAGATGGAGGTCTACGCCGCCCTCGAGGAGGGCTACCGCGCGCAGTCCGGGCCGCCGGCGGCGTACGACGCGGAGGCGTTCGGCGAGGGCAACATCTACTACGGCCCCGCGCTCATGTGGCACGAGCTGCGGCAGCGGATCGGCGACGACGAGTTCTTCCGGATCGTCCGTGAGTGGCCGGAGGTGCGCGACAACCGGAGCACGGGCCGCGACGACTACCTGGCCTGGGTCGAGGAGGAGACGGGCGAGGAGCTCACCGGCTTCTTCGACGCCTGGCTGCTCGGCGACACGACCCCGCCGCGGGACTAGTGTCCGGGAGTGGCCACCTTCGTCCTCACGATCCTCGGTGACGACCGCCCCGGTCTCGTGTCGGCGCTGTCCGGGCCGGTCAACGAGCACGGCGCGAGCTGGGAGCGCAGCCAGATGTCGCGCCTGGCCGGCAAGTTCGCCGGGATCGTCGTGGTGTCGGTCGCCGACGAGCGGTACGACGCACTGGTCGCCGACCTCGAGGCGCTGGCCGTCGAGGGCCTCCACGTCGCCCTCGAGCGGAGCGACGCCCCGGACGAACCGGCGTCCGTGCACTTCAGCCTGGACCTGCTGGGCGCCGACCGGCCCGGCATCGTCGCCGAGATCTCCGCGTCGCTCGCCGCCCTCGACGTCAACATCGAGGAGCTCGTCACGGACGTGCGCGACGCCCCCATGGCCGGGGGCACGCTCTTCGAGGCGCACGCCGTGCTCGTCGCACCGCCGGAGACGTCGCAGGAGACGCTGAGCACGACGCTCGAGGAGCTGGCCGACGAGCTGATGGTGGACATCACCCTGACCGACGCGTGACCCACGCCTGACCGACGCCCGACCGACGCCCGAGTTCCGCCCTCGGCTGAATCCCTTGTGACCCGCCGCGCCCGTCGTGTTGCGTGGTCGCCATGCGGATCCTGGTGCTCGGCGGCACGCTGTTCCTCTCGAAGGCCGTGGCGGCCGAGGCCGTCCGACGCGGCCACGACGTGACCTGCGCGTGCCGGGGCACCTCGGGGACGCTTCCCGACGGCGTGACCCACCTGCCCGTCGACCGCGACCAGCCCCTGCCGGACCTCGGCACGTACGACGCCGTCGTCGACGTCGCCCGGCACCCGTCCCGGGTCCGCGCCGCGGTGGAGGCCGTCCCGGACGCGCACTGGGTCTTCGTCTCGACGATCAGCGTGTACGCCGAGAACGCGACCCCCGGCGGGCACCCCGGCGCGACGCCCGAGCACGCGCCGATCCACGAGGACGTCGACCTGGCCGTCGACATGGAGGCCTACGGGCCGATGAAGGTGTCGTGCGAGCAGGCGGTCCTGAACGGCGCGGCGTCGGCGATGGTGGTCCGGCCGGGACTCATCGTCGGTCCCGGCGACCCGAGCGGTCGCTTCACCTACTGGCCCCTCCGGCTCGCCGACGGGGGCGAGGTGCTCGCCCCGGGCACGCCCGACGACACCGTCCAGGTCGTCGACGTCCGCGACCTGGCCGACTGGATCGTCGACTCCTGCGAGCAGAAGCGGACCGGTGTCGTGGACGGCATCGGTCCGGTGACGCGGTTCGCGGACCTCCTCGACCAGGTGGCTGCGGGGGTGGCCGCCGGCGCGACGTTCACCTGGGTGGAGCAGGGGTTCCTCACCGACCGCGGCGTCGAGGCGTGGGCCGGGCCGGACTCGCTGCCGCTCTGGCTCCCCCGCCCCGAGTACGACGGGATGCTCGCCCACGACGCCGACCTCCCGCGCGAGGCCGGCCTCGTCACGCGGCCGGTCGCCGACTCGGCACGCGACACCCTGGCCTGGGTGCGGTCCGATCCCGACGCGGTGCGCACGGGCATCACCCGCGAGCGTGAGACCGAGCTGCTGGAGGCGTGGCACGCCCTAGGGTGAGCGCCGTGCCGGACCAGAAGACCTACGTCGTCAGCGGTGCCGCCTCCGGGATCGGCGCGGCGACCACGGAGCGGCTGCGTGCCGACGGACACCGTGTCGTGACGGTCGACCTCCACGACGCCGGCGGACAGATCAGCGTCGTGGCCGACCTCGCCACCGAGGCCGGACGACGCGATGCGCTCGAGGGCGTCCTGGCCGCGGTCGGCGCCGGCCCGGTCCACGGCGTCGTACCGGCGGCCGGCATCGGCGGGTTCACCGGCGTCGACCCCGCCCTGGTCGTGTCGGTCAACTACTTCGGCGCGGTCGCCCTGGTCGACGGGTTGCGCGACCGGCTCGCCGCCGCCGGGAGCGCGGGCGTGGTGATGCTCGCCTCGAACTCGATCACCGGCCAGCCCGGCTGGGACTCCGGCGTCGCCGCCCTGTGCCTCAAGGGCGACGAGGCGGCCGCCCGCGCCGCGGCCTCGCAGACCGAGGCGGTGATGGTCTACCCGGCCAGCAAGGCCGGCCTCGCGTGGTGGGCCCGCCGGGAGGGCGTGAAGCCCGAGTGGGCCGGCGCCGGCATCCGCCTCAACTCGGTCGCCCCCGGCAAGATCGCCACGGCCATGGTCGAGCAGCTGAAGGCCGACCCGGTCTTCGGCCCGCTCTCCGAGTCGTACCCGACCGCCATCGGCCGGGACGGCCGCCCCGAGGAGATCGCCGCCGCCATCGCGTTCCTGCTCTCCGACGACGCCTCGCTGATCGTGGGCTCGGTGCTCTACCTCGACGGCGGCACGGACGCGATCCTGCACCCCATCTCTCCCGAGGGCTGGGACGTCGCACCCGTCGTGCTCTGAGCTCGGGTCCTGCCTGTGGCCTCCCTGGCCCTCCCTGACCCGATCGGGTCCGTTCGGAGTGGCCTGAACGGGTCATGGGCCAGGCGGTCGGTGACCGCTTACCGTTTCTTCACCCCCAGGGGTGGACCGGGGGGTGGGCCGCGAGGAGGAGCCGATGACGTACCGCGACCTCGACGACGTCGAGCTGCGCGCCCTGGCGTTCGTCGACGAGCGCGAGCTCGTGCGCGACCTGGTCGAGCTCGTCGCCGTCCCGTCGGTCAGCGGGAGCGACGCCGAGAGCGACGTGGTGCACCACCTCGCCAAGCAGCTGCAGCTGCTCGACCTCGACATCGACCTGTGGGAGCTCGACCTCCCGCTGCTGACCTCGGACCCGGCGTTCCCCGGCTGGGAGGTCCCGCGCAGCGAGGCGTGGGGGCTCGTGGCGACCGGCGGGCCCGCCGACGACCGGCCCGCTCTCGTCCTCCAGGGGCACGTCGACGTGGTGCCACCCGGTGACCTCGGACGGTGGCGCGGCGACCCGTTCGTGCCACGCGTGACCGGCGGCCGCGTCCATGGGCGCGGCACCGTCGACATGAAGGCGGGCGTGGTGGCCGCCATCGCTGCGGTCCGGGCCGTGCGCGCCGCCGGCATCCCGGTGTCGCGGTCCTACGCGCTGCACCTGGTGGTCGGCGAGGAGGACGGCGGCCTGGGCGCGTTCGGCACCCTCGCCCGCGGCCACCGCGGCGACGCCTGCGTCATCGCCGAGCCGACGAGCGGGACCCTGACCACCGCGAACGCCGGAGCACTGACCTTCGAGATCACCGTCCCCGGCCTGGCCACCCACGGCAGCACCGCGTACGCCGGCGTCAGCGCGTTCGAGGCGTTCCTGCCGGTGCACGCGGCGCTCGCGGGACTCCAGGCGCGTCGCAACCAGCTGGTCGACCACCTGATGCAGGAGTACCCGGTCGCCTACCCGCTGTCGGTCGGCCGGGTGACGTGCGGCGACTGGGCCAGCAGCGTCCCCGACCGGCTGGTGGCCGAGGGCCGACTGGGCGTCGTGATCGACGAGGACCCGGCGCTCGCCCGCGCGGCGCTGGAGGAGGCGGTCGCGGACGTCGCGCGGTCCGATCCCTGGCTGCGCGAGCACCCACCCGTCGTCACCTGGCCCGGCGGCCAGTTCGCGAGCGGCAGGTACGCCGGGGACGAGGGCAGGCTGCGAGAACTCGTCGCCCGCGCGCACGCCGACGTGACCGGCGCTGCACCACCGCGCGAGCGCGGGGCGCCGTACGGCAGCGACCTCCGGCTCTACGCCGGTGCCGGCATCCCCACGCTGCACTACGGACCCGGCGACGTCCGCCTGGCCCACGGACCCGAGGAGTCCGTGCCGGTCGAGGAGCTGGTCGCCGTGGCCGAGTCGCTCACGCTCGCCCTCGTCCGCGCCTGCGGCTGAGGCTGAGGCTGTGGCTGTGGCTGATGTGACGAAAGCGCACGAAACGGCCACGCGGCGCCGACCGTCACGTACCGTCGATGGGTGCTTCGCCGACCCCTCGTAGCCCTCCTCGTCGCCGCGCTCGTCGCGCTGGTGCCGATCTCCGCGATCGCCTCCGACTCGTCCTCTGACTCGTCCTCTGACTCGTCCTCTGACTCCTCCTCTGACTCCTCCACCGGCGTCTCGGGCAGCTCGGGCAGCTCTGCCGAGCGGGCCGGCGACCCGCGTCTGCACCGCCGGATCTACGTCAGCAAGGAGTCGCAGGCCTACTGGGCCGCCAAGCGCGACAGCCGCTTCAAGCCGATCGGCAGGAGGCCGATCGCCCAGTGGGTGAGCGAGAGCTGGTTCCCCGTCGGCACCGTGAAGAAGCAGATGCGCTCGTACGCCAAGAAGGCCGACCGGCACCACCGCACCCCCCTCGTCGCGATCTACGCGATCCCGAACCGCGACTGCGGCGGGTACTCGGGCGGCGGCCTGGACCCCCGCACGTACAAGGTGTGGATCACCCGCCTCGCCGCCGGCCTCAAGGGCAGGCACGCGATGGCGATCCTCGAGCCCGACGCCCTCGGCCTGCTCGGCACGTGCACCGGCCAGGGCGACCGCACCGGCCTGCTGAGCTTCGCGACGCGCACCCTCACGGCTGCCGGCGTCTGGGTCTACATCGACGCCGCCCACAACGCCTGGATCAAGCCGCACGTCATGGCCCGACGCCTCATCAGGTCCGGGATCAAGCACGCCCGTGGCTTCAGCGTGAACGTCGCGAGCTTCGTCCGCACCGACCTCGAGAAGAAGTACGCCAAGCGGGTCCTCAAGGCCCTGCGCAAGCGGGGTGTCGGCACGAAGCACTACGTCATGGACACCTCGCGCAACGGCAACGGGCAGCGGACCGGCAACGACTGGTGCAACCCGCTGTCCGCCCGGCTGGGCCGCCCGCCGAAGGTCGTCGCCAAGCGCAAGATCGACGCCTACCTCTGGGTCAAGGCGCCCGGCGAGTCCGACGGCGAGTGCAACGGCGGTCCGTACGCCGGCGCGTGGTGGCCCGAGTACGCCCTCCGGCTGATGGGGAAGCTCTAGCGACGTGGGGCTGCGACGACCCTCACGCGGCCCGGTAGGCGGTTGTGGAAAGAAGCGGACGTCCGTTTCTTTTTCGGGCGGTGCTCTGTGGAAAAGCCCGGCACGACCACCCGCTTCCGGGGGTGGCTCCTGCTGGGGTGATCGCATGCCGCGCCGACCTGACTCGCTCGACCCCGGAGACATCCTCACCGACGGGGTCATGGCGCTGCTGGGCCAGACGGGTGCGGACGGCTTCTCCCTCCGCCTGCTTGCCGATCACCAAGGCACCAGCGTGGGAGCGCTGACCAACCGCTGGCGCACCAGGGGTCGGATACTGCACGTGTCGGTCAACGTGTTCCGTCACCGCTGGAACCAGCAGATGACGGATGCCACCTGGGCGGACGGGATCCTGGCACTGCTCCCGGCCTCGGACGACGAGGTGGAGGACTGCCGGGTGTGGCTCGCGTTCTGCGACCTGGCCCGCACCGACCCTGTGGTGGCTGAATGCGTCGCTGACCAGCGCATCCAGGAGCGGCTGTTCGCGCAGTCAGTCCTGGGCGGTCAGCCCGATGACCTCACCCTGGACGCACTGACCTCCTTGGTCGACGGACTACGTCTGGCACTGTGCGCTCCCGAGCCGATGCCGGTCCAGCGTGCGCGTGCCGTCCTGGCGCACCAGGCCGCCTAGAAGAGCAGCGCGGTCGCCGGGTCCTCGAGGATCCCGGCCACGTCGGCGAGGAAGCGCGAGCCCTTCTCGCCGTCGATGTGCCGGTGGTCGAAGGACAGCGCGAGCGTGGTCACCTGACGCACGACGATGCTGTCCTCACCATCGGCCTCCACGACCCACGGCTGCTTCTTGATCGCGCCGAAGCAGAGGATCGCCGACTCGCCCGGGTTGATGATCGGGGTGCCCGCGTCGACGCCGAAGACACCGACGTTCGTGATCGTGAACGTGCCGCCGCTCATCTCCGCCGGCTGCGTCTTCCCCTCGCGGGCGACGGCCGTCAGGTCGTTGAGGGCCGCAGCGAGCTCGAGGAGCGACAGGTCCTGCGCCTCCTTGACGTTCGGCACGACCAGCCCGCGCGGGGTGGCCGCGGCGATGCCGAGGTTCACGTAGTGCTTGAGCACGACCTCCTCGGCCGCGTCGTCCCAGAACGAGTTGATCTCCGGCGTCCGGCGCATCGCCAGGATGACAGCCCGGGCGAGCACCAGGAGCGGCGAGACCCTGACCTCGCGGAACTCGCGGCGTGCCTTCAGGCGGTCGACGAGCTCCATGGTCCGGGTCGCGTCGATGGTGACCCACTCGGTGACGTGGGGCGCCGTGAACGCCGACTGCGTCATGGCCCCGGCCATCATCTTGCGGACGCCCTTGATGGGCTCCCGGGTCTCCCGGTCTCCCACCGGTGCGGCGTGCCGCGGCCGGGTGGGTGCTGCGGTGGCGGTCGCGGAACCAGCGCTCTCGAGGTCACCGCGCGTCACCGAGCCGTTGGGGCCGGTGCCGGTGACCGTCGCGAGGTCGACGCCGAGGTCCTTGGCCAGCTTGCGCACGGGAGGCTTGGCCAGCACCCGCGCCTCCGACGGCTCCAGGTCGCGTGCCGACGTGGACGGCACGGCCGCCTCCGGCTCGGCGGCCTCGACCAGGGGCGAGGCCAGCCCGGTCTCGAACGACGCCTGCGTCTGGATGTGCGTGGCCAACGTGCCGGACTCGACCTTGCGCGCCCGACGGGTCGGACCGCGGTCGGCCTTGTTGCGGCCGACCAGGCTCTCGCCCTCGCCGCCACCGGAGGCGGCCGGGTTGGAGAGGTCGATCTCCATCTCGTCGGCAGCGGCAGAGGCCGGCGTGCCACCGGCCTCGCTGGGGTCGCCGACCGCGATGATCGGCGTCCCGACCGCGACGGTCACGCCCTCCTCGACGAGGATCGCGGTGACCGTGCCGGCGTACGGCGACGGCAGCTCGACGATCGACTTCGCCGTCTCGATCTCGACGACGATGTCGTTGACCTCGATGACGTCGCCGACCTTGACCTTCCAGGCCACGATCTCGGCCTCGGTCAGGCCCTCGCCGACGTCGGGCAGCAGGTACTCGGCCATGTCAGAAGCCCATCGATCGGTCGACCGCGTCGAGCAGGCGGTCGAGGTCGGGGAGGTAGTCCTCCTCGATCCGCGACGCGGGGTAGGGAGTGTCGAACCCGCCGACACGCAGCACCGGCGCCTCGAGCGAGTAGAAGCACTGCTCGGTGATCCGGGACGAGAGCTCGGCTCCCATGCCGAGGTTCACGTGGGCCTCGTGCACGACCACGGCGCGGCCGGTGCGCTGCACCGACGCGTAGACCGGCGCCATGTCGAGCGGTGACAGCGTGCGCAGGTCGATGACCTCGATCGAGCGGCCCTCGCCCGACGCCGCCTCGGCCGCCTTGAGCGCGGTCTTCACGGTCGGGCCGTAGGCCAGCACGGTCACGTCGCTGCCCTGGCGCACCACCCGCGAGCTGAACAGCGGGTCCGGCGTGATCGTCTCGTCGAGGTCGGCCTTGTCGGCGTGGTACTGCCGCTTGGGCTCGAGGAAGATCACCGGGTCGTCGGACTCGATGGCCTGCTGGATCATCCAGTAGCCGTCGACGGGGTTGGAGCAGGCGACGACCTTGAGGCCGGGGGTGTGCGCGAACTGCGCCTCCGGCGACTCGCTGTGGTGCTCGACGGCCCCGATGCCGCCGCCGAACGGGATCCGGATGACCATCGGCATCGGGATCCGGCCCTTGCTGCGGAACTGGATCTTGGCGACCTGGCAGACGATCTGGTCGTACGCCGGGTAGACGAACCCGTCGAACTGGATCTCCACGACCGGGCGGTAGCCGCGCATCGCCATGCCGACCGCGGTGCCGACGATGCCGGACTCCGCGAGCGGGCTGTCGATGACGCGGTCCTCGCCGAAGTCCTTCTGCAGGCCGTCGGTGATCCGGAAGACGCCGCCGAGCTTGCCGACGTCCTCGCCCATGATCAGGACCTTGTCGTCCTTCTCCATCGCCTTGCGCAGGCCCATGTTGAGGCCCTTGGCGAGGGTGATCTTCTGCGTGCTCGACTCGCTCATCCGTGCGCCCCCTCGAAGGTCTCGAGGTACGCCGCGAAGCCGTCGCGCTGGGCGATCAGCTCCTCCGGCATGTCCGAGTAGACGTGGTCGAACATGCTCAGCGGCTCCGGGTCCGGCAGCGCCTTGCAGCCCTCGCGGAGCGTGGCGCCGAGCTCGGCGGCCTCGGCGGCGACGTCCGCGAAGAAGTCGGCGTCGGCCAGGCCGTTGCGCTTGAGGTAGACCTCGACGCGGGCGATCGGGTCCTTGAGCTTCCAGCTCTCGACGTCGTCGGAGAGCCGGTACCGCGTCGGGTCGTCGGTCGTGGTGTGCGCGCCCATCCGGTAGGTGTACGCCTCGACGAACGTCGGGCCCTGGCCGTCGCGGGCCCGCTGGAGCGCGGCCTGCGTGACGGCGTACGTCGCCAGCACGTCGTTGCCGTCGACCCGGACCCCGGGGAAGCCGAAGCCGAGCGCGCGCTGGTAGAGCGGGATGCGGCTCTGGCGCTCGATGGGCTCCGAGATCGCCCACTGGTTGTTCTGGCAGAAGAAGACGACCGGGGCGTTGTAGGACGCGGCGAAGATGAACGCCTCGTTGACGTCGCCCTGGCTGGAGGCGCCGTCACCGAAGTGCGCGACGACCGCCGCGTCGCGGTCCGGGTCGCCGGTGCCGACGACGCCGTCGCGCTGCATGCCCATCGCGTAGCCGGTGGCGTGCAGGCACTGGGCGCCGATCACGATCGTGTAGAGGCCGAAGTTGTACTCGGCGGGGTCCCAGTTGCCGTGGTCGACGCCGCGGAAGAGCCCGAGCAGCTTGAGCGGGTCGAGCCCACGGCACCAGGCGACGCCGTGCTCGCGGTAGGTCGGGAAGACGAAGTCCTGCGGACGGAGCGCCCGGCCGGCGCCGACCTGCGCGGCCTCCTGGCCGAGCAGCTGGGCCCAGATGCCGAGCTCGCCGTGCCGCTGGAGCGCGGTCGCCTCGGTGTCGAGGCGGCGGACCAGCGTCATGTCGCGGTAGAAGCCGCGCAGCTGGTCCGGCGTGAAGTCGATGTCGAACTCTGGGTGGTGGACGCGCTCGCCCTCGGGCGTCAGCAGCTGGACGAGCTCGGGGCCGCCGTCGCTCTGCGAGGGGCCGAAGACCTCCGCGAGGTCCGGACCGAACGGGTTCAAAGCACACACGCTCCTTCGCAGTCGCGGCTCTGCGGGGTCTCCGCGTGCCGGGCTCGTGGTCAGTGGCCCTGCCGCACTGCTCCTCGGGGGTGGTGAGGAGGTTGTGAGGCGGGCCACATCCGTCCCGTCAATCTATCGGGCCCCCCGCCGCTCGGCGAATCAGCCTCCCGCCCGGGCGACTCAGTGCAGCTCGCCGAGGTCCTCGTGCTCCCGGTGGCTGGCCGGCTCGATCTGGAACGTCGCGTGGTGCACGTCGAAGTGGTCGGCGACGCACTGGCACAGCTCGTCCAGCGTCGGCCCGACCCCGCGCTCGGCCAGGCACGCGTCGGTCACCGTCACGTGCGCGGACAGCGACGGGATCCCGCTCGTGATCGTCCAGGCGTGCAGGTCGTGGACGTCGGTCACCCCCGGGACTCCGAGCAGGTGCTGCCGCACGTCCTCGAGGTCGAGCCCCTGCGGCGCGATCTCGAGCAGCACGACGGCCGCCTCGCGCATCAGGATGACCGCGCGCGGCACGATCAGCACCGCGATGACGAGCGTGGCGACCGGGTCGGCGCGGTCCCAGCCGGTCGTGAGGATCACGACGCCCGCCACGACGACGAGCAGGGACCCGAGCAGGTCGGCGAAGACCTCGTTCGCCGCCCCCCGCAGGTTCAGCGAGCCGGTCTCGGACCGGTTGAGCACCGCCATCGAGACCGCGTTGGCGACGAGACCGACCACCGCGAACGCGACCATGGGTCCGGCCTCGACGGCCTGCGGGTCACCGAGCCGCGCGAACCCCGTCCAGAACAGGTAGCCGCAGACGCCCAGCAGCACGACCGAGTTGAGCAGCGCCGCGAGCACCTCGGCCCGGTGCAGGCCGAACGTCGACCTCGGGCCACCCTTCATCCCGGCGACGTACGACGCCCCGAGCGCGAGCACGACGGCAGCCGCGTCGGTGGCCATGTGCCCGGCGTCGGCGAGCAGGGCGAGCGAGCCGGAGACGAGCCAGCCGACGATCTCGAGCACCAGCACCGACCCGGTGACCGCGAGCACGATCCGCAGGCGGGCGCGGTCCCCCGCGCGGCCGGCGGCGTGCCCGTGGTCGTGTCCCATACCGACAGGCTAGGTGCGGGACAGCGCTCAGCCGGCCACGGTTCGGTCCACCGGCTCCCACCACCCGGCGGGGTCCGGGCCGGCCGGCACGATCCCGGTCGGGTTGATGTCCTCCTGCACGACGTAGTAGTGCCGCTTGATCTGGTCGAAGTCGGTGTTCTCGCCGAACCCCGGTGTCTGGAAGAGGTCCCGGGCGTAGGCCCAGAGCACCGGCATCTCGGTCAGCTTCTGCCGGTTGCACTTGAAGTGCGAGTGGTAGACCGCGTCGAACCGGGCGAGCGTGGTGAACAGCCGGACGTCGGCCTCGGTGAGGGCGTCGCCCATCAGGTAGCGGCGACCGGAGAGTCGGTCCTCGAGCCAGTCGAGGGCGGCCCACAGCCGGTCGTACGCCTCGTCGTACGCCCGCTGGTCGCCGGCGAACCCGCAGCGGTACACGCCGTTGTTGACCTCGGTGTACACGCGCTCCATCACCTCCTCCATCTCGTCCCTGACCGCGGTCGGCCACAGGTCGGGCGCATCCGGCCGGTGGAGCTCGCGCCACTCGTGGAAGAGGTCGTGGGTGATCTGGGGGAAGTCGTTGGTCACCACCTGCCCGGTCGGCACGTCGACGATCGCCGGGACGGTGATCCCCTTGTCGTAGTCCGGGAACCGCGCGAGGTACGCCTCCTCGAGCCGCTTGATCCCGAGCACGGGGTCCACCTCCCCGGGGTCGAGGTCGAACCGCCAGCTCCGCTCGCCGTGCGTGGGCCCGCACAGGCCGAGCGAGATGACGTCCTCCAGCCCGAGCAGCTGCCGGACGATGATCGCGCGCGTCGCCCACGGGCAGGCCTTCGCCGCGACCAGCCGGTAGCGCCCCGGCTCCACCGGCCACTCGCCGCCGCGGGCGATCCGGTCGGGGATGTAGTCGGTGTCGCGGTCGAAACCGCCGTCCTCCACGTAGTCCGGCACGGAGTGCCGGTACCCGTTCAGTCCGAGGGACGCAGCGCCCACGGCTGCAGGCGCTCGTACCCCTTCACCGAGGTGCGCCGGAGCCGGCGGAACGCGTACGCCGGCGCATCGGCCAGGGCCTCGTGCGCGCCGTCGTCGACGAGCACGGTCCCGGGCCGCGCGAGCGAGGTCAGCCGCGACGCGACGTTCACGGTGGGCCCGAGCACGTCGCCGAGCCGGGCCATGACCTCGCCGAAGGCGATCCCCGCCCGGACGGCCGGGAACCCGTCCTCGTCGTCGGCGCCGCGGCCCGTCAGCAGCAGCGCGACCTCGGCCGCCTGCGCGACGTCGTCGGCCACGAACAGGACCTCGTCCCCGATGTTCTTGATGACCCGGCCGCCGTGGTCGTTGACGGCCGCCGAGCACTCCGCCTCGAAGAACTCGATCCAGGTCACGAGCTCGATGTCGCTGAGCTCCTTGCTCCGCGACGTGAAGCCGACGATGTCGACGAACACGACGGCCAGCTCGGTGACGTCCGAGCCCAGTGACTCGGTCGTCATCATCCGGCGGGAGGCCTTGGCCAGGTGCTGGCGCCAGACGTAGTTCTGGAGCGTCTCCAGCCGCGGCAGGACCTCCTCGGTCAGCGAGGTGATCTGGCCGACCGGGTCGTCGTTCTCGAGGGCGACCTCGGTGAGCAGCCGGGTCTGCCACTCGGCCAGCCGCGCGAAGCTGCGGCCCCAGGTGCGGACGAGGGCGGCCTGCCGCTCGGGGCTGAGGATGCCGAGCCTCATCAGGTCGTGGCTGTAGCGCAGGGCCTGGACGTCGGCCTCGGTGAACGCGACGTCGTCGTCGTCCTGCTCGGGGAAGCCGAGCAGCCGCCACAGCTCGCGGGCGACCTCGAGGGACACCCCGGCCTGCTCGGTCACCTGGAGCCGGGTCAGGTGCGGTGCCTCGCCGAGGATCAGCTCCTCGATGGCGTCCAGGCCACCGGAGAGGTCGACCTCGGGCGCGTCGCTCACGTCAGGACGCGGGGAACCGCTCGGACGCGACCTTCTCGAGGGCGTCGTGGAAGGACGGCATCTCGACGTTCAGGCGCTCGAGCTGCTCCTTGGTGAAGTGGATCAGCTCCAGCGGGGTGAGCGCGACGATGCTGGCCGTCCGCAGCGAGTGGTTGAGGATCGCGGCCTCCCCGACGATCTCCCCGGGCCCCAGCTGGGCGACCTCCTCGCCATGCGCGCGGACCGAGACCGTGCCGTTGAGGATGATGTACGCCTTGTCGGCGCCGGTGGACTCCGAGATCGGCGCCCAGCCCTCGGGCAGCGTCACGCGGGTGCCGGAGGCGCTGATGCGCGCGATCTCCTCGGGCGCGAACAGGGAGAAGAACGTGTCAGCCATGACTGAACCTTTCACCGGGCCTTTCGTCGTGCTGTCGACTCCCCAACGCCGAACCTAGTGCCCGGGTTACTCCAGGATCAGCGGGTCTCTCGAGATCGGGCAGCTCATGCAGCGCGGCCCGCCCCGTCCGGAGCCGAGCTCGGAGCCCGCGATCCGCACCACCTCGATGCCCGCGTCCTCGAGCCGGGCGTTGGTCTCGTCGTTGCGCTCGTAGGCGACCGCGACCCGCGGCGCCAGCGCCAGCGTGTTGTTGCCGTCGTCCCACTGCTCGCGCTCGGCGGTCACCGGGTCGAGGCCGGTGTCGATCTGGTGCAGCGTGTCGATGCCCATCGCCTTGGCCGCCGCGACGAGGAACGGCTCGGGCGGGGCGACGTCGAGGAGCAGGTCGCCGTCGGGCCCGCTGCCTCCGTTCCCGCCGTCGCCGGTCGAGGTCACCGCGAAGGCGACGAGCGAGTCGGCCACGTTGGGGTAGACCACCATCTTGTCGACGTCCACGAGCGTGCAGATGGTGTCGAGGTGCATGGTCGCCCGCTCCTGGGCGATCGGCACCGCGAGCACGGTGTGCGCGAGCCCGTCGGTGAAGCACTGGCGGGCCATCCGCTCGACGCCGGCGGGCGTCGTCCGCTCCCCCACGCCCACCGCGATCACGCCCGGCGCGAGCAGCAGGACGTCGCCGCCCTCGACGTGCTCGAGGTGGGCGCCGTGCATGGTCGGCGTGCCGACGAACCGCGGGTGCCGGGTGTAGATCAGCTCGGTCAGCTCGGTCTCGCGCTTCCGGGCGGGCATCGCCAGCGAGGTGATCGCCACGCGGTCGCGCACCCAGACCGACGAGTCGCGGGTGAAGAGCAGGTTGGGCAGCGGGTCGATGAGGAAGTCGTCGTACGCCAGCATCGACGTCACCAGCCCGAAGCCACCGCGCACCTCGTCGTTGCGGATGCCCGCGGTGAGGTACGTCGTGAGCTCGGCCGGCGACGCGTCGCCGAGCAGGCCCTCGAGGTAGCCGCGCATCGTGTCGCCGAGGTCGAGGTCGCGGAGCGCCTCCTCGGTCGCGTGCGCCCGGGCGTCCGCCTGCTCGAGGGTCTCGGTGAGCAGCTCGGTGAGGTAGAGGACCTCGACGTCGCGGGCCCGGAGCTCCGCCGCGAAGGCGTCGTGCTCGTCCTGCGCGCGGGCGACCCACGGGATGCCGTCGAACAGCAGCTTGTCGTTGTTGCGCGGGGTCAGCCGCTTCAGCTCGGGACCCGGCCGGTGCAGCATGACCGTGCGCAGCCGACCGACCTCGCTGTCCGCTCCGTGCTTCGCCTGCTCACCCATGGCGAGGACTCTAGGAGACGAGCTCGACGAACGTGAGGGCCGCCAGCACCAGGCACACCCCGGCACCCACGTAGTGGAGGACGTGCAGGGCCACGTACCTCAGCAACGTGCGCCCCGCGATGACCGCCAGCCCGCTGACCACGAGCAGCGCGCCCAGGGCCCCGATGAACACGCTGACGGGCGCCTCGTAGCGCGCCACGAGCGAGATGGTCAGCAGCTGCGAGAGGTCGCCCCACTCCGCGGCGAACAGGATCAGGAAGGACGCCAGCACCGCCCGGAACCCGGTGACGTCCTTGGCGCCCTCGACGTACTCATCCCCACTGTCCTGCTGGTGGCCGCGGCCCTCGCGGACCAGGATCACCGCACCGACGAGGAACAGCACCAGGGCGACGGCCTTCACGGCGTCCGCCGGCAGGAAGGACGCCGCGTGCCCGAGCAGCACCGCGACCGTGGTCTGCACGGCGAACGCGGCGCCCACCCCGATCCAGACCAGGACCGGCCGGTACTTCGTCGCGAGCACCAGCGTCGCGAGGAACGTCTTGTCCGGCAGCTCGACGACGAAGATGGCGCCGAAGGTGAGGAACAGCGCGGCCAGGTCGAGACTCACCGCTCGAGTCTCTCCTCCAGCGCCGTGACCTGCGCCTTCAGGTCGGCGATCGACGCCAGGATCGCCTCGGTCGAGGCGTCCATCGTCTCCTCGACGTCCCCCAGCAGCCCCTCGAACTCCTCGTCCTGCTCCTTCTCGAGCGCCTCGACGGCGACGGCGATGAAGAGGTTCAGCACGATGTACGTCGCGAGCACGATGAAGACCACGAAGAAGACGTAGGCCCACGGGTGCTCGGCGGTGGTCGGCGCGATCACGTTGGCCCAGTCGTCGCCGGTGGTCACCTGGAACATCGACCGGAGCGAGGCGGCCAGGCTGCCGAAGTGCTCCTCGTCCACGTCGCCGAACAGCTGGGTCGCGACGACGGCGCCGATGTAGATGAGCATGCCGAGCAGGGCCGCGATCGAGGCCATGCCGGGCACGGTCGCGACCATGGCGGCGACGACGCGGCGCATCGAGCGCACCGTGGAGAGCAGGCGGAGGACCCGCAGCACCCGCAGCACGCGCAGGACCGAGTAGGACCCGGCACCCGGGATCACCGCGATCGCGACCACGAAGAAGTCGAAGAGGTTCCAGCCGCCCTTGAAGAACTGCGGGCCGTACGCGAACAGCCGCAGGGAGATCTCGACGACGAAGATGCCGACCGTGACCCACCCGGCGAGGTTGGTCTCGGACTCGTAGCGGTCCATCCAGCCGGGCGAGACCTCGAGCCCCAGGATCGCCGCGTTGGCGACGATCACGACGATGATCGCCCACTGGAACGGGCTGGACTCGACGAGCCGCCGGACCCGCTCCCTCACCGGTGGTCCCCCTGGAGGGCGCGGCTGAGCGCCGTCGCCTCGGCGAGCACCTCCACGACGGGCCGGTCGAGGGCGGCCGCGGCCCGGACGACGTCGTCGTACTCGGGCTGGGCGTTGACGACCACGCCGTCCAGCCGGGCCAGCTTGACCGCGATCTCGAGACCGCCGACCTCGACGGTCGTCGTCTCGCGCGGCAGGGCGTGCCGCTCGACGCCGAGGGTGCGGATGCCGATCGTCGAGGTCTCGCGGAAGATCGTGCGCCGGACCCGGTCCGCGGCGGCCGGGTCGACGAGCGCCCGGAAGGTGTGCGCGGGGCGGCCCTTCTTCATCAGGATCGGCGTGAGCCAGGCGTCGAGCGCGCCGGCCGCCAGCACGGCGCTGATCACCTCGGGCCACACGCGGGGGTCGAGGTCGTCGACGTTCGTCTCGAGGACCAGCAGGTCGTCGACGCCCTCGGTCGGCGTCGCCGCCGCGTCGCCGACGAGCAGCCTCAGGACGTTCGCGTGGCCCTCGGGGTCGCGGCCCCCGGCACCCACCCCGACCTCGCGGGTGACCATGGGCGGCTGAGGCCCCCAGGCCGTGGCGATCGTGGTGAGGAGCGCGGCGCCGGTCGGGGTGCAGAGCTCCATCGCGGGCGCACCCTGGGGCCCGGCGTACGACGGGACGCCGCGGAGGAGCTCGGCGACCGCCGGCGGCGGGACCGGCAGCGTGCCGTGCGCGCCGCGGACCGACCCCGAGCCGACGGCGACCGGGCTGACGACGACGTGGTCGGCGCCGAGCGCGACGACCCCGGCGGCGACGCCGACGACGTCGGCGATCGCGTCGAGGGCGCCCACCTCGTGGAAGTGCACGTCCATCGGCTCACTGCCGTGGACCGCGGCCTCGGCGACCGCGAGCCGCTCGAACACCCGGAGCGCGAGGTCCCGCACGGGCTCGGCGAGATCGGCCTCGAGGAGCATCGTGCGGATGTCGCGCCAGGTCCGGTGGTGGTGCGACTGACCATCGAGCTGGGCGACGTCGACGTGGCAGCGGGTGGCCGCGAACCCCGCCCGTGTCACGGTCTCCCGCCGGAGCGTCACCGGTTCGGGGCTGACCGCGTCGACGGCACGCTGGACGACCTCGACGGGTACGCCGGCACCGAGGAGGGCGCCGAGCAGCATGTCGCCGCTGGCCCCGGAGGAGGCGTCGACCCAGATGACGCCGCTCATGCAGGCCCTGCCGTCGCCCGGGCCACCCGCGCGGCGAAGACGCCCGCGCCGTACCCGTTGTCGATGTTCACCACCGTGACGCCGGGCGCGCACGAGTTGAGCATGGCCAGCAGGGCCGTGACCCCGCCGAAGGAGGTGCCGTAGCCGACGCTGGTCGGCACCGCCACGAGCGGCACGCCGGTGAGGCCGCCGACGACGGACGGCAGCGCGCCCTCCATGCCGGCGACGACGACCAGGCAGTCGGCCCGCTCGAGCCGGTCCTGGACGGCGAGCAGCCGGTGCAGGCCCGCGACCCCGACGTCCTCGATGAGGTCGACGCCGGCACCGTGGACGCGCGCCGTGAGGGCCGCCTCGGCCGCGACCGGCGCGTCGGAGGTGCCGGCCGAGACGACGGCGACCGTCCCCCGGCCGTCCGGCAGCGGCCCGAGGGTGACGGCGCGCGCGACCGGGTGCAGCTCGGCCTCGGGCAGCTGGCTCGCGACGTGGGCGAGCGCGTCCTCGTCGAGCCGGGTGGCGAGGACCGCCCGGTCCGGGTGCTTGGCGTGGAGGGTGCGCAGGATCGCGACGACCTGCTCGGGCGTCTTGCCCTCGCCGTACACGACCTCGGCGTCGCCGGTACGCCGCGCGCGGTCGACGTCGACGCGGGCGAAGCCCAGGTCTTCCACCTTGTCCTCAGCCATCGGCTCGGAACGGGTCGGCCGGGTAGACACCCAGGATCTTCACGTCGGTCGTGAAGAACTTCAGCTCCTCGAGGGCACGCGAGAGCCCGAGGTCGGAGGGGTGGCCGTCCACCTCGGCGAGGAACTGCGTCGCGGTGAACTCACCGCCGACCATGTAGCTCTCCAGCTTGGTCATGTTGACGCCGTTGGTCGCGAAGCCGCCGAGCGCCTTGTAGAGCGCGGCGGGCAGGTTGCGCACGTTGAAGATGAACGACGTGACGACCGGGCCGTTCCCGGGCTCGGCCTCGACCAGCTCCCGGCTCAGCACCACGAACCGGGTCGTGTTGTGGTCCTCGTCCTCGATGTCCTCGGCGAGCACGTCGAGCCCGTAGATCTCCGCCGCGAGCGGGGGCGAGATGGCGGCCTGGGTGGGGTCCGCGGCCTCGACGATCTCGCGGGCGGCGCCGGCGGTGTCACCGGAGATGACCGGCGTCAGCTCGTGCTCGCGGATGAACTTGCGGCACTGCCCGAGCGCGTGGACGTGGCTGTGCACGGTCTTGATCTCGTCGAGCCTCGCGCCGGGGATGCCGAGCAGGTGGAACCGGATCCGCAGGAAGTGCTCCGCGACGATGTGCAGCCCGGAGTCCGGGAGGAAGTGGTGGATGTCGGCGACCCGGCCCGCGATCGAGTTGTCGATGGGGATCATCGCGAGGTCAGCACGGGGTTCGGTCCCTGGGCCTCCTTCGACGGCTGCGAAGACGTCCTCGAAGGACGCGCAGGCCAGCGCCTCGGCCTCGGGGTAGTGCTGCAGGCACACCTGGTGGCTGTTGGCGCCCGGCTCGCCCTGGTAGGCGATGCGTCGCGGTGCGGTCACCGGCGCAGTTTAGTGTCGAAGGGATGGATGCCCTGACCGTTCTCAGCCTGGTGGTCGCGCTGGCCGCCCTCGGCCTGGCCGCGGCCGCCTGGCGACGCGGGACCTCGTCGTACACGGGGGACCCCGACGCCCTCCCCGAGGACGTCGTGGGCCTGCGGCAGGAGGTGGCGGCGCTCAGGGCCGAGACCGCCGGCACGTTCCGGCACCTGGGGATCGTGCGGTACGACGCGTTCAACGACGTCGGCGGCCGGCTGTCCTGGTCGGTGGCCCTGCTCGACCAGGCCGGCGACGGCGTCGTCCTCACCGCGATCCACGGTCGCAGCGAGGCCCGGAGCTACGCCAAGAGCATCGCGGGCTGGGAGTGCGAGCAGCCGCTCTCGCCCGAGGAGGAGAGCGCCGTGGGGTCGGCCCGGCCATGATCGAGCCATGACCAGCGGCGAGCGTCCCTGGAACGAGCTCGCCGACGAGCTCGGGATCGCCGCGGTCGAGGACGGCGACCCCACCCGCTGGTACGACGAGCTCTGGTCGGCCGGCGCGCGCGGCGACGTCCCGCTGCCCTGGGACCGCACCACACCGCACCCCTTCCTCGCCGCCTGGACCGCCGAGAACGAGCGCGGCGCAGGACGGCGTGCGGTGGTCGTCGGGTGCGGTCTCGGTGGCGACTCCGAGCACCTCGCCCGCGAGGGCTGGACGACCACGGCGTTCGACATCTCCCCCGCCGCGGTCGACGCGGTGCGCGACCGCTACCCCGCCACTGCCGTCGACTACCGCGTCGGCAACCTGCTCGACCTCGAGGACGACCTCGTCGGCGCCTTCGACCTCGTCGTCGAGATCTACACGGTCCAGGCGCTGCACCCGTCGTTGCGCGAGCGGGCCGCCACCGGGGTGCGGTCCCTCGTCGCACCCGGAGGCCGGGCGCTCGTCGTCCAGGCGCCGCGCGCGGACGACGAGCCGTACACGACCGAGCCGCCCTGGAGGCTGACCCGCGCCGAGATGGAGTCGGTCGCCGGCGACCTGCGGGTCGAGTCGCTGGAGCAGGTCACGACCCCGGACGGTTCCGGACGTCGGTGGCGCATGGTTCTGTGGCGACCATGACCGAGACGGAAGCCGTCCCGCAGACCAGGTGGTGGACCCTCATCGCGGTCTGCACCGGCATCTTCATCCTCCTGCTCGACGTGACGATCGTGAACGTCGCGCTCCCGGACATCCGCAGCGACCTCGACGCCCGGCTGTCGGGCCTGCAGTGGGTGATGGACGCCTACGCCCTGGCCCTGGCCGCCCTGCTGCTCACCGCGGGCTCGCTCGCCGACCTGTTCGGCCGGCGCCGGATCTTCGCGATCGGCATCGTGCTGTTCCTCGTCGGCTCCGTGGCCTGCGGCGCCGCCCAGGACATCGGGCTGCTGATCGCGGCCCGCGGCTTCCAGGGCATCGGCGGCGCGGCCATGTTCGCCACCGGCCTCGCGCTGCTCGCCTCGGCGTACCAGGGTCGCGACCGGGGCGTGGCGTTCGGCGCCTTCGGTGCCACCACCGGCCTCGCGGTGGCGATCGGTCCGGTCGTCGGCGGCCTGCTGACGAGCGGCCTGAGCTGGCGGTGGATCTTCTTCGTCAACATCCCGATCTGCATCGCCGCCTTCGTCATCACCGTGACCCGGGTCCCCGAGTCGCACGACCCGCGCGCCGGCCGGCCCGACTGGCTGGGCTTCGTGACCTTCAGCGCCGGGCTCGGCGCGCTGGTCTACGGCCTGATCCGCGCCGGCCAGGAGGAGTGGAGCGACAGCCTGGTCGTCGGCTGCCTGGTGGCCTCGGCGGTGCTGCTCGCCCTGTTCGTGGTGACCCAGGTGCTGCAGGAGCACCCGATGTTCGACCTGACGCTGCTGCGCAAGCCGACGTTCGTCGGCGGCCTGATCGCCGCGTTCTCGATCTCCGCGTCGATCTTCGCGCTCTTCACCTACCTGGTGATCTACCTCCAGGTCGTGCTCGGCCTCGACGCCATCGGTACCGGTCTGCGGTTCCTGTTCCTGTCCGTCGCGTCCTTCTTCGCCGCGGCCATCGCCGGCCGGCTGACCTCCCACGTGCCCGCGAAGTGGCTCATCTCCCCCGGCTTCGTGCTGGTCGGCGCCGGGCTGCTGCTGATCGGCGGCATCGAGGTCGACTCCTCGTGGACCCACCTGATCCCGGGCTTCATCGTCGCCGGCATCGGGATCGGCATGGTCAACACGCCTCTCGCCTCGACCGCTGTCGGCGTGGTCTCTCTCGACCGGTCCGGGATGGCGTCCGGGGTGAACTCCACGTTCCGCCAGGTCGGCTACGCCACCGGCATCGCGGCCCTGGGCTCGATCTTCAGCCACCAGATCAACGACGAGTTCATCAAGCAGCTCGAGGGCACCGGGGCGGGCCCCGGGATCCTCGGCGGGTCGGCCTCCGACGCGATCATCAGCGGCCAGCTCAGCACGGCGACGGGGACGCCCGAGCCGATCGCCGCGGCGGCTGCCACGGCTCTGATCGACTCGCTCAACCACATCACCCTGATCGCCGCGGTCATCGCGTTCGCCGCCGCCGTGCTGTGCCTCGTCCTGATCCGACAGAAGGACTTCGTCGCCCAGCCCGGGCAGGCCCAGCCCGACGCCGCGGAGACCGGGGCGAGCTAGGCGGGGCCGCCGCCCACGCCGACCTCGTTGCCGTCCGGGTCGGTGAAGACGGCCTTGCGGACGCCGTTCTCGTAGGTCTCGACCGAGGCCGGCTCGAGGCCGCGCGCGGCGACGGCGGCGAGGCGCGCGTCGTAGTCGTCGACGAACAGCGTCGCGAACCCGCGCCCGGCCTTGTCCGGCAGCACCTCGACGTAGAGGTAGGCGTGCTCCGCGACGTCGAACACGGCCTCGGTGTCGTTCGGGTACATCGACGGCGGCCCGCCGAGCAGCCGCTCGTACCACTCGACGGCTCGCGCCAGGTCGCTCACGGGGAGGCCGGCGAACAGGTCCATGGTCAGCGCGGTACCCGCACCAGCAGCCGGCCGTGCACGCACGTCATCCGCAGCTCCTTGCCGGAGCCGATCGAGTCGCCGTCCAGCTGACGGGGTGTGTCGACCGGAGCGCGCAGGACGACGGAGCTGCCCGTCATCCGGTCGATGGTCTCGTCGGTGCGCTCGCTCTTGGACAGCACCCGGTAGGCCAGCGGCAGCCAGGACAGGAACTTGCGCGGGTGCAGGATCACGATGTCGAGCACGCCGTCGTCGATCGAGGCGTGCGGGATCAGCGGCATGCCGGCCTGGAGGTAGCCGACGTTGCCGACGACGACCGTGCGGGCCCGGTGCTTGCTGAACTCGCCGCCGTCGACGGAGATCTCGATGCGGACCGCAGGGAACATCAGCGACTTGAGCGCCGAGAAGACGTAGGCGATCCAGCCGACCTTCTTCTTGATGTCCTCGTTGACGCCCTCCATGATCGCGGCGTCGAAACCCATCCCGGCCATCACCATGAAGTGGGTGTCCTCGAACCCGTCACCGCTCACCTCGACCATGTCGATGGCGCGGTCCTGGCCGGTGAGGGCCACGTCGATGGCCGCGCGGATGAACAACGGGACGTCGAGGTTGCGGGCCAGCAGGTTGCCGGTGCCGGCCGGCACGATGCCGACGGGGATGCCGGTGCCGGCGAGCTCCGCGCACACCTCGCGCACCGTGCCGTCGCCGCCGCAGACCAGCACCAGGTCGGCGCCGTCGACCGAGGCCCGCTCGGCCATGCCGGTGCCGGGGTCCTCGACCGTCGTGTAGTGCCAGCGCGGCGGCAGCCAGCCGGCGTCCGCGGCCATCGTGGTGACCAGCGCCTTGAAGGCGTCGACGTCCTCGACCTTGATCGGGTTGAGGATCACCGCGAGGTTGCGGTCGCTGGGCACGGCTGCCGGGAGCGGCTCCTGCTTGAACGCGTGGCTGATCGGCAGCGGCGAGTACGCCGCCAGCCCGACCATCACGACGCCGACGCCCAGGAGCGCACCGCCGATCACGTCGCTCGGGTAGTGCCGGCCCAGGAGCACCCGGTCGAGGCAGACGACGACCACGAGCACGACGAGGCCGCCGTACGCCAGGCGCCGCAGGTTCCCGCGCCGCACGAGCATCGCCACGAGGACCGCCAGCACCCCCGCCAGGGCGGTGGCGCCCGCCGCGTGCCCGGAGGGGAAGGCGTGGCTGGAGAGGAGGCCGTCCTCCAGCTGCCACTCGGGTCGCTCGCGGCCGATGGCCGCCTTGAGCGCGACGCGCGCCAGCCACACCGCGAGCATCACGACGACGGCGAACACCGCGGCACGCCGGTGGCTCTTGACCCACATGAAGACCGCGAGCGCGGCCGTCATCAGGACCAGCCCGACCGTGTCGAAGACGTCCTCGACCACGTTCAGTGGGTGTCGCAGCCAGCCGGCGTCGGCGGCCCAGGCCTGGAGCTCCTCGCCCTTCAGGTCCAGCCTCAGGACGAGCTCGAGGTCCCGGAGGACGGCCAGGGTCAGGAGGCCGAACAGCACGAAGCAGAGCGCGGCCGACCCCAGCTGCACGGAGCGGGGTCTGTCGAGCACGCGCGCAAGTATGACGGCCACCGTGCTCCGGCGACGAAGCGCCGATACCCAGGGGTGAGGGTCGGCTGCGGCCGATAACCTCGACCTGTGATCGATCCCCGCGTCCTCCGCGACGACCCCGACCGTGTCCGTGCGGCCCAGGGGAAGCGCGGGCTGTCCGCGGACATCGTCGACGTCGCGCTCGCCGCCGACAGGGCGCGGCGCGAGGCCATCGTCGAGTTCGAGGCCAAGCGCGGCGAGCAGAAGACGCTGGGCAAGCAGGTCGCGCAGGCGCAGGGCGAGGAGAAGCAGGAGCTCCTGACCCGCACCAAGGCGCTCGCGGCCGAGGTCAAGGCGCTCGAGGCGACGCAGGTCGAGGCCGAGGAGGCCTGGCAGGCGGCGGTGCTGTCGATCCCCAACATCGCCCACGACGACGCGCCGGCCGGCGGCGAGGACGACTACACGGTGATCGAGACCGTCGGGACCCCGCGCGACTTCGCGGCCGAGGGGTTCGAGCCCCGCGACCACGTCGAGCTCGGCCGGATCCTGGGCGCCATCGACATCGAGCGCGGCGCCAAGGTGTCCGGCTCGCGCTTCTACTTCCTGACCGGTGTGGGCGCCCAGCTCGAGCTCGCGCTGGTCAACCTGGCGATGGACCAGGCCCGAGCGGCCGGCTTCATCCAGGTCGCCGCCCCGTCGCTCGTGCGCCCGCGGGCCATGGAGGGCACCGGCTTCCTGGGCCAGGCCGCCGACGACGTCTACCGGATCGACGGGGAGGAGCTCTACCTCGTCGGCACGTCCGAGGTGGCGATGGCGGCGTTCCACTCCGACGAGATCCTCGACGTGGCCGCGCTGCCCCTGCGCTACGCGGCGTTCAGCCCCTGCTTCCGCAAGGAGGCCGGCTCGCACGGCAAGGACACCCGGGGGATCTGGCGGGTGCACTGGTTCGACAAGGTCGAGATGTTCGTCTACACGACGCTCGAGGACTCCGACGCCGAGCACCAGCGGCTGCTGGCCTGGGAGAAGGAGTTCCTCGACAAGCTCGAGCTCTCCTACCGCGTCATCGACACGGCGGCCGGGGACCTCGGCCTCTCGGCCGTCCGGAAGTTCGACTGCGAGGCCTGGATCCCGAGCAAGGCGGGCTACGGCGAGCTGACCTCGACGTCCAACTGCACCGAGTTCCAGAGCCGCCGGCTCGACATCCGCGGCCGCTTCCCCGCCGACCAGGGCGGCACCAAGCCGGTCGCCACCCTCAACGGCACCCTGTGCGCCAGCACCCGGACCATCGTCGCCATCCTCGAGAACCACCAGAACGCCGACGGCTCGGTGACCGTGCCGCAGGCGCTCCGTCCGTACCTGGGTGGCCTCGAGGTGCTGAAGCCCGTCTCGTGAGCACCGACAACGACTGGCGGCCGCAGGTCGTCGCGCTCGACATCGACGGCACCCTGCTGTCCTGGGTCGAGGGCCAGGGCACGACGTACGGCACGGTGACCCAGCCGGTCCACGACGCCGTGCACCGGGTCCTCGACGCGGGAGCGCACGTCGTCCTGGCGAGCGGTCGTTCGCCGCACGGCATGACGCCGGTGGCCGACATGCTCGGTCTCCACGCCGGCGAGGCCGAACGCCTCTGGATCGTCGCGAGCAACGGCGCGGTGGTCTTCCGCTACCCGCCGATCGAGGTCGTCCTCGAGGAGACCTTCGACGCCGCGCCCGCGGTCCGGGCCGTGCTGGAGCGGCACCCCACCGCGCTGGTGGCGGTCGAGGAGCGCGGGGTCGGCTACCGGGTCAGCAAGGAGTTCCCGGCCGGCGAGCTGTCCGGCGAGATGATCCCGACCGAGGTCGAGGACCTCGTCGCCGGGCCGGTCAGCCGCGTCATCATCCGCGACCCGCAGGCCACGGCCGACGACTTCGTCCGGCTCGCCCAGGACCTCGGCCTGCACGGCACCGACTACGTCGTCGGCTGGACCGCCTGGCTCGACCTCGCGCCCGTGGGCGTGACCAAGGCCAGCGGGCTGCAGTACGTCGTCGACCAGCTCGGCTGCACGGCGGCCGACACCCTGGCGATCGGCGACGGCCGCAACGACATCGAGATGCTCCAGTGGGCCGGTCGTGGCGTGGCCATGGGCCAGGCCGTCCAGGCCGTGATCGACGCCGCCGACGACGTCACCGACATCGTGTCCGAGGACGGCGCGGCGACCGAGATCGGTCGCTGGTTCTGACTTCCCTGGTCCCGGGGCGGCCCCGGCTGGTCGCCACCGACCTCGACGGCACGCTCGTCCGCTCCGACGGCTCGGTGTCGCCGTACACCCGCGAGGTGCTGCTGGCCGTCGAGTCGCTCGGCGTGCCCGTCGTGTTCGTGACCGGGCGGCCCCTGCGCTGGGCCGAGGACGTGTTCGAGCACGTCGGCAGCCACGGGCTCGCGATCGTCTCCAACGGTGCCCTGGTCTGGGACGTCGCCCGGTCCCGCGCGCACCTCGAGCGCCCGATCCCCACCGAGACCGCTCGCGAGGCGTGCCGGCTGCTGCGCGACGCCGTTCCCGGCACGACGTACGCCGTGGAGACGATCGACGGCTTCGCCCTCGAGCCCGGCTACCGCGAGCGCCACCCCGTGCCGGAGGCGTCGCCCCGCGCACCGGTCGACGACCTGCTGACCCGGCCGCTCCTGAAGCTGCTCGCCCGGCACGAGGAGCTCGAGCCCCTGGACTACTGGGACGCCGCCGAGGAGGCCATCGGGGACCTCGTCACGATCACGTGGTCCTCCACCTCCACGATGCTCGAGATCAGCGCCGCGGACGTCACCAAGGCGTCCACCCTCGAGCTCCTGGCGACCGACCTCGGCGTGGCGGCCCGGGACGTGATCGCGTTCGGAGACATGCCCAACGACATCCCGATGCTCACCTGGGCCGGGACGTCGTACGCCATGGCCGACGCGCACCCCACCGTGATCCACGCCGCACGGGAGCTGGCCGGCGGGCACGACGAGGACGGCGTGGCCCGGGTGCTGGCTAAGGTGTTCGGGCTGTGAACCGCATCCTCCGGAGTCTCTCCGCCGCCCTGGTCCTGAGCGCCTCGCTCGCCCTCGGCGGATCCGTGTCGACCGCTCAGGCGGTGGGCGCGGACGAGCCGGCGGTCAAGTGCCCCTTCATCTCGGTGGGCGACGCCAGCAAGGCCTCGATGGCGGTCTTCTCCGGCGAGGTCACCGCGGTCACCAAGGAGGACAAGCCGGCGGACGAGAAGGGCGCCTACTACCTCCACGACGTCACGATCACCCGCGTCTACCAGGGTGACGTCGAGACCGAGACGGCCCAGGTCCGCTCGGAGGAGACCCCCAAGGAGTGCAGCCTCGGCGAGCTCGGGGTCGGCACCTCCTACATGTTCTTCGTGGCCTCCTCGGGCAACCCGTGGATCGCCCAGAGCGGCGGCGGCACGGCTGTCGCCGACAGCGTGCTCCTCGACAAGGTGGTGCGGGTGCTCGGCGAGGGGCGTTCGCCGGTCCCGCCGGCACCCGAGTCCGCCGAGTTCACGTCGGTGGACACCGACGAGCCGACCACGCTCTCCCGCGCCGCGGCACCGGGCCTGGCGCTGGTGCTGATCGGCCTGCTCGGGCTGGTCGTGGTCCGCGGCCTCTCGCGCCGCTAGCGACGACCTAGAGGTACATGCCGCCGGACTCGCCCGGCTGCGGCGGCTGGTTCGGGTCCTGCATCTCGGGCTGCTCCGGCATGCCCATGCCCTGCGGCAGCCCTCGGCGGATCTGCTCGAACTGCATCTTGGCCGCCATCTGCTGGGCGTAGATGGCGGTCTGGATGCCGTGGAACAGGCCCTCGAGCCAGCCGACCAGCTGGGCCTGCGCGATGCGGAGCTCGCCCTCCGAGGGCGTGGACTCGTCGGAGAACGGCAGGGTCAGCCGCTCCAGCTCCTCGACCAGCTCCGGGGCGAGACCCTCCTCCAGCTCCTTGATCGAGGCCTGGTGGATCTCCTTGAGGCGGTTGCGGCTGGCCTCGTCGAGCGGGGCCGCCTTCACCTCCTCGAGCAGCTGCCGGATCATGCTGCCGATCCGCATCACCTTGGCCGGCTGCTCCACCAGGTCGGTGATGGCGCGCTCCTCGCCCTCCGCGGCGTCCCCGGAGGACACCACCTCGAGTGCCGATGCCGGCACCTGCCCGATGGGCGTGCCGTCGGGCCCGACGACGACCACGGTCGGCTCCTGCTCGGCCGTCCCGGCCTGCTCCTGGGCAGCGCCCTGGTCCCCGTCCTGCTGCTCGCTCATGGGTCCCAACCTAGTGGCCCGCTGGTCGTCCACAGGCTCCGGGCTTTCCTGGGGATGACACGCCACAACCTGTGGAGGGGGCCGGTCGGATCTGTGGACGAACCGGTGACTTTCGGTGGAACCAGAAGAATGTTCCGGGAACCTCTTGCGGACGTCCGGCGGCGGGGCATAGAACTCTCCCTACGCACTCCCCCCGGGGAGCGCGGGACAGCTCGAAGCAGAGGGTCCGTACGACGAAGAACCAGCTTGCTGGGGGCGCGTCGCG
Organism: uncultured Actinomycetota bacterium; assembly: GCA_963815335.1. Lineage (GTDB taxonomy): Bacteria > Actinomycetota > Actinomycetes > Propionibacteriales > Nocardioidaceae > Nocardioides. Next base: position 175,544 of record CAWFGL010000015.1, read on the forward strand.
GAGGCTGGATGACGAAGCCGCCGGGACCGGACGTGGAGAGAGGTCGATCGGGAGCGTCATCAGTACCGGTCAACCGAAGGGCCCTTGGGACTCATACTCTCGAGGGCCCTTCACCTATTTACGGCTCACGCGTTGACGAGCAGGATCTTCCCGCTGTGCTCGCCCGACTCCATGAGTGCGTGCGCCTCGCCCACCCGCTCCAGCGGCAGCGTCGTGTCGACGACGGCCCGGACCGACCCGTCGGCCACCAGCGGCCACACGTGCTCGACGACGGCCGCGCAGATCGCGGCCTTCTCCTCGGCGGGACGGGCGCGCAGCGTCGTGGCGATGATCGCGCCGCGCTTGCGGAGCAGCACGCTGATGTCGAGCTCGGCCTTGGTGCCGCCCTGCATCCCGATGACGGAGAGCCGACCCGAGGTCGCCAGCGCCTCGACGTTCCTCATCAGGTACGACGCGCCCATGTTGTCGAGGATGACGTCGACCCCCGCCCCGTCGGTGTGCGCGCGGACGACCTCGACGAAGTCCTCCTCGCGGTAGTCGATCGCGACCTCGGCCCCGAGCGAGCGCACCAGCTCGCGCTTCTCGGGTGAGCCGGCGGTGGTGAACACGCGCGCGCCGTACGCCGTCGCGAGCTGGATCGCGAACGTGCCGATGCCGCCGGCACCACCGTGCACGAGCAGGGTCTCCTCCGGGCGGAGGCCGGCCAGCATGAAGACGTTCGACCAGACGGTGCAGGCGACCTCGGGCAACGCGGCGGCGGTGACCAGGTCGACGCCCTCCGGCACCGGCATGAGCTGCCCGGAGGGCAGCGCCACCTTGGTGGCGTAGGCGCCGGACGAGAGCAGCGCGCAGCCCTGGTCGCCCACCTTCCAGTCCTCGACACCGGGCCCGACGGCGGAGACGGTGCCGCTGCACTCCATGCCGAGCACGTCGTCGGCGCCGGGCGGCGGCGGGTAGAAGCCCATCCGCTGCAGCAGGTCCGCCCGGTTGAGCCCGGCCGCGGCGATGTCGAGCACGACCTCCCCCGCGCCCGGCTCCGGGTCCGGTCGCTCGACGAGGGTCAGGACCTCAGGTCCACCGGGCTGGTCCGCAACGACGACGCGCATGGACCCGAGCCTAGAGAGGCGTCAGACCTCGTACCGCTCACCCGTGTGGTCCACGAGGCTGTCGTCGGGCACCTCGTCGTCGATGTCGTCCGGGTCCGGGGCGTCGGCGGGCCGGTCCCACCCCTCCGCCAGCTTCTGCGCACGGGCCGCCAGCGCCTCGACCTGCTCCGGGTTCGCCGACTGGCTGCCGGCGGCGAAGCCGAGCAGGAAGGCGGTCACCGGCGCGGCCATGCGTTCGACGTTGGTGGCCGCGGCCTTCGTCAGGTCGGCGAGCAGACCCTCGTCGACCTCGGCCTCGACGTCGAGGACATCACTGAGCTCGTCGATCCAGTCGTGCAGGTTCACACGCCAACCGTGTCGCCAGATCCGTCCGGAGGCAAGAGGTCGCGCAGGTCCGCCCACGTGTCGACGTCCCGGTGCTCGTGGCCCTCGGCGGCGACGTCGGCCAGGTCGAGCCGCGCCATCAGCGGCTGGAGCGCAGCGCCGTGCTGCTCCTCCAGCCCCGGCCGGACGGCGTCGAGCGCCACCGGGTCGACGACGAAGACCAGCTGCCGGCGACCGTCCGGCCCGAACAGGGCGGCGCCGTCGCGGTCCTCGGCGGCCTCACGCAGCCGGCGGAAGGTGGTCGGCGTCAGGTACGGCATGTCGCAGGCGAGGACCGCCAGCCACGGCCGCTCGGCGAGGAGTGCGTCCCGCCCGGTCAGCATCGCCGCGACGGGACCGCCGTGCCGTGGGTCCTCGCGGACGAAGGTGACCGGTCGCTCGGTCGGCACCGGGTCGCCCACGACCACGACCTCGCCGGCGTCGATGACGGCGTCGAGGGCCCAGGCGAGCAGCGTGCGGCCGAGGTGCTCGACGGAGGCCTTGTCGACCCCGTCGAGCCGCGCGGCCGTGCCACCCGCGAGGACCACCGCATTGAAGGGTGCAGTCACACCCGTCAGTCTGGACCCGTGACCGGCACCACTGAGCTCCGGGTCGCGGTGGTCCAGGAGGCCTCGGGCCTCCACCCCGCCGACAACCGCGCACGTCTCCGCGACCTCGTCCCGGACGACGCCGACCTGGTCGTGCTGCCCGAGGCCTTCGCCCGGGACTTCGGCGAGGCGGGGTCCGACGTGAGCCCGTTCGCGGAGCCGCTCGACGGCCCGTTCGCGACCGAGCTGGCTGCCGTGGCCGCCGAGCGCGGGACCACGGTCGTCGCCGGCATGTTCGACACCTCGGACGACCCCACGAAGCCGGGCAACACGCTGCTGCTCCGCGGCGCGGCCCGGGCGGAGTACCGGAAGATCCACCTCTACGACTCCTTCGGCTACCGCGAGTCCGACCGCCTCAGCGCCGGCCCCCTGACGCCCGTGACCGTCGAGGTCGGCGGGTTCCGGCTCGGCCTGATGACCTGCTACGACCTCCGCTTCCCCGAGCTCGCCCGTGCCCTGGTCGACGAGGGCGCCGAGGTGCTGGTCGTCCCGTCGGCGTGGGTGGCGGGGCCGCGCAAGGTGGACCACTGGCGCACCCTGGTCCGGGCGCGCGCCATCGAGAACACCGTGTACGTCGTCGCCGCCGGGCAGCCCGGGCCGCGGTACACCGGCCACTCGCTGGTCGTCGACCCGCTCGGCGACGTCCTGGCCGAGGCCGCCGACGGCCCCGCGCTGCTCCGGGCCACGCTCACCCGCGAGGGCCTGGACCGGGCCCGGGCGACGAATCCGTCCCTGGCCAACCGACGCCTGCACGTCGGCTCACCGGCCACCTACTAACGTTCGCCCACGTGTCTCGAGCCGTCCCCCGCCGTCGCGCCACCCGCGGAGACCGGGTCGGCAAGGGCGAGCCGGACGCGCGACCCGCCTTCGTGGAGGACCTCGTCGACGAGGAGCCCGTGGACGAGCCCGTGGACGAGCCGATGCACGAGCCCGTGGACGAGCCGATCCGCGAGGAGGTGGTGCCCGGGCCGGCCGACGGCGAGATCCGGGTCACCGTCACCGAGGACCACGAGACGCGCCCACCGTGGTGGACCCGGTGGACCTGGGCCCTGGTCGTGGCGGCCGGCCTGGCGTGCCTGGTCGCGGCGATGGTCCCGGTCGGGCCGGACTGGCTCGACGGCGTCGGCGCCACCGCGGTCGTCACGGCCTACTCCTGGGCGCTGGCGGCCCGGACGGGTGGCCGCCCCGTGATCTTCGGCGCCCTCGCCCTGGCACTGGGCGCCGCCGCCCTGGCCGTCGACGAGAGCTACCTGCGCACGGGTGCCGCGGTGATGAGCTGCGTGGTCTCGGCGGTGCTCGCGGTGATGGTGACCGTGCCGGGTCAGCAGTTCGCCAGGGTGGCCCGTGAGTGCGTCCTGGCGGTGCTCCTCGCCGCGATCGGCGCGATGGCGACCGTCGGGTTCCAGCCGGTGCTCTCCCTGGTCCGCTTCGAGTACGTCACCCTCGGCCTGTCCCTCGTCGGCGTCCTGGTGCTGGTCTACCGCCTCGGTGCCGGCTGGCACGGCCTCGGCCGACGCGGGGTGATCGGCGTCCTGGCCGGCGGGGCGATCCTCGCCGTGCTGCTGCTCTACGCCGAGCTCCTGCGCCGCTACGGCCCGCCGGGCCTGGTCGACTCGCTGCTGGACGGCGTCCGCTGGTCGCGCGACAACCTCGGCGCCTTCCCGCGACCGATCGAGGCCGTCCTCGGGGTCCCGGCACTCGCCTGGGGCGTGCACATGCGCGCGCGCCGACGGCAGGGATGGTGGCTGTGCGCGTTCGGCGTCGCCGGCACCACGGCCGTCGCCAACTCGCTGGTGAACCCCGCGATCTCGCTGCGCGAGTGCGGGCTGTCCGTCCTCTACGGCCTCGTCGTGGGCCTGGCCGTCGGGTACGTCGTGATCCGCGCCGACCGGTCGCTCACCGGGGGCGCGAAGGGCGGCCAGGGCGGCCGCCGGGCCGACGCGCCGGTCGCGGCGGCCCGGCCCGAGCCCCCACGGTCCGCGGCCCTGCTCTGAGGCCCTGGCCGAACGGACCGGCGGACCCTTTCGTCCTTACGCGCGAGTAGCGGCTACGTTCACGCCATGGCCCGCGAACGCGTTCTCGAGATCGTCGCGGAGATGGTGGCCAACGTGATGACGGTGACCGTCGCGGAGGGCGAGGCCGTCGAGGTCGGTGACACCGTCGTCGTGCTGGAGTCCATGAAGATGGAGATCCCGGTGATCGCCGAGGCGGCCGGCACGGTCCGCGCCATCAAGGTCGCCGCGGCCGACGTCGTCCAGGAGGGCGACATCCTGGTGGAGCTGCTGCTCACGGACTGACGTGCTTGGCAGAGGGGGCGGGATTCGAACCCGCGGCTGACATCTCTGCCAGCGACCGCTTTCAAGGCGGTTCCGATCGGCCACTCCGGCACCCCTCCTGGTGCGTCCAACCCTAGAGGGCACGGGTCGACTACTCCGAGCCGCCGATCTCCATCTCGACCTCGTCGTACGCGATGTCGTTGAGCCGCTGCATGTGCCGGTTGACGTCCATCACCAGTCGCTTGAGCTCGAGGCGGGTCGCCTCGACGTCCGGGGTCTCCAGCACCTGGGCCGACAGCGCGGTCAGCCGCGACAGCAGGGCGTTGCGCTCACGGAAGGCGGCACCGCCCCGCGCGGCGAGCCAGCCGTCCCGGGACCCGGCCTTCTCCCCCAGCAGCTCGTCGCGGACCGCGCCCATCCGCTGCCGCACGACCCAGCGCCAGTTGCCCAGCGGGATGCCGGCCCGGCGCGGCGCGTCCAGCGACTGGTCGAGCGCCTGGAGAGCGAGGGGCAGCCCGGGTGTCGTCATCAGCCGCGCCTCCTCGAAGTCGCCTCGTACGAAGTGTGACCCACGTCACGGAGTACCCACAACCCGCCGTCTCGCACACGGAACGCGTTGTGTTGAATCTGGCCATGCCCGCGCCGGATCCGACGACGTACCCGCTGGCGCCGACCGTGGTGGCGCGGTTCGTCGGCCTCGGTCTGGTCCTGCTGGCCGTGCTGATGTTCGTCGGCACCGCTCTCGTGGCGACGTTCGACGCGCCTCCGGACGTGCTCGTCGTGGTGCTGGTGCTGGGTGTGGCCGGCGTGGCCGGGCTGACCTGGTGGCTGCGCAACCGCGCGTGGGTGCTGCGCACCACTGCCGAGGGGTACGCCGTCCGGCTGGTGCGCGGCGCGGGCGTCACCGAGGCCCGCTGGGACGGCGTCGAGGACGCGGTGACCACGACCCGGCACGACGTCCCCTGCGTCGTCCTGCGGCTGCGCGACGGCCGCACCACGACGATCCCCGTCGGCGTGCTGGCCGTGGACAAGGAGCAGTTCGTCCGCGAGCTCCAGGACCGGCTGCAGACGGCCCGCGGCCTCAAGCCGTACCGACCCTCCGCGGACGGTCCGGGTGATTCGCCGACCGCGCCGGGGGGCTTGTAACCTTGCCCCGCTGTTCGGGAGGCGTCGCCTAGTCCGGTCTATGGCGCCCGCCTGCTAAGCGGGTTTGGGGCTACAACCCCATCGAGGGTTCAAATCCCTCCGCCTCCGCAGCTGGTTCCGGCCCCCACCCGATCCGTTCGGGTGGGGGCCGGAGCCGTGTTCGCTGGTCTTGACCAGTGCGCGTCGGAACGCCGCCGGCGGTCGTCCCGAGGTCGGATCGACGACCCGAGCGGCCGTCGTGGCCAGATTTCTCGTCGCACGACGCCGAGGTGTCCCCTCCGGGCGTCGTCACCGGGGGCTGGGACTGCTGTGATCCGGGAGGCCCAGTGTGACGTGAGCCAGGCGTAACCCCGGGGGGCATGGCGGATCTGACACCCCCCTGCAAGAGTGCCGTCAAGGGTCGCTCGATTGCATGTTTTTGCAATGCAATTTTGTGAGCCACCAACGGACTCGCTCCCCGAGAGCCCGTGCAAACAGACTACTTCACAGAGGCCGTTCCGTAGGTCTCTGACAGACCTAAGCAGGGGGTTACATCATGAAGCACTTCGCTCGCCGCATCGCCATCGTTCTCTCGGCCACCGCCGTGACCGTGGGCCTGATGGGTGCCGCTGCACCGGCCGACGCGGCCAAGGGCTCCATCTCCGGCAGCAGCTCGGCGCGCGACACCGGGTGGCTGTAACCCCACCCCCCAGGTTTGAGACGAGGACCCGACTTTCCCCCCACTTGTCCGGTCCCAGCGCCTAACCCCCCAGGCCCGTCTCAACAGCACGAGGGCAGTGATCCACAGGATCGCTGCCCTCGTGCATATTTCGGCCCGAGCACGCGAACCCCGCGGGTTCACTCGTCGTCGAGATCGATCTCCTGGCCGGACACACCCAGCCGGCCCATCGTGTAGCCGAGCTGGAACCGGGTCTCCGCGTCGTACTCGGTCTTGAGGTCGGCGACGTAGCCGGCGTAGGTGCGCGGGCTGACCCCCAGGCGCTTGGCGCTCACCGGGTCCGCGTGCCCCTCGATCAGCATCCGCATCGTCATGGCGCGCTGCTCGGTGGCGATGTCCTTGAGCATCGAGGTGTCCCGGCTGGTGAAAGGCCGGCCGCGCTCGAACGAGCGGTTGAAGACGTCGACCAGGTAGTCGATGACGGCGGGCTCGCGCACGGCGACGGCGACGGCCGCCTGGTCCCGCTGCGGGATCAGGGCGACCCGGCGATCCACGACGATCATCCGGTTGAAGAACTCGTCCAGCGTGCGCACCTCGGCGCCGCGGGCCGTCACCGCGGCGACGTACTTGTGCGTCGCGGAGCTGCGCCGCGCGCTGTGCTGGTAGAGCGTGCGCATCTTGACGCCCCGCTCGACCGTCCCGATGTCTCGCAGGGCCGCTCGGGCCAGCACGCCGGGGTTGCGGCCGGCCTCGGGCTGCGCGGTGAGCAGCTCCTCCTCGCACTCGCTGACCATCTGCTCGAGGAACTCGGTGATGGCGTTGCCGCGGAGGTAGGTGATGGCACTGCTCGCCGCGGCCTGGGGCGCCCGCCGCCAGCTCTGCGCGAGGCTGCCGAACGCGTCGTTCCACTGCGCCGACTCCGAGAGCAGGTTCGCCGCCTGCTGGCTCAGCGGGGACACGACCCGCGCCTGGACGCTGGCCGGCTCCTCGGGCGACCACCGGTCCTGGTCGCTGTCGTAGCTGATCAGTCCCAGCTCGACGAGCAGGTCGAAGGCCCCCCGCAGCTCGCCGCCGTCCTCGATGCGCTCGTCGTCGGCCGCGATGCCGCCGAGCTGACAGATCTCCTCGTAGAGCTTGGTGGCGACGTCCTCGAACAGGGCACGCTCGTCAGCACCGTAGGACGCCATGCTCACCACCCGTCGCGATCACACTTCCAGGGCCCCCACGATGATCCCACAGGGCCGCCCCTCACGAGCGCTCCGGTCAGCGCTGTACGGCGTGTGCCCTGGCAGGGGACGCGGCGCTCAGCCGGGTCCGCATTCCGCTCGACACGGCCGCGCGGCGGTAGGCGTCGCGCGCCTCCTCGACCAGACCTGCCTCGTCGGCGGCGGCGGCGAGCTCGAACCACAGCTGGGCGGCACCGTGGTCGGCGCCGACGCCCGTGAGCACGGTGATCGCCCGGCGGTACCACTCGCGGGCTTCGCCGTAGGAACCGTCCGCCCAGTCGAGCTGCCCCAGCAGCACCAGTGCGTCGACGGCCACGTGTGGGTGCTCGGTCCCCGCCGCCTCGAGCACGCCGACCGCGGCGGTGCGCGCGGTGGTGACGTCGCCTGCGAGGTGACGGGCCTGGGCCTTCAGCACGTCGTTGCGGAGCTTGTCGGTGGTGCTGGCCTCGCTCCACTCCAGCTCGCGGCCGGCGATCTCGAACTGCTCGCTGGCGTCGTCGACCTTCGGCGGCGAGTGCTGCAGCAGGATGATGCCCAGCTGCATCCGCAGGCGGCCGAGGTCGCGGACCCGCTCGGTGTCCTCGAGGAGGTGCAGGGCGCGGCGCGCCATCACGATCGCCTCGTCGATCTGGCCCGCCTCGGCGCGGAAGGCGCTGGCGTTCCAGTAGGCGGAGGCACGGGCGACCGGCGAGTTGAGTGCGGCGGACTCGGCGATGGCCCGGTCACAGATCTCCATGGCCTCGTGGGTGCGGCCGTCGACGTTGAGCGCCGCTGCCAGCGTCACGGTGAGTCGAATGCACTCCTCGGTGGCGCGCTCGCCGTCCGGAACGGAGTCGATCACGGCTCGAGCGCTGGTGATGGCCCGCTCCAGCTGACCGCCCTCACGCCAGATGCGGCTCAGCGCCGTAGCGGCCTTCAAGCGGGTGGACTGGTCGACGTCCTCCGACACGAGCGGGAGGTAGGCCTCGACGGCACCCGGGTCGCCCAGCGCGTCGAGGGCCGCGGCCACCAGGAACCGAGCCCGGTTGGGTCCTCCGCGCACCTCCCCCAGCTGGGCGGAGGCGAGGGCCTCCTGAGCCTTCTGCCACGCGTTCTCCGCCTCTCCGCCGACCAGGCAGAGCTCAGCGTGGTCGAGCAGCAGCTCGAGTCGGCGCACCTCTTCCCAGCCGTCACCGACCAGGAGGTAGTCGACGGTGACCCCGAGCCGACCGGCCAGCACGCCGAGGAGCTCGGCGCCCGGACGTCGTTCGCCCTTCTCGATGCGCGACAGGAACGCCGCGGAGGCGTTGTCGAGGCCCAGCTCGGGCTGCGTCAGCCCGGCCGCCACCCGGGCGTGCTTGATGCGCGCGCCGAGGTCCGCGGAGGCGACCTCGGTGAGCGCACGCGCCAGCACGGGTGTCATAGCGCCCATGGTGACCGTTCGTCTCGATTTCGAGGCGGAAACCGGGAAAAATTTCTTGCCAACCTGGGGTCCAGGGCTAGCGCAGACCGACTTGCCTGTACTTGACTGTGCGCAGGAGTTGCTTTTCGACTCTCAGACCCCAAGAGAAATGACCCCTCATGAAGCGTTTGCGCACGCATCTCATCATCGCCTCCGGCACCGCCATGGCCGTCCTTCCGGCTCTCGTCGTGGCAGTCGGCCGCATGCGTGGCGGCGGCTCCTACTGCTGCTGACCCCCACACCTGGACGACTCGGCGTCGCACCATCCGCACCCCAGCAGGCCTAGACCTGTCTGGGGTTGCCACGCGTGAGTTTCCGCGAAGTGTTGTCGGCTTGCCCCGAATTGTCCTACCTTGATGAGGCGAGGGTCAGTTCCGCGCCTCTGGCGCGGCCCCCCAGCCCTCCGACGGAACAGCCCGGCGCCGGCACCACACCCCCCACTTCGGTACGGCGCCGGGCAGTCCGTCCCTCAGTCCCCGGACAGCACGAGGGCCGCGCCACCTGGTGGTGGTGCGGCCCTCGTTGCGTCTGACGGGCGTCGGTGGGTCAGAGACCCAGGCGGGCCTTCAGGCCGTCCAGCTCGGTCCAGAGGACCGTGGGGAGCTGGTCGCCGAACTTCTCGAACCACTCCTGGATCTGCGGGATCTCGGCCTTCCACTCCTCGTCGTCCACGGCGAGGGCGGCGGCGAGCGCCTCCTCGGTCATGTCGAGGCCGTCGGTGTCGAGCGAGCCCGGCGCCGGCACGTGCCCGATCGCGGTCTCCTCGGCGGCCGCCTGGCCCTCGAGGCGCTCGACGACCCACTTGAGGACGCGGCTGTTCTCACCGAAGCCGGGCCACAGGAAGCCGCCCTCGTCGTCTCGGCGGAACCAGTTGACGTAGAAGATCTTCGGCAGCTTGGCCTCGTCGTTGTCCTTGCCGATCGAGATCCAGTGGTTGAAGTAGTCGCCGGCGTGGTAGCCGATGAACGGCAGCATCGCCATCGGGTCGCGGCGGACGACCCCGACCTGGCCGATCGCGGCCGCGGTGGTCTCGCTGGAGAGCGTCGCTCCCAGGAAGGTGCCGTGCGTCCAGTCGCGGGCCTCGAAGACCAGCGGGACGGTCGTCTTGCGCCGGCCGCCGAACAGGATCGCGTCGATCGGGACACCCCGCGGGTCGTCGTACTCCGGCGCGAGGATGTCGCACTGCTTGATCGGGGTGCAGTAGCGGCTGTTGGCGTGGCTGGACAGCTCGTCGCTGTCGGGGGTCCACGGCTCGCCCTTCCACGACGTCGCGTGGTCGGGCGTGTTCTCCAGGCCCTCCCACCAGATGTCGCCCTCGGGCGTCAGCGCGACGTTGGTGAAGACCGAGTTGCCCTTGTTGATGGTCTTCATCGCGTTGGGGTTGGTGTGCTCGTTGGTGCCGGGGGCGACGCCGAAGAAGCCGTACTCCGGGTTGACCGCCCACAGGCGGCCGTCCTCGCCGATCCGCATCCAGGCGATGTCGTCGCCGAGCGTCTCGACCTTCCAGCCCGGGATGGTCGGCGCGAGCATCGCGAGGTTGGTCTTGCCGCAGGCGCTCGGGAACGCGGCCGCGATGTACTTGACGGTGCCCTCGGGGCTGGTGAGCTTGAGGATGAGCATGTGCTCGGCGAGCCAACCCTCGTCGCGGGCCATCACGCTGGCGATGCGCAGCGCGTAGCACTTCTTGCCGAGCAGGGCGTTGCCGCCGTAGCCCGAGCCGTACGACCAGATCGCCCGCTCCTCGGGGAACTGCACGATGTACTTGGTGTCGTTGCACGGCCACGCGACGTCCGCCTCGCCCTCGGCCAGCGGGTGGCCGACCGAGTGGATGCAGGGCACGAAGGAGGCGTCCAGCTCGGTCATCCGCTCGAGGACGTTGCTGCCCATGCGGGCCATCACGCGCATCGAGGCGGTGACGTACGCCGAGTCGGTGACCTCGATGCCGAACATCGGCTTCTCGGCCTCGAGGTGGCCCATCACGAACGGGATCACGTACATCGTGCGACCGGCCATGCTGCCCTCGTAGAGTCCCCGCATGAGGGTCTTCATCTCGGCCGGGTCCATCCAGTTGTTGGTGGGCCCGCAGTCCTTCTCGTCGACGGAGCAGATGTAGGTCCGGTCCTCGACCCGCGCCACGTCGATCGGGTCGGACGCCGCGTGGAACGAGTTCGGCTTGATGTCCGGGTTGAGCTGGGTGAACGTGCCGGTCGAGACCAGGGTCTCGGTCAGCTCGGTCCACTCCTCGTCGGAGCCGGTGCACCAGTGGATGCGCGCCGGCTTCGTGAGCGCGGCGACCTCGTTGACGAAGTCGAGGATGCCCTGGTGGGTGGTGGGTGCGTCGGCGCCTGCCGACGGCTGACTGGGGGCGTCCTGGGTGGCGGTCATGGCCTGGGTCCTCTCGCGCATTCGCGGGACTGCAATTTTCCGTTCGCGCGGCGTCGTTGTCGCGACTGGCGTCGCCGGGGTCGACTGACTGGCGTCACGGGCCCCCGGGATTCCGCGAGGTTACCCACGTCTGAACCACGCTCATATTGGAACGATCAACGGGACATGAGCCAGATCACACCGGCGCACGGACAGCAGTCGCAGCGATTCGGCCCGCCCTCGCAGGTCGGCTATCCTCGTGCAGTCCTGCGCTCGCCGCAGGTCGGCGCCCGTAGCTCAACGGATAGAGCATCTGACTACGGATCAGAAGGTTTGGGGTTCGAATCCCTACGGGCGCGCAGATCCTCGAAGGCCCGGCTCTAAGCCGTGGCGCGCAGCAGAGCCAGGACGGCCAGCACCCGTTGGTTGTCGTACGTGGCTTGCTCGATGCCGAGCTTGGCGAAGATCTGGGCCACATGGGTCTCGACCGTGCGAAGGCTGATCGTCAGCAGGTCGGCCACGCCGGCGTTGGAGCGACCCTCGGCCACGAGCTTGAGGACCTCCCGCTCACGCTCCGTCAGCAGGTCGACCGGATCGCGGCCCCGTCGCCGACCCAGGACGGCGCTCACGATGGCCGGGTCGATGACGCACTCGCCGTCGCGCAGCCGCCGGACCGCGTCGTAGAGGATCGCGCCGTCGAAGATCTTCTCCTTGAGCAGGTAGCCCATCCTCCCCGGGTAGCCCTCGAGCAGCCGCAGGGCGTGGCCGACGTCGATGTACTGCGACAGGACGAGCACGCACAGCTCGGGATGGTCCCTGCGGAGCTCGACAGCGAGACGAACCCCCTCGTCGGTGTGGGTGGGTGGCATGCGGATGTCGACGATGGCCAGGTCCGCAGGTGTGTGATGGATCAGCACCCGGGCCGCGTCGGCGGTGCCTGCTTCGCCGACGACTTCGCAGTCGAACTCGGTGAGCACCGCGGCGATGCCGCGCCGAACGAGCATCGAGTCGTCGACGATCACCGTCCGCATGGCAGCTCGACCTCGATCCTGTCCGGGTGCGTGGTCAGGGTGCCACGCAGCGCCCCGATCCTGTCTGCGGTGTGCTCCTCGCAGGCGAGGCCATGACCCGTGATGACGGCGCGAACCGTCGCGCCCGCCGAGGTGACCTCGACGTCGCGGACGCTTCCCGTCGGAACGGGCGACCACGTCCGCGATCGTCGTGTAGAGGCACAGCTCCACCTCGGGTGACAGCGTCTGGACCAGGCGCACTCGCAGGCGCATCGGGATGTGGCCGGCATCGGTGAGCGAATCCAGCGCCGACTCGAGCCCGCTTGCGGTCAAGGCGTGCGGATGCACGCTGTTGGCGACCCGGCGGACGTCGAGCAACGCGGCTTCCAGCCTCTCCCTGGCCGCGGCAGCCGTTGCGGCGGCGTCGGAGTCCTCGAGCCGCTCGCCACGTCGCTCGGCCGCACGGAGCGTGCTCACCGCGAACAGGACCTCCTGCTGGGCGCCGTCGTGGAGGTCACGCTCGAGCGCGCGCCGGGCGCGCGCCGCCGTGACGACCATCGCGGTGCGGGACGCTGCCAAGGCCTCGACGTCCAGGCCGAGGCGACGCTCGAGCACGCGGGTCAACACCCCCAAGCGGGCGCGCGCGGGCAGCCGGGGTGCACCACGCTCCGGGGTGGTCGCCGAGCAGGACGGCGACCGGCTCGTCGTCGACGGTCAGATGGCTGAGCACCGTGAGCGAGGCCGGGGCCGGGTTGCCGTCGAGGAGCACGTAGCCACCCGTGGTCGGCAGTGCCAAGCGCAGCGAGTCGTCCCCGACGAGTCTTCGCAGCCGTCTCTCGAGCTCGTCGGGTGCATCTGCTTCCTCGATGGAGTCCACCAGCTCCCGCACACGCGAGCGTTCCCGCAGCGCCTTGAGTGCCTCCACGACCAGGGCACCGCCGATGACCGCGCCCGCGACACCGAGGGCCACCTGAGCAGCCCCTGACGCCTGCTCGGCACCCAGTGCGGGTGACTGCGCGACGCGCACGGCAGTGGCGGCGACGGCGAGCGCCAGCAGGATCAGCCGAGACACCGAGCGTCGCAGGGTGATCGCCGCAGCCGCTGCGGCGACGAGGCTGGTGATGGTCCCCGCCACGGCCAACCGGTCGGCCAGCGATGGATCACTGCCGAGCAGGGGCGCCAGCGGTCGGCAGCCCACGGTGCACCGGGCATCGAGGAAGGGGTCGTACCAGAGCAGCCGACCGAGTCCGAGAGCCGCCGACACCAGCGCGATGCCCACCGCTAGCCGGCTGGCCCAGGCAGCGATGGCGATGAGGAGGGGAGGGCCGAGCGCCGCCAGAGCCATGAGCGCCGTGCGTGGCTCGGCCGCGGGGTCGTACCGGAGCATCCCCGCCAGCCCCACCGCCGCCGACGCGGGCGCCCACGCGGGCACTCCAGGACGGGCCAGCTGCACGGTGGCCGCGACGGCGAGCAGCAACGCACCGGCGCCGAGGGCCAGGGTCACTGCCAAGGGCCGGCCGGGGAGTGCTGGTGCAGAGGTGGAGATCAGCAGCGTGACCAGGGCCCACGCGGTCAGGACCGGCGGCAGACGGGCGACCCCAGCAGGCACGGCATCCAGTCTGGCAGCCGACGGCTCGGTGGGACCGCTGTGCTGGGGACGGGCTCGGCCGGTGGTTCCACGGATCCGCTCCCGGTGCGCGCGCGCCATCATGGCGCCATGATGGCTATGAGGAGAATGGACAGGCCGATGAAGACTTCCTCCGCGAGGACCGCACCGGCGATCGGCCTGATGGTGCTGCTGGTTCTGCTGGCGACCTCCGCCTGTGGGTCGGGCGGCGGGGGCGAGGGCAAGGGCGGCGGGGAGGTCGAGCCGGTCACCCTGGTCGTCGCAGACCTCGCAGGACGCCCAGAACCCGGGCTCGCAGCCCCTGGCCGAGTTCGAGCGAGTGGCAGAGAAGGCCTCGGGCGGCTCGATCGAGACCGAGATCAGCTACGAGCCGTACGGCGGCGACGACTACCCGGTCATCGACGACCTGAGAGCCGGCGAAGCGGGCGTCGCGGCCGTTCCGGCTCGGGCCCTGTCCCGCGATGTGCCCGCGCTGGCCGCCCTCCAGGCCCCCTTCGTCCTCGACTCGGAGTCCGACCTGAACGCGGTGGCCCAGGACGCGGAGCTGCTGAGCCTGGTCTCCGATGCCTTGGAGGAGGTCGGGCTGGTCGGCATCGCCGTCTACCCCGATGGGGTCCGGCACCTCTTCAGCCTCGACGGACGGCCGATCCACGGGCCGGCGGACCTGCGCGGACGCACCGTCCGCGGCCCGGAGTCCGAGGACACCGCCGCGTTGATGGATGTGCTGGGCGCCGCACTGGTCTCTCCGACGAACGAGGAGCTCGTCGCGGGTGTCGCGGCCGGCTCCATCGACGCCGCCGAGAGCAGCTACGTCGGCGCCGCGACGGAGCTCCCGGGAGACCGGGTGGCCACCGGCGACGTGGTGCTGTACGGCAAGTTCATGATCGTGGCGGCCAACAAGGACGTCTACGACGACCTCAGCGAGGACCAGCGCGACGCCTCAAGGAGGCCGCCACCGCCGCGACGGACTGGTCGCTCGCGAATCACGCGACCGAGGAGGACTGGGCTGCGACGTACTGCGACGCCGGCGGTCGGATCGTGAAGGCCGGGGTCGCTGCCCAGGCTGCGTTCGCCGAGGCCGCGGCCCCCTACCTCGGCACGCTCGCGGACGACCCCGCTACGGCGGCGATCGTGGACCGGATGAGCGAGCTCGTGGAGCCGGGCGCCGTCCTGGGATCACCGACCTGCGCCGCGGCGGACCCGACGAGCGCGACGATCGATGCCGACGCGATCGTCGCTGACGGTGGGGACCTTCCCGACGGCACCTACCGGTTCGAGCTCACTCCCGAGTACCTGAGCAACTATCCCGACGGGGACCCGGCCAATGCCGGCGTTCTCACCTTCGTGCTGCGAGACGGCCACTGGTCGGGTGGTCCCGACGAGGGCATCTACCAGGTCGATGGCCACGAGCTGCTCTGGAAGTACGCCGGCGAGGGGCCGTCGTTCGGCCCTGCGGCCAAGCTCGCCTGGACGCTCGACGGCGACGGTTCGATCCGTTGGACCCAGCTCGCACCCGCGTTCCAGGACTACATCTTCGGTCTGCCCTGGACGAAGATCGACTAGCCGGGTCGCCTCCGGGGACGATGGCGGTCAGCCTGGTCCCGAGACCGCTCGGCTGTCGAGGGTCAGCCGGCCGCCGCGCTGGGCGACCCGGTCGGCCAGGTCGGTCAGGCCCGATCCCCACGTCGCGCCACCGCGCCCGTCGTCGGCGATCTCGACCCGCAGGCCCGGGCGTCGAAGTCGACCGCGACCTCGACCCGAGCCGCGTCGGCATGCTTGGCGGCGTTGGCGAGGGCCTCGGCGCAGACGAAGTACACAAGTCTGGCGGACTCGGCATCGACCGGCCCGACTCGTTCGTACGTCGACCGTCACGGCAAGCGGGGAGTGCTCCGCCAGGCCCTCGAGCGCGGACTCCAGCGAGCCGTTCTCGAGGAGCGCCGGTCCCAGCCCCAGGGCGAAGCGAGTCAGCTCGGCGTGCGCGGACTCCACGGCCGATCGCGCCTCGACGAGGTCCTGGTCCTCGAGCTGCCCGAGCACCGACTGCAACGTCGCCACGGGGCCGGTGGCGAGCTCGACGGCGAGGCCGAGCCTGACCTCGTCCTCCACCGAGCGCAGCCGCTGCCGCGACTCGTCCAGCTCGTCGGCGGTGTCGCGGAGATCCTTGCGCAGCAGTGCGTGACGTCGAGCGACGCCGATCAGCCGATGGGCGGGGCCGATGTCAGGAACGGGTCGCGGATCATCACCGAGGCGTGCCCCGTCAGAAGTGACCACCAGGGTGTGCGTCGTCGGGCGGGGCCGCGGGCCTGCCCAGCTCGTCGATGGGCGATCCCGTCGTCCGTCAAGAACACCAGCCGCAGGTGCGGTGTGTCCAAGAGGCCACCCAACGTGCGGCGAACCACCTCGGCCGGCCCCAGCACGACCGTGCCTGCCACGTCTTCGAGCCGGCGGTCAGGATCCCACCGCTGCCCGGCCTTCCAGGCCGCGGCCAGTGCGGAGCCTGCGACCAGCAACGCGTAGAGCGCCGTCAGCACCAGGGGGCGCTTCTCCGGGATGCTCAGCAGTCGGGCGGCACCCAGGGTGGCCAAGGCGAGGCCAGCGACGAAGGGGACCGCGATCGGTTGTCCCGTACGGCTGTCCAGCACCGCGACGGCCGCCAGTCCGCAGCCACCGGCGAGCAGCCACTGGGGGGCGGTGGGGTCGGGAGCGAGGAGGGCGACCGAGCAGAGCGCCACGTAGGACCGGCGCACGGGCGACGTCAGCCTGCCGTCCGGCAGCGCCAGCAACGAGCAGGACAGCAGGACCCGATGGAGCACGGAGAGGGCGGGCACGCTGGGAACGAGGTTGGGCAGCACCCACGCCACCCCCGCGAGGGCGAGCAGCACCCCGAGCCGCACGTGGCCGCGCATCAGCAGCCAGGCGGCGCAACCGAACAGGCTGCAGGCGGCCAACAGGTCGGGCACCCAGAAGGAGGGGCGCGCGAGGGAGTCGTAGACCCACTCCGAGACCAGCGCACCCATGAAGCCGACCGACGCCACAGCAATCGCGACGCGACGTTCGCGGGGGCTGCTCACCACGCCAGTGTCGCGCGCACGCGCGGCGTGCATCCCGGTGATTCCACGGATCCCCTTCGGAGCGGTGCCGCGGGACGCTCGTCTCCTGCACTCGAGCAGCCTCCGAAAGGACTCACGATGCCTCGCCTCACTCGCCGCCGTCACCCGAAGCTCGGTCGCGTCGGAGTCGCCCTCGTCACGGGGGCCGCCGCGCTCGTCCTCGCCACGCCGGCACTGGGCACGCCGGCCGGGCCGAACGGCCGGATCAGCTACATGACCCACGACGACAACGGTCACTGGCAGATCTGGACTGCGAACCCGGACCTCACCCAGCGCCACCAGATCACGACCGGCGACTACGACAACGCCTGGGCCGTCTGGTCACCCGATGCCCAGCGACTCGCCTTCGACAGTGCACGCGTCGCACCCGAGGCCCACGGCGACCGCACCGAGATCTACACGATGGCCGCCGACGGATCGGACGTCAGGCAGGTCACCGACATCGGCGGCTACTCCTACGAGCCCGCGTGGTCGCCGGACGGATCACTCATCGCGTTCTCCAGCGACGGCGGCGACTACCCGTCGGCGCAGGGGATCTACGTCGTGCACCCCGACGGCTCCGGGCTGCGCAGGATCGTCGCGCTGCCGCTCGACGTCCCAAGGCCGTGTGGCTGGACGCCCCTCGGATCTCGCCCGACGGCCGGCACGTCGTCTACGCCTTCTTCCGAGGCGGGAAGGACACCAGGCGGAAGTACGCCGGCGAAGCGGTCTCGCTGTGGGTCGCGGACATCGACGGCGCCAACGCCCATCGGATCGTGCCGTGGGGTACCCACGTCGGCGACGCCGACTGGTCGCCGGACGGAAGCCGGCTGGTCTTCGAGACGACCCAGCAGCACTCCGGCAACGCCGCCAGCGTGATGATGGTCAACGCCGACGGGTCCGGGCTGCACGCGATCACCGACGACGTCGGAATCGTCGGCCTCGGGGGCATCTACGGCCAGAGGTCGCTCGGACGCCTTCCGCGTCGAGACGAGCTACGACCCGGTGTGGTCCCCCGACGGGACGACCATCATGTTCTCGCACGGCAGCTACACCGCCGCCGGCGGCGACGACGGTCTGCAGCGGATCAACCCCGACGGCACCGGCCAGACGTACGTCTCCGACACCCACATCGCCGCGCACCAGGTCGACTGGGGCGGCGCGCCCCTCGAGTAGCTGCTGAGGCCGAGGCCGAGAGCGACGGGTCGGCGCGACTCCCCCACACACTCCGTCGCGTCCGACCGCGTTCGCCCTCAGTCCTGGACGGCGTGCTTCCCGACCGTCCACCCGCGGTCACCGAGGAGGCTCTCGGCGCGGGCCAGGGGCAGCTCCTCCAAGGGCGTCGCCATCGAGTCGTTCCACCGGTTGAACACGCCGAACATGCAGACGACGCCCAGCAGCTCCACGATCTGGGTCTCGGACCAGTGCTCGGCGAGGGCCGCGTACGACGCGTCGGTGACGCCGTTGGGGACCGACGCGGCCTCCATGCCGAAGTCGAGGGCGGCTCGCTCGGCGGGTGTGAACAGCGGGCTGGTGGCGTACTCGTAGATCGCCGCCATCTTCTCGTCGGAGACCCCGTGCCGGGTGGCGCTCACCGTGGTGTGCGCCTTGCAGTACTGGCACCCGGAGGCGCTGCTGGCCACGTGGGCGACCAGCCGCTTGAGTCCCAGGTCGACCTCCCCGTCCGGGGAGAAGACAGCGCGGTTCAGCCCGATCACGGCCTTGGCGATGGCCGGGACCCGCTGCATGGTGAGGATGCTGTTGGGGACGAAGCCCAGCGTCTTGGTGAAGTGGCCCATCGACTCGGACAGATCCGCGTCGGTGCAGTCCTCGGCCGGGATCGGCTCCATGCGCGCCATGCTCGATGATCTGGGCGCGCACGGGCGCCCACAAGCGACGTTCCGTTCCGCGGAACGAAATCTCCGAGGACTCGGCCGGCGGAGCTACTGCTCCTCGGCCACAGCCACCCTGGACAGGGCCGCTGAGATCACCGACAGCTCCTCGGGACCGAGGTGCTGGGCGAAGTGGTCCTCGATCGCTGCGAGGTAGCTGGGCGCGGCGGCGCGGAGCCGGCTGCGTCCGGTGTCGGTGATGGTGGCGAACGACGAGCGCTTGTCGTCCGGGTTGGGGACCCGCTCGACCAGGCCGGCCCGCTCGAGCTCGGTGACCACCCTGCTGATCTGCTCCCTGCTCAGCACCGCGGCACTGCCCAGGTCAGACATGCGCAGACGCCTCCCAGGGGCGGCGTTCAGCACGAGGAGCACGTCGTACCACGAGATCGGCAGGCCGGCCGCGGCCACCTCACGTGCGAGCTTCGGGACCACCGCCGCGTGCGCACGCAACACCGCCGCCCAGGCGGCCACACCCGGTCCGCCGCGTCCCTTGCCCTCGCCGGTCATGAGATCACCCTAACTTATTTGTGTGCACACGCACATTGACAATCCGTCGGTGAGGGTGCATCTTTATGTACGTGCACACGCACACATATCCGAAGGAGCTTCCCATGCCGACTCTCATCACTCGAGCAGACCTCGAGGCGCTGATCGCGAGCCGCGACCACCACACCCTGGTCGACGCCCTGCCCCACAGCTACTACGCGCAGCAGCACCTGCCGGGCGCCGTCAACCTCGTCGAGTCCGACGTCCAGGAGCTGGCGGCCGCCCTGCTGCCGGACAAGGACGCCACGGTGGTCACGTACTGCTCGAACGAGGCCTGCCCCAACAGCAAGGCCGTGGCCCGGCGCCTCGAGGCACTCGGCTACACCGACGTCCGCACCTACGCCGCCGGCATCCAGGACTGGGTCGAGGCCGGCAACCCCTCCGACACCAGCCTGGCTTCCTGACCAGCCTCATCACAGACAAGGAACAGAAGATGACCGACACCATCACCACCTCATCGGTCCCGACCCGCCAGGTCGGGAAGCACCTCCTGCCGGCCGCCGGCCGGTGGGAGATCGACCCGGGACACGCCGACGTGGCCTTCACCGGCCGCCACTTCATGATCACCAAGGTGCGGGGTCGGTTCCCCGACGTCCGCGGCTCGGTGACCGTCGCCGAGGACTTCCAGCTGTCCGGCGTGGACGTCACGATCGGCATGGCGAGCGTCGACTCCGGGAACCCCACCCGTGACGAGCACCTCCGCTCGGCTGAGCTCTTCGACGTCGACCGGTTCCCCGACGCGACCTTCCGCAGCACCAGCGTGCAGTGGCGCGGACGCGGCGGGATCGTGACGGGCGACCTCACGATCCACGGCGTCACCCGGAGCGTCGACCTCGACGTCGTCTTCGAGGGCTACGTCCGCGACCCGTGGGGTGCCGACCGCGCGATGTTCTCCGCCGCCGCCGAGGTCAATCGCGAGGACTACGGCGTGACCTGGAACGTCGCCCTCGAAGCGGGCGGCGTCCTGGTGAGCAAGGACATCAGGATCACCATCGACATCGAGACCGTGCTGGCTCGTTGAGGCCGAACCGGGAGTCCGGCCCCTGACCGCGCTGCCGCACGGTCAGGGGCCGGATCTCTGCGGGCGCGCCGGGTGTCAGGTCGATGAACCGCGGAACGAGCGCCGTACGGTGGCACCCCACTCCCCTGTGCTCGGAACGGACTCGTGCTCGAACCAGACTCGGACGTCGGGCCGGCCTCGTGGCGCCGAGTCCTCGCGAAGGCGCGCCGGCTGCGCAGCCGGGTTCGGCGCGGTTCTCCGGTCCCCGTGGCGACCGAGGTCGCGTACGCCGACGCCGTTGACCGCGTCGCACAGCTGATCGCGCGAGGACGGCTGCGGAAGGCGCGGTCCCTCACCGAGGACGTCGCCGCCCGACCGGGCTCGACGGTGGCCACCGACGTCTGCCGTGCGCTGCTGGCCGTCAACGGCTCGATGTCGCCCGTCGCCTGGGCCCTCTTCCAGCGGCACGACCCGAGGGTGGTGCTCCGCCTCGCCCCGCTGGAGCTGGTCCGCGCCGGCCTCGGCAACGACGACGCGAGCACGCGGGCCATCGTCACGCAGGCCCTCCGCGACCCCGGCTGGTCGCCGGAGCCCGACGACGCCCTCGGGATCGCCCACGCGTTCCTGATGCGCGGCGACCTGGAGACGTCGGAGGCCGTCCTCGGACGCTTCCGGGACGAGCTCGAGCGTGCCCGCCCACGGCGGTACGCGGTCCTGGACGCGTGGCTCCGAACGGCGCTGGAGCAACCCCGCGCCGCCCACGTCACCGAGGCGTCGATCGCGCTGTGGGACCACCAGGACCTGCACCCGGCCCGGTCACCGCGCAGCATCGCGCCGTACGTGGACACGCTCGGAATCGTCGTGGCGCTGTGCCGGACCCAGGCGCGCCTGCGCAGCGACGACGTCACCGTGCAGGCGACGTGCGACGAGGTGTCCGAGCGTCTGGGCGCCGGCCCCCAGCCCGGTCGCGGGGTCGCCCGGTTGCACGTCGTCGAGCGGCAGGCCTCGCACCTGGCGAACGTCCCGGCCGGCACGTGGGCGCTGGTCAGCGGACCCCTCGTGCGCCGGTCGAGGGACGACGAGGCACGGTTCCCGTACGACCCCCACATCCGGCCCGTCTTCACCGGCGTCCACGTCGACGCCGGGGTGCTGGGCAGGCCGGGAGCCGCGGACTACCTGCGCGAGCACGGGCCGGTCGGGTGCGCCGACTGGAACTCGGTGTTCCTGCTCCGCGCGGCCGAGGTACCGGCGTTCTTCTCGGGTCCGATCGCCACGACGCTGGGCGTCCTGGCGCCGGTGACGGGGACGCCGGACCCCGGTGCCGTCGAGGAGAGCAGGACCACCGTCACCTGGGCGGACGCGGCCGCACCGTCCCGCTCGTTCGGCGACAACCTGGCAGCCGCGCTCGCTGCCGTGGACGCCCTCGCCGGGCTCGACGGGAGGCCCACGGTCGTGACCGGGGACGCCGACGCGTTCTGGGTGGCCAGGTCCCTGCAGCTCGGCGCCCGGGTGCGTCCCGGCCGGAAGGCGCCCGTCCGCGACGACGAGCGGGACGTGCCGGATGACCGGCTCCGTGAGCTGACGACCGAGACCGAGGATCGGCTGCAGGTCGTCCTGTCCGCCGTCCTCGCCGGTGAGCCGGAGCAGGAGGTGCGTCGACGCTGGCGGGAGGCGTGCGCGCCCGCGGTCGCCGAGGCCGACCGGCGCGCCCGGTCCCTGCCACCTCTCGAGCCCTTGTCGTGGTCGGTCGAGGACCTCTGCACCGAGATCCGTAGCCGGTCGGTCGTCGCTGAGCGGCGGGTCGACGTGCCCGGCGAGGAGGTGCTGGTCGAGGTGTCGCTGGACGGCCGGCTCAAGCACCAGCTGGGCGTCGTCCTCGACTCGATGGTCGGACACACCGCCAGCCCGGTCCGGCTGCACGTCCTGTGCCGGGACCACGACGACCAGGACTTCTCCCGCATGTCCGACCTGTTCCCCGAGGTGTCGTTCGTCTGGCTGCCCACCGACACCGCGACGTACGGCGACATCGGTGGGCTCCTCACGCACATCACGGTCGCCTCGATGGACCGGCTGCTGCTGCCGAGCCTGCTGCCCGACCGGACCCGGGTCATCCACCACGACCTGGACGCGGTCTCGCGGGGCGACCTCGCCGAGCTGTTCGGCCTCGACCTGCGCGGGGCGCCACTCGCCGCGCGCGACCAGCTCCAACCGCACGGGGGCAGCCTCTACCGCAGCTTCGCGGCCCAGGCCGAGCGCCGCTTCCGCGACCACCCCGAGCTCGGCAGCGAGCTGATCCTGCGGCTCTCCGAGCTGCACCCCTTCGACCACCCGGCGTTCAACAGCGGGGTCATGGTCATGGACCTGGAGCGGATGCGCGCGGACGAGTTCCTGGATCGGTTCCTCCCCTGGGTGGCCCGGTACGGCCTCAACGACCAGGTCCTGCTCAACGCCTACGCCGGCAGCACCCGCGCGCACCTGCCGTACGAGTGGAACCACTACCCGAGGATCGAGGTCCCGCTGGCGGACCCCCGGATCGTGCACTGGATCGGGTCGCAGAAGCCCTGGGCGGTGACCCGGACCGCGGGCCGGCACCACTGGGTGGCGGCCGAGGCGTCCTTCGCCGAGCGCGTGCGACGGACGCCGTGAACCCGGCCGGTCGCCGTCGTCGACCCGCCCATCGGTTAGACACGTACCTGTGATCTCCCTCCTGCGCCGCCTGGGCCTCGCCGTGCGCCGGCTCGACTCCGGCGTCCTCCTCGTGCAGCGCAAGCGGCGGTCCGGCGTGGTCGCGCGCCGGATCGGACCACCCGAGCTGCGGACCCACGTGGTCGCGCACCGCCGCACCACCCGGCAGCAGGCCAACACGTACCAGAACGCGATGGCCGACCACCTGGCCCAGGAGCACCTCCTGTGGATGATCCGCCGCCTGGGCATCGACTGCGTGCTCGACGTCGGAGCCAACAAGGGCCAGTTCGCGAAGGCCCTGCGTCGCGGCGGCTACGCCGGCCGCATCGTCTCCTTCGAGCCGGTCGCCTCGGTCTTCGCCGACCTGCGCACCGCCGCCGCGTCCGATCCCGACTGGCGGGTGCACCAGCTCGCGGCCGGCGAGGAGGACGGTGAGGCGGAGATCAACGTCCGCCCCGGCACGATGAGCTCCCTGCTCCCGTCCAGCGACTTCGGTCGCAGCTGGGCGCCGCGCCTGCGGGAGAGCACCGTGGAGACCATCACGGTGCGGCGCCTGGACGGTCTCCTCGACGAGGCGGTGTCCGGACTGTCGGACCCACACGTGCTGCTCAAGCTGGACACCCAGGGCTTCGACCTCGCCGCCTTCCGCGGCCTCGGGGATCGGGCCGAGGACGTCATGGCGCTGCAGTCCGAGGTGAGCTGCGTCCCCATCTACGACGGCATGCCGACCATGCTCGAGCAGCTCGACGTCTACCAGCGCGCCGGGTTCGCCCTCTCCGGCATCTTCCCGGTCAGCCGCGACCAGAAGACGCTGCGCGCCATCGAGTTCGACGCGCTGATGGTGCGGGGCGCGACACCGCGGAACTGAGATCGTCGGCGTGACTGATCGGTGACAGGTCCGGTCGGAAGTCTGCCGTGGACCGGGTCGAGGCCCGGACCACCATCCGGCCCACGCGAAGGACGACCGCCATGTACACCCCCAAGCCCAATGCCGTGGCCGACCACGCGAGGGTCCGGGCCATGGTTGCCGCGGCAGGCGCCGCGTCGTTGGTCACCACCGGTGAGGACGGCTACCCGGAAGCCACGTTCCTCCCGATCATCTGGTCCGATGACCGGGTGGTCGCACACATGGCACGCGCCAACCACCACTGGCACCACATCGGGACCGGAGCGCCCTGCTTGCTCATCGTGGGCGGTGCCGACTCCTACGTGTCCCCCGGCTGGCAGCCGAGCAAGGCTCGGCACGGGCGCGTGGCGCCGACCTGGAACTACGAGAGCGTCCTGATCCGCGGGAGAGCGGTCATCCACGACGACGCGGGGTGGTTGCGGACGGCGGTCACGGACCTGACCGACGTGCACGAGCAGGGCCTCGCCGATCCGTGGCACGTCGACGACGCACCGGAGGCCTTCACCGCCGGCCAGCTGCGCGGCATCGTCGGCGTCGAGATCAGCGTCGAGGACGTCCGCGCGAAGTCGAAGCTGTCCCAAGGCCGGTCGGACGAGGACCACGCGGGCATCGTGTGCGGCCTTCGCCGGAGCGGGGGCGACCGGGACCGGGCCGTCGCCGACGCGATGCAGGCCACCCGGGACGGGCGACGACCATGACGAGGCGGGCGTCGGTCGACGACCTGGCGGACATCACGGAGACCCTCGCCAGTGCCTTCATGGACGACCCCCTGTGGGGTCCACCCTTCGACGCCCCGGTTCGTGCAGCCGGACTGTCGATCATGTGGCGGGTGCTCGTCAGCTCCGCGCTGGAGCACGACTGGGTGCTCGTGAGCGACTCGGTCGAGGCGGCTTCCGTGTGGATCCCACCCGGTGTCGTCGAGCTGACGGCCGAGGACGAGCACCGGATGCACGAGCTCCTGACCGCCCGCACCGGTGCGGCCAGCGCGGACCTCGTCGCCGGCATCCTCGAGCGGCTGGACGCGGCGAAGCCCTCCGAGCCCTGCTTCTTCCTCAGCCTGCTCGGCACGAACGACCGGCACCGCGGCCAGGGCCTCGGCATGTCGCTGTTGCGGGACGGGCTGGCGCGCGTCGACCAGGTCGGCGGGGCGGCCTACCTGGAGTCCTCCAACCCGGCGAACAACCCGAGGTACCTCGGCGTCGGGTTCGAGGTACGCGAGGTCCTCGAGCTGCCCACGGGTCCGGTGACCACCATGTGGCGCGGGCATCGCTGAGCGCAGGGTTCCTCGTCAGGCGCGACGAGCAGCGCCTCATCCCCATGGGGGTGGAGGATGAGGCGCTGCGAACCGTGGGTCGGTAGGCCGGCCGACCGGGCCGGTGTCACCTCTGGCGCGACGGTCGGAGGACGCGCACCTTCACGCTGCCGGTCGAGCCCGTCGCCAGCGTCGCCACGCCCGACCAGGCGGCGATGACGCGGTGCGTCCGTCCCGGACGAAGTCGCACCGTGATCCTGACCTTGGCCCTGCCGTCGACCAGCCGGGCCCTTCCCAGGGCCTTCCCCTTCCGCGTGACGGTGACCATGCCTCCCGACAGTGGGCGGCCCTGAGCGCTTCGCACCCTGACCTTCAGCACGATCCGCTTCGCGCGCGCCTGCTTCGCGGTGTACCTCCGCTTCGCCTGGACGGTGGTCGTCGAGCCGACGGCCGTCCAGGCGTACAGCCGGTCGGCAGTCCCGTCGTGAGCGACGAACAGCACGGCGTTGCCGGCCGTCCCGACCTGCTGGGGACGAGAGCTGGTCAGACCGGGCGCGAGGTCCGCGAGTGGACGGCTCCTGGTCCCGTCGGTGGACCACGGCTCGGCACCGCGAGCGCCGCCGCCGGCGTACAGCAGCTGGCCCGCGACTGGCGCGTAGCCATCCAGGCCGCCAGGCACACCGTGCCCCAGGCCCGCGTAAGCGTCCGTCACGATCCTGGTGCTGTCCGGGGTGCCAGTGGTCGTCCACAGCTCTCGTCCGTGATGACCGTCGTCGGCGACGAACACCACCCGGTCGTCGACGAGGGTGAGGTCGTGAGGATCGCTCGAGCGGCCGGGCAGTGGATCGATGTCGAGCACCTGCACGGTCCCTGACTCGGTCCCATCAGTCGACCACAGCTCCCTCCCGGGGCCATAGGACGTCGCCGCGAACACGACGCGGCTCCCCAGGGCACGCAGGTCGCCAGGTGCACTGCTGCCCACGCCCGGCTCGATGTCCTTCACCAAGTGGGCGTCGCCTGGGCGGCCGCGACTGACCCACAGCTCGAAGCCGGTCTGGTCGTCGCCGGCCCGGAAGATCACCAGGTCCCCCAGCACGACGAACTTCGCAGGGCGGAGATCGATCCTGTAGTCCAGAGGATCCAGCTGCCGCGCTCCGGGCACTCCAGGTCCGGAGACGAACGGTTTGGTCGCAGCGCTCGTGGTCTGCGCGCTGTAGACGATCCTGTCGCCGAACGCGGTGAGGGACGACGGCCGAGAGGAGGAGGCGCCGGGAATGATCTCGATCACGAGTCGAGTGCCCGCGGCCGTCCCGTCGCTCATCCACAGCTCACGCCCGCGCGCGGGATCCTGGGCAGCGAAGTAGATCGTCTCGCCCGCGACGACCAGCTCGCCCGGGTAGGCGCCATCACTCCCCGGAAGGATGTCGACCGCCAGCGTCGTCCCCGTGGCGGTCCCGTCGGTGCTCCACAGCTCGAAGCCAGTGACCGGCGACCAGGCGGCGAAGTACAAGCGGCCGCGGTACACCGCGAACGAGTGGGGTGAGCTGTCCTCCGGACCCGGGACCAGGTCGATGACCTGCCGGGTGCCGCCAGGCGTCCCGTCGCTCACCCACAGCTCGGTGCCCGTCTCCTCCGTGTCGCCGGCGAAGTAGACGCGGCCGGCGAAGGACACCCCTCCTTCCCGCGCCGAGACGCCGGCCAAGACCCTGACCGCATCCAGTGCGACGGCGGCACCGGCCACCGGACGCCCAGGCGTGAGGCCGGTGGCCGGGACGGCGTGGACGAGTGGAACCAGGACCGCGGCGCACAGCGCTGCGGCGATTCGTGACGTCTTCATGGCGTGGGTGGTGCCTTTCGTTGATGGTCGCTGTCGGACCGGGGCTGGATGGTGCGGACGGTGCCTTGGGCGACCGCGCACACTGACTCGCCGTCGTCACCGGACACGAGCACCTCGCAGCGCACGACGGCCTGCACAGCCGTGACGGAGACGACGTCCGCAACAGCGCGGAGACTCGAGCCTCGTGCGGGTCGCACGTACTGGATCAGCAAGTCGCTGGTCGCGACCGCCGGCCCCAGCACCGACCCGCCGGCGAAGGCCACCGCGTTGTCAGCCGCGTACGAGACGACCCCTCCGTGCACGAAGCCGTGCTGCTGGGTGAGGACGGCTCGGATGGGGACGGTCAGCTCGGCGTGGCCGGTGCTGAACGCCGCCAGCTCGGCCCGGAGCAGCTCGCTGAACGGCTGCAGGGCGAGGACCGCGAGGGCCTGGACGAATGTCGGCAGGGGGACGCTCACCAGGAGCTCGACTCGCAGTGGACTGTGCTCACGGGACGAGGCTCACGGCCACGCATTTCACCTGTCTGACACGCATGTGACAGCACCCCGC
>CAWFGL010000016.1:0-819304 GCA_963815335.1 uncultured Actinomycetota bacterium
GCGAGGCGAACGCCGCGGTGCCGACCGCCACGGCGAGGACCGCACCGGCGACCCCGGCCGCGCCGGGGGACGGGGGACCAGCCGGCCGAGCAGGGCGACGCCCGAGATGACCGCGATCTGCAGCGCCTCGATCATCAGCAGCGCCAGGACCTTGCCCGCCAGGAGCCCGGAGCGGGGGAGCGGAGACGTGCCGAGCCGCTTGAGCACGCCGTACCGCCGCTCGAAGCCGGTGGCGATGGCCAGCGAGGTGAACGACGTGGAGAGCACCGCGAGGGCGAGCACGCCCGGCGTGATGACGTCCACCACGGGGTGGTCGTAGTCGAGACCCAGCGAGTCGGCGGCGCTGACCATGCCGACCAGGACGATCACCGGGATGACGACGGCGATCAGCAGCTGCTCGCCGTTGCGCAGCATCAGCCGCGACTCCATCCGCTGCCTGCGTCACGACCATCCGGGGGAGCGACGCAGCGCCGGGCATGGGCGTGAAGGTGCCGGTCACTCCGTCAGCCCCTGGGCGGAGCGGCCGGCCGGTCAGCTCGAGGAAGACGTCCTCCAGGTTGCGGGTGCCCAGGGTGAGCGACTCGGGGAGCACGTCGTTCTCCTCGCACCAGCGGGAGACGCGGGCCAGCGTCGAGGCGTCGGCCCGGCCGGTGACGAGCAGGCTGAGCTCGTCGATCAGCACCACCTGGATGTGGTCGCCGAGCGCGGGCCGGAGCAACTCGGGGGCGCCGGACGGGAACGGCTTGGTGACGACGAGCCGGATCGTCGACATCCGGCCGCCACAGGGTCAGCTCGATCGGCGACCCGCTGGCCACCATCCGACCCTTGTCGATGATGTGGATGCGGTCCGCGAGCCGCTCCGCCTCGTCCATGTAGTGGGTCGTGAGCACGACGGTCGGCGCCGTCCTCGCGGAGCTCCTCCATGATCACCCAGACGTTGCGCCGCACCGCCGGGTCCAGGCCGCGGCCGCGGTCGGCTCGTCGACGAACACGACCTCGGGCCGCCCGACCCATGCCATCCGCCAGGCCGAGCCGCTGCTTGAGGCCGCCCGAGAGACGCCGGTAGGGCGTCCGTCCGCATTCGGTGAGACCGAGCCGCTCCTGGAGCAGCGCCGGGTCGAGCGGGTGCGCGTGCAGTGCCCCGATGTGGCGCAACATCTCTCGGCGCGGGCGCCGCTCCAGGCGCCACCCTCCTGCAGCATCACGCCGATGCGGGGGAGCAGCTCGCGCGCCTCGCGGCGGGTCGAGGCCGAGCACCCGGACAGTGCCCGCCTGGGGCGCCCGGTAGCCCTCGCAGGTCTCGAGCGTGGTGGTCTTGCCGGCGCCGTTGGGGCCGAGAACGGCGGTGATCGACCTGCGCGCGACAGTCAGCGAGAGGCCGTCGACCGCGGTGGTGGCGCCGTACCGCATGACGAGGTCGGCCACGGCGAGTCGGTGGTGGCCGCACGGCGCGAGTCTAGGGTCCCGTCAGGCCGTGGTCGCGAGCCAGGGCGACCGCCGCGGCGCGGTCGGGTACGCCGAGCTTGGACAGCACCGAGCTGACGTAGTTGCGGACGGTCTTGTCGCTCAGGTGCAGTCGAGTGCCGATGCCGGATTGGAGAGCCCTCCAGCGACAAGGACAGGACCTCGAGCTCGCGCTCGGTGAGGCCCGGAAAGGCCGGATGTCCCGTGGCCGGTCGGGACGCGCCGCGGTCAGGCCCTCCAGCGCCACGCCGGGGCCGAAGTACGCCGCACCCTGGGCCAGGGCGGCGAGCGCAGCAGCGATCTCCTCGCGGCCGGCGCCCTTCAGCAGGTAGCCGCGTGCCCCAGCCCGGACGGCAGCCGCGACCGAGGCCTCCCCTCCAGCATGGTCAGCGCCAGGACCGCGACGCTCCGGCAGCGCGGAGGTGATCTGCCCGGGTCGCCTCGATGCCGTTCATGTCCGGCATGTGGAGGTCCATCACGATGACATCGGGCCGGAGCTCGGTCGCCAGCCGCACGGCGCTCGCGCCGTCGCCGGCCTCGCCGACCAGCTCGACGTCCGGGAAGCCGCCGAGCACGGCGCCATGCCCTCGCGGAAGACGGGATGGTCATCGACCAGCAGGACTCTCATGGCGACCGTCGGCAACAGGAGCCGGACCTCGGTGCCGCCACCCTCTGCGTCGGCCACCTGCAGGAGCCGCCGATCTGTGGTGACCGCCTGCATGGACAGCAGGCCGACGCCGGCAGCCGATCCGCTGCCGCGGGCCGTCCCCGAGATCCCGACCGTTGTCCCGCACTCGCACCAGCAGGTCGTCGTCGCGGCGGTCACCGTGACCTCGCACCTGTCCGAGCCCGAATGGCGTGCCATGTTGGCGAGGGCCTCGCGGACCACGCGGACGGCGACCACCTCCACGGCGGCAGGCAGGTCGCGGAGGTCGCCGGGGTCATCTCCAGGGTGGTAGCGCAGCCCGACGGTGTCGAACGCGGCCACCTGGTCCCGCAGGCCCTCGGCGAGGCCGAGGGAGCGTCGGGACCGAGCCCGTCGACCAGACGCCGCACCTCGTCGACAGCGGCCGGATCCGGGGGTCAGCCGCTCGGCGGTCCGGCGGCCCGTCCGGGTCGAGGTCTCGATGTCGGTCGACAGCGCCTCGAGCTGCAGGGCGACGCCGGCGAGCGCCGGGCCGAGCGAGTCGTGCAGATCGTGCCGCAGTCGCCTCCGCTCCTCCTCGCGCGCCTGGGCGAGACGGGGCCGGGCTCCCGCTGCTCCGTCCAGCGCGGCGCTCCGGGACGCGCGCCGAACAGCAGCGCCCCGGGGAGCAGCAGGGCCGGGCCGCCACCCAGGGCCAGCTCCGACCGCTGCCGGCCGCCAGGAGCAAGACCGCCGTGAGCCCAAGCCGCCCAGCGCCCAGAGGTGTCCGCCTGGGTCCCTCGCCAGCGGAGCACGAGCGAGGGCAGCCCGGCGGCGGCCGCCGCGAGCACGAGCACCAGGCCCGAGCGCGATACCCGCGGCCATCCCGGGCACGCCGACCGGGTTCTCGCGCCCAGGGCCACGGCGGCCGCCGAAGCCTCGTCGAGCTCGTCGTAGGGGCAGAGCATCCAGGCGACCGTGGAGACGACGAGCGCCGTGAGCCCGAGCGGTACCCCCACCGCGAGACCGGCCGGGCAGGGTGCCATCCGGGAGCAGGTGCGGCACGACAGCCAGCAGCAGCGCGTATGCAGGCACCCAGGTCCAGCTGCTCAGCCAGACCGAGACCTCGCCCAGCGCTGCGCACGTCCGGCGGCCGCTGCCTCGGCCTGCTCGCCGGCCAGGAGCGCGACTCCGGCCGACAGACCCATCACCGCCAGGACGCCCGCCAGCCGCGGGGCACGAGAGGCCAGGGCGACGGCCGCGGGCCCGTAGATCACCGCCACGCCCAGCGACCACACCCAGTCGCCCGCCCGCGGGGGCCCGCCGCCCAGAACGCCATGCCAGCCAGCGGCCGCGACCCCGCCGGGGCGGCGGCCACGACGAGGTTCCGGCGCGCCGACAGCATGCGCACATGGTGCCTGGCGCCGCGTCCCACCGTCACGGGACACCCCGTCCCGACCTGCATTCGGGACATCGGCCCGTGTTGGCCCGGGACACGACCGGCCGAGGCTGCGACATGAACACACACCTCGAAGCACACACGTCGGAACCCGACCCGGCACGACGTCCCACGCGACGCCACTGCCGCTCTCCATGACCGTCCCCGCCGCGGTCCTCGGCGCTCTGCTGGTGCTCGCCGGAGACGCCTACCACCTGTTCGTCCTCGACGACCGGCCGACGCAGGCGGGCACCGCGGCGTACTCCGCACACGGCGTCGCGCTGATGCTCGGTCTCCTGCTCCTGCTGCTCGCGGCGCTCTCGGTCGCCCGTCCCGGCCGGCTTGCCCGGGTGGCCCTCCCCGTCATGGTCGTCGGCACCGCGCTGGTCGTGGGGGACATCTGGGCCGAGGTCGTCGTCCTGCCGGGCGTGGTGACCGGCGGGGCAGGGACGCTCCTGGGCGACGACATCGGTGGCCCGCACCTGGCGCTGGTCATCGTCGCCTACGCGTTGTTCGCCATCGGCTGGGTGCTGTTCGCCCTGTCGATGCGCCGGGTCGCCGGCCCGGTCACCTGGGTGCTGGTCGTCGGAGGCGTGATCGCGTTCCTGCCCGTAGGCGGCTCGTACGTCACCCTCGCGGTCGCCGCGGCGCTGGTCGTGGCGCGGGCGGCTCAGGCGGAGCGGGTCCGGTAGGTCGCCAGGCACGGACCGGCCGCCCGTGCGACACCGCCGATCTGCGCGGGCACGGGCGGCGGGTACGCCGTCCAGCCGGCCGTGCTTTGCGGCAGGTAAGGGTCGCCTTCCTTGAAGGCTTCCAGTCAATAACGGCACACTGGTGTTGTGATATTCGAGGCGGACCACCCCACGCGGCAGCGCGTGGCCCGGTCGATCCTCGAGCACGGCCCGTCGACCGCCGCCGCGCTCGGCGAGCGGCTCGACCTCACGCCGGCCGCCGTCCGCCGCCACCTCGACCAGCTGCTCGAGGAGGGCGCGGTCGAGGCCCGGGAGCCGCGGACGCCCGTACGCCGCGGGCGCGGCCGTCCCGCGAAGGTCTTCGCGCTGACCGAGCACGGCCGGGAGGGCTTCGACCAGCAGTACGACGACCTCGCCGTGCAGGCCCTGCGCTTCGTCGCCGAGACCGGCGGCGAGGAGGCGGTCCGCGAGTTCGCCAACCGCCGGGTCGCGTTCATCGAGGACCGGTTCGGCGAGGTCGCCACCGCGCACCCGCACCTGAGCCCGGCCGAGGTGCTGGCCCAGGTGTTCACCGACGAGGGCTACGCCGCCGGCGTACGCGCGCTGCCGTTGGTCAACGGCAGAGCGCGGGCGAGCAGCTGTGCCAGCAGCACTGCCCGGTCTCCCACGTCGCCCACGAGTTCCCGCAGCTCTGCGAGGCCGAGACGGAGGTGATCAGCCGCGTGCTGGGCCGCCACGTCCAGCGCCTGGCGACCATCGCCCACGGCGACGGTGTCTGCACCACCTGCATCCCTGCCACACCCGCCAAAGACGTCAGCAAGAAGGAGAAGGTCTCGTGACCTCCATCGAGGAGCGCAACCCCGAGCTCGAGGGCCTGGGTCGCTACCAGTTCGGCTGGGCCGACAGCGACGACGCCGGCGCGATCGCCAAGCGCGGTCTGAGCGAGGAGGTCGTCCGCGACATCTCTGCGCTGAAGAGCGAGCCGCAGTGGATGCTCGACCTGCGGCTCAAGGGGCTCAAGCTCTTCCACCGCAAGCCCATGCCCACGTGGGGCTCGGACCTGTCGGGGATCGACTTCGAGAACATCAAGTACTTCGTCCGCTCCAGCGAGAAGCAGGCGGCGACGTGGGACGACCTCCCCGAGGACATCAAGAACACCTACGACAAGCTCGGCATCCCCGAGGCGGAGAAGCAGCGCCTGGTCTCCGGCGTCGCCGCGCAGTACGAGTCCGAGGTCGTCTACCACTCGATCCGCGAGGACCTCGAGGAGCAGGGTGTCCTCTTCCTCGACACCGACACCGCGCTGCGCGAGCAGCCGGAGCTCTTCAAGGAGTACTTCGGCACCGTCATCCCGGTCGGTGACAACAAGTTCGCCGCGCTCAACACCTCGGTGTGGTCCGGCGGCTCGTTCATCTACGTGCCGAAGGGCGTGCACGTCGACATCCCGCTGCAGGCCTACTTCCGGATCAACACCGAGAACATGGGCCAGTTCGAGCGGACGCTGATCATCGTCGACGAGGACGCCTACGTGCACTACGTCGAGGGCTGCACCGCGCCGATCTACTCCTCGCGACTCGCTGCACAGCGCGGTCGTGGAGATCATCGTCAAGAAGGGCGGCCGCTGCCGCTACACGACCATCCAGAACTGGTCCAACAACGTCTACAACCTCGTCACCAAGCGCGCGACCTGCGAGGCCGGCGCGACGATGGAGTGGGTCGACGGCAACATCGGCTCCAAGGTGACGATGAAGTACCCCGCGATCTACCTGATGGGCGAGCACGCCAAGGGCGAGACGCTCTCGGTCGCGTTCGCGGGCGAGGGCCAGCACCAGGACGCCGGCGCCAAGATGGTGCACGCGGCGCCGCACACCTCGAGCTCGATCCTGAGCAAGTCGGTGGCGCGCGGCGGCGGCCGGACGTCGTACCGCGGCCTGATCCAGATCAACGAGGGCGCCTACGGCTCGAAGTCCAACGTGCTGTGCGACGCGCTGCTGGTCGACCAGATCAGCCGCTCGGACACCTACCCCTACGTCGACATCCGCGAGGACGACGTGTCCATGGGCCACGAGGCGACGTCTCGAAGGTCTCCGACGACCAGCTCTTCTACCTCATGTCGCGCGGCATGGAGCAGGACGAGGCGATGGCGATGATCGTGCGCGGCTTCATCGAGCCGATCGCCAAGGAGCTCCCGATGGAGTACGCCCTCGAGCTCAACCGGCTGATCGAGCTCCAGATGGAAGGCGCGGTGCGGCTGATGGGCCTGGATGTCTCCTCCCACCTTCACCCGGTGGGGTCCTTCGACCTGTCCGACCACCCCGTGCCCACCGGGCGCGAGGAGGTCTGGCGGTTCACCCCGCTCAAGCGGCTGCACGGTCTGCACGACGACGCCTCGCTGGCCGGCGAGGCCTTCGACGTCAAGCTCGAGGTGCCCGCCGGGCGTGACCGCCGAGCGCGTCGACGCGTCGCCGATCGGAGCGCGGCCTCTCCGGCTTCGTGCCCACCGACCGGGTCGCCGCCCGGGTCTGGGAGGCCGCCCCGACGGTGTTCACCGTCGACGTCCCGGCCGAGACCGAGGTCGCCGACCCGATCTGCGTCACGGTCACCGGCCTCGGCGCCGACCAGGCCGTCGCCGGCCAGCTCCTGGTCAAGGTCGGGCGCGCACGCCAAGGCGACCGTCGTCGTGCGCTTCGAGGGCTCGGCCACCTGGGCCGACAACGTCGAGATCGTGGTCGGCGACGGCGCCCAGCTGACCTACGTCACCGATCCAGGACTGGGCCGACGACGCCGTCCACCACTCGCACCCAGCACGCCAAGGTCGGCCGCGACGCCACGCTCAAGCACGTCGCGGTCACCTTCGGCGGCGACGTGGTCCGGCACGACGTCGACGGCGACGTACGACGGCCCCGGCGGCTCCGTCGAGATGCTCGGCCTCTACTTCGCCGACGCCGGCCAGCACATCGAGCACCGGCTGTTCGTCGACCACAACGCGCCCAAGACCAAGAGCAACGTCCTCTACAAGGGCGCGCTGCAGGGCGAGGGCGCGCACACGGTCTGGATCGGCAACGTGCTGATCCGCAAGGAGGCCGAGGGCATCGAGACCTACGAGGAGAACCGCAACCTCGTGCTCACCGACGGCTGCCAGGCCGACTCGGTGCCCAACCTCGAGATCGAGACCGGCGAGATCGAGGGCGCGGGCCACGCCTCGGCGACCGGCCGGTTCGACGACGAGCAGCTGTTCTACCTGCGCTCGCGCGGCGTCCCCGAGGACGAGGCCCGCCGCCTGGTCGTGCACGGCTTCTTCAACGACCTGATCCGCAAGATCGGCGTGCCCGAGCTCGAGGAGCGCTGCGACGACCGTCGAGGCCGAGCTGGCCAAGAACGTCCTGAAGGACTTGCGTCGCGGTCGGGCATGATGGTCATGGAGCGAGCCTGCGCACTGGACGAGTCCTCGCCGACGAGGCGCTCGGCGTCACGCATCGGTGCGCTACGACGTCGCGTCGCCCGCGCACGAGCGACGAGGTCTTCGCCATCGAGAACATCTGCTCGCCACGCCGCCGTCGCGCTGAGCGAGGGCGAGGTCGACGACTGCACCGTCGAGTGCTGGCTGCACGGCTCGCGCTTCGACCTGCGCACCGGCAAGCCCACCGGCCTGCCCGGCCACCGAGCCGGTCGCGACCTTCCCGGTCGAGGTCCGCGACGGCGACATCTACGTCGACACCACCACCACGCTGAACGGAGTCACCCCGCAATGAGCACCCTCGAGATCAAGGACCTGCAGGTCTCGGTCGCCACCGAGGACGGCCCCAAGGAGATCCTCAAGGGCGTCACGCTGACCATCAAGGACGGCGAGACGCACGCGATCATGGGCCCCAACGGCTCCGGCAAGTCGACGCTGGCCTACTCGATCGCCGGCCACCCGAAGTACGACGTCACCGGCGGCACGCGTCACCCTCGACGGCGAGGACGTCCTCGCGATGACCGTCGACGAGCGGGCCCGGGCCGGGCTGTTCCTCGCGATGCAGTACCCGGTCGAGGTGCCCGGCGTCTCGGTGTCCAACTTCCTGCGCACCGCCAAGACCGCGCTCGACGGCGAGGCGCCCAAGCTGCGCACCTGGGTCAAGGACGTCAACGCGGCGCTCGAGCAGCTCAACCTGGACCCGACGTTCGGCACCCGCAACGTCAACGAGGGCTTCTCCGGCGGCGAGAAGAAGCGCCACGAGATCGCCCAGCTCGAGCTGCTCAACCCCAAGTTCGGCGATCCTCGACGAGACCGACTCGGGCCTCGACATCGACGCGCTCAAGATCGTCGCCGAGGGCGTCAACCGGTTCCGCGCCCAGGAGGGCAAGGGCGTCCTGCTGATCACCCACTACACCCGGATCCTGCGCTACATCGAGCCCGACTTCGTGCACGTCTTCGTCGACGGCAGGATCGCCGAGCAGGGCGGGCCCGAGCTCGCCGAGCAGCTCGAGGCCGAGGGCTACGACAAGTACCTGCACCGCGGCGGCGGTCTGACCATGTCTCGCGTCCGGCTGCCGGGGCTCCTGCCGGAGCTGGAGGTCATCCGCAAGGACTTCCCGATCCTCGAGCGCGCGCTCGCGGACGGGAAGCCGCTGGTCTACCTCGACAGCGCCAACACCTCGCAGAAGCCCCAGGTCGTCATCGACGCGATGGTCGACCACCTCGAGAACCACAACGCCAACGTCGCCCGCGCCATGCACCAGCTCGGCGCCGAGTCGACCGAGGCGTTCGAGGCGGCCCGCGACAAGGTCGCGGCGTTCATCAACGCGCCGTCGCGCAACGAGGTCGTCTTCACCAAGAACGCGACCGAGGCGCTCAACCTGCTGGCCCGCACCGATCGACCTCGGTCCCGGCGACAACGTCGTCATCACCGAGATGGAGCACCACTCCAACATCGTGCCGTGGCAGCTGGCCTGCGAGCGGACCGGCGCCGAGCTGCGCTGGTTCGGCCTCACCGACGACGGCCGGCTCGACCTGTCGAACGCCGACCAGCTGGTCGACGAGCGCACCAAGGTCGTCGCCTTCACCTGGGTCTCCAACATGCTCGGCACGATCAACCCGGTCGCCGACCTCGCGGCCCGCGCGCAGGCGGTCGGCGCCTACTCGGTCGTCGACGCCTCGCAGGCCGTCCCGCAGCTGCCCGTCGACGTCGCCGCCACCGGGTGCGACTTCCTGGCCTTCACCGGCCACAAGGTCGTCGGGCCGACCGGGATCGGCGTGCTGTGGGGCCGCGAGGAGCTGCTCGACGAGCTCCCGCCCTTCCTCGGCGGCGGCGAGATGATCGAGACGGTGACGATGGCGCGGCTCGACCTACGCCAAGGCGCCGCACCGGTTCGAGGCCGGCACCCCGCCGATCGTGGAGGCCGTCGGGCTCGGCGCGGCGGTCGACTACCTCGGCCACATCGGCATGGACGCGGTCCACGCGCACGAGCAGGCCATCACGGCGTACGCGCTGGAGGGCCTGGCCACCGTGCCCGGCCTGACCGTGCTCGGCCCGCTGGACGCCGCCTCGCGCGGGGGAGCGATCTCCTTCGAGATCGACGGCGTGCACCCGCACGACGTCGCCCAGGTGCTCGACTCGCGCGGCATCGCGGTCCGGGCCGGCCACCACTGCGCCAAGCCCGCGCACGCCCGGTTCGGGGTGCAGAGCTCGACCCGGATGTCGTCGTACCTCTACACGACGCCCGCCGAGATCGACGCGCTGGTCGAGGGCCTGGAATACACCCGCTCGTACTTCAAGTTGGGTTGAGTGATGGACCTCGACACGCTCTACCAGGAGATCATCCTGGACCACTACAAGAACCCGCACCACGCGGGCCTGCGCGACCCGTTCGAGGCCGAGGTGCACCACGTGAACCCGACCTGCGGGGACGAGGTCACCCTGCGGGTGCACCTGTCGCGACGGGCGTGGTCGAGGACGTCTCGTACGACGCCGTCGGCTGCTCCATCTCGCAGGCCGCCGCCTCGGTGATGGCCGACCTGGTCATCGGCAAGAACGTCGACGAGGCGATGTCGATCCACGGCGAGTTCCTGGCCCTGATGCAGGGCAAGGGCACCGTCGAGCCGGACGAGGACGTCCTGGAGGACGGGATCGCGTTCGCCGGCGTCGCGAAGTTCCCGGCGCGGGTCAAGTGCGCACTACTGTCGTGGATGGCCTGGAAGGACGCCACGACCCAATCCCTGGAGGCTCAGCATGCTGCACTGGCTCGACCACAGCGACCTGCCCGACGTCCCCGAGGCCACCGGCGGCGGCACGGCGACGGTCACCGTCGACGACGTCACCGAGGCGATGAAGGACGTCGTCGACCCCGAGCTCGGCATCAACGTGGTCGACCTCGGCCTGGTCTACGACGTGCACCTCGACGAGGGCTCCAACTGCGTCCTCGACATGACGCTCACCTCGGCGGCCTGCCCGCTCACCGACGTGATCATGGACCAGACCAACACCGCCCTCGAGGGCCTGGTCAACGACGTCGCGATCAACTGGGTCTGGATGCCGCCGTGGGGCCCGGACAAGATCACCCCCGACGGCCGCGAGCAGCTGCGCGCCCTCGGCTTCAACGTCTGAGCCGTGCCCCAGGTCCTCGTTCCACGCGAGCGCGTGGAGCGCTGGGTCGCCAACTTCGGTGAGCGCCACGGCGGCGCCGAGCTGTCAGTCTCCGACGGCGCGTTGACGGGCACGGGGGCGGACGGCTCGACGTTCGTGGCCAGGCTGCCGTTCGACCTGCCCTACGACGGCGAGGCCGACGCGGGGTCGTTCGCCGCCCAGGTAGTGCCCGCCACGGACTGGGGCTGCTGCTGGTCCGCAAGGGCGGGTTCGCCGTGGCCAGGCTCGCGGGCGAGAGCATCGTCGAGTCCAAGGTGGGCAGCGGCACGTCCAGGGCCGGACCAAGGCCGGTGGGCAGAGCCAGCAGCGCTTCGCCCGGCGCCGAGACAACCAGGCGCGCCAGGCCTACGAGGCCGCCGCCGAGCACGCCGTCCGCATCCTCGGGCAGCGGCCGTTGGTGGTGGTGGCCGGAGGTGACCGGGCCGCCGTCGAGGAGGTGCTGGCCGATCCGCGGCTCAGGCGGGTCACCATTGTCGAGCCCTGGCTTCCGGTGCCCGATCCCAGGCGTGGCGTGCTGGAGAAGGCTGTCGGCGACGCCTGTGCCGTCGCGGATCGAGGTCAGCAATGCCGAAGGGCCCGGCTGACCGGGCCATTGGCCCTTCCGTGTCCGCCGGTCTCTCGCCAGGCTGGGGACGTGACAGAAACGTCAGTCATCGACGTCCGCGGCCTGGTCAAGACCTTCGGAAAGGTCAGGGCGCTCGATGAGCTCGACCTCTCCGTGACCCGCGGCGAGATACACGGATTCCTCGGCCCGAACGGAGCCGGGAAGTCCACGACGATCCGGGTGCTGCTCGGGCTGTTGCGCAAGGACGCCGGTGAGGTGCGGCTGCTCGGCGGTGACCCGTGGCAAGAGGCGCCGAACTCCACCGGCGGCTGGCCTACGTCCCCGGCGAGGTCAACCTGTGGCCCGGGCTGACCGGCGGCGAGGTGATCGACCTCCTCGGCGCGTCTCCGTGGAGGTCTGAACGAGGCCCGACGAGCGGAGCTGGTCGAGCGCTTCGAGCTCGACCCGACCAAGAAGGCCCGCAGCTACTCCAAGGGCAACCGGCAGAAGGTGGCGCTGGTGGCGGCGCTCGCGTCCGACGTGGAGCTGCTGCTGCTCGACGAGCCCACGTCCGGGCTGGACCCGATCATGGAGTCGGTCTTCCAGGACTACGTGGACGACTTCCGGGACCGCGGGCAACACGGTCCTGCTCTCCAGCCACATCCTCGCCGAGGTCGAGCGGCTCTGCGACCGGGTGAGCATCATCCGCACGGGGCGGTGCGTGGAGTCCGGCACCCTCGGCGAGCTGCGCCACCTCACCCGGACCTCGGTGATGGCCGAGCTGGCCGCGCCGCCGCAAGGGCTGGACAGGCTGATCGGGGTCCATGACCTGCAGGTCGACGGCAACCGGGCCATGTTCGAGGTGGACACCGTCGAGCTGGACCGCGCCGTGGGCGTGCTTCACCAGGCAGGGATCGTCACGCTGACGAGCCAGCCGCCGACGCTCGAGGAGCTGTTCCTGCGCCACTACGGCGACGACATCGAGGAGGAGTCCGAGGTCGAGAAGCCGTGACCGGCACCTGGACCTTCGTGCGCGCATTCCTGCGCCGCGATCGGTGGATGCTGCTGTGGTGGAGCGTCGGCGTCGCAGTGCTCTACTGGAGCCAGGCCTGGAGCGTCGACGGGCTCTACACCTCCCAGGCCGACTTCGACCGTGCCGCCGCGAGCATGGCGGGCAACGCGGGGTTCATCGCCATGACCGGCCCGGCGCGTGCGCTCAACACCATCGGTGGCCAGGTGACCTGGCAGTCGGCCGCCTTCGGAGCGATCGCCGCCGGGCTGATGAGCATGTTCCTGGTCGGCCGGCACACGCGGGCCGAGGAGGAGTCCGGCCGCGACGAGATGCTGCGTGCAGCCGCCGTCGGACGACACTCGACCACGGTGGCGACCTACGTGACCGCGATGATCGCCAACCTGCTGCTTGGCAGCCTGGTGGCCCTCAGCCTGATCACCTACCCCCTCGGGTTCGCCGACTCCCTGGCCCTGGGAGTGGGCGTGGCGCTCTGCGGCGCCTTCTACAGCGGAGTCGCGCTAGTCGCGGCGCAGCTCACCTCTACCACCCGGGCCATGTATGGCATCACCGGCGGCGTGCTCGGGACTGTCCTACGCACTGAGGGCGGTCGGGGACGTCGGCAACCCCGCGTTGAGCTGGATGTCGCCGATCGGGTGGTACCAGGCGATGCACCCCTTCTCCGGGCTGCGGTGGTGGCCTGCTCTGCTGCTGGTGGCGGGTTCTGTGATCGCCGCGGCGGCGGCTTACGCGGTGTTCCTGCACCGCGACTACGGCTCCGGAGTCCTCGCCGCCCGTCCTGGGTCGGCTCGCGCGGCCGGGAGCCTGCACCGTGCCCCCGGGCTCGCCGTGGCGCCTCCAGCGGGGAGCCGTGTTCGGCTGGACGGCCGGGATGCTCCTCGGCGGTGTCGGGTACGGGACTCTCGGCGACGACGTCGAGGACCTGATGGGCGACTCCAACCTCATCGAGGACATGTTCGCGCAGGGGGGCGGTGCGTTGGTCGACGCGTTCTACGCGACGATGATCCTGACGCTGGCACTGATCGGTTCGGGATTCGCGATCTCCTCCGCCCTGCGACCACGCAGCGAGGAGGAGGCCGGCCGGGTCGAGGCGCTGCTCGCCACCGGGCTGCGACGGCACGCCTGGCTCCTCGGGCACGTGCTGGTGACCCTGGCGGGGACCGTGCTGGTCCTACTGGCCGCGGGTCTGGGGATGGGCATCGGCTACGCCCTGGTCACCGGCAAGGAAGGTGCGGTGGGCGACTACGTGTTGCCGGTGCTCGGCCACCTCCCGGCGGTCCTGGTGCTCGCGGCGACGGCCCAGCTGCTCTACGGATTGTCCGCGCGCCTGGCGTCCCTGGCCTGGGTAGGCCTGCTGTTCGCGTTCGTGGTGATGATGTTCGGCGAGCTGTTCCGGTTCCCCCAATGGCTTCAGGACGTCTCACCTTTCGAGCATCTCGCGTTGGTGC
The DNA here is from genome assembly GCA_963815335.1 of uncultured Actinomycetota bacterium. GTDB lineage: Bacteria > Actinomycetota > Actinomycetes > Propionibacteriales > Nocardioidaceae > Nocardioides. Next base: position 13,868 of record CAWFGL010000016.1, read on the forward strand.
CGGCCCAGGACTTCCGGTGGGCCCCGTTCCTGGCGCTCACCGCGGTGGCAGCGGCCCTGAGTGTCGCGGGCCAGCTGGCCTTCCTGAGGCGGGACGTGCACTGAAGGGCTGACAGCCTGACCTCGCCGCGTGACCCGGCTTGCGCCGGAATCGCTCCTGCTCCTGCGAGGATTCCGCCATGTGGCAGCCCGAGCCCGGCTGGGTCGCCCTGCGCAGCGGCACCGGGACGTCGACCGTCGGCGTGTGGCGGACCGTCCTCGGTGGCCGGCCGGTCGTGGTCAAGCGGCTCGGCGCACCGACCGAGCACGACCCGCCCGAGCTGAGCGACCCGCGGCACTTCGCCTACTGGCGCCGAGCGGCAGACGTCGTGACCTCCGGTGTGGCGCTGCAGGACCCACGGCCTGCGCGCGCCGGAGCTGACCTCGGTCGAGGAGGACCCCGAGGGCATCACGCTGACCGCGGACTGGGTGGAGGACGCCGCCAACAGCGGGCTGTTCGCCGCGCACGCGCTCGGCCGGTTCGCGGGCGCGGAGCTCGGCGGGGCCGGCTGGCTGGCCCGCGACCAGCTGCGGGACCGGATGGCGCGGGTCGAGCACCGGGGCGGCTGGCCGACGCTGGCCCGGACGACGGTCGCGGACGTCGCCGACCACCTGTGGCAGCGGCGCGCACGGCTGCTCGACGAGCTCGACGCGCTGACCCAGGTCGCGCAGCACGGCGACCCGGTGCCCGCGAACCTCCCGGGACGGCTGGGCGACGACGTCCTGGCCATCGACTGGGGCACGCTCGGGCACGGTCCGGTGGGCGCCGACCTCGGCTACTACCTCCTCAACGCGCGGGAGGAGTTCGAGCCGCTGCTCGACGCCTACCTGCTCGGGCTGCCCGAGGGCCTGGCCACCCGCGAGGAGGTCGCGCACGGCGCCCGGGTGTGCGCCGTCCTGACGGCGCTGAGCCGCGCGGAGTGGGCGCTCGCGCGGGTCGCCGGGGGAGAGGGCGCGCTCGCCGGGAAGTACCGGCACCCCGCGGTGGCGCCGCACCTGCGGGTGCTGCAGCGGCAGTTCCCGCTGATCGAGGCGCTCGTCGAGGGCTGACCGGCGATCAGAGGTTCGAGGCGGAGAAGGTGTCGCAGTCCTCGATCGAGTCGGCGCCGAAGCCGGTCAGGAACCACTTCACCCGCTGCTTCGACGACCCGTGGGTCCAGCCCTCGGGGTTGACCTCGCCGCCGGACGCCTCCTGGATGCGGTCGTCGCCGACCGTCTTGGCGGCGTCGATCGCCTCGTCGATGTCGCTGCGCGGCGAGGTCGTCGAAGATCTTGACGCCCTTGGCGTCGGTGGTGTTCAGCGCGCCCTGGGTCCACATGCCGGCGTAGCAGTCGGCCTGGAGCTCCAGCCGGACGGCGTCGCTCTCGGGGCCCTGCTGGGTCTTCACCTGGCCCATCGTGCCGAGCAGGTTCTGGATGTGGTGGCCGTACTCGTGGGCGAGGACGTAGGGCTCCACGAAGTCGCCGCCCTGGCCGCCGAGCTGGCCCTCGAGGACGTCCTCGAAGAAGGTCGAGTCGAGGTAGATGACCTTGTCGATCGGGCAGTAGAACGGCCCGACCGCCGAGGTCGCGTTGCCGCAGCCGCCCGTGGACACGGCCTCGGTGAAGGTGACGATCTCGCTCGGGGAGAACGCGGTGCCGGTCTGCGGCTCCAGCGTGTCGTCCCAGTAGGCGACCAGCGAGTCCTCGACGAGCGCGCGGGCGCAGTCGACGTTCTCGTTGGCGTCCGCCCCCGTCTCGCACTCGTTGTAGCGGTCCGTCGCGGTGTCGGTCCCGCTGCCGCCGTCGTCGCCGCCGAGCAGGTTGCCGCCGCCGGCGAACTGCACCACCAGGAAGATGATGATGACGATGATGATGCCGCCGATGCCGCCGCCGGCCGCGCCGGAGGGGATCGGGATGCCGCCCATGACCGCCGGAGGAACGGCCCCGTCCGGCGTCGCGGATCCCACCGGAGTCGATCTTGGCCTTCGGGTTGAACCGCACCCCAATACACTAGCCACAGTCATGATCACTGCTCACCAGCTGGAAGTCCGAGCCGGTGCGCGGCTCCTGATGGAGGGCGTCAGCTTCCGCGTCGCCGCCGGCGACAAGATGGGGCTCGTCGGGCGCAACGGCGCCGGCAAGACCACGCTCACCAAGATCCTCGCCGGGGAGGCGCTGCCTGCTGCGGGCACGGTGCACAGCACCGGCACCGTCGGCTACCTCCCCCAGGACCCGCGCACGGGCGACCCGACCGTGCTCGCCCGCGAACGGATCCTGTCCGCGCGCGGTCTCGACGCCGTCGTACGCCGCCTGCGCGCCTCCGAGACCGAGATGGGCAGCGACGACCCGGAGGTCCGGGACCGGGCCATGCGCCGCTACGAGCGGGCCGACGCCGAGCTGCACGCCGGAGGCGGGTACGCCGCGGAGGCCGAGGCCGCGCAGATCGCGTCCAGCCTCGGCATCGAGGACCGGATCCTCGGCCAGCCGCTGTCGACGCTGAGCGGCGGGCAGCGGCGCCGGGTCGAGCTCGCGCGGATCCTGTTCTCGGGCGCGGAGTCGATGCTGCTCGACGAGCCGACCAACCACCTGGACGCGGACTCGATCGTCTGGCTGCGCGACTTCCTGGCGTCGTACCGCGGCGGCCTGATCGTGATCAGCCACGACACGGCGCTGCTGGAGCGGACCGTCAACAAGGTCCTCCACCTGGACGCCAACCGGGCGGAGATCGACGTCTACAACATGGGCTGGCGGCCCTACCTGCTGCAGCGCGAGACCGACGAGAAGCGCCGCAAGCGGGAGCGGATGAACGCCGAGAACAAGGCCAAGACGCTCACCGACCAGGCCAACCGGATGCGCGCCAAGGCCAGCAAGGCGCAGGCCGCCCAGTCGATGCTCAAGCGCGCCGAGCGGCTGATGGCGGGCCTCGAGGGCGAGCGGCAGGCGGACAAGGTCGCGCGGATCAAGTTCCCGGCGCCGGCGCCGTGCGGCAAGACGCCGCTCACCGCCGCCGAGCTGTCGAAGTCCTACGGCTCGCTCGAGGTGTTCACCGACGTCGACCTCGCCATCGACAAGGGCTCCCGGGTCGTCATCCTCGGCCTCAACGGCGCCGGCAAGACCACGCTGCTGCGGATCCTCGCGGGCGTCGACGCCTCGGACACCGGCGAGGTCGTTCCCGGCCACGGGCTCAAGATCGGCTACTACGCCCAGGAGCACGAGACCCTCGACACGGAGCGCACCGTCCTGGAGAACATGCAGAGCGCGGCGCCCCAGCTGACCGACACCGACGCACGGTCGGTGCTCGGCGCCTTCCTGTTCTCCGGCGACGACGCGCACAAGCCCGCCCGGGTGCTGTCCGGCGGCGAGAAGACCCGCCTGGCGCTCGCCTCGCTGGTCGTCTCCAGCGCCAACGTCCTGCTGCTCGACGAGCCCACCAACAACCTGGACCCCGCCTCCCGCGAGGAGGTGCTCGCCGCGATCCGCTCCTACGAGGGCGCGATCATCCTGGTCACCCACGACGAGGGTGCGGTCCTGGCGCTCGAGCCCGAGCGGGTGCTGATCCTCCCCGACGGCGTCGAGGACCTCTGGAACGACGAGTACGCCGATCTGGTGGCGCTGGCCTGAGCCCGCTGAGCACGAAGCCCCCCACGAGGCGCGACGCCGGCTGACGGCGGCGCGCCGTACGCTCGCGCCATGACCCCCGAAGCCCTCGCCGAGGCCGGACTCCGGCTCGACGTCAGCAAGGACGTCGCCACGGTGACGCTCGACCGGCCCGACGTGCGCAACGCGCAGACCCCGGCGATGTGGCGGGCGCTCGCCGAGGTCGGGGCAGCGCTGCCGGAGGACGTGCGGGTCGTCGTGGTGCGGGGCACCGGGCACAGCTTCTCGGCGGGCCTGGACCGGGAGATGCTCGACCCCGGCGCGGCGCCCGAGGGCGTCGAGCCGGTGGTCGAATGCTCTCGACGACGCGAGAGTCAGATCGCGGAGCGATCGACGAGTACCAGCAGGGCTTCACCTGGCTGCGCGACCCGCGGTTCGTGAGCATCGCCGCGGTGCAGGGCTACGCGATCGGCGCCGGCTTCCAGCTGGCGCTCAGCTGCGACCTCCGGGTGCTCGACCGAGGACGCCCAGTTCTCGATGAAGGAGTCGGCGCTGGGCCTGGTGCCGGACCTGACGGGAACAAAACCGCTGGTCGAGGCTGTTGGCTACGCCAGAGCACTCGAGATCTGCGCCACGGCACGGATGGTCGGCGCCGCGGAGGCCGTGGACATCGGCCTGGCGCTCACCGCCGTCCCGGCCGACCAGCTGGACGCCACGGTCGCCGACCTCGTCGCCGCCCTCACCGCCCCGCTCGCGGGTGCGGTGTCCGAGACCAAACGGCTGCTGCAGAGCGCGGCGGCCACCGACCTGGACGAGCAACGTCGCCTGGAGCGAGAGGCCCAGGCCCGACGGTTCCGGGAGCTGGCGCCCCTGATGGGGGTCCGGCCGACGGGCTGAGCCAGGCGGAGCAGCACAGGAGGTACGCCATGAGCATGCACGGAGCAGGACCGGGGCCGGCGTTCCGCCATCTTCGTTCGGACCGCAGCGTCGTCAACAACCGGATCGCCGGCAGCACCATCCGCCGCGTGATCGGGTTCGCCCGTCCGCACCGGCGCCTGATCGGCGATCTTCCTCGCGCTCACCGTGGTCGACGCGGCGATGGTCGTGGTCATCCCGCTGCTGGTCCAGCGGATCGTCGACGACGGCATCCTCGAGGGCAACAACCGCCTGGTGGCGCTGCTGGCCCTGGCGATGGCTGGCGGTCGGGCTGTTCAGCGCGTTCCTGACCGTCCTCAACGGCTGGTTCTCCTCCAGGATCGGCGAGGGACTGATCTTCGACCTGCGCACGCGGGTGTTCGGGCACGTGCAGCGCCAGTCGCTCGCGTTCTTCACCCGGACCCAGACCGGTGCGCTCGTGTCCCGGCTCAACAACGACGTGATCGGCGCCCAGCGGGCGTTCACCAGCACGCTGTCCAGCACCGTGGCCAACACCATCGCCGTGGTCGTCGTCGGCATCACCATGCTGGCGCTGAGCTGGCAGGTGACCCTGCTCTGCCTCTCGCTGTTCCCGCTGCTGTTCTTCGTCTCCCGGTTCGTCAGCGGCAAGCTGGCCGGCCTGACCCGTCAGCAGATGGACGGCAACGCCGACCTCGGCAACCTGATGACCGAGCGCTTCAACGTCGGTGGCGCGATGCTGCTCAAGCTGTTCGGCCGCCGCTCCGAGGAGGACGAGCAGTTCGCCGTGAAGGCCGCGGTGACCCGCGACCTCGGCGTCCGCATCGCGCTGATCACCCGCATCTTCGGCGCCTCGATGATGGCGGTGCCGGCGCTGGCCACGGCGCTCGTCTACGGCGTCGGCGGCCAGCTCGCCATCGACGGCACCCTCACCGTCGGCACCCTGCTCGCGCTCTCCACCCTGCTGCTGCGCCTCCTCGGGCCGATGCAGGGACTGTCCAACGTCCGGATCGACGTGATGACCGCGCTGGTCAGCTTCGAGCGGGTCTTCGAGGTGCTCGACCTGCCCTCGCTCATCGAGGAGAAGCCGGACGCCGTCGCGCTGCCGCGCACCGCCTCGCGGCTCGAGTTCGACCACGTCGCGTTCACGTACCCGTCGGCGGACGACATCTCGCTGGCCTCCCTGGAGGCGGTGGCGCGGACCGAGTCGCGCGAGACCGTGCAGGTGCTCCACGACATCTCGTTCACCGCGGAGGCCGGGCAGATGGTCGCCCTGGTCGGGCCCGTCCGGCGCGGGCAAGACGACCATCACCCACCTCGTCGCCCGGCTCTACGACGTGGGCTCGGGTGCCGTCCGGGTGGGTGGCCAGGACGTGCGGGACGTGACCCTCCAGTCGCTGGAGGACGTCGTCGGCTACGTCACCCAGGACGCGCACATGTTCCACGACACCATCCGCGCCAACCTCGTCTACGCCCGTCCCGGTGCCGGCGACCCGGAGATCTGGTCGGCCCTCGAGGCGGCACAGATCGCCACGCTGGTCCGCGCGCTGCCTGACGGTCTGGACACCGTGGTCGGCGACCGCGGCTACCGGCTGTCCGGCGGCGAGCGACAGCGCCTGGCCATCGCCCGGCTGCTGCTGAAGGCGCCCGCCATCGTCGTCCTGGACGAGGCGACCGCGCACCTCGACAGCGAGTCCGAGGCCGCCGTCCAGCGCGCGCTCGACGCGGCGCTGGAGGGCCGGACCTCGCTGGTCATCGCGCACCGGCTCTCGACGGTCCGCAACGCCGACCAGATCCTGGTCGTCGAGGACGGCCGGATCGTCCAGCAGGGCACCCACACCGGGCTGCTCCGCGACGGCGGTCTCTACGCCGACCTCTACCGGACCCAGTTCGCCGAGGACGTCCCCGCCTAGGGCAGCCGCAGGGCACCAGCGGCGCCGACGGATGCGCAGCACGCTGAGGAAGAACGCGACGACCAGCAGGCCCATGTAGACGTCGTTCTCGAACCAGCCGAAGGTCGTCTGCTTCGCCCCGGTGAACGTCGTCGGGTAGTAGAAGAGGCCGATGGCGAGGACGACGACGAGGAAGACCAGGACGCCCCACTGGGCCCGCACCGACTCGCGGCGGGCGAGCGCGGCCATGGCGAACCCGACGGCGTAGAAGCCCCAGGCGAGCGGTGAGGTGACGGTGAAGTCGGGGTCCTCGAGACCTTCGACCGCTGCGTAGACGGTGTGCACGATCGACAGCGTGAACGTGGCGACCAGGACGAGCGAGATGACGTCGCCGTACCGGCTCTCGGTGGTGGTCATGGTGGATGCGGACGTGGATGTGGAAGTGGTCATGGCACCAGCGTGTTGCCGCGCGCGCGCCGTCGGACACCCACAGCGGCACCGCAACACCCCCACAGTTGGCTCGGACCGGCGCGAGCGAGCGGATAGCGTCCGCTCGTGAGCAGCTTCGCCGACGTGCTGCGCGACCTGCGCGCCGGTCGCTCGCTGACCCAGGAGGAGCTGGCCGAGCGGGCCGGGCTCACCGTCAAGGCGGTGAGCGCACTGGAGCGTGGTGAGCGGCGCCGGCCCTACCCGCACACGGTCCGCTGCCTGGCGGACGCGATGGACCTCGACACCGAGGAGCGGGCCCGGCTGGTCGGTTCGGTCCCGGGCCGGACGCACGGCGGGCCGGGTCACGGCGGCGATGCCGGCGCCGCGAGGTCCGCTGTTCGGCCGCGAGGCCGACCTCGACCACCTCGTGTCCCTGCTGACCGACCGCGAGCGTCCGGTGCTGACGCTGACGGGGCCGGGTGGCGTGGGGAAGACCTCGCTCGCGCAAGCGGTCGCGGGCCGGGTGGCCGCCGACTTCCCCGGCGGCGTCACGTTCGTGGACCTGGCCGGGACCACCGACCCCAGCGCCGTCCTGCCGGCCCTGGCCTCGGCCCTGGGCGTGCCGGAGGAGGCGGGTCAGGGGCCCAACGCTCTGGCGCCGTACCTGGCTGACCGGCGCCTCCTGCTGGTGCTCGACAACCTCGAGCAGGTCCTCGACTGCGCACCTCACCTGGCGGAGCTCGTCGTCCGGTGCCCGGATCTCGTGCTGCTCACCACCAGCCGGGCTCCGCTGCGGATCCGTTCCGAGCGCGAGGTCCGGGTGGAACCGCTCGGGGAGGAGGACGCGGTGCGGCTGTTCCTCGAGCGGGCGAACGCCGCGGGAGCCGAGCTGCGACCGGGTGACCACACGGACGCCATCGCGGCGCTGTGCCGTGAGGCCGACGGGCTCCCACTGGCCATCGAGCTGTCCGCCTCGGCCGCCTCGTCGCTCGGCGTCGACGCGCTGCGGGACCGGGTGCTCACCGCCGGTGCCGACGGCCTGCGGGACCTGCCCGCGCGACAGCGTTCGATGGAGGCCACACTCGACTGGAGCATTGACCTGCTCGACCCGGATGCGGTCGAGGTGCTCGGACTGCTGTCGGTCCTGACCGGCGGGTTCTCGCTGGGCGCGGCGGCTGCCGTCTCGGGCCGCGAGGTCCTCGCCGAGGTGCGCACCCTCCGCGAGCACTCGCTGCTGACCCGGGTCGACGACGTCGCAGGAGAGGCGCGGTTCAGGCTGCTCGAGCCGGTGCGGCAGTACGCCGGGCGCCGCTGGGACACCAGCGAGCCGGCGGTCGCGGGTCTGGCCACCTACGTCGTGGAGACCGCCCGCGAGCTGGCGCCCTGCGCTACGCGGCTCGAGCGTCGTCACCGCCCTGGACCTCCTCGACTCCGACATCGCGCAGGTCCGGAGCTCGCCTGGTCTGGCTCCTCGAGCAGCGGACGGTTCGACGAGGTGGCGTCGGTACTCGTCGACTGCTGGCTCTACCTGGCCCTGCGCGGCAGGGCGCAGGAGGGGCGGGCCTGGATCGAGGCGCTGCGGGACCAGACGATGTCCGACGTGAGCAGGGCACGGTGGCTCGTCGCGTCGGCAGGCCTCCACAACCTGATGGGGGAGGCCGCTCCGGCCCGCAGGGACGCCGAGGCAGCCCTGGCGCTCGTCCACGCGTCCGGCCCGGCGGAGCTGGTCGCCGAGGCCTCCGTCCTGGCCGGCATGGGCGCAGTGTTCGCCGGCGACGTCGAGGGAGCGGCCCGCCTGCTGGACCGGGGCGAGGGCGTCGTCGATCCCGACCGGATGCCGTGGCTGGCCGCGCACCTGCGGATCGCACGTGGACAGGCGGCCCTGGTCAGCGGGGACGTGGTGCAGGCCGAGACCCTGCTGCGTGAGGCGGAGGAGCAGGCACGCTCGCTCGGCAACCCGTTCACCCTGGCCACCACCCTCAACGTCCTGGCCAACGTCACGGAGCTCCGCGACGACCATGCCAGCTCGGCCGCGCTCCTGGCCGAGGCGGTCGAGCTGTCCGCGGAGGGCGCGATGGGCTGGACACTGGCGTACTCGTTGCCGGCGCTCGCCGGCGTGGCCGTCCGGGTCGGCGCAGCCCGCGACCGGCGCCCGCCTCTTCGGTGCCTCGGCGTCCTACTCCGCCCAGCACGACGTCGCGACGTCGTTCCAGACGATGCAGGAGCTGGCCGCGCGCGACCTCACCGCGGCCCGGTCCGAGCTGGGCGAGGCCGCCTTCCGCGAGGCGTGGGACGCCGGCCGGGACGCGACTGTGGACGACGTCGCCGACCTGGCCCGGGACCTCAGGCTGCGCGCACGCGGGTGATGTAGCGGCGGTAGTGCCGCACGCCCCATGCCCGCATCAGCAGGCGCACCGGCACAGGCAGGGAGCTGAGCATCATCGTCTGCTCCTCAGGGCTCGCGTCCTCGAGGATGCAGCCGAACATCAGGGGGAGCTGCTTGGGCGACATCGCGTCCTTGCCGTGCTCGCCGAGGCGAGTCCCACTCCGCCGCAGTGATGTGCTGCGAGATCAGGGTGAGGACCTCGCGCTCCTCGAGGTCGAGGTGCTCCAGCAGGGCCTCGCGGAACTCCTCGACGAGTCGGGCCAGCTGCTCGCCCCGGACCGACGACGCGGTCCGGACCCACTCCCGGAGCAGGGGCTCGATCCGCTCCACCTGCGCGTCGACCCGCTCGTGCTGCGCCTGCATCGTGTGGACCAGCTCGGCGGACGGCGCGGCCCGCTCGAGGAGCAGGGGCCACAGCACGCTCGTCCTCGCCGGTGTGGTGCATGTGGAGGCCGTCGAGCACCAGCTGCAGGTGCGAGCCGACGAGCTCGGCACGTCCGTGTCGCCGTCGCGCACCCCGCGGACGAGCCGGGGAAGCATCGCGAACTCGCGGCGGAAGACCCGGTGGACGACGTACATCTCCTGGATGTTGGGTCGCTCGGTGTCGGTGGTGGTCATGTCGGTGCCCTCCTGGCTGGTGTGGTGTGGCTCCACGGTCGCCGGGTCTGGCGTCCGTCGACACTCACGACGCCCCCACACCAGTCCCACAGTCCGGTCCTAGGGTGAGGGCATGGACCTGGAGCTCGCCGACCGCGTCTACGTCGTCACCGGGGGACGCGCGGGCTGGGCCGGGCCACGGCCGACGTCCTGGTCGCCGAGGGCGCCCGAGTGGTCGTGTCGGGGCGCTCGGAGGAGTCGCTGGCGGAGGTCGCCGCGGCGTACGGCGAGGCGGCGGTGACCGTCGTCGCCGACAACGCCGACCCGGAGACGCCCGCCCGGCTGGTGGCGGCGGCCCGCGAGCGCTGGGACCGGCTGGACGGCGCCCTGATCAGCGTCGGTGGCCCGCCGGCCGGCCCGGTCACCGCGATCGAGGACGACCAGTGGCGCGCGGCGTTCGAGTCGGTGTTCCTCGGCGGCGTCCGGCTGTGCCGCGAGATCGGCGCCGAGCTGGGCGAGGGCGGGTCGCTCGCGCTGGTGCTCTCGACCAGCGTGCGCCAGCCGGTCGGCAACCTGGCCGTCTCCAACGGGCTGCGCCCGGGCCTGGCCATGGTCGCCAAGACGCTGGCCGACGAGCTCGGGCCGCGCGGGGTGCGGGTCAACGGGCTGCTGCCCGGACGGGTCGGCACCGACCGGGTGGCGGAGCTGGACGCCTCGACCGGCGACGCCGAGGCGGCCAGGGCGGCGGCGATCGCGACGATCCCGCTGGGGCGCTACGGCGAGCCGGAGGAGTTCGGCCGGGCCGCGGCCTTCCTGCTCTCGCCCGCGGCGTCGTTCGTCACCGGGGTGATGCTGCCGGTCGACGGCGGGATGCTCCGGGCGCTCTGACCCGGCCGCGGGGCCTTCTTGCGGCCCTTCCGCTCGCCGCGCGGCCCGTTCCTGCGCTCGTCCCAGGCGAGGTAGCAGAAGCCGAAGACGGCCAGCACGCCGAAGAACCACCACTGCAGGCCGTAGAAGAAGTGCGGGCCGTTGTCGAGCTCCGGCAGCTCGACGGGCTCGAGCCCGGCGGCCGGCTCGCCGTCCTCGGCCTGCAGCTCGACGAAGCCGCCGTAGACCTCGCGGTCCAGCGCCTCGCCGATCTCCCGGCTGGAGATCGCCCGGGTCGACTGGTCGGTGACCAGCGGTGCTGTCGCCCGTCCCGTCGGCGCGCACCCAGCCGGTCACCGTCGACCTCGCCCGCCGGCGGGTCGGGGATGCCGCTGCGGTCGGTGCCGTCGGGCTCGGCCTCCAGCCAGCCGCGGTCGACCAGCAGGGCGGTCCCGTCGGCCGTCACGAGGGGGACGACCACGTCGATCCCCGAGACGCCGTCCCGGCTGCGGTAGCGGACCACGACCGTGTCCGTCCGCGGCGTACGTGCCGGTCGCCTCGACCAGCCGCCACTCGTCGGAGTCGCGCGACGCCGCCGGTCCACGGCGAGGACGTCCGCGACGGGCGCCGGGTCCTTGTCCTCGTTGGCGCGGACGACGGCGTTGTCGGCCTTGCGCTCGGTCAGCCGGTCGAACTGCCAGTTCGCCGAGCCAGATCGTGCCGGCCACCAGCCCCACCACCGCGAGGGCGAACAGCACCCAGCGACGGCTGAGCAGGAACCCCCACGAGCGCACCTCACGAGGCTAGCCCGCGGGCACGCCAACCGCGGACCAGCCGCGCGCCCGCCTACAGTGGAGCACATGCAGCTCGTCGGATCGCTACGGGCGGGTCGCCACCGACCTGCGCGTCTCGCTGACCGACCGCTGCAACCTGCGCTGCTCCTACTGCATGCCCGAGGAGGGCCTGGACTGGCTCGAGAAGGAGTCGCTGCTCACCGACGACGAGGTCGTCCGGCTGATCCGGATCGGCGTCGAGCTGCTGGGCGTCACGGAGGTCCGCTTCACCGGCGGTGAGCCGCTGCTCCGGCGCGGGCTGGTCGACATCGTGCGGCGTACGGCGGCGCTCGAGCCGCGCCCCGAGACCTCGCTGACCACCAACGCGCTCGGGCCTGGCCCGGACCGCCGCGGCGCTCGCGGCGGCCGGCCTCGACCGGGTCAACGTCAGCCTGGACACGGTCCGGCCGGACACCTTCCAGACCATCACCCGCCGGGACCGCCTCGACGACGTCGTCGCCGGTCTCGAGGCGGCGAAGGCCGCCGGGCTCGGGCCGGTCAAGGTCAACGCGGTCCTGCTGCGCGGCGTCAACGACGACCAGGCGCCCGAGCTGCTGGAGTGGTGCCTCGAGCGCGGCTACGAGCTGCGCTTCATCGAGCAGATGCCGCTGGACGCCCAGCACGGCTGGGACCGGGACGCGATGGTCACCGCCGACGAGATCCTCGCGTCGCTGGAGACCCGCTTCGTGCTCACGCCGGCCGAGGAGCCGCGGGGGAGCGCCCCTGCCGAGCTGTGGGCGGTCGACGGCGGCCCGGCCACGGTCGGTGTCATCGCCTCGGTCACCCGGCCGTTCTGCGGCGACTGCGACCGGGTCCGGCTCACCGCCGACGGCCAGGTCCGCAACTGCCTGTTCGCCCGCGACGAGTCCGACCTGCGCACCGGCCATGCGGGCCGGCGCCGACGACCAGGAGATCGCCGACCGCTGGGTGATCGCGATGGCCGGCAAGCTGCCCGGCCACGGCATCGACGACCCGACGTTCCTCCAGCCCGACCGGCCGATGTCCGCCATCGGCGGGTAGCCGGACCAGCGCACTAGACCGACAGGTCGGCGCCCGGCTCGTGCGGCGACGACCTCGATGAGGAACTGCCGCGCGCCCAGGAAGTCCGACAGCGACTGCCGGTGCTCGTCGCAGGCCAGCCAGACCTTGCGGCGCTCGGGCGTGTGCAGCTTCGGGTTGTTCCACAGCAGCGCCCAGACGGCGTCGCTGCTGGCAGCCCTTGGCGGAGCAGACGTCGGTCATCCGAGGTCGCCGCCGGAAATTGAAAGTGGTGCCGGCCAACCACGGGGAGAGCTGTCCGGCACCACACCGACCGAGGACGAACCTGGTCGGCCTTCCCAGTCTGGCATGCGCGCTGGTCGAAGTCAACTCTGGGTGTTACCCGGACGTGTACTGGTGTGGACCGCTTGGTCGACCGGGGAGCCCGCCGGGCCCAGCTCGGGCGTCCGAGGCCCTGGTCGAGCAGTGCGAACCCGTCGCTGTGACGGCTGGTGGCGTTGGCCATCACCACCGCGACGTACGGCAGGACCAGCGCCGCCACGATCAGGATCGGCCACAGCCAGTGGATGCCGGCGAGCGACGCGACGATCGCGCCGACGAAGCACAGCGTGCGCAGGCCCATCGAGAGCAGGTAGCGCCGCTGGCGCACCGCGATGTCGGCGTTCCGGCTCTCGGCGGCCGTGGTGATGCGGACCGCGTCCGTGCTGGTCGCTCCGCTCCCGGGCCATGCCTCGACACTACGCTTCCCTGCATGACCAACAGGACCTACCGCGTGACCGAGATCGTCGGGACCTCCCCGGAGGGCCTCGAGCAGGCCATCCACAACGGCGTCGAGCGGGCCGCCAAGACCCTGCGGCACTGTGACTGGTTCGAGGTCACCGAGGTCCGCGGCCAGGTCAAGGACGGCAAGGTCAACCACTTCCAGGTCGGCATGAAGGTCGGCTTCCGCCTCGAGGACGACTGACGCCGCCTCGCCGCAGTTTCGGTCTACCCAGCGGTAGTCGTTAGCGTCGCTCGACGTGGCAGAACCCGGAGACCCAGGCTCGCTCGGTCCTCGTCACCGGCGGCAACCGCGGCATCGGCCGCGCGATCGCCGAGGCGTTCGTCGAGCTGGGCGACAAGGTCGCCGTGACCACCCGCAACGGCGGCGCGCCCGACGGGACGCTCGACGTGCGGTGCGACATCACCGACCCGGAGGCCGTCGAGGCGGCGTTCGCGCAGGTCGAGGAGGCGCACGGCCCGGTCGAGGTGCTGGTCGCCAACGCCGGCATCACCAAGGACACCCTGCTGCTGCGGATGTCCGAGGACGACTGGTCCTCGGTCATCGACACCAACCTGACCGGCGTCCTACCGGCTGGCCAAGCGCGCCTCCAAGGGGATGCTGCGGCTCAAGCGCGGCCGGATCATCTTCGTCTCCTCGGTCGTCGGCCTGCTCGGCTCGGCGGGGCAGGTCAACTACGCCGCCTCGAAGTCCGGCCTGGTCGGCATGGCCCGCTCCATCGCCCGCGAGCTCGGCTCGCGGTCGATCACCGCCAACGTCGTGGCGCCGGGCTTCGTCGAGACCGACATGACCGGCGTGCTCACCGACGACCAGAAGGCACTGATCAAGACGCAGGTCCCGCTGGGGCGGTACGCCGCCCCGGAGGAGGTCGCCGCCGCGGTGACCTGGCTGGCCGGCGACGGAGCGGCGTACGTGACCGGGGCCGTGATCCCGGTCGACGGCGGACTGGGAATGGGGCACTGAGCATGACGCAGGCATCCTCGACGGCAAGCGGATCCTGGTCGCGGGCGTGACCATGGACAGCTCGATCGGCTTCGCGACCGCGAAGTACGCCCAGGAGCAGGGCGCGACCGTGCTGATCTCCAACTTCGGCCGCGCGCTGGGCATCACCCGGCGGATCGCCAAGCGGCTGCCGACCGAGCCGCCGGTGCTCGAGCTCGACGTCACCGACGACGAGCACCTCGCCGGCCTCGCCGACCAGGTCCGCGAGCACGTCGACGGCCTGGACGGCGTCGTGCACTCGATCGCCTACGGCAACCCGGAGACGCTGCTCGGCGGCAAGTTCCTCACCGGCCCGTGGCCGGACGTCGCCCAGGCCGTGCAGGTCTCGGCGTACTCGCTGAAGTCGCTCGCCGAGGCCTGCCGTCCGCTGATGTCGTCCGGCGGCTCGGTGGTCGGGCTGACCTTCGACGCGACGGTCGCGTGGCCGGCGTACGACTGGATGGGCGTGGCCAAGGCCGCGCTCGAGTCGACGCTCGCGCTACCTGGCCCGCGACCTCGGCCCGCACGGCATCCGGGTCAACCTGGTCTCGGCCGGCCCGCTCAAGACGCTGGCCGCCAAGGCGATCCCCGGCTTCGAGGACCTCGAGTCGATGTGGAGCGACCGCGCGCCGCTCGGCTGGGACAACACCGACCACGAGCCGACCGCCAAGGCGGTCTGCGCGCTGCTGTCCGACCTCTTCCCGGCCACGACCGGCGAGATCGTGCACGTCGACGGCGGCTTGCACGCGATGGGTGCCTGAGCGCGCCGGCTTGGGTAACGTCCCGGGCCGTGACCTCGGAACCGGAGTCCCTCGTCGAGCTGCGGGTCCTGGAGGGCCCGAACCTCTACTTCCCGCGCGCCGCGATCAAGCTGACCCTGGACATCAGCGGGCTGGCGGCGGCGTCGGAGGAGTCGCGCGAAGCGGTTCGCGTCCCGGATCGGGCTCAAGAACGCCCGGCCCGGGGCGCCGGACTCGGGCTTCCGGCAGCGGTTCGCGCTGCGTGCGGTCGGGCGGCTGGTGCGCGCCATCGCCACCGAGGCGGGGACGTCGCGGCTCGGCGTCCGGGTGCGGCCGACCAGCGACCCGCACCAGATCGTGGTCGCCTACCCGTGGCGGCGCCGCGAGCGGGCCCAGGTGATGGGCCGGGCCGTCGCCGAGGTGCTGGACGCGATCGCCGCGCGGCGACGTCGAGGAGACGGTGGGCGCCGTCGCCGAGACAGGTCCGGACGGCCGAGCCCGGCGCCAGGCCGCACACGATCACGCCCGAAGGTGCCGGTCGTCGCGGTCACCGGCACCAACGGCAAGACCACGACGTCGCGGATGATCGCGCACATCGCGCGCACCGACGGCCGGCTCGTCGGCTGGTCGAACACCGACGGCATCTACGTCGACGGCGAGCTGGTCGAGGCCGGTGACTACTCCGGCCCGAGCGGCGCCGGGCCGGGTGCTGGCGCACCCGGAGGTCGAGCTCGCGGTCACCGAGACCGCCCGCGGCGGCATCCTGCTCAAGGGCATCGGCCTGACCCGCAACGACGTCTCGGTCGTCACCAACGTCACCGCCGACCACCTCGGCCTGCACGGCATCGACACCCTCGACCAGCTCGCCGAGGTCAAGGGCGTCGTCCCGCGGATCACCCGCAAGGACGGCTGGGCGGTGCTCAACGGCGACGACCCGCGGGTGCTCGCGATGCGGCCGACGCATCGTGGCCCAGCCCTGGGTGTTCTCCCGCGACCCGTCGCTCGCCGGCGATCCGCGAGGTGCTCGACGCCGGCGGCCGGGCGACCACGGTGATCGACGGCTGGGTCGCGGTGCTGCAGGCCCGGCGCCGACGCCGACCCGCTGGTCGAGCTCGTCGACGTGCCGATGACGCTGGCCGGGCTGTCCCGCTTCAACGTCGAGAACACCCTGGCCGCCGCCTCGGCCGCGCTCGCGGCCGGCATCCCGCGCGAGCGTGGTCGTCGAGGGGCTGCGGACCTTCCGGCCGGACGCCGAGCACAACCCGGGCCGGATGAACTTCTTCTCCCTCGGCGACTTCTCGGTCGTGATGGACCTGGCCCACAACGAGGCCGGGCTCGAGGCGCTGCTCGAGATCATGAACGGCGTACGCCGCCCCGGCGCGCGCCTCCTGCTCGGCATCGGCGTCGTCGGCGACCGCACCGACGACCTGATCGAGATGATCGGCGAGATCGCGGCCCGGGACGCCGACGTGATCGCGATCGGGCACAAGGAGCGCTACCTCCGCGGCCGCACCGTCGAGGAGCTCGACGACCTGATGCGCGCCGGCGCCGAGCGGGTGGGCGTCACCGGCGTCCCGGCGTACCCCACCGAGGTCGCCTGCCTCGTCGGCGCTCGTCGGCCAGGCGCTGCCCGGCGACGTCGTCGGCCTGATGTGCCACGCCGAGCGCGAGGAGGCCTACGACTGGATCGCCGAGCACGGCGGGACCGCCGACACCCCGGAGACCCTCGCGGCGAAGGTCCGGGCTGGCTCAGGACCTCGGCGGGCGCGGCCGGCTGATAGTCCGGGTCGGCGCCGGGGGCGTCGGAGCTGACGCCGGCGCCGGCCTGCGCCTGGGGTGACCAGTTCTCCAGCTCGGTCATGACCTCGCCGTGCTTGTCGACGCAGATGACGACCAGGTCGCCCTTGTTGGCGCGGGCCATCGCGTGCCGGACCGCCTCGATCTCGTCGAGGACCTCCTCGACCTGCTTGCAGCGGGCGCCCTCGGCCATCGCGCTGCGGACGCCCTCGGCGACGAAGCCGGCGACCTCGCCGCGCTCGCGGCCGCGCAGCGCGACGTCCTCGCGGACGATGACCACGTCGAAGTGCTGGGCGGCGATGTGGCCGAGCTCGCGCATGTCCTCGTCGCGGCGGTCGCCGGCGGTGGCGATGACGCCGATCCGGGACGGGCGGGCCAGGTCGTGCGCGGACTCCATCGAGTCGCCGACCCGGTCCACGAAGTCGCCGAGCATCTTCATGCCCGGGGCGTTGTGGCAGTAGTCGACGATCACGTTGACGCCGTTGACCTCGACCTCGTTGAGGCGGCCGGGGGAGAGGTAGTAGTTCGTCGAGAAGGAGCGCAGGCCCTGCCGGATGTCGTGCAGCGGCGCGCCGGTGGCGAACGCCGCGGCGGCGGCCGCGAGCGCGTTCTGGACGTTCATCCGGGCCCGGCCGCCGAACGTCGCCGGCAGCAGGTGGGTCCAGGCGAGCTGCATCTCGCGGGGGCCGTGCTTGACCACGATCATCTCGCCGCGCTCGGACGGGTTGAGGACCAGCGCCTTGCCGCCGCGGCGGCAGTGGGCGTCGATCATGTCGCGGGTCTCGGAGCCGGGCTCGTCCATCGAGAACCAGACGACCTGGCCCGAGCAGCGGCGGCGCATCTCGCGGACCAGCGGGTCGTCGGCGTTGAGGACCGCGTGGCCGTCGCGGGGGACCGCCTCGACGAGGACCGCCTTGACGTCGGCGAGCTGCTCGACGGTGTCGATGCCGCGCAGGCCCGAGGTGGTCGGGCTGGACGTTGAGGACGACCGCCACGTCGTTGCGCTCGTAGCCGAGGCCCTCGCGCAGGATGCCGCCGCGGGCGACCTCGAAGACGGCGGTGTCGACGCGCGGGTTCTGGAGCACCATCCGCGCCGACCGCGGGCCGGACGCGTCGGCCCGGATGACCAGCCGCTCGTCGATGACGACGCCGTCGGTGGAGGTCATGCCGACCTTGCGGCCCATGCCCTTGAAGATGTGGCTGATCATCCGCGAGGTGGTCGTCTTGCCGTTGGTGCCCGGTGACGGCCACGATCGGGATCCGCGACGTGGCGCCGGGCGGGAAGAGCATGTCGACGACCGGCTTGGCGATGAACTGCGGCTCGCCGATGGTCGGGTGCGTGTGCATCCGGAAGCCCGGGGCCGCGTTGACCTCGCAGATCGCGCCGCCGGTCTCGCGGACCGGCTCGGTGATGTCGGGGCAGATGAAGTCGATGCCGGCGATGTCGAGGCCGACCATCCGGGCGGCCTCCTCGGCGATCTCGACGTTCTCCGGGTGCGCCTCGAAGGTGCGGTCGATCGAGATGCCGCCGGTCGACATGTTGCCGGTGAGCGCGAGCTTGACCATCAGGCCCTCGGGCGGTACGTCGGTCATCTCGAAGCCCTGGTCGCGGACCCGCTGGACCGCGGCGTCGTCGACCTTGATCCGGGTCAGCACCTTCTCGTGCCCGACGCCGCGCCGCGGGTCGGCGTTGGCGGTGTCGACGAGCTGCTCGATGGTCGAGGTGCCGTCACCGGTGACCGAGGCGGGCACCCGCTCGGCGATGGCGGCGACCCGGCCGTCGATGATCAGGCAGCGGTAGTCCTTGCCGATGATCAGCGACTCGACGACGATCACGCCGCGCCGGGACTCGCCCTTGGCGATCTCGAACGCCTCGCGGACGTCGGCCTCGCTCATCAGGTCGAGGCAGACGCCGCGGCCGTGGTTGCCGTCGAGCGGCTTGAGCACGACGGGGAAGCCGATCCGCTCGGCCACGCGCACCGCCTGGTCCGCGGTGCGCACCGACTCCTGCTTCGGGACCGGCAGCCCGGCCGCGCCGAGCAGCCGGGTCGTGAGGTCCTTGTCGGAGGCGATGTCCACCGCGATCGCCGACGTCGCGGAGGTCATCGTGGCCCGGATCCGCTTGGCGTGGACGCCCTGGCCGAGCTGCACCAGGGAGTACTGGTTGAGCCGGATCCACGGGATGTCCCGGGAGACCGCCTCGTCGAGGATCGCCTGCGTCGAGGGCCCGAACGCCGTGCGCTCGGCGCGCAGGATGAACGCCTCGAGCTCCGCGTCCCAGTCGAGCTCCGGGTCGGCCTGGACGAGGTGGTTGACCAGCCGCACGGCCAGCTTCGCCGCCGCCAGGCCGACCTGCTCGTCGACGTACCCGAAGACCACGTTGTAGTGGCCGGGCTGGCCCTTGACCGCGCGGGTCTTGCCGCGCCGGATGTCGTGCCCGACGACCTGCTGGAGGGCGAGCGCGGCGTGCTCGGCGACGTGGCCGAGCCAGGTGCCCTCGTCGAGGCGCTCGACGAAGCCGCCGCGCTTGCCGCGCGAGCACGAGTGCTCGCGCAGGCCCGGGAGCATCTCCAGGATGTTGTCGGTGAAGCCCGGGATGCGTGTTGGTCGGGAACTTCTCCAGCGAGCCGAGGTCGACGACGAGGTGGATCGCCTTGTCGTAGGACCAGATGTTGGCGCCGCGGTAGACGCGGGTCTCGAGGATCGCGAGGTCGGGGGTGGGACGTTCGGTCATCGGTGGATCACCTTGTCTCCTCGTCCGTGGTCGTTGCGCGGATGCCTGCCGGGCGACGCGGGAGCGTCTGAGGCGGCGGCGCAGCGAGGTCGGCGAGGCGTCGGCGGCGGCGATGTCGCGGGCCATCTGCGCAGGTCGCGGCCCGCCTCGGCGATCTCCAGCTCCTCCAGCGGGTCGACCGACCTGCTCGACGGGCAGCAGGCTGCGGGTGGTGAGGTCGAAGCGCGCGCCCTGGGGCAGCACGTGCAGCACGACGCCGCTGGCCAGGATGGGCGCGGACCGCTTCGCCTCGTAGGCGTTCGTCACCAGCGAGCGCCGGGTCCATGATCGTGACGGCGCCGCGCCCGACGACCCGCAGCACCTCGTGGCCGTCGACGTCGGTCTCCACCACGGCGGCGGTGTCCTCGTCGATGCCGAGCCCGAGCAGCGACGGCGACTGGGAGACGATCATCAACAGCGACCGTAGCGGTTGCGCTGGTCGAAGTGCTGGTCGATCACGGTCGACCCGAGCAGGCCCAGGCCGGCGGCCACCTGGGTCATCCGCTGCTTGCGGGGTGGCGCCGCCGACGCCGAACGCGACCATGTGGCTGGACTGGATGCTGGCCCCCGCCGAGGTGCCGGCCACGACGACCCCGCGCTGGTGGGCGGCCGACGATCGCGTCGCCGACCGGCGTGCCGCAGATGATCGCGCTGAGCTTGAGCTGGTTGCCGCCGGTCATGAAGACCCCGGTGGCCTCGTCGATGCCGCTTGACGAGCTCGGGGTCCGGGCCTCCTCGCGGCTGCTGCGGCCGCACCTCGATCACCTCGGCCGCGCCCTCGGCGCGGAACAGCGCGTCGTAGACGTCGACGATCTCCGGACCGAGCGAGGAGGCGGTGGGGATCACCGCGATGCGGGCGTCGAGGCCACCGGCGGCGGCCACGAACTCCTTGAGGATGCGGCGCTTGCGCAGCTTGTCCTCGGCTCCGCCGATGATCATGAGCGGGCCAGGCATGCGACTCACCCTAGGTGCTGCCAGAGTTGGCCTCGTGAGGACCATCGTCGTGATGCGCCACGCCAAGGCCGAGCAGACCGGTGCGACCGACTTCGAGCGCCGGCTCGCCGAGCGGGGTCACGCGGACGCCGCGGAGGCGGGCCGCTGGCTCGCGGCCCGGGGCGTGGAGCCCGAGCTGGCCCTGGTCTCGGCCGCCGTCCGGACCCAGGAGACCTGGGAGTCGCTCGCCGAGGGCGCCGGCTGGGACCTCGAGCCCGACCTGGTCGAGGGTCCTCTACTCCGCCGGCACCCAGGCGGCCCTCGACCTGCTGCGCGAGGTCGACGACGGCATCACCAGCGTGATCGTGGTCGGCCACAACCCGACCATGGCCTCGCTGGCCGCCGTCCTCGACGACGGCGAGGGTGACGAGGAGGCCGGCAACGAGCTGGCCATGGGCTACCCGACGCGCGCGCTCACGGTCTTCACGTACGACGGCAAGTGGGCGGACCTCGACGAGGCGTCGGCGTCGGTCGTGGCGTTCCACGTGGGGCGCGGGTAGGGCTGCTCGGTGAAACCGCCGCGGTCAGACGGGCGGGGCCGGCGT
This sequence comes from uncultured Actinomycetota bacterium, assembly GCA_963815335.1. Classification (GTDB taxonomy): domain Bacteria; phylum Actinomycetota; class Actinomycetes; order Propionibacteriales; family Nocardioidaceae; genus Nocardioides. The sequence goes on from CAWFGL010000016.1 coordinate 34,992, forward strand.
GACCACGCCGGCCTCGAGGTCGGCGGCCTCGATCTCCTCGCGGCTGATGCCGAGCAGGTACATGATCGCGTCGAGGTAGGGCACGTTGACCGCCGTGTCGGCGGCGTCGCGGACCAGCGGCTTGGCGTTGTAGGCGATGCCGAGGCCGGCCGCGTTGAGCATGTCGAGGTCGTTGGCGCCGTCGCCGATCGCGATGGTGGACGCCTCGGTGAGGCCCAGCTCGGCGGCGAACTCGCGCAGGGCGCGCGCCTTGCCCGCCCGGTCGACGACGTCGCCGACGATGTTGCCGGTGAGCTTGCCGTCGACGACCTCGAGCTCGTTGGCCCGGGAGAAGTGGATGCCCAGGTCGTCGGCCAGCCGGTCGGTGATCTGGCTGAAGCCGCCCGAGACCAGGGCGAACCGGTAGCCGAGGCGGCGGAGCACCCGGACCAGGGTGCGCGCGCCGGGGGCGAGCACGATGGCGTCGTACACGGCGTCGAAGGCGGACGACGTCGACGCCCTCGAGCAGCTTCACCCGCGAGCGGAGCGACTCCTCGAAGTCCAGGTCGCCGCGCATCGCCGCCTCGGTGACCTCGGCGACCTCGTTGCCGTAGCCGGCGTGCTCGGCGAGCATCTCGATGACCTCGCCCTGGATCAGGGTCGAGTCGACGTCCATGACGATCAGCCGCATGCTGCGCCGGAGCAGGTTGGCGGGCTGGACGGCGATGTCGACGCCCTGGGCGGCGGCCTCGGCGGCGAGCGATGGCCCGCAGCGCCTCGGGGTCGACGCCCGAGACGTGCAGGTCGATCGCGGTGACCGGGTAGCGGGCCATCCGGACGATGCGGTCGATGTTGGCGCCGCTGTCGGCGATCCGCCCGACGATCGCCGCCATCGCCGACGCCTTGAGCGGGGTGCCGATGACCGTGACGTGCGAGCGACCGCCCCGCCGCGGCTTGTTGTCGCCGCTGCCGCGCTCGACCTCGACGTGCATGCCGAGGTCCGGCGGCGGTCTCCTCGATCGCCGCCTGGAGCTTCTTCCAGTCGCGCGGGCGCGGTGACCAGCACGCCGAGGACGAGCCGGCGCCGGAGGACGATCTGCTCGATGTCGACGACCTCGACGCCGGCCCGCGAGAGCGTGGCGAAGACGGCGGAGCTGACACCCGGACGGTCCTTGCCGGTCAGCGTGATGAGCAGCGTGTCGGGCCGGCGCTCCTGGTGGACGTCCATCGGGGCCGAGGCTATCGCCGCCGGCCGCCCGTCCACGGCGCGGTCCAGCCCCTAACCCGGTGGCCAGACCTCCGGGGACGCCGCGGCGACCAGCGCCCGCCGGCCCGCCCGGCCCAGCGGGGCGATCGCCGCGCGCCGGGCGTCGGCCTCGTGCGCCGTCAGGGCGCCGCCGTCGTCCTCGAGGGCCAGGCTCGGCGATCTCGAGCGGCCTGGAGACCGCGGGCCGCGAGGTCGGCGCAGCGCTCCGGGACACCGGGGGGCGTGACGATCCGGGGCCGGTGCCGCAGGTTCATCAGCCGGTCGGCGACCTCGGGACGCCAGCGGGCGACCTCCAGGCGGGCGAGGGTCTCGGCGGCCTCCAGCAGGGCGGTCCGCAGCTCGCGGTCGGCCTCGCCGACGTCGGGGAGCTGGCGCCGCTCGGCGGGCATCGGGCGCCACGTCACCGCCGCCCCCACCCGGTCGGGCACCAGCCCGCTGACGACGAACGACGCCGCGTCGAGCACGAGCACCGCCTCACCGGCCTCCAGCGCGGCGGCGTTGAACGCCGGCCGGGCCGCCGAGCCCGACCAGGTCGCCCTCGGCGGGGAAGCGCCGCCCCGATGGCGTCGGCGCCCCGGGACCGGAGCGCGCCGAGCCCGGTGACGAGCGGCTCCGGCGTGTCGTCGGGGCCGCCCAGCAGGTGCGTCGCGTCGTCGCCGACGACGGCGTCGATCAGCTCGTCGGCGACCACGTGACCGCGGAGCCACGCCGTGCCCCACCAGGCCAGCCGGACGGACAGGCAGGGGCTAGCACGTCCGGTACGACGCTAGGTCCCAGCACATAGGGTGACGCCCATGGCCGCCGTGATCGAGTTCGCCGGGGTGACCGTCCGGCGGGGCGAGGCGGTGCTGCTCGACGTCGGTCGACTGGGTGGTCGAGGAGGACGAGCGCTGGGTGGTCCTCGGTCCCAACGGGGCCGGCAAGACCACGCTGCTGCAGGTCGCCGCGGCGCAGATCCACCCGACCGCGGGCGTGGCCGGCATCCTCGAGGAGGTGCTCGGCACGGTCGACGTCTTCGAGCTGCGGCCCCGGATCGGCCTGACCAGCGCGGCGCTGGGGGAGCGGATCCCGCGCGGCGAGCGCGTGCACGACGTCGTCGTCTCGGCGTCGTACGGCGTCGTCGGCCGCTGGCGCGAGGAGTACGACGACCTCGACCACGGCCGGGCGCCGGCACGCTGCTCCGCGAGCTCGGCGCCGCGCAGCTCGCCGACCGGACGTTCGGGACCCTCAGCGAGGGCGAGCGCAAGCGGGTGCAGATCGCCCGGGCGCTGATGACCGACCCCGAGCTGCTCCTGCTCGACGAGCCCGCCGCCGGGCTGGACCTCGGGCGGCCGCGAGGACCTCGTCTCGACGCTCTCGGTGCTGGCCATGGACCCGGACTCCCCGGCCACGGTCCTGGTGTCCCACCACGTCGAGGAGATCCCGCCCGGGTTCAGCCACGGGCTGCTGCTGCGGGAGGGCGCGGGTGGTCGCCGGCGGACTGCTCGACGACGTGCTCACCGAGGAGAACCTGTCGACGACGTTCGGGATGCCGCTGGTGCTCGACAAGGCCGACGACCGATGGGCCGCCCGACGACGGCGGATGCACTAGCCATGCACTAGGTTTCGGCCATGGATTGGATCAGCGACCACCTCACCGCGGTCTTCCTCGGCCTGGCCATCGTGCTCGGTGTGGCCGAGCTCGCGAGCATGGACCTGATCCTGCTGATGCTGGCCGCCGGCGCGCTCGCCGGCATGGTGCAGCGACATCGTCGGGGCGCCGTTCGTCGTGCTCGGCCCTCGTCGCCGCCGGGCGTCGCCACCGCCTGCCTCGCGCTGGTGCGCCCGTCGCTGGTCAAGCGGCTGCACTCCGGCCCGGACCTGCAGCTCGGCCACGGCAAGCTGGTCGGCGCCCAGGGCGTCGTGACCGAGAAGATCACCGGTCTCGACAGCGGCCGGATCAAGCTCGGCGGGCGAGATCTGGACCGCCGCGCCGTACGACGACACGATCGTCATCGAGCCGGGCGAGACCGTCGAGGTGCTGGAGATCAAGGGCGCCACCGCCTACGTCCACCCGGTCCCGCGCCTAGAGTCCTGACCCGGTCGGCATCGGGGAACCGATACGACGTCGTCGTACGTCTTGTAGTGCACAACCACGAGTGAGGAGACGCCCATGGGCGGTCTGATCGTCCTGATCCTCTTGCTGCTGCTGTTCATCTTCGTGATCACGGTGCTCGCCAAGACCGTGCGCATCGTGCCGCAGGCGCGCGCCGGCATCGTGGAGCGGTTCGGCAAGTACAAGCAGACCCTGCCGGCCGGCCTCAACATCGTGATGCCGTTCATCGACAAGGTGCGCTACCTCATCGACCTGCGCGAGCAGGTCGTCAGCTTCCCGCCGCAGCCGGTGATCACCGAGGACAACCTGGTCGTGTCGATCGACACGGTCATCTACTTCCAGGTGACCGACCCGATCGCGGCGACGTACGAGATCGCCAACTACATCCAGGCCGTCGAGCAGCTCACGATGACCACGCTCCGCAACATCGTCGGTGGCATGGACCTCGAGCAGACGCTGACCAGCCGCGAGGAGATCAACCACGGCCTGCGCGGCGTCCTCGACGAGGCGACCGGCAAGTGGGGCATCCGCGTCAACCGCGTCGAGATCAAGGGCATCGACCCGCCGCCGTCCATCAAGGACGCGATGGAGAAGCAGATGCGCGCCGACCGCGACAAGCGCGCCCTGATCCTGACCGCCGAGGGCCAGCGGCAGTCCGCCATCCTGACCGCGGAGGGCAACAAGCAGTCGGCGATCCTGAAGGCCGAGGGTGACCGCGAGTCGCTCATCCTGCGCGCGCAGGCCGACCGGGAGTCCTCGATCCTGCGGGCCCAGGGCGAGGGGCAGGCCATCCAGACCGTCTTCCAGGCGATCCACGACGGCCAGCCCGACCAGTCCCTGCTGGCCTACCAGTACCTCCAGATGATGCCGAAGATCGCCGAGGGCGACGCCAACAAGGTGTGGGTCGTCCCGTCGGAGATCACCAAGGCGCTCGAGGGGCTCGGCTCGTCGATCCACGAGGTCGCCGGCATCCCGCTAAGCGCACCGGGCGGTCCGCAGACGCGGGTCGACATGGGCAGCACCGAGCGCGAGAAGCTCGGCGGCAGCGGCGCGCTCCACGACCGCGAGCTCAGCCAGGCCAACAAGGCGGTCCAGGAGGCCATCGCGGCGGCCGAGGACGCCGCCGGGCCCACCGGCGGGGACGTGCCGCCCGCGGCTGCCGACGCGCCACCGGCCGACGCCGCCGCCGCCGGCCGACCCGCCTCCGGCGCCGCCTGCCACCTAGCGGGTGTCGCTGCTCGAAGCGGTGCTGATCGGGCTGGCCGGGCTCGCCGCGGGGACGATCAACACCGTCGTCGGGTCCGGCACGCTGATCACGTTCCCGACCCTGCTCGCGTTCGGCGTGCCGCCGGTGACGGCCAACGTCTCCAACACGATCGGCCTGGTGCCGGGGTCGCTGTCGGGGGCGATCGGCTACCGGCGCGAGCTGGCCGGGCAGCGCGCGCCGGGTGCTCCGGCTCGCGGTCGCCTCGCGTCATCGGGCGGCCTGGTCGGCGCCGTCCTGCTCCTGGTGCTCGACGAGGACGCGTTCGAGGCGATCGTCCCGGTGCTCATCGTGCATCGGGCTCGTCCTGGTCGTCCTCCAGCCGCGGATCTCGGCGTGGGTGGCGCGGCCGGCACGAGCGCGCTCGGGGAGGACACCGCGCGGGGTCACCGGGCGCCTGGTGGGTGTGGCCGGCGGTGCTGGTGACCGGCGTGTACGGCGGCTACTTCGGCGCCGCCCAGGGCGTGCTGCTGATGGCGGTGATGGGCATCGGCATCCCGGAGACGCTCCAGCGCCTCAACGGCGTCAAGAACGTCCTCGCCATGCTGGTCAACGCGGTCGCCGGGACGTGCTCTTCGTCTTCGTCGCGGACGTCGACTGGAAGGTCGTCGCGCTGATCGGTGTCGGCTCGATCATCGGCGGCCAGCTCGGCGCGACCGTCGGGCGTCGGCTGCCCGACACCGTGCTGCGCGTGACGATCGTGGTCGTCGGGCTGACCGCGCTCGCGGTCTTCCTGTTCGCAGCTGATCGAGCTACTTCTTGCGCAGGCGCGATGACGCCCTGGCCGACGGCGATCAGGGCCACGCCGGCGAGCAGGGCGGCGGGGACCGGCTTGACGGACTTGTCGCGTGAACCCGAGGCCGGCCGCACCGGCGTCGGCCGCGTCCACGGCGATGCCCGGCGACGACCAGGTTGCGGCGGGCGGTGCCCTTGGCGAGCAGCGTGGCCGCGCCGAGCGCGACGTCGCGGGAGCCGAACAGCCGGGCGCCGAGGGCGAGCTCCGGGTTCTCCTCGAGGTCCTGGCCCATGATCCGCGCCGGCGAGGTCGGGGCGGAGGAAGAACAGGAGACCGACGACGATCCGGCCGAGCGACAGTCCGATGATCGGGTTCATGGGGGGAGCCTAGGGTCGGGCGCCTAGTCGGTCGGCCTGTCGACGAAAGCCGTGCGCCAGCGCTCGATCTCGTCGTAGACCCGCTCCCGCGGGCCGGGGAGGGAGAGCACGACGTCGTGCCGGGCGCCCTCGACCGCGACGTAGGTGACGTGCGGGCCGAACGCCGTCGCCCAGTGCCGGATCTGCTCGACGTCGAGGACGATGTCGGTGCCGTGCACGTCGTCGCCCATCTCGGCGCGGGCTGCGAGGAGCGGCCCGAGGACAGCACGAGGACGGGCACGCGCACGTCGAGGCCCTGGTGCAGCTGGGCGTGGCCGTTGCGGATCGCCCGGAGCCAGCCGGCGTAGATCGTGAACGACTGGACCGGCTTCCAGCAGCAGGTCGAAGTCCCACTCGCCGTCGTGCTCGCGGTGCAGGCTGCGCGCCGTAGAAGCCGGTCACGTGCCGCTTGATCTCGCGCATCGGCTGCCGGACGCCGACCTGGTTGAGCACCGGGGTGCTGGCCAGCCGCAGGGCGGTGCTGCCCGCGAGGTCGGTCCAGGGGGAGTTGAGCACCATCCCGGCGAGCTGCTCGGGCTGCCAGGCGTTCGCCCAGAGCCCGACGATCAGGCCGCCCGTCGAGTGCGCGGACAGGACGACGTGGTCGTGCCCGTCCCGGCCCACGACCCGGTGCCAGGCCTCCTCGATCTCGTCGAAGTGCTCGCTTGAGGTCGGTGACGTAGTTGGGCGTCTGGTGCTGGCGGAGCGACCGGCCGTACTTGCGCAGGTCCAGCGCGTAGAAGTCGTAGCCGCGCTCGGTCCACCACTCGGCGTACCCGGTCTGGAAGAAGTAGTCGGCGAACCCGTGCACGTGCAGGACGGCCTTGGTGGTCGTTCTTGCGGCTCGCCGCTTCGGGCTTGCACGCCCGGCCGGTGCACGAGCGTGGCGACGACCTCGCCCTCGTGGTCGTCGGGCAGCGTCAGCGTCTCGGCGACGTACGGCTTGCCCAGGACGTCCGGGACCCGGCTGATCTCGGGGCGACTGTTCACGTCCCCGATCCTCGCAAACGTCCCGCACGCAGCGCGAGCTCCGGGTCATTGGTCGTCACCATCCAGCGCCGGCCCGGGCGCAGCCAGTAGCGCAGCGAGCCGCTCGCCGTCGACGGTCCACACCAGCAGCGGCAGTCCGTGACGCCTCGCGAGCCACGCCATCCCCGAGCCGCGCGAGCGTGTGCCGCGCGACCACGACGTTGGCGCGCGAGTCGCGCACGCTCGGCGACAGCAGCTCGGTCACCCGGACCCGGACCTTGCCGTGCCAGGGCAGCCGGTGCACCGGACGGCCCACGGAGAGGCCGACCCGCAGCTCCAGTCCCTGGTCGTCCGCCCAGTCCCGGACGGCGCGGACCCCGGTCACCGACTCGGTCGTCACGACGACGGCATCCGCTTCCAGGACCGTGAGCGCCAGCCGGGTGGCCTCGATCTCCGCCGAGCCGTCCTCCGACTCGAGCTTCAGGTCGAGGTGGGCGCCGGCACGCCCCGCGAGCCGGGCGAGCACGTCCTCGTAGCCGTCCGCGTCCTCGGCGACGTCGTGGGACACCACGAAGGTGCCGTCCGCGCGCTGGCGCACGTCCAGCTCGACGTAGTCGACCCCGAGGCGCAGGACGGCCTCGAGGTCCGCCGGTCGGTGTGCGCTGACCAGCACGGGAGGGTGCCGACGTCTCATGGACGGCTCCTTGACCCGGCGGACCCGGAGCCGAGATGGTCGCCACACTCAGACGAAGGACGTGGGTCGATGAAGCGGACGCTGGCGGCGGGTGCGGTCCTGGCGGTGGTGCTCGGTGCGTGTGGCGGGGGCGGCGGCCGACCCTCGTCCGACGACATCGCCGACGCGCTCAAGTCCGAGGGCAACGCCCTCGGTGCGCTGACGGCCGGAGCGGGCAACGAGGTCATCGACTGCGTGGCCGAGGCGCTCCACGACTCCGACCTGTCCGACGAGGCCCTGCAGGCGATCGTCGACAACGACGAGGACGCCCGGGCCGAGGACGGGGACGACGACGCCCTCGTGGAGGTCCAGGACGACATCGCGGCCTGCATCGTCGGCTGACGGTCAGGGACGGTACGCCGCGGCCGCCTCGACCAGCCCGGCGAGCAGGCCGACGTCGGCCGCGGTCTCCGGGTGCCACTGGACGGCGACGCAGAACCGGTCGCCCGGCGCCTCCATGGCCTCGAGCGTGCCGTCCGCGGCGCGGGCGGACGCCTCGAAGCCGGGGTGCTCGGCGACCGACTGGTGGTGGTGGCAGCTCACCGACAGCGCGTCGACCGACCAGCGCAGCGACCCGGCTCCCGGGCTCGCGTGGCGACCTCGCACCTCGCCGAACACGTCACCGCCGGGGCTGTGGTCGTCGTGGCCGACCAGGTCCGGGGTGTGCTGGTCGAGCGAGCCGCCGGCGTGCACGGCCATCAGCTGCATGCCCCGGCAGACGCCCAGGACGGGCAGGTCGACGGCGTCCGCGGCGTCCAGCAGCGCGGACTCCCAGGCGTCCCGGTCCGGCCGCCAGTTGGCCGTGCGCGGGTGCGGCTCGGCGCCGTACCGGCTCCGGGTCGACGTCGGCGCCACCGGAGATCACCAGCCCGTCCAGGCGGGCGACGGCCGCCTGCGGCCGCACCCGGCAGCGTCGGTCGGCGGCAGCAGGACGGGCACGCCGCCGACGGACGTCACCGCCTCGGCGTACTGCGCCGGGAGCAGGTCGGCGCGCTGGTGTCCACACGCCCCAGGCCGCCTCCTCGCGGTAGACGGTGAGCCCGATGAGCGGAGGCGTCACGGCTCAGAGGGGCGTGACGTAGGCCGCCGGAGATCCCGCCGTCGACGAGGAAGGTGCTCGCGGTCATGAACGACGAGTCGTCCGAGGCGAGGAACAGCACCGCGTGGCCATCTCCTCCGGCTCGCCGAAGCGGCCCATGGGGACGTGCACCAGCCGACGGGCGGCGCGCTCCTCGTCCTTGGCGAACAGCTCCTGCAGCAGCGGCGTGTTCACGGGGCCGGGGCACAGCGCGTTGACCCGGACACCCTCGCGGGCGAACTGCACGCCGAGCTCGCGGGTCATGGTCAGCACGCCGCCCTTGGACGCGGAGTAGGAGATCTGCGAGGTGGCCGCTCCCATCACGGCCACGAACGACGCGGTGTTGATGATCGAGCCCCGCTTCTGCTCGAGCATGTAGGGGAGCGCCGCCTTGCAGCACAGGTAGACCGAGGTCAGGTTGACCTCCTGCACCCGCCGCCACGCGTCGAGCTCGGTGTCGAGGATCGAGTCGTCGTCCGGCGGGCTGATGCCGGCGTTGTTGAACGCGATGTCGACCGAGCCGTAGGTGTCCTTGCGCCGTCGCGAACAGCGCGTCGACCTCGTCCTTGCTGGTGACGTCGACGTGCACGTACGTCGCCATGTCGGCGCCGCCGAGGTCCGCGACGACCTGCGCACCGGCCTCGTCGTTGACGTCGCCGATGACGAGCCTTGGCGCCCTCCTCGGCGAACCGCCTGCGCGGTCGCCAGCCCGATGCCCGAGGCAGCCGCCGGTGATGACCGCCACCCGGTCCTGGATCCTGCCTGCCGTACGCTTCCTTACGAGGTTGACCGTCGGCGCTGCGCGCCTCCGGGCTCAGTGAGCGATGAAGACGTTCTTCTCCTCGGTGAACGCCGAGCGGGGCGTCCGGCCCGAGCTCGCGGCCGAGGCCGGACTGCTTGTAGCCGCCGAACGGCGTCCAGTAGCGGACCGAGGAGTGGCAGTTGACGCTGAGGTTGCCGGCCTCGACCGCGCGGGCGACCCGCAGGCCGCGGCCGAGGTCGTTGGTGAAGATCGAGCCGGACAGGCCGTACTCGGTGTCGTTGGCCTTCGCCACGGCGTCCGCCTCGTCGTCGAACGGCATCACCGCGACGACCGGGCCGAACACCTCCTCGCGCCAGATCCGGGTCGCCGGGTCGTCGACGGTCACGACGCTGGGCGCGATCCACCAGCCGGCGCCGTCCGGCCTGCGAGCCGGCGAACGCGACCTCGACCTCGTCGAGGTAGCCCTGGACCGAGTCCTTCTGCCCCGACGAGACCAGCGGGCCCATCTCGGACGACTCGTCGGCTCGGGTCGAGGACGCGCAGCGCCGAGACGGACTTCTCGAGCCCGGCCAGGAACTCGTCGTACGCCGAGCGCTCGACGAGGATCCGGGAGCGGGCGCAGCAGTCCTGGCCGGCGTTGTCGAACACGGCGTACGGCGCAGAGGCGGCCGCGGCGGCGATGTCGGCGTCCGCGAAGACGATGTTGGAGCTCTTGCCGCCGAGCTCGAGGGTCACCGGCTTCACCTGCTCGGCGCAGCCGGCCATCACCCGCTTGCCGACCTCGGTCGAGCCGGTGAAGACGACCTTGCGGACCAGCTCGTGGGTCACGAACCGCTCGCCGACCACCGAGCCCTTGCCGGGCACGACGTTGAGGACGTGCTCGGGCAGGCCGGCCTCGAGGGCCAGCTCGCCGAGCCGGATCGCGGTCAGCGGGGTCAGCTCGGCCGGCTTGAGCACGACCGTGTTGCCGGCCGCCAGCGCGGGCGCGAAGCCCCAGCCGGCGATCGGCATCGGGAAGTTCCAGGGCACGATGATCCCGACGACGCCGAGCGGCTCGTAGAACGTGACGTCCGTGCCGCCGGCGACCGGGATCTGCTTGCCGAACATCCGCTCCGGCGAGCCCGAGTAGTAGTTCAGGCAGTCGCGGACGTTGCCCGCCTCCCAGCGGGCGTTGCCCCAGGTGTGGCCGGAGTTGCGGACCTCGAGCTCGGCGAGCTCCTCGACGTGCGCGTCGACGACGGCGGCGAACCGGCGCAGCAGCGCGGCCCGCTCGCCGGGTGCGACGAGCCGCCAGGACCGGAACGCCTCGTGGGAGGCGGCGACGGCCGCGTCGGTGGCGGCCAGGTCGGCCAGCGGGACGTCGACGACCGGCTGCTCGGTGGCCGGGTTGATGACGGTGAACGTGGACGTGCTCACAGGCGCTCGAACCCTCTCCGCAGCTCCCAGTCGGTGACCGCGGCGCCGTACGCCGCCAGCTCGACGTCGGCCATGTTGACGTAGTGGTCGACGACCTCGTCGCCGAAGCACGGCGCGCGCGACCTCGGACGACGCGAACCGCTCCCGCGCGTCGGCCATCGTCGGTCGGGACGTGCGGCTTGTCGGAGTCGTAGGCGTTGCCGACGAGCTCGGGCTCCAGCTCGAGGCCCTGCTCGATGCCGTGCAGGCCACCGGCCAGCATCGCCGCGGTGGCGAGGTAGGGGTTCACGTCGGCGCCCGGGATCCGGTTCTCCATCCGCGCGCCCGGCGCCCTTGCCGACGAGTCGGACCGCGCAGGTGCGGTTGTCGTGGCCCCAGGCGATCGCGGTCGGCGCGAACGACCCGGCCGCGAACCGCTTGTAGGAGTTGATGTTCGGCGCGTAGAGCAGCGTGAAGTCCGCCGCGGTGGCGAGGACGCCGGCGACGAACGAGTCGTAGAGCGGGGTCGACGTCCCGGCGTCCTTGTCCCAGAAGACCAGCGACGCCGTCCGTCGCCGCGCAGCGACAGGTGGATGTGGCAGGAGCTGCCCTCGCGCTGGTTGTACTTCGCCATGAAGGTCAGCGACTTGCCCTGCTGGGCGGCGATCTCCTTGGCGACGGTCTTGTAGACCGAGTGGTTGTCGCAGGTGGTGAGGGCGTCGGCGTAGAGGAACCCGATCTCGTGCTGGCCGAAGTTGCACTCGCCCTTGGCGCCCTCGACGTCGAGCCCGGCGTCGTACATGACGTTGCGGATCTCCCGCAGCAGCGGCTCGACGCGGGTGGTGCCGAGGATCGAGTAGTCGACGTTGTACTGGTTCACCGGCGTGAGGTCGCGGTAGCCCGAGTCGGCCGCCGCCTCGTACGTCGTGTCGAAGGCGATGAACTCGAGCTCGGTGCCGGCCAGCGCCTGCCAGCCCTGGGCAGCGGCCTTGTCGAGCTGGGCGCTGAGGATCGTGCGCGGCGACTGGACGACGGGGGAGTGGTCGAGCCAGACCAGGTCGCACTGGACCATCGCGGTCGCCGGCAGGTGCGTCAGCACCCGGATCGTCCGCTCGTCGAGGACGAACTCCATGTCGCCGTAGCCACGCTCCCACGAGGAGATCGCGTAGCCCTCGACGGTGTTCATGTCGACGTCGACGGCGAGCAGGTAGTTGCAGCCCTCGGTGCCGTGCTCGACGACGACGTCCGCGAAGTAGCGGCCGTGCAGGCGCTTGCCCTGGAGCCGGCCCTGCATGTCGGTGAAGGCCACCACGACGGTGTCGATCTCGCCGGCGTCGATGCGGCCGACCAGCTCGGCCATCGTCAGATGCCTGTCGTTGCGCTTGGTCATGTCTCTCCCTTGTGCCGCTGTCAGCCCACGAGCCCGCGCAGCAGCGCCGCCGTGTCGTCGCAGTGCTCCTCCATGACCCGGCGCGCACGGTCCGGCTTGCCGGCCAGGATCGCGCTCACCACCCGGGCGTGCTGGCGGTCGGAGTGGGCGATGTTGGTGCCCATCACCGGGATGGCGAGGAGCATCTCGTGCAGGGTGGCCTGGACCGACGTGACCGCCTCGATGGTGCGTGCGGAGTCGGTGAGCGAGGCGATCGTCAGGTGGAACCGCGAGTCCGCCTGGCGGTGGGCGGCCGGCTTCTCCGCGGCCGCGACCTCGGCGTGCGCGTCCTCCAGCTGCTGACGGCGTACGTCGTCGAGCGGGCGCGACGCCGCCAGGGCGGCCGCACCGGGCTCCACGATCCGCCGGTAGTCCAGCGAGTCGAGCCAGTCCTTGCGTCGCGTCGTCCGAGATCCGCGCCGCGGCCCGGCCGGACGGGGAGCCCGGCTTGAGCGTGACGACGGTGCCGCCGCTGCGGCCGCGGGTGGTCTCGACCAGGCCGGCCTGGCGCAGCGCGACCATCGCCTCGCGCAGCGTCGCCCGGGAGACCCCGAGGAGCTCGGCCAGGTCGCGCTCGGGCGGCAGCGTCGTGCCGCGCGGGTAGACGCCCAGCCGGATCGCGGTGCCCAGCTGCTCCACGCACGCCTCGAACGCGTGGTGCCCCCGCACCGGCCGCAGCACCGCGGCTGGGAGGTGGGGGGACGGCAGGGCCATGGCGGACATCCTCAGGACGCGTGACCGGCAAAGTCAATGTGACTGACGAGTAATGGTCTGATTTCAGACCTTTTTACCTGGGAGGTGTTTACACCCTGCGAAAGGCGGGTCTAGTTTCTGGCCAACCGGCGCACTTCAGCGCGCTGCATTCCTGAGGGGGAAGGCTCGCCCATGGCGGACGACAATCCACAACGAGGACGAGGCCACGCTGGCCCGGCTTGGCTACAAGCAGGAGCTCAACCGGACGTGGTCCGGGTTCTCGAACTTCGCGATCTCGTTCTCGATCATCTCGATCCTGGCCGGCTGCTTCACGACCTTCGGCCAAGGCTTCAACAACGGCGGTCCCGTCGCGATCTCGTGGGGCTGGCCGATCGTCTCGGTCGTTCATCCTGATCATCGGGTTCACGATGTCCGAGCTGGTCTCGGCGTACCCGACCTCGGGCGGCATCTACTGGTGGGCCGCCAAGATGGGCGGGCCACGAGCCGGCTTCTTCACCGGCTGGCTCAACCTGATCGGACTCGTCGCGGTCACCGCGTCGGTCGCCTACGGCTGCGCGAACTTCATCGACCTGACGCTCAGCGTCTTCTCGACCGGGTGGGCCGACGACTACTCGCTGACGCGGGTCTTCTTCATCTTCGTGGTCGTGCTCGCCCTGGCCTCGGTGCTGAACATCTTCAGCGGCCACCTGCATGGCCATCATGAACAACGTCTCGGTGTGGTGGCACGTCGTCGGAGCGGCGTTCATCATCGTGGTGCTGATCTTCGTGCCGGACAACCACCAGAGCTTCGGCTACGTGTTCACCGAGCGGTTCAACAACTCGGGCTACTCCGACGGGGCCAACGACAGCGCGCTGCTACTGGCTCCTCGTCATCCCGTTCGGCCTCCTGCTCACGCAGTACACGATCACCGGGTTCGACGCCTCCGCCCACCTCTCGGAGGAGACCCAGGCGGCGTCCGACGGCGCGGCCAAGGGCATCTGGCGCTCGATCTTCTACTCGGCGATCGGCGGCTGGATCCTGCTGCTGACGTTCCTCTTCGCGATCCCGGACGACGCGGCCGGCAACCCTGACAACGCGGGAGTCGGTGGTGGGGGTGTGGCGTACATCTTCACGTCGGCGCTCGACTCGGACCTCGCCGCGACCGTGCTGCTGGTCTCGGCCGTCGGGCAGTTCTTCTGCACCACCGCGTGCATGACGAGCGCCTCGCGGATGACGTTCGCGTTCAGCCGGGACAAGGCCATCCCCGGCTCGGCGATCTGGGCGAAGATCAACCGCGGCAAGGTCCCGGCCAACGCCGTGATGCTCGTCGCCGTGGTCGCGACCCTGATCACCCTGCCCGCTCTCGTCGAGGTCAACATCGGCACCGAGGAGGCACCCCTGATCGTGCCGACCGCGTTCTACGCCGTGGTCTCGGTGGCGGTCATCGGTCTCTACCTCGCGTTCGCTGATCCCGATCTGGCTGCGCTGGAAGCTGGGTGACGCCTTCGAGCCCGGGTCGTGGACCAACGGCAAGAAGTACAAGTGGATGAACCTGATCGCGGTCGCCGAGATCGCCGTCATCTGCATCTACTTCGTGCTGCCGTTCGTGCCGGCCGGCAGCCCGTTCAGCGACGAACTTCGACCTGAAGTTCGTGAACTACGCGCCGGTGCTCACGCTCGGGTCGCTCGCGATCCTCTGCCGTGTGGTGGCAGGTCTCGGCCCGGCACTGGTTCAAGGGCCCGCAGCACACCATCGACCCGGCGGTCGTCGAGGCCTTCGACGACTGACCGAGGGCCGAGCCTCTCCGTGGTGGAGAACCTGGACCGCCTCGCCGTGCTGGCGGGGCGGTCCTGGCGCGTCGCCGAGCTGCCGGGCGGCCTGACCAACCACAACGTCCGGGTGACCACGACGGACGGCGGCGAGCCGCTCGACATCGTGGTCCGGTGCTCGCAGAGCGACGCCGGACTGCTCGGCATCGACCGGGACGCCGAGAGCGTGAACACGGCCTCGTCGGCGGACGCCGGAGTCGGACCGCGGGTCGTCGAGTACCGACCCGACCTGGGCATGCTCGCCATCGAGTTCCTGCCGGGCAGGGCCCTCGAGAACGAGTCGTTCGCCGACCCCGGCGTCCTGGTCCGGTCCGCCGACGCCTGCCGGCGCCTCCACGCAGGCCCGCGCTTCATCGGGGACTTCGACATGTTCGAGCGCCAGGCGGGCTACCTGGCGATCGTGAAGGAGCGCGGGTTCGAGCTGCCCGCGACGTACGACGCCCACGCGGACTCCTGGGCCCTGGTGCGCCGTGCACTCGCGGCGGAGCCGCGACCCACGGTGCCGTGCAACAACGACCTCCTGGCCGCCAACTTCATCGACACCGGCGAGACGGTCTGGCTGATCGACTACGAGTACTCCGGCAACAACGACGCCTGCTTCGAGCTGGGCAACACGACGACCGAGTGCGACTTCACGCCGGAGCAGACCGACGCGTACACGGAGGCCTACTTCGGCGACCCGACGCCGGCGGACCTCGCCCGGGTGCGGCTCCAGGCGCTGTGCAGCCAGTACGGCTGGGCGCTGTGGGGCTTCATCCAGGCGGCCACGAGCCCGCTCGACTTCGACTTCCACGGGTGGGGGATGGAGCGCTTCGACAAGGCGGAGGCGACCTTCGGGTCGCCGGTGTTCCGCCGGCTGCTCCTCGAGGCCGCCGGTGGCTGACCTCCCCTCGCGCGCCCGGGTCGTGATCGTGGGTGGCGGTGTCATCGGCTGCTCCGTGGCCTACCACCTCACCAAGCTCGGCTGGACCGACGTGCTGCTCCTCGAGCAGGGCCACCTGTCGGGCGGCACGACGTGGCACGCCGCCGGTCTGGTCGGCCCGCTGCGGGCCTCCGAGAGCGGCACCCGGTTGGTGCAGTACTCCGCCGAGCTGTACGCCTCCCTCGAGGCGGAGACCGGCCTGGCGACCGGCTACCGGAACGTCGGCGGCGTGATCGTCGCCCGCACCGAGGACCGGATGGTCCAGCTCCGGCGCACCGCGGCCAACGCGACGGCGTACGACCTCGAGTGCGAGCTCATCTCGCCCGAGCGCGCCCAGGAGCTGTGGCCGCCGATGCAGGTGGACGACGTGCTGGGCGCGATCTGGCTGCCCGGCGACGGGAAGGTCAACCCGACCGACCTCACGCAGTCGTTGGCCAAGGGCGCCCGCATGGGGGGCGCCCAGGTCCGGGAGGGGGTGCGGGTCACCGGGTTCGAGGTCGACCGCTCCGGTCGGTCACCGCGCGTGACGACGGTGCGGACCGACGCGGGGGACGTCGAGTGCGAGGTCGTCGTCAACTGCGCCGGCCAGTGGGCGCACGCCGTCGGTCTGCTGCTCGGCACCACCGTGCCGCTGCACTCGGCCGAGCACTTCTACGTGGTCACCGAGGCGGTCGAGGGCACGCACCCGGACCTGCCGATCATGCGCGACCCCGACGGCTTCACCTACTTCAAGGAGGAGGTCGGTGGCCTCGTCGTGGGCGGCTTCGAGCCGGAGGCGAAGCCGTGGCGCGCCCCGGACGACCTGCCGCACCCGTTCGAGTTCCAGCTGCTCGAGGAGGACTGGGAGCACTTCTCGGTGCTCATGGACGAGGCGCTGCTGCGCGTCCCGGCGCTGGCCGAGACCGGGATCCGGAAGTTCTACAACGGGCCGGAGTCGTTCACCCCGGACAACCAGTTCCTGCTCGGCCGCACGCCCGAGGTCGCCAACGCCTTCATCGGGGCCGGCTTCAACTCCGTCGGGATCGCCTCGGCGGGGGGAGCCGGGCGGGCGCTCGCGGAGTGGATCGCGGAGGGCGAGCCGAGCGGCGACCAGGTCGGTGTCGACGTACGCCGCTTCGCGCCGTTCAACGGTGACCGCTCCTTCCTGCGGGACCGGGTCGCCGAGACGCTCGGCCTGCACTACGCGCTGCCGTGGCCCAACCGCGAGCCGGAGACCGCCCGCGGCATCCGGCTCTCCCCGCTCCACGAGCGCCTGGCCGACCGAGGCGCGGTCTTCGGCACCCGCAACGGCTGGGAGCGGCCGCTGTTCTTCGGCGGCTCGCTCGACTACTCCTGGGACCGGCCGCCCTGGGTGGACGCCTCGGCCGCCGAGCAGCGCGCGTGCCGCACCGCGGTCGCCGTGTTCGACCAGACGTCGTTCTCGAAGTACGCCGTCACCGGAACCGACGCCGTGGCCGCCCTGCAGTGGGTCTGCGCCGCCGACGTCGACGTCCCGGTCGGCCACGTCGTCTACACGCCCTGGCTGAACGCGCGCGGCACCTACGAGGCCGACGTGACCGTCACGCGGGACGGGCCGGACGCCTTCTGGGTGGTCTCGTCCTCCGCGACGACCGTGCGAGACCTGGACTGGCTGCACCGGCAGACCGGCGTGCGGGCCGAGGACGTCACCGACGGCCACGCGGTCCTCGGTGTGATGGGCCCGTCGGCCCCCGAGCTGCTCGGCTGGGGCGACGTCGAGTTCGCCACCTCGCGCAGCGCGACCGTCGCGGGGGTCGAGGTCCGGGCCACCCGGATGACGTACGTCGGTGAGCTGGGGTGGGAGCTGACGGTCCCCGTCGAGCACGCGTCGGCCGTCTACGAGGCGCTGTCGGCCGGGGGAGCGGTGGACGCCGGCTACAACGCCCTGGAGGCGCTGCGCCTGGAGAAGGGCTACCGCGCCTTCGGCCGCGAGCTCACGCCCGACTACACCCCGGTCGAGGCCGGCCTGCTGTTCGCGACCGCGCTCAAGGGCGAGAAGGACTTCCTGGGCCGGGCCGCCCTGGAGGCACACCGCGACCGGCTCGCCGAGGGCGGTCCCCGGCGCCGGCTCGTCTCGTTCGTGGCCGAGGACCCCGAGCCGATGCTCTGGGGCGGCGAGCTGGTGCTGCGTGACGGCGAGCCGGCGGGCCAGGTCACCAGCGCCGCCTGGGGTGCGACCGTCGGCGCCGCGGTCGGCCTCGCGTACCTGCGCGCCGACGGGCCCGTCACCGCCGCGTCGCTGGAGGGCTCGCGGTTCGAGGTCGACGTCGCCGGCCGCCTGGTCGGCTGTCGGGTGTCGCTGAAGGCCCCGCTGGCGTAGTCCTACCGCGACGCCCGCGCCACGGACCACACGACCAGAGCGACGTTGGCGAGGCCGATCGGTCGTAGCAGCGCCAACCCGACCAGGTGTCCGTCCGGCACCAGGCAGACCACCAGGGCCACGACGACCATGGCGGCGGTCAGCACCTCGTTGGCGAGCAGGAACGGGTCGCGGCGCATCCTGGCCAGCACGAACGTGCGCACCCCGCTGGGCACCTGGCCGCCGAGATGCACCGTGTAGACGACGCCGCCGATGACGAGCGCGAGCGCCACCAGCACCGTCACCGGGGACGGCCCCTTGCTCGCCACCGCCGCCAGCATCCCGATGATCAGCGCGAGCAGACCCGCGAAGTAGATCCGCCGGACGAAGCTGGCCGCCAGGCCCTCGATGTTGCTGCGGACCAGCGCGTCCTGCGGCTCCAGGCGGAGCGACTCCGAGAAGCCCCGGACCGACCGGCCCAGGTTCAAGCGGCCGTCGAGGACGGTGAGGTTGTTGAGCGCCTGGGCGTGCTGCGGGTCAAGGGTGAGCGTGCGCTGGTAGGCCGCTCGCGCCAACCCGTCCTCACGGCGCTCCTGGGCGACCACGCCGACCACGAAGTGCGCGTCCGCCTCGTTCGGGGCCAGCTGCACGGCGCGGTACGACGCGTCGCGCGCCTCGACCAGGCGGCCGCGCGCGTGAGTGGCCGTCAGCGCGTACTGGGCGTGCATCCGCCACTGGTTCGGCGACAGCCGCACCGCGGTCGCCGCGGCATCGGTCGCCTCCTCCCACTGCTTCAACCCGTTGAGGGCCAAGGACGCCAGCAGGTGACCGTGGCCGTCGTCGGGCCGTTGCGCCAGGTACCGGTTGGCCGACGTCAGCGCCTCGCCGTGCTGGTCGAGACCGAGCTGGCACTGCGCCAGGTCCGCCATCAGGTCCGCGTTGTCCGGGTCGCTGGCGAGCGCGCTGACCACGAGCGGCATCGCCTCGGCGAACCGGCCCAGCAGGACGAGACCTCGGACGCGCTCGTGGCTCATCTCACCGCTTCCTTCGCCGGCGAAGGCCGAGCAGTCCCGGCAGGGCCCGGCGCACGCTCCGGGGCATGATGAACAGGCTGCCTCCGAGCACCAGGCCGTAGATCACGACGAACCAGAACAGCAACCCGGGCAGGTCTCCCTTCTCCGCGTCGTGGAAGAGCACGCGCGCGAGAACCGCGAAGACGACCACCATGACGCAGGCCCACCGCGTCACGACCTGACCGAGGTTCTGCCGGGCGATGGTCAGCGACGGGTCGAGCGCGAGCGCGTCGGCGAAGCCCTCCATGGCGTCGAACGTGTGACGCCGGCTGTCCAGGGCGGCCAGGTTCTGCCGGGCCACCGCGTTCGCGGGGTCGAGCTGGAGGCACCTCTGGTAGGCGCCGCGCGCCGTCTCGGGTTCCAGTGCGTGGAACGCGTACCCGATGGTCAGGTGCGTGGAGGGGGCGTCGGGTGCCAGCGCGTACAGCCGGCGGGCGACGGTCCGGATCGCCCCAGGGTCCTTCGAGCCGGCCAGCGCAGCGATCAGGGCGTGCAGGGCGGCCCGGTCGTGGGGCGCGATCGCGAGCGCCGCACGAGCACTCTCCACGGCCGCGTCGACGTCCCCCAGGCGCTCGTGCGCGTTCGCGAGAGCCACGAGCGGTGCCGCGCTGCCGGGCTCCGATGCGACGGCGCACTGAGCCATCTCCAGCGCGCCCCGCGGGTCGTCGGCCTCGAGCCGAGCCCGGGACGCCAGCACCATCACCATCGCGTTGTCGGGCTCGGACGCGAGGAGGACCGAGGCGTGGCGGAGCGCGTCCTGGTGCCGGCCGAGCTCGAGAAGACGAGCGATGCGGTCCGCGGTCATCGGCCGCTCACAGACGACGGGACTTGCGCAGGTACGCCAGCAGCTCGTCGTACGTGCCGTCCTCGTTCGCGAACAGCGCGACGTTGCGCGCGGTCTCGAACCAGGGGCCGACCGACGGCCGGACCTCCTTGAGGGCGGTGTCCACGTCGGCCTGGCCGATCATCCGGACGTTGCCGGTCTCGGCGGCCTCCATGAGCGCGATCTCGGCAGCGCTGTCGCACAGGTGCGCGATGTCGGCGCCGGTGTACCCCTCGGTCGCCTTGGCCAGACGCTTGACGTCGATGCCGGCGACCGGACGGTCGCGCAGGTGCATCTGCCAGATGACGGTGCGGGCCTCGAGGTCCGGCGGCAGGACCAGGATGGTGCGGTCGAGCCGGCCCGGGCGCCGGAGCGCGGAGTCGACGTCCCACGGGTGGTTCGTCGCCGCGAGCACGAAGACGCCCTCGTTGGAGCTCGCCACGCTGTCGAGCTCGAGCAGCAGCTGGTTGACGGTGCTGCGCATGCCGTCGGAGCTGAGGCGGCTGCGCTTGTGGCCGATGGCGTCGACCTCGTCGAGGAACAGCACGCAGGGCGCGCTGGCCCGGGCGGTCTCGAACAGCTCGTGGACGTTGCGCTCGCTGTTCCCGATGTACATGTCGAGCACGTCGGCGAGCGAGACGGCCATGAACCGGGCGTCGAGCTCGCCCGCGAGGGCCCGGGCGATGTAGGTCTTGCCGCAGCCGGGCGGGCCGTAGAGGAGCAGCCCGCCGCGCAGGCTCTTCCGGTACATCGTCCGGAGCTTCTCGTTGCGCATCGGCGCGAGGAACGCCGCGTTGAGCCGCTTCTTGACCTCGGCCATGCCGCCGACGTCGGCCAGCGTGATGCCGGCCGACTCGACGTCGTACGCGCCGACCTCGGACTGCCCCGCGGAGGAGTCGGCGAACATCGGCGGGACGAGGTCCCCGAGGTCGTCCTCGGCCTGGTCCCAGTCGAACCCGCCGGCGGGGGTCTCGGCCGGGGGCCCGTCGCTGCCGCTGAGCGCCTGGTACATCAGCGCCCGGCCGGCGGCCGAGCCCGGGTCCAGGTGCAGCAGGTGCGCGGCGTGCGGCACGACCTCGCTGCGGCGGCCCGCGGCCAGCAGCAGCTCGGCCAGGTGGGTGCGCAGCGCAGCGTCGTCCGGCGCCGCCTCGACGGCACGCTGGAGGCTGCCGATGAGATCGTCCCCGCTCACGCTCCCAGGGTAGGCGCGAGTGCCGGGATACGCTGGACGAATGGAGTCTCGGGCCTCCGGAGACGGGCCTGTCCTCGGTTACGCACGCGAGCGCGTGCGCAGCTGGCGCACGGGTTCGCACGAGTCGCAGGTCTACGTCCTCGCCGTGATGCTGGGGGGCGTCGGCCTCACCTTCGCCGTCTCCCTGGGCAGCTACGAGTGGATGCCGTTCACGGCGTACTTCGTCTGGCTGCTCGTCGGCATGCTGCTGCTCCGCTTCGGTCCGCTCGCCGTCCTGACCGTCGTCAACCTGGTCGCCGGGCTGGTCGCCCTCGGCGCGCAGGCGCCCCTGACCGGACCGCGGATCACCGCGGCCGTGCACCTCGTCCTCGTGAGCGCGCTCGTGCTCTACCAGGCGAGCCGCCAGCGCAGCGGACTGCCGATGGCCCTCACGGAAGGGCTGCTCGCCGACCTCCGGGACAGGCTGCAGCGCCAGGGCAAGGTTCCCGACCTGCCGCACGGCTGGCACTCCCAGAGCGCGATGGTCGCCTCGCACGGCGTCCGGTACGCCGGGGACTTCCTCGTCGCGGACCTCGCCGACGACCAGCGTCGGCTCGAGGTGATCCTGGTCGACGTCTGCGGCAAGGGGACGTCCGCCGGACCCGCCGCGCTCCAGTTCGCGGGCGCCCTGGGCGGCCTCCTCGGTGCCCTGCCTCCGGTGGAGCTCTTCCGGGCCGCCAACGACTTCCTGCTCCGGCAGCCGGAGGAGGAGCAGTTCGCCACCGCCGTCCACCTCCTCGTGGACCTCGTCGAGGGCACCTACGAGATCACCAGCGCCGGTCACCCACCCGCCCTGCGCTACGACCTGCCGACCCAGGAGTGGGTGATCGACAACGCCCGAGGGACGGCGCTCGGCGTCCTCGAGGACCCGGAGCTGCACCGGACCGAGGGCCGGCTGTTCCACGGCGAAGCGCTGATGTTCTACACCGACGGCGTCGTCGAGTCGCGGACCTCCCACCTGGACGTCGGCATCGCGTGGCTGCAGCGGACCGCGCGGGACGCCGTCAGCGGCGGCTTCAGCGGCGCCGCCAACCGGGTGATCCGGCAGGTCGACGCTGGCGACGACGACCGGGCGGTGCTGATCCTGAGCCGCGACCCGGTCGACGTCCCGGCGGTCAGCCCCGAAGCCCGGAGTACAGCTCGCGGATGACGTCCTCGATGTCCGGCTCCTGGATGGACAGGTCCGCGACGTCGTACGACGCGGCGACCGCGGCCACGAGCGGTGCCGCCGACGCGTCCGCCGGGAAGCTCAGCCACTGACGAGGTCCCTCGACCTTGCGGGTCGTCGCACCGGGGATCTCGATCGGGGGCGCCTCGTCGACCAGGTCGACGACCAGGGTCCGGGTCGAGCCGCCGCGCTGGTGCAGGCCGGCCAGGTCGCCGTCGTACACCGCCGTGCCGTGGTCGATGACGATGACGCGGTCGCACAGGGCCTCGATGTCCTGGAGGTCGTGCGTGGTGAGCAGCAGCGTCGTCCCGCGCTCCTGGTTGAGGGCCCGCAGGAACTCGCGGAGCCGACCCTTGCTGACCACGTCCAGGCCGATCGTCGGCTCGTCGAGGTAGAGGATCTCGGGGTCGTGCAGGAGCGCCGCCACGATGTCGCCTCGCATCCGCTGCCCCAGGCTCAGCTGCCGGACCGGCGTGTCGAGCAGATCGCGGAGGTCGAGCAGCTCGAGGAACCGGTCGAGGTTCTCGCGGTGCCGGGCCGGGTCGGTGCGGTAGATCTTCTGGAGCAGGTCGAAGGAGTCGCGGAGCGGCAGGTCCCACCAGAGCGTGGTCCGCTGGCCGAACACGACCCCGATCCGCCGGGCCAGCTCGATGCGGTCCCGCCGAGGGTCCAGGCCGGCGACCCGGACGTGGCCGGACGTCGGGACGAGGATGCCGGTGAGCATCTTGATCGTGGTCGACTTCCCGGCGCCGTTCGGTCCGATGTAGCCGACCATCTCGCCGGACTCGACGGAGAACGTGAGGTCGTGGACCGCGGCCACGGTCGTGCTCTCGCGGCGCAGCGCGCCCGCGCGCTTGCGGACGACGAACGTGCGCTCGAGGTCCTGGACGTCGATCAGCGGCACGGTCAGCTCCCGGTCGAGGTGTAGTGGCGGACACCTGTCCGCCAGACGAGCATGGCCGCGCCGATGGAGACCACCGCGGCCAGGGGTGAGGCGAGCTGGAACCAGCCGGGCAGCCCGAACGGGTCGTCACGGCCGAGGAGGTAGAGGCACGGGTACCAGTTCACGAAGGCGATCGGGACCACGAACGTCAGGGACCGCGTGAGCTCTCGCGGGAAGATCGTGAGGGGGTACTGCGTGAGTGTCGCGCCGCCGTAGGTGAACGCGTTCGCGAACTCGGTGGCGTCCTGGGTCCAGAACTGGATGCAGGAGAACGCGACGAACAGCGCGAAGAAGATCGCACCACCGGAGACCACCATCATCACGGCGACGCCCACCCGGTCGGGCGTCCAGTCGACGTACGTCGCGGCCCACGTGAACACGATGGTCGCCTGCGTGATCCGGCCGAGCCGCCGGAGCGTGAACTGGTCCGCGCACACCTGGAGCAGCAGCGGCAGCGGCTTGGTCAGCATCTGGTCGAGCCGTCCGGTGCGGACGTACACACCGATCCGCTCGACGCTGCCGATCAGGGTGTCCGCTATCCCGAGGCCGAGCGACGAGGCGGCGTACAGCAGGGCGACCTCGTGCAGCTCGAATCCGCCCAGACGGTCGAGGTGGGTGAAGGTGATCCAGATGGCGACGGCGTCCAGGCCGGTGATGAGCCCGTTGGCGACCACCAGCGTGATGAACGACGTCCGGTAGACCCACGCCGCCCTGATCCACAGCGAGGCGATGTCGAGGTACCGACGCGTCAGGACCAGTGCCTCAGCCACCCTGCACCACCACCTTGCGCGTGGCGGCACGCAGCACGAGCTGGCAGAGGCCGAGCAGGACGACGGCCCAGGCTGCCTGGAAGCCGAGAGAGGCAAGGATGGCGGCGCCCTCGTGGCGCCCCAGCCACATGTCGGCCGGCACCTGCATGAGTGCCGCCCACGGGAGGACCTCGGCCATGGTGCCCAGCCAGCCCGGGAACAGCACCAGCGGCAGCATCATCCCGCTCAGGAAGATCGAGACGGCGTCGGACAGCACCTTGAGCCCCTGGGCGTCGAGGAGCCAGAACGCGCTGCAGGCGACCAGGAACCGCAACGCGAAGCTGACCACCACCGCCAGCGGCACAGACACGAGGAACGCGAGCGCGTTCACCGGTGACGACGGCAAGGTGAGGTCGAAGAGCGCCAGACCGACCAGCATGGGGGCCAGCCCCGGCTGAGCAGGTGGTAGAGCGCCCGGCCGAGGTCGCCCGCGAGGAACCACCCGATCAGCCCGACCGGGCGGTAGAGGTCGATGGCCACGTCCCCGGTGCGGATCCGCTCCATCAGCTCGGTCGTCGTGCCGCCGCTCCAGATGGCGACCGTCATCAGGAGCGCCTGGCCGAGCCAGACGAAGGTCACGGCGTCGACGCGGTCGTAGCCACCCGCGTCCGGGTTGGCCGACCAGAGCGCGAGGTACGCGTAGGAGTAGATGACCCCGAAGACGGAGTTGGTGAAGATCCCCGCCAGCGTGGCGGCCCGGTAGGTCGAGTACCGGCGGAAGGTCCTGGTCGCGATCGCGACGTACAGGCTCACTTCCCACTCACTGGCGCGAGGTTACCCTCGCGACGATCAGGGCGGCGAGGGTGCCTCCGAGGGTCCCCAGCGTCATGTCACCGAGCGTGTCCTCGTAGGCCGTCTCGATCTCCGTGCCGTGCCGGATGAACGTGTACCACTCGCCGATCTCCCAGCCGAGGGCGAGCATCGAGCCGATCCCGGCCACGAGCACGATCCGCGCCCACATCGGGTGCACGGCGGCGGCGATGATCAGCCCGATACCGGCGTTGAGGAACACCCAGTTCACGAAGTGGTTCATGTCGTCCCACCACGTGAGGGTGTCGTAGAAGTCCAGGCTGTTGCCGGTCGTGTCGACCAGGAAGCCCAGCATGATCAGCGCGAACGCGACGTACGGCGGCTCGGCGGCCCGGTTCCTGCGCTTGACCACGACCCACCAGATCGCGGGCACCAGCAGCATCATGATCGGGTAGGCGATCAGCCGCGCGCCGAACGCCTTGTCGGCGAACCGCTCGATGCCCGGCACCCACTGGGCCACCGCCAGCTGGCCCATGGTCAGGACCAGGATGAGCGCGGGCAGCCAGATCAGGCTGCGCTTCCCCGTGGACGTCACGGAGCGCATCATGCCGTCCTCTCGCACTCGGCCCTAGTGTGGCCCGGGTGCCGTGGACGCACTTCGAGGGGACCCGCAGTCATCGGCCTACGTCCGTCGGTGGAAGCGGACCTTGCCGTTCGGCAGGCGTTGGTGGGTGTAGGTGGGGTCGTGGACGCGGCGGTGGGCGGTGGGGCAGAGCATCCAGCCGTCGCGGTTGGTCTCACCTCCCTTCGACCAGGGGGTGGGGTGGTGGATCTGGCACATCGCGGGTGGGGCGTCGCAGCCTTCTTCGAGGCAGCCGCCCTGCTCGATGGTGAAGACGATGCGTTGGGCTCTGGTGTGGAGGCGTCGTGATCGGCCGAGGTCGAGGACCTCGGAGCTGCCGCCGAGGACGGCGGGGATGATCGCGGCTTCGCAGGCGATCCGGCGGGCGAGTGAGGGTGAGATGGTCTCGCCGGTGTCGAGGTTGGCGGCCTTGAGCCCGCCGACGAGGGTGTCGTAGGGGATCAGGACGACGACGGTGGCGTTGAGTCCGCCGGCGTTCGGGAGCTTGGTGGTGGGGTAGCGCTGGACGTACTCGGCGAAGGCCTGGCCGAGTCGTTCCGGTGTCGGGCGTCGTTCTCCGAGGGGTCCTTGGCGGCGCGGTGCTTGGGGGCGGCGAGCGCGGACAGGGCCTTCGTGAGGCAGGCCCCGGTGAACGCGTCGAGGGTGAACCGGCCGTGGACCTTGCCGTGGCCGTCCTCCCACATGGAGAACCGGGCGGCGGCGGTGGCGTCGCGCTCCTCCTTGTCCAGCTGCTGGGCGAGGTGCTGGTCGGCGAGGTCGGGGGCGACGACCTCCAGGATCGTGCGGCCGAGGTTCTTCAGCGCCTTGGCGTCGAAGTCCCTCGCGAGCCCGATCAGGTGCTCCTCGGCCTCGGTCTTCAGACCTGGGTCGAGGTCCTCGGGCAGGCCGTCCAGGCCGCGGAGGATCGCGTGGGCCTGCTCTGTGTTGACCAGCCCGGAGTCCAGGGCTGTCTCGACGCCCGGGTGCGCGGCCAGGGCCTCGGCGAGGAAGCGTTGGCGGTGCGCCTCGCGGCGGGTCAGCCGGTGCCGGCGGGCCAGCCAGCTCGCGACGTTCCGGGCACCGTTCTCGGCGGGCAGGTCGATCGACTCGGCATGCCGCAGCAGCCGCGCCTTCGTCGCCGCGGTCTGCGCTTCGAGCGCCTCGAGGTCCGCCAGCGTCTTCGTGGTCTGGTCGCCGGTCATCGACCACACCGGCACCCCGGCGACCTCACCCAACACGGCACGCGCCGAGGCCACCGCCACGGCGACCGGGTGCGAGTGATGAGCGAGCGCTGTCATGCCTCCAGCACACCGAGACCCACCGACAAACGCGTGAAACCCTGTGGAGGACCGCCCGCAGCACGGACCTGTGGACGCCACAGGGACCGTACGGGCGTCCGGGCTCAGGAGCTGGCGATGCCCTCGAAGCTGCGCGCGACCCAGTGGCCCTCGATGCCGGGGTGCATCCCGAGCATGTAGAGCGCCCGGTAGTCGCCGTAGAAGACGTCGAGCACGCACCCGGCCGGGGCGCCGTCGAGGTACGGCGCGTACGCCGGGTCGTCCTTGGTCCCGCAGCCGTCGATGGTGAACGAGTCCGGGTCGTCGACGCGCAGGCCGACGATCTCGTTCAGCACGTCCTGGGTGCCCCACAGTCGCGGGACGTAGGTCTCGGAGCCCTGGAACGCGACGGCGATGACGGCGCCGGCGTACTCCGGCGTCCCGAAGTTCCCGGGCAGCGTGTAGTCGCGCAGCCTGACCTTCGGGCCCCAGTCGAGCTCGCACCTGCCGGGTGCGACGCGGCCGGGCACCTCGAACCAGCGCAGGCCGGAACACATCATCGGGCCCGGGCGGAACGGGGCGTCGCCGTAGACCGGACGGCGGGTGCTGAGGGACTCAGGGGCCTTCCAGCGACCGCCGTGCTTGACGTAGACCTGCTGGAAGAGGCCGTACCCGCACTCGAAGGTGGCCGGGTCCTTCGGCTGGCCGTCCTTGCCGCGGGAGAAGCCCTTCGACTGCCAGACCTTCACGTAGGCGACGTAGGTCGGCCGGCATTCCTTCCGGCCGCCGCGCGACCTCCACTGGTGCGTGAGGCGCTTCTGGAGGAACTTCCGGAACGCCTTCGACGTCCCGGCCGGCCGCTGGGCCTGGCCGATGTGGACGGCGGCTCCCTTGCCGGGGTAGACCTCGGTGCGCGCCGAGACGCCCTCGGCCGCGGTGGGCGCGAGCCCGACCATCGTCGTCAGCAGGACCGCCACCAGCGCAGCGCGTGCTGCTCCCCGTCGTTGCACCGGAGGACCCTAACCCGGCGCCGAGCGGAATCGGCTCAGTGCTGGTACGTGCCGTGGATGATCGCCCGGCCGGCGGTCTTGAAGGCCAGGTTGAACGACACCACGGCCGGGGAGACGTCGGAGTCGACGCCGAGGGACTCCTCCTTCACCGCGTGGACCACGAAGAAGTAGCGGTGCACCTGGTCGCCCTCCGGGGGAGCGGCGCCCATGAACGCCTTCGACCCGCCGTCGTTGCGGCACATGAAGGCACTGCCCGGGAGCGAGGCACCCTCGGCGCCGGCACCCGCCTCCAGCGAGGTCACGTCGGCGGGCAGGTCGACCAGCACCCAGTGCCAGAAGCCGCTCGGCGTGGGCGCGTCCGGGTCGAAGCAGGTGACCGTGAACGACTTGGTGTCGTCCGGGAAGCCGGACCAGGAGAGCTGGGGTGACGCGTCACCGTGAGCGTTGACCTGGTCGTCCTTCAGCGGCTGGCCGTCGGTCACGTCGTCGCTGGTGACGGAGAACGACGGCACGGTGGGCAGCAGGTCGTACGGGTCCGGGGTCACGGGGCGTTCGAGACTCATGTCCCGACAGTAACCACGAACCGCGATGATGGAACCGTGGACGACGCAGCGACGTACCCCGCCGGCCTCCGGCTGGCCGGACGGCGCGTGGTCGTCGTCGGTGGCGGTCACGTGGCGCAGCGGCGGGTCCCGCACCTGATCGCTGCCGGGGCGGACGTGCTCCTGGTGTCACCCGAGGTGACCCCCGCGATCGAGGGGCTCGTGCAGGACGACGAGATCACCTGGCTCGCCCGAGGGTTCGAGGACGCCGACCTCGACGGCGCCTGGTACGTCATCGCCGCGACCGACGACCACGAGGTCAACGAGCGGGTCACCGCCGGCGCCGAGTCCCGGCGGATCTTCTGCGTCCGCGCGGACGACGCCAGCCGGGCGAGCGCCTGGACACCGGCCGTCGGTCGGCACGCCGGCGTCACGGTCGCCGTGCTCGGCAACCGCGAGCCGCGCCGGTCCGCGGCCGTCCGTGACGAGATCCTCGAGGGTCTCCGCGAGGGCAGGATCCGGGCGCACGACCAGCGCGACCACTCGCCGGGCGTGACCCTCGTCGGTGGTGGCCCCGGCGACCCGGAGCTGATCGCGGTGGCCGGCCGCAAGGCGCTGATGGAGGCCGATGTCGTCGTGGCCGACCGGCTGGCGCCGCGCGAGCTCCTCGGAGAGCTCCCCGCGGACGTCGAGCTGATCGACGTCGCCAAGCTCCCGCGCGGCCGGTCGGCCCAGCAGGACGAGATCAACCGGGTCATCGTCGAGCGCGCCAAGGCGGGCAAGCGCGTCGTCCGCTTCAAGGGCGGCGACAGCTTCGTCTTCGGCCGCGGCTTCGAGGAGGTCCTGGCCTGTCGCGAGGCCGGCGTCCCGATCACCGTCATCCCCGGCCTGACCAGCCCGGTCTCCGTGCCCGGGCTCGTCGGCATCCCCGTCACCCACCGGGGCGTCGCGCACGACTTCACCGTCCTGTCCGGCCACCTGCCGCCCGGCCATCCCGAGTCCCTGACCGACTGGGAGGCCGTCGCGCGGCTCACCGGCACGCTCGTGCTGATGATGGCCGTCGAGAACGCGCCCGCGATCGCCGACGTCCTGCTCACCGGCGGCCGCAAGCCGGACACCCCGGTGGCGGTGATCTGCCAGGGCAGCATGCCGGGGGAGCGGACCGTGCTCTCCACCCTGGCCACCCTCACCGGCGACCTCGCCACGGAGGCGGTCACCCCGCCGGCGATCATCGTGGTCGGCGAGGTCGTGGCCGTGGCGCACCCCGACCACTACGCCTGATGACCGCCTGATGGCCGAGCTCATCGAGGTCACCGACCCGGCCGACCCCCGCCTCGCCGACTACCGCGACCTCCGTGACGTCGAGCTCCGCAAGCACCTCGAGGCCGAGCACGGGCTGTTCATCGCCGAGGGCGAGAAGGTCGTACGCCGCGCGGCCGCCGCCGGCTTCACGCCGCGGTCGTTCCTGATGGCTCCACGCTGGCTGGACGGCCTCGGTGACGTCCTCGCGGCGACGGGCGCCCCCTGCTACGTGCTCTCGGAGGAGCTCGCCGAGCACGTCACCGGCTTCCACGTGCACCGCGGCGCGCTCGCGTCGCTGGAGCGGCGTCCGCTGCCCACCGTCGAGGAGGTCCTCGCCGGCGCCCGGACGGTGCTCGTGCTCGAGGACCTCGTCGACCACACCAACGTCGGCGCCGTCTACCGGTGCGGGGCGGCGTTCGGCTTCGACGCCGTGCTCCTGGCGCCGCGCTGTGCCGACCCGCTCTACCGCCGCTCGATCAAGGTCGGCATGGGTGCCGTCTTCACGCTGCCCTGGACGCGGCTGCCCGACTGGGAGGACGCGCTCCCGTCGCTCAGCCGGGCCGGCTTCACGACCGTGGCCCTGACGCTGGCCGACGGGTCCGTGCCCATCGAGGACGCCGTCGCCGGCGTCGACCGGGTGGCGCTGGTGCTGGGCAACGAGGGGCACGGACTGTCGACGCGGTGGGAGCGCGACGCGGACGTCCGCGCGGTCATCCCGATGTCGGCCGACGTCGACTCGTTGAACGTCGCGGCGGCAGCAGCGGTGGCCTGCTACGTGACGTCGACGCGCGTGTAGACCAGGTCGAAGTCCTTCTCCCAGGTCTCGTGGTCGTGGGCGATCCACCAGGCGCCGTCGATCCGGTCCTCGGTGACCGTCCCGACGTACCGCTGGGAGAAGTGGAAGGGCGAGTAGTCCGGGCGGGTGCGCTCGAGCCGGAGCTCGCCGTCCCGCAGGCTCAGCTCGTACACGCGGACGACGTCGCGATCGTCGAAGTAGTGCTGCAGGAACGAACCGCGGTCGTCGTCCCAGCCGATCACGGCGGTGCCGTCGGGCGCCTCGGCGACCGGGATGGACCAGTTCTGGACCAGCAACGAGCTCGCACCGAGCCACGACCAGGTGGTGCGCGCTCCGACGTCCGGCAACGGGTCGGGTCGGTCCTCACCCGGCAGCACCATGGCCAGGCTCCACTCTCCGACCAACGGACTCAACGTCTCCCTCGCACGGGCCATGGTGAGGGAGTACCCGGTTACCGTCGCGGGGTGACGGACCACCAGACCCACGAGGCCGACTCGCCGTACCACCGGACCCTGCCGATCGGCGAGCGCCTCGACAGCTCGCCCCTGGTCGACGACTGGCTCTCCTGCTTCGAGGCGGTGACCCTCAAGGAGCTCGAGCCGATGCTCGTTCCCGAGGAACCCCGCGCCGCGGTGGGTGACCCGGCCAGACTGCAACCACTGCAAGCCGAGCGAGCACACGATCTGGGCGGACGACCTGTGGCACGTCAACGCGGGATGGTCCCGGATGGGCATCCCGTACGTCGGCGGGCTGGCGCCCAACCGGCACTGCACCCTCGACACGGCCCCGCTCGACGTCCTCGCCAGCCTCGGGCCGACGATGCAGCGGATCAACACCGCCGTGAAGTCGATCCCCGGAGTCGCCCGGACCCACTTCGCCCGTTGG
This sequence comes from uncultured Actinomycetota bacterium, assembly GCA_963815335.1. Taxonomy (GTDB): domain Bacteria; phylum Actinomycetota; class Actinomycetes; order Propionibacteriales; family Nocardioidaceae; genus Nocardioides. The sequence goes on from CAWFGL010000016.1 coordinate 66,110, forward strand.
GGCGACGGCAGCGAGCACTTCCACATGTGGGCACTCGCGAGGCCGCTCGGCATGATGCAGGGCCGCGGCGCGATGCTGGCGTTCTGGGACGACGTCCTGCCGGCGATGCCCGACGACCTGATGCAGGAGCACCTGCGCATCGTGGCCGAGTCCCTGGCCGCAGGCGGGGGCACGGCGTACCCGAACCGCTAGACCGGGAGCTCGTAGATGGTCTCGAGCCCGTCCTCCTCGTCCCACTGCTCCCCGACCTCGACGAACGGCAGCTGGGCGATCAGGCCGAGCGAGGGCGCGTTGTCGGGGGAGACGGTCGCCCGGAACGTGCGCACGGTCGGCTCGGCTCGCGCCCGGTCGAGCATCGCGAGCAGGACGGCGCGGGCGTAGCCGCGACGACGCTCGGCCGGGTCGACGGCGTACCCGACCTCGACCATCCCGTCCGCGTCCGGCGCCGCGTGGAAGCCGGCCTTGCCGACCACCACCTCGCGGTCCTCGTCCCAGATCACGCCCGTGACCCACGCCAGGTCCTGGGGCGCACCGACCACCTGCGTGGCCCGGTAGCGCCAGGTGCCGATGGCCTCGTCCGACACCAGCCACGGCGTCAGCGGCACCGGGCTGGTCGCGTCGGCGGCGTCGAGGTCGCCGGCCGCCAGCGCGGCGAGGGTCTCCGCCGACAGGTGCACGACCCTGACCCTGGGCGCGCTCACGCCGGCCAGGACTCCGGGTACTCGTCGGCCGCCTTCTCCATCGCCTTCTGCAGCCGCTTGCGGGCCTTGGTGGGCAGCCGGTCGCCGAACACCGTCCCGTACGTGTGGTCGGTCTCGTGCTGGAGGCAGCGGGCGAGCAGGCCGTCACCCGAGAACTCGACCGGCTCGCCGTCGAGGCCGGTGCCGGTCACGGTCGCGAAGTCCGGCCGGGCGCACTCCACGAAGGCGCCCGGGTACGACAGGCAGCCCTCGTCGCCCTCGTCGAGGTGCCGGTCGCGGCCCTCCGGCAGCGTGAGCACGGGGTTGCAGACGACGCCGACGGTCCGCTCGCCCGACTCGTCGGGGCAGTCGAAGACGAACACCGCCTTGTCGACGCCGATCTGGCACGCGGCGAGCCCGACCCCGTCGGCGGCGTACATGGTCTCGACCATGCTCGCCACGAGGATCCGCAGCTCCTCGTCGTAGACCTCGACGGGCTCGTTGCGTCGGTGCATCACGTCCGTGCCCCACCGGGTGATGGGCCGGACGATGCCGCCGCGGGGGAGCGGGCCGTGGGGCGCTCGGGGGGTCTGCTCTGGCACGCGCAGACCTTATCGACGGGCGACCGGACCGATGTGACCGGCAGCACCCCGCTAGGTGTAGCCCAGTGTGTAACTCGGAGTTACATTGGGGTCATGTCGTTGCTCACCACCCTCCGCCCGGGAGGTCGCCACGGTGTGGCGTCCACCGAGACGCGTGACCCGATCGGCTACCTCGTCGCCGGCCTGAGCCGGCTCGCGCAGACCGACCTGCTGGACCGGCTCGGGCTGCGCAAGCAGGCCGAGCAGGCCGTCTTCACGGTGACGCGCGGTGGGTTCAGCACCGTCACCCGGGCCAGCCGGACCTTCTCGCGGGCGGGATCGCGCGGCAAGGACGGCGTGCGCGCGCCCTCGGCCAAGGCGACCGGTCAGTTCGACCTGACGCCGACGGAGGACGAGCAGCTGCTGGTCGACGTGGTGACCGAGTTCGCCACCGAGGTCGTCCGCCCCGCCGCCGCGGACGCCGACCACGAGTGCGCCGCACCGAAGGAGCTCCTCGCCGCCGGCCTGGAGATCGGGCTCCCGATCCTGGGCCTGCCCGAGGAGCTCGGCGGGGTCTCCGAGGAGCGGTCCGCGATGGCCGGCACGCTCGTCGCCGAGGCGCTCTCGCGGGGCGACATGGGTCTGGCCGTCGCCGCGCTGGCGCCCGGCTCCGTCGCGACCGCGATCGGCCTCTGGGGCACCGACGAGCAGCAACAGACCTACCTCCCCGCGTTCGCCGGCGACGACGTCCCGGTCGCGGCGATCGCGCTGACGGAGCCGACCGTGCTCTTCGACGTGCTCAACCCGGCGACCACGGCGGAGCGGAAGGGCGACGGCGTACGTCCTGAACGGCGTGAAGTCCCTCGTGCCGCGGGGCGCGGACGCGGAGCTGTTCGTGGTCGGCGCCCAGCTGGACGGCCGGCCCGTCCTGTTCCTGGTCGAGTCGTCGACCGAGGGGCTCTCGCTCGAGGCGGACCCGTCGATGGGCGTGCGCGCCGCGTCGCTCACCAGGCTCACCCTCACCGACGTCACCGTCGGCCCCGACGCCGTGCTCGGCGCCACCGACGGGTCGACGTACACCGAGTGCGTACGGCTGAGCCGCCTCGCGTGGTGCGCCCTCGCGGTCGGCACCGGCCAGGCCGTCCTCGACTACGTGACGCCGTACGTCAAGGAGCGCCAGGCGTTCGGCGAGCCGGTGGCGCACCGGCAGTCGGTGGCGTTCATGGTCGCCAACATCGCGATCGAGCTGCAGGCGATGCGCCTGCTCACCTACAAGGCCGCCGGCCGCGCGGCCGCGGGCAAGGACTTCTCGCAGGCGGTCGCGCTCGCCCGCAAGGCCTGCGCCGACAAGGGCATGCAGATCGGCCTCGACGGCGTACAGCTGCTCGGTGGCCACGGGTTCGTCAAGGAGCACCCGGTGGAGCGGTGGTACCGCGACCTCCGGGCCGTCGGAGTCATGGAAGGTGCGGTGCTGGTCTGATGGCGATCCAGCTGGACGATCCCAAGAAGCTCAAGGTGCTCGTGGGCCAGGCCCACCAGGTCGCGATGAACATGCTGCGACCGATCTCCCGCAAGTACGACCTCGCCGAGCACGAGTACCCCAAGGAGCTCGACATGCTCGCGGCGATGATCGACGGGCTCGCCGAGTCCGGCGCGTCCGAGGGGGCGGGCGCCGCGGGGGTCCGCCGCGACGAGAGCGACTCGGACAAGGCGAACAAGAACGGCGCCAACCTGGCCTCGGTCATGTCGATCCAGGAGATGTGCTGGGGCGACGTCGGCCTGCTTCTCTCGATGCCGCGCCAGGGTCTCGGCAACTCGGCCATCGCCTCCGTGGCGAACGACGAGCAGCTCGCGCGCTTCGACGGCGTGTGGGCCGGCATGGCGATCACCGAGCCGGGCACCGGCTCCGACTCGGCCAACATCAGGACGACGGCCGTCCTCGACGGCGACGAGTACGTCATCAACGGCGAGAAGATCTACGTGACCTCCGGCGACCGGGCCGACCACATCGTCGTCTGGGCGACCCTGGACCGGGAGCTCGGCCGCGCCGCCATCAAGTCGTTCGTGGTCGCCAAGGGCACTCCCGGCATGCGCGTCGACAGGCTGGAGCACAAGCTCGGCATCCGGGCCTCCGACACCGCCACGATCATCTTCGAGAACTGCCGGGTGCCGAAGGAGAACCTGCTGGGATCCGCGGAGGTCGACCCCAAGCAGGGCTTCGCCGGGGCGATGGCGACGTTCGACAACACCCGTCCGCTGGTCGCGGCCATGGCCATCGGCTGCGCCGCGGCGTCCCTGGACCTCACCCGGGAGCTGCTCGGGCAGGCGGGTGTCGAGATCGACTACGACCGGCCGGCGTACGCGCAGTCCGCGGCCGCGGCGAAGTTCATCCAGATGGAGTCGGACCTCGAGGGCGCCCGCCTGCTGATGCTGCAGGCGGCCTGGATGGCCGACAACAGGCAGCCGAACTCGCTGGAGGCCTCGATGGCCAAGGCGAAGGCCGGCCGGGTCGGGTCGGACGTGACCCTGTCGTGCGTCGAGCTCTGCGGCGCCGTCGGCTACAGCGAGGGCGAGCTGCTCGAGAAGTGGGCGCGCGACTCCAAGATCCTCGACATCTTCGAGGGCACCCAGCAGATCCAGCAGCTCATCGTGGCCCGTCGGATCCTCGGGCTGTCGAGCGCCGAGCTGAAGTAGCCAGCAGCGCCAGGCGTTCCAGGTCGTCGGGACCGTCCAGGTCGGCGATCGCCACGAACACGGTGTCCACGCCGGCTCGGCCAGCGCGCCGTAGCGGTCCCGCTGCTGCGCCGGGGTGCCCGCGTGGGTCCGCTCGGCGAACGCCGCCGACCTGGTGGCATGCCCCGGAGCCGCTCCACGCGCGCCCAGGTGTCGTCGCGGTCGGCTCGACGGTCGGCAGGTCCAGGACGGTGACCAGGACGGTCTCCGAGTGGGACCTGAGCGTCGCGATGTGGGCGTCGAGCGGCGGGCTGCGTCGACGGCACGTTGGCGGCGTCACCCAGGGTCCGCGATGCGCAGCGTCCGCGCGCCGGTGCCGCCGACGATGACGGGCAGCCCGCCGACCGGCCGCGGGTACGACGTCGTCTCGGGCAGGGAGACCCGGTCGCCGTCGTACGCCTTGGGACCGGCCGACCAGAGGGCGCGCATCGTCTCGCTGCCCCGCTCGAGCTCGTCGAGACGCTCGCGCGGGGACCCGAAGGCAGCGTACCACCACCCCGGCTCCCACGCCGACGAACGCCCGGCCGCCGGTGAGCGCGTCCAGGGTGGCGGCGGCCTTCGCCGTGATGCCGGGACGACGGAAGGTGACCGGGGTGACCAGGGTGCCCTCGAGTCCCGTGCCCAGAGCGATCGACCCAGGGTCACCCACGGCTCGGGGATCGGCGACCAGGCCCGGTCGACCTGGGGATCTGGATCAGGTGGTCCATCAGGGCGAGCCCGCCGAAGCCGAGGTCGTCCGCGGCCCGGGCGACGCCCGGCCAGGGCGCACCCGGGTCGGCAGCGGCTCAGCGGTCCGGGGGAGTCGTGGGCGACTCAGGCCCTGGCTGTTGCGGCGGTCGGGGCCGGGCCTCCGGCCGCACGCGTGCCGCTGCCGGCGGCGCCGGACCCGAGTCGGTGACGACGTGGACCTCGTCCCGGCCCTCGCCGTCGAGGCGTGCGACCTGCTCGCGGTGCCGGGTCGCCTGGGCGGCGAGCACCGGCGCCGGTACGGGACGGTCACGGGCCGCGTTGCGTGCCCGGCGAGGTCGCGTCGTCGGTGTCGAGGACCACGGCGACCGTGGGCAGACCGGCGTCGCGGGCCAGGCCGAGCCACCGCGAGCGCCGGTCGGCGTCCGTGCCGAGCGTGTCGACGACCGTGGACAGCCGGCGGCGCAGGCGGGCGGCGACATGTCTCGAGCAGGGCGAAGGCCTCGTCGGAGGCTCCAGGTCGTTCGGACCGCTGCCGACGACCCCGCGCAGGGCGTCGGAGGACACGACCTCCTCGACCCGGTAGCGCTCGGGACGCGGCCCAGGTCGACTTGCCGGATCCGGAGGGCCCGACGAGGACGACGAGCGCCGGGTCGGGCGGCGCCACCTACGTGGAGGGCGACTCGGGCGCCTTCTTCGCGCGGCGCACGGGGTCGCCGTGGGCGCGGCACGGCGGCTTGCGCGTGGTGGGCGGCTTTGCGGTGGGCCGGGGAGCGGCGACGTGCGCGCGATGGTGGCGGGGCTCGACCCGGCCGAGGCCGGCTGGTCGGCCTCCCCGGCCACCGGCTCGCCGCGCTGACGGTCCGCGGAGCTGGCTCTCCTCGGCGCTGCGAGCGCGTCCCGGGAGGTGCGATCGCGCCGACGGCCACGACGCCGAAGCAGATCGGCGAGCCGTCACGACGGCCCGATCGGTAGCTCATGGGCATGGTGCTGGACGGGGACCGGGAGAGGGAGGGGATCCGCGCCATGGGCCGAGTCGACCACGCAGGGAAAGCAGTGCAGAAGATGCTCAGCGACGGACCTGCGGAAGGGGTCGTGCTCGGCGAGGAGCTTGTCGACCCGGGCCTGGTCGAGCCGGGTCACGACGGACTGGCTCGTCCTGGGCGTCCCGGATGCACTTGGCCAGCGTGAAGGACGAGGTCGTCAGGTAGAGGGTCCCGAGGCCGAGGAACGCCCGGATCCACGGGTCGACCGGCAGGTAGAGGATCGCGAACAGCATGGCCAGAGTGCGAGGGCGAAGGAGAGGCCGGCCTGGGCGAAGAAGGCGGGGGTGTTCTTGGCTGCGTTCGGAGGTTCGTCATGACGACGAACTCTCGCGCGGCCGGGCCGGGCCGCACCCGCCGGCGTACCCGACCCGGCTGAGTACGCGGTACTCGGGCACTCGATGGCCATCGACGACGACCAGGACCGCGACCGACCTGATCGTGTCGATGCTCGAGGACGCGTTCGCGCCGCTGATGGAGGCCGACCCGGCGGCGTTCCGCGGGCAAGTACCGGACGATGGCCGGCCGACCCGCACGCGTTCTACCGGGGCTCGGCGTGCCTGTTCTACGCCGACGTCGACCGCGGAGCCGAGGACCCGTTCGCCGACGAGCGCAGCGGCCGGATCTGGGTGCACGGCGACCTGCACGTCGAGAACTTCGGCACCTACCTGAACTCCGACGGCCGGCTGGTCTTCGACGTCAACGACTTCGACGAGGCCTACCTCGGCCGGTTCACCTGGGACCTGCAGCGGTTCGCCGCCTCGCTCGCGCTGGTCGGCTGGCAGAAGGCGCTGCCCGAGGAGGACGTCGCCGGCTGATCGGCCGCTACCTGCGCGCCTACCTCGCCCAGGTCGACGAGTACGTCGAGAGCGAGGACGACGACGACTTCGCGCTGCACCTGGACAACACCGCGGGGCCGATCCACGCACGCGCTGGTGCTGGCGCGCGAGCGGCGCCGGGCGGACCTGCTCGACGCCGACGACCGTGCGGGACGAGGGCGCCGGCTGTTCGACGACGAGGACCACGCGCGGCGTCGGCTCGACGCGACGAGCGGGCGAAGGTCGTGACGGCCTACGAGCGCTACCTCGACGACGATCCCCGACGCGCCAAGCGGTCGACCGGGCGCTCTTCTACGACCTGCGCGACGTGCGTCGGGAAGACCGGGTTCGGCATCGGCAGCGCCGGCCTGCCGGCCTACAACCTGCTCATCGAGGGCTACAGCCAGGCGCTCGACAACGACGTGGTGCTGTCGATGAAGCAGGCCAACGTGCCCGCGGTGAGCCGGTTCGTCGACACCGCGCGACGGTCGAGCGGTACTTCGACCACGAGGGCCACCGCACCGTGGTCAGCCAGCGCGCGCTGCAGGTGCACACCGACCCGCTGCTCGGCTACACCGAGCTCGACGGCGTCGGGTACGTCGTCTCCGAGGTCTCGCCGTACGAGGTGGACCTCGACTGGACCGGGCTCACCGAGCCCGACGACATCGCCGCAGGTGGTCGGCCTGCTCGGCCGGGCCACCGCCAAGATCCACTGCGCCTCCGACGAGGACAGCGACCAGGACCTCGTCGACTTCCAGGTCGAGGAGGCGATCGCCGCCAGTCGCTCGACGGGCGGCGCGAGGAGTTCACCGCCTGGGTCACCGACTTCGGGACCTCGGTACGCCGAGCGGGTGCGCGCCGACCACGCGCTGCTTCGTCGAGCGCCTTCCGCGAGGGCGGATCGGCGTGTCCGCCGACCCGCTAGCCCGGCGTGCGACTGCGCGGCCGGCCCCGGCGGACGGCTCGGCCCGCAGGTGCGCCGGGACGAGCGGCAACCCCTCGAGCGACGAGGCGCCGGCGTCCGATCCGGCGCCGCGACGCACGCGCCTCGACCCGGCTCGGCTCGGGCGACCGACGGCGACGCGTGGAGCCGCCGAAGCCGCCGCCGGTCATCCGGGCGCCGAGCGCGCCGGCCTCGACGGCGCCGTGCCGACCGCCAGGTCGAGCTCGGGGCAGGAGATCTCGAAGTCGTCGCGCATGGAGGCGTGCGAGGCGGCGAAGAGCCGGCCGACCGCGGCCCAGTCGCCCGCCTCGAGCGCCGCGACGCGGCGGTGCACCCGCTCGATCTCGGTGACGACGTGGCGCGCCCGGCGCCGCAGCACGCTCGTCCGCGAGGCCCTCGACGCGCCGTCGAGCGTCGCCGCCCGCAGCGAGGGCACGCCCAGCGCGCGCGGCCGCCGCCTCGCAGTCGGCGCGCCGCGACGCCGTAGCCGCCGTCGGTCGAGCGCGTGCGAGACCCGGGTGTCGGTGACCAGCAGCGTGAGGCCGGCGTCAGGCGAGCGGGACCGGCGCGTCCGTCGCGTGCCGGAGTCGAAGTCGATGCAGCAGCGCGGCGCCGGCGGCGGCGAGCAGCGGCGACGGTCTGGTCCATGCCGCCGGTGGGCGCGCCGGCCACCTCGGTCTCGGCGCGGATGCACGCCGTCGACCAGCTCGGCCGCAGGTCGTCGTCCAGCGGCTCCGCCAGCACGCCGGCGACGGCGACCGCGACGGCAGCACTCCAGCGCGGCCGAGCTCGACAGCCCGGCGCCCGAGCGGCACCGTGCTGTCGACCAGCAGGTCGACGCCCGGCACGTCGCACGCCGGCCTCGCGCAGCGCCCACAGCACGCCCGGCGGCGTACGCCGCCCAGCCCTCGACCGGCGCCGGGCCGAGCGTCGCCGAGCGACGCCCTCCCAGGCGCCGGTCCTGCTGCCGCTGGCGACCGCGGACCGGTCGTCGCGCGCGCGGCGCGCACGGCGGCGTACGTCGCGTGGGGGAGCGCGACCGGCAGGCACGAGGCCGCGCGTTGTAGTCGGTGTGCTCGCCGATCAGGTTGACCCGCCCGGGCGCCCGGCCGACCACGGTCGGCGGCGCGCCGTACGCCGATGAAGGCGGCGCGACCGCGGCGGCAGGTCGGACGGGTCCCGGGGTCGACGACGCATGAGCCACGCTAGGACGGAACCGCGTAGATTCGCGCCGTGCGGTTCCTCGACGACCGCGACCCCGCCCCACGACCTGACCTACGACGACGTCTTCATGGTGCCGCGGCACTCCGCGGTGGCCAGCCGGTACGACGTCGACCTCGCCACCAGCGACGGCACCGGCGCCACCCTGCCGCTCGTGGTCGCCAACATGACCGCGATCGCCGGCAAGCGGATGGCCGAGACGGTCGCCCGCCGCGGCGGCCTCGCGGTGATCCCGCAGGACATCCCGATCCCGGTGGTCGCCGACGTGGTGCGCGTGCGTGAAGTCGCGGCACCTGGTCTTCGACACCCCGATCGAGCTGGCGCCCCGACGCAGACCGTCGCCGAGGCGCTCTCGCTGATCCCCAAGCGCTCCCACCGCGCCGCCGTGGTCGTCGACGACGGCCGGCCGGTCGGCGTCGTCACCGAGGCCGACTGCGCCGAGGTCGACCGGTTCGCCCAGGTCCAGCAGGTGATGCGCGCCCGCCGTGGTGCGATCCCGGCCGACACCGACCCGCGCGACGGCCTTCGACGCGCCTCGACGCCGCGCGCGCCGGCGCTGGCGGTCGGCGGTCGACGACGGACGGCCGCCTGGTCGGCGTGCTCACCCGCACCGGCGCGCTGCGCGCCACGCTCTACACCCCGGCCGTCGACGCCGCCGGCGGGCTGCGGATCGCCGCCGCGGTCGGCGTGAACGGCGACGTCGCCGCCAAGGCGCGGCGGCTGCTCGACGCCGGCGTCGACTGCCTCGTCGTCGACACCGCACACGGCCACCAGGACCGGATGCTCGAGGCGCTGCGCGGCCGTCCGCGCCCGTCGCCCCGCAGGTGCCGGTCGTCGCCGGCAACGTCGTCTCGGCCGAGGGCACCCGCGCGCTGGTCGAGGCCGGCGCCGACATCGTCAAGGTCGGCGTCGGGCCCGGCGCCATGTGCACGACCCGGATGATGACCGGCGTCGGCCGGCCGCAGTTCTCGGCCGTGCTGGAGTGCGCCGCGGCCGCCCGGGAGCTCGGCAAGCACGTCTGGGCCGACGGCGGAGTCCGGCACCCGCGCGACGTCGCGCTGGCCCTGGCCGCCGGCGCGTCGTCGGTGATGATCGGCTCGTGGTTCGCCGGCACCCACGAGTCGCCCGGCGACCTGATGCACGACTCCGACGGCCGCGCCTACAAGGTGTCGTTCGGCATGGCCTCGGCCCGGGCCGTCGCGAACCGGACGTCGGCGGAGTCGGCGTACGACCGGGCCCGCAAGGGCCTCTACGAGGAGGGCATCTCCTCGTCGCGGATGTACCTCGACCCGGCCGCGGCCCGGGCGTGGAGGACCTGATCGACGAGATCTGCTCCGGCGTCCGCTCCGCCTGCACGTACGCCGGCGCCGCCACGCTCGCGGAGCTCCACGAGCGGGCGCGTCGTCGGCGTCCAGTCGGCCGCCGGGCTTCCACGAGGGCCGGCCGCTGCCGACCAGCTGGTAGCCGCGTCGCTCGCGGCCGACCCGCAGCGGCCGGGTCCTGCTCGACGACGATCACGAAGTCGTCGCCGTGCTCGGTGACACCGGCGATGACCACGGCCTGCTCGACCGCCTCCGCGGCGTACTGCCGGCGGACCACCAGCGGGTCGGTGCGCAGGTCCTTGACCAGCGAGACGCCAGCCCGATCATCACGAGCACGAACGGCAGGGCCGCGACGATCGTGATGTTCTGCAGCCCGGTGAGCGCGTCCTCACCGCCGACCAGCAGCATCACCGCGGCGACGGCGCCGGTGGCGACGCCCCAGAAGATCGACCGTGGGCCGGCGCGGGTGCAGGGTGCCGCGCTCGGACAGCGTGCCCATCACGATCGACGCGGCGTCGGCGCCGGAGACGAAGAAGATCGCCGACCAGCACCATCACGACGACGCTCGCGACCGTGGCGAGCGGGTAGGCCTCGAGCGTCGTGAAGAGCTGCGACTCGACGGCCGCCGGCGCCGGCGATGTCGGTGCCGCGTCTGCTGCAGGTCGATCGCCGCGCCGCCGAAGATGCAGAACCAGACCAGGCTGACCAGGCTCGGCACGAGCAGCACGCCGGTGACGAACTGCCGGATCGTGCGGCCGCGCGAGATGCGCGCGATGAACATGCCGACGAACGGGGTCCACGAGATCCACCAGGCCCAGTAGAAGACGGTCCAGGCTGCGAGCCAGTCGCTGGTCTCGCCGCCCTCGGCGCCGGTGCGGGCGGCCATCATCGGCAGGTCGGCGACGTAGCTGCCGATCGAGGTCGGGATCAGGTTGAGGATGAAGACGGTCGGGCCGACGACGAAGACGAACAGCGCGAGCGCCGACGGCCAGCACCATGTTGATGTTGGAGAGCCACTGGATGCCCTTGGCGACGCCCGGAGACCGCGGACAGCGACGAACGCGGCGGTCAGGACGGCGATGATGCCGACCAGGACGCCGTTGCCGACGTCGCCGAGGCCGGCGACGATCTCCAGGCCGCTGCGGATCTGCAGGGCGCCGAGGCCGAGCGAGGCGGCCGAGCCGAAGAGCGTGGCGAAGATCGCCAGCATGTCGATGACCTTGCCGCCGGGCCCGTGCGCGCGCTCGCCGAGCAGCGGCTCGAAGGCCGCCGAGATCAGCTGCAGGCGGCCCTTGCGGTAGACGCCGTACGCGATCGCGAGGCCGACGACGGCGTAGATGGCCCACGGGTGCAGCGTCCAGTGGAACAGCGTGGTGGCCATCGCGTTCTGCGACGGCCTCGGGGTTGTCCGGCCTCGCCGGTGCCCGGCGGCGGGGTCGACGAAGTGGCTGATCGGCTCGCTGACGCCGTAGAACATCAGCCCGATGCCCATGCCGGCGCTGAACATCATCGCGATCCACGAGACGGTCCGGAACTCGGGCTCCTCGTCGTCGCGGCCGAGCGGGATGTTGCCGAAGCGGCTCAGGGCCAGCCAGATCACGAAGACCACGAAGCGCGCTCGCGGTCGAGCACGAACAGCCAGCCGGTGTTGCGCCATCGCCCAGGTCAGGCGACGTGCCGGACGCCGAGCCCAGGGAGCTCGGTGCTGACGAAGCCCCAGACCAGGAACGCGACGCGATCGCCGCGGTGACGCCGAAGACGACCTTGTCGAGGCCCGGTCGCTCGCGGCCGGCGCCGTACGACGACTGCTCGACGTCGAGGACCGGGTGCTGGTCGGTCTGGGGCACCGGGCTCCCGACGGAGGCGGTGGTGCGCTGCTCGGAGTGGTCAGGGGTGGGGCGTTGGAACGTGGTCACCGGTGGAGGGTGTCCACGCCACGGCGGCCTCACACCTACGGGTGAGGCTCCTCACCCGGTCGGGGCAGCTCGTTCAGGGTCAGCGCGGCCGGTCGAGGTAGGTGATCACCCGGTTGAAGAGCCGCGCGCTCGCGGACGGGTCGATCGGCCGCGACGACGGCTCCGCCAGCTGCCGGACGAGCAGCTCCGCACCCGGGGCGCCGACGGCCAGGCTCGTGGCCGCGCACACCCGGCTGGCGTTGCGCACCGCCCGCGGGTCGACGGTCCAGATGGCCTCGAACTCCCGGTCAGGGTCGGGCGTGCCGGCCTGGCCGGGCAGCTCCCACGCCGTGAGCAGCGCCGGCAGTCCGTGGGCGTCGCAGACCACGAACCACTCCCGGCGCAGGGGCGACTCCGAGGTCAGCCGCACGCGTACGGCGCGCCCGGCCTGCTCGGTCCCGTCGAAGTCGGCCATCACCATGGTCGACCTCGACGTGCTGGCCAGGTCGTCCCAGCGGTGCCGCACCGGCTCGTAGAACCGCCTGCTCTGGAACCCGCCGAAGAGCACCGCCTGGTCGGCGCGCGCGCAGAACTCGTCCTCGATCGCCCGCGAGAGGGCCAGGACCGTCTGCTTGCGCAGCCGGTGCACCTCCAGGTGGGGGCTGCGGCGCCGTACCTCTCCGAACACGGAGGGGGCGCTGCGGCCGTCCGGCTGCTGCGCCTCGGCGATCGCGATCTCGAGGCGGGTCCCGGCCTCGCGCTGGCGGAGCACGGTGAGCACGGCCTCGACGACCGAGGCGTCGTAGCGCCGGTGGCCGCTCGGCAGCCGGTGCGGCACGGGGAAGCCGTGTCGCTGCTCCCAGGTGCGCAGCGTCGCGACCGACACCCCGGTCATCCTGCTGATCTCGCCGATGCTGAGCCCGCCGTTGGCCGGCACCCCGGTGCCCGTGGGCACGTCAGCACCCGAGTCGCCCCCCGATTCCCCCATAACCATGATCACATCACGCCCGGGGCGGTGAGCCATACCCTTGGGGGTTCAGCTATCCCCGGGAGCTGCGCTCGGATCGTCCACGGACGATCCCGATGAAGGTCTGCGCCCGCGGGTCCTCGTCGTCGGTCCGCCACGCCAGGCCGACCTTGGTCGTCGGCAGGTCGGTGACCGGGCGGTGGACGACGTCCTTGCGGTGGTGGAGGCGGGCCACGGCCATCGGGAGGATCACGATGCCGGTGCCGGAGGCGACGACCTCGATCGCGTCGCGCACCGACATGGGGGGCCACTCCAGCTGCTCGGCGTCGGGGACCCAGCCGGACTCGTGGGGGAGCACCAGCTGCTCGTCGGCCAGGTCGGCCAGGGTGACCTCGTCGACCACGGACACCAGGTGCTCACGACCGACCACGGCGACCGCGACCTCGTCGTACAACGGGATGAGGTGGAGACCCTCGCGCTCCACGGGCAGGCGGACGAGGGCCATGCTGAGCGTGCCGTCCCGGAGCCCGACCTCCTGCTGGTCCTGTTCGAGCGGGACGAGCTCCAGCGGGACCCGCGAGCGCTCGCGCCAGGTGCGCGCCCACTTGTCCGGGGTCGCCCCGGTGACGAAGCCGACGCGAAACGGGGGCGTGCTCACGCGCGCACTCTAGGCGCCCGGCCGCCGTCCCGCCCAGCGGGCACACGACGTTTGCAGTGCCCGGATACCGGGCACCACCACGCCGTGACGGCCCCGAGGAGGGCCCACGCAGCAGGTAGGGGGGTGCTGCGCGGGAGGGGTCCGTCCCCTTGCCGGTGCTCTCGGGACCGGTCGGGATCCCCGACACCGTCCCGACAGACCGCGTCCCGGCGGATCCCGTCCGGACAGACCAAGGGCCGCGATCCCGAAGGAACGCGGCCCGGCCGGTGGCCCCAGGCGCACTGGGGGGGTGTGTTCCCGAGACCACTGGTCCGATGGTGCCCGTTCCCCGGCCGGGTATTCGCGCTCGCCGAGATTTTTCTCCGCACCCGAGCCTCCCCGGTCAGGACCCGGTGCGGCGGCCGCGCAGGGCGGCCACGAGAGCGGTCGGTCGGCGGTTGAGCACCGCCAGGATCGCGTCGACCGCCGGCCACCGCAACCGACCGCCCGAGAAGATCGCGAGCGAGCGCAGGGGCAGCTCCTCCAGGGACCGCTCCAGCATCAGCTTCAGCGTCTCGTCGTCCCCGGCGGCCCGGTCGAGCGGGGCGGCGGAGGTCAGGGCCCGACGCAGGACCCGTCCGACCCGCGTGGTGGCGAGCTCGCCCACGGTCGACTCCCGCGTGAACGGGCGCACCGGTCGGGGCACGGGCACCGGACGCCCCAACCGGCGAGCGAAGGCCGCGTCGCTCGCCGCGAGCGGCTCGGTGTCGGCGGGCTCCGGCGCGGTGGCGACGCCGCCGGACACCTCGACGGCCAGGGCCGCGACGACCTCCGCGCTGGAGCGCGCCACCTCGACGTCGTACCGGCCGGAGGGCGTGGCCCAGCCGCCCTGCGCCACGTCGTAGAACGCGAAGGCCCGGGCCGGGACCTCCAGCTCGACCCGGCGGACCTCGCCGGGCGCCAGCCGGACCCGTGCGTACGCCGCGAGCTCGCGCCGCGGCCGGAGCACCACCCCGGTGCGGTCGTGGAGGTAGACCTGCACGACGTCCGAGCCGGCGCGCTCGCCCGGGTTGGTCAGGGTCACCGCGACGGTCACGGACTCCCCGGCGGCCACCGCGCTGCGGTCCACCGCAAGGTCGGACCAGTCGATCGGGACGTAGCCGCGTCCGTGCCCGAAGGGGTACGCCGGAGCGACGCCGGCCGTGGTGAGGTGCCGGTAGCCGACGAACAGTCCCTCGCGGTGCTCGACCTGGTGCGGGTGACCCGGGAACCACGGGTCGGAGGCGACGTCGGTCAGATCGGCCGGCCACGACTCCGCGAGCCGACCCGCGGGCTCGACGTCGCCGTACAGGACGTCGGCCAGGGCCGCCCCGGTCGCCTGGCCGCCCAGGTGGCCGGTCAGCACGGCCGCGACCCGCTCGCGCCAGGGCAGCCGGACCGGGCCGCCGGCCGAGAGCACGACCACGGTGCGCGGGTTCGCCGTACTCACCTGCTCGACCAGGGCGTCGTGCTCGGGCGGCAGGTCGAGGCCCGGGCGGTCGAAGCCCTCGCTCTCGTGCGTCGGGGGCAGCCCGACGAGCACCACGGCGACGTCGGCCGCGGCGGGGTCGTCCACGAGCGTCACCCCGCGCGCGAGGAGCGCCTCGCGCGCGGTGGTGAGCCGGGTCGGGGTGACCAGCGAGCTGCCGCTGCCCTGGTAGCGCGGACGGTCGGCGAAGTCGCCGAGCAGCGCGACCGTGGCGCCGGGCGAGAGCGGGAGCACGCCGTCGTTCTCGAGGACGACGGTGGCCTCGGCCGCCACCCTCCGCGCGAGCGCGTCGTGCTCGTCGACCGGGAGGTCCGGCCGATCGCCCGTGGGGCAGCGCGCCAGCAGGTCCAGCACCCGCTGCGCGGACGCGGTGACCGCCGCGGCCGGCAGCGCGCCCGCGTCGACGGCCGCGCGCACGTCCCGGTCGAAGAGGCCCCGACTGCTCGGCATCTCCAGGTCCATCCCGGCCGCGACGCGCACGGAACCGGTCGCTGACCGCGCCCCAGTCGCTCATGACCAGCCCGTCGAACCCCCACTCCTCGCGCAGGATCGCGGTGAGCAGACGGTGGTGCTCGGTGGCGTGCTCGCCGTTGACGGAGTTGTACGACGCCATCACGGTCCAGGGCCGGCTCGCGCGGACCGCGTGCTCGAAACCGGCCAGGTAGATCTCGCGGAGCGTGCGCTCGTCCACGACCGCGTCCACCACGAACCGGTGCGACTCCTGGTTGTTCACCGCGTAGTGCTTGAGGCAGGCGCCCACGCCCTGGGACTGGATGCCCTCGACCATCGCCGCGGCCAGGTGGCCGCTGAGCAGCGGGTCCTCGGAGAAGTACTCGAAGTTGCGCCCGCCCAGCGGGTGCCGCTTGATGTTCAGCCCGGGCCCGAGGACCACGTCCACGCCGAGCGCGAGCGCCTCCAGCCCGATGGCCGCACCGACGTCGCGGGCGAGGACGTCGTCCCAGGTGCAGGCCAGCGTGGCCGCGGGCGGGAAGCACGTGGCGGGGATGCTGTCGCCGAAGCCGAGGTGGTCGCCGCCGTCGGGCTGGACGCGCAGCCCGTGCGGTCCGTCGCTGAGGGGCGCAGGCCCCGATCCGCCCGCGGTCCCGGTGCGCCACTCGTCCTCCCCGGAGAGCAGCCGCACCTGCTCGCGGAGCGAAAGATCGGAGGCGCGCACGCTCGGGATCATGGGCGGAACCCTAGATCCCTTTACACTCCCGGGGTGATGAGCTGGCGATCTCGGTCCGTGTCGATGCTGGCGACCGTGGCAGGAGTGGCGGCGCTGTGCGTCGTCCCTGCCTCGACGGCCGCCACCGCAGCCGCCCCTGCGGCGGCGCCCGCGTCGGCCTCCGCCGCGGCTCCCGTCGCCGTGGCAGCCGCCGCGCCCGCGGCGAAGGCCAAGCCGAAGAAGCGCCGGTGGAAGCCGCCGGTCGGCGCCGTCTTCAACGATCCCAAGGGCTCGCCCCAGCAGCGGGTGGCGATCGTCGCCCGCATCCGTGACGCCATCAAGCACACCCGCCGCGGGGCGACCATCCGCATCTCCAGCTACTCGATGGATCGCGCCGACGTCGCCGACCTCCTGATCAAGGCTCACAAGCGCGGCGTCCACGTGCAGATGGTGTTCAACGACAACACCACCAGCAAGACGCAGGCCCGGCTCCAGAGGGCGCTCGGCAAGAACCGCAAGAAGTCGAAGCTTCCTGGTCTACTGCAAGGGCTCGTGCCGCAACGGGCCCGGGGGCAACCTGCACACCAAGATCTACTCGTTCAGCCGCAGCGGCGCCGCCAAGCACGTGATCATCTCGTCCTCGGCGAACCTGACGTACGGCGCGGCGTTCGCCCAGTGGAACGACGGCTACACGATCCGCAACGACCGCCGCCTCTTCCGCACCTGGATCCGCGTCTTCCGTCAGATCGCGCGCGACCGCAAGTCGACGCCGCGCTACATCGGCTACAGCTCCAAGGACCGCTCGCTCGCCTTCCAGCGCGAGCTGGGGGCGCGGGCCCAGGGCGGCACCTCTCGGTGCAGAAGGCCAAGGCCACCAGCGGTGACCCGGTCATCGCCCGGCTCTCCAAGATCGGCTGCAAGGCGCCGCGGGGCTTTGGCATCGACGGGCACACGATCGTCAAGATCATCGTCTACGCCTGGTACGGCGAGCGCGGCGACAACATCGCCCGCAAGGTCGCCGACCTCCAGCGCCAGGGCTGCCGCGTGAAGGTCATCGGCAGCGTGCTGGGCGGGTCCACCGCCAACATCCTGCAGGGCGCCGGCATCCCCGTGAAGGCCGCCGACTGGGACTTCGGCGACCGGATCTCCACCGGCAGCGACGACGAGATCGTCTACGGCCCGCGCTGCTACTCGCACTACAAGTCTTCACCGTCAGCGGCGCCTACGACGGCAAGGGCCTGCGGGGCCGCCTGGACCGGCTCGGAGAACTGGTCGCGGGTCTCGCTCGGCAACGACGAGGTGACGCTGCGGCTCAACGGCCGCCCGGTCTACCTGCGCTACACCCGGCGCTTCGACTCCATGTGGAACGACTCCAACGCCACCCACAAGGTCGGCGTCGAGCCGACGCGGAGGCCCTGCGCCTACAAGTGAGTCCAGCTCGCTGGGACGACCGGCTGCACCCGTTCGCGGGGGCAGCCGGTCGTTCGCTTTCCGCGGCGTCCACGGGCCCGTGGGGGCCGCCCGGTCGAGCCGACGTGGATCCGTGGTCGGCTCAGATCGTCGCCGCCCGGGAGGCGGTCCGCCACCGGAGGGGGACCGCGCTCCGGCGCTCCCCGAAAAGGTCCGGAAATGAAGAAAGGCCCCGTGGAGCCGGGGCCTTCCAGTGTCCGAGGGGGGACTTGAACCCCCACGCCCTAATACGGGCACTAGCACCTCAAGCTAGCGCGTCTGCCAATTCCGCCACCCGGACGAGTGCGGTCGGAAACAGTAGCAAAGGAGCCGCGCCGTACCCGCATCGGGGGCGCCCGCGCGGGGGTGCCAGGATGGGGCCATGTGGACACCGCGACGGACGCCGTCCGACGGCCCGGCCTACGACCCCGCCGGCGAGGTCGTCGACCTGTGCCGCGACCTGATCCGGATCGACACCACGCAACTACGGCGACCGGCGACGGGCCGGGGGAGCGCAAGGCCGCCGAGTACGTCGCCACGCTGCTCGACGAGGTCGGGATCGAGTCCCGGCTCTACGAGTCCGAGCCGGGCCGCACCTCGGTGGTCGCCCGCTGGGGCGGCGCCGGACGCGGCGACGCCGCTGCTGCTGCACGGCCACCTCGACGTCGTCCCGGCCGCGGCCGAGGACTGGCAGGTCGACCCGTTCAGCGGCGAGGTCCAGGACGGCTACGTCTGGGGCCGCGGCGCGGTCGACATGAAGGACTTCGACGCGATGCTGCTCTCCGTGCGTGCGCGCCCGGCAGCGGGCCGGGCGCGTGCCCGAGCGGCCGATCGTGCTCTGCTTCACCGCCGACGAGGAGGCCGGCGGCCACCAGGGCGCCGAGGTGCTCGTCGAGCGAGCACCGCGACGAGCTCGAGGGCTGCACCGAGGCCGTCGGCGAGGTCGGCGGCTTCAGCACCACGGTCCGCGGCCGGCGGCTCTACCTGATCGAGGCCGCCGAGAAGGGCATGGCCTGGATGCGGCTCACCGCCCGCGGCCGGGCCGGCCACGGCTCGATGATCAACCACGACAACGCCGTCACCCGGCTGGCCGCGGCGGTCGCCCGGATCGGCGCCCACGAGTGGCCGGTGCGGCTCACGCCGACGATGGAGGTGCTGCTCGCCGCCGTCGCCGAGCTCGCCGGCACCGAGGCCACCCCCGAGAACGCCGAGGCGCTGGTCGAGGAGTTCGGCGGCGCCGCCCGGATGCTCGGCGCCGTCATCCGCAACACCACCAACCCGACCATGCTCGAGCGCCGGCTACAAGGTGAACGTGGTCCCGACCGAGGCCACCGCCCACGTCGACGGCCGGTTCCTGCCCGGCTACGAGGACGAGTTCTTCGCGACCCTGCGCCGAGCTGTGCGGCGAGGGCATCGAGATCGACTACGTCTCCCACCAGCAGCCCTGGGAGACGCCGTACGACGGCGACCTGGTCGACGCGATGACGCCGCTCGCTGCTCGCCGAGGACCCCGACGCGCATCGTCGCGCCGTACCTGATGAGCGGCGGCACCGACGCCAAGCACTTCCGCAAGCTCGGCATGCGCTCCTACGGCTTCGCCCCGCTCCGGCTGCCCGCCGACCTCGACTTCACCGCGCTGTTCCACGGCGTCGACGAGCGGGTCCCGGTCGACGCGCTGGAGTTCGGCGCGCGGGTCTTCGACCGGTTCCTCGACGAGCGTCCTGAGGCGCTCGAGCTCGGCCAGGCTCAGACCGTCGGTGCCGGCACGCTGCGCGGATGATCTTGCGGCGCAGGACCACCCGGCGGGTGCCGTCGGGGCCGATGCGGACCCGGTCGAGCTCCCAGCCGCCGTGCTCGGCGCGCTCGACGAGCAGCTTGGTGACGACGTTGCGCGGGAACTCGCGCGAGAACGTCAGCCTTGTCGAACTCCCACTCCACCCCGCGGCGCGCGGCGGCGCGGCGGCACGAGGCTGCGGCTCATGCGCACGTCCGTCCGGACACGTCGTCGAGCGGCGTCGCACGATCTCGGTCGGGCAGCGTCTAGCTCCTCGAGCCCAGAGCGCGCCGCGCAGCTGGGCGGCGGTGCGGGCGCCCGACGATCGGCGCGGTGACGCCGGGCCGGTCGCGCACCCAGGCCAGCGCGACCTCGAGCGGCGTCCAGCCCAGGCCGTCGGCGGCGCGGGCGACGGCCTCGACGATGCCGGCCGCAGCGGTCGTCGAGGTAGGCGCTCGACGAAGTCGCGAAGTGCGGGCGACGCGCCGCGGGAGTCGGACGGCGTGCCGGTGCGGTACTTGCCGGTCAGCACGCCCGCGGCCCAGCGGCGACCAGGGCAGCACGCCGAGCCCGAGCGCCGCGCGCGGCGGGCAGCACCTCGTCGCTCGACCGCGCGGTTGAGCAGGGAGTACTCCACCTGGGTCGAGGCCAGCGGCGCCCGGCCGGGCACCGCCCGCTGCCAGGTGGCGGCCTGGGCGGTCTGCCAGCCGGAGTAGTTGGAGATGCCGACGTACGACGCCCGGCCCGAGGTGACCGCGAGGTCGAGCGCGGCCAGCGTCTCCTCGAGCGGGGTCGTCGTCGGCCCAGACGTGCACCTGCCACAGGTCGACGTGGTCGACGCCGAGCCGGCGCAGCGAGGCGTCGAGGGTGCGCAGCAGGTGGCCGCGCGAGGTGTCGTACGCGCGGCTCGCCGCCGCGGCGCGAGATGCCGGCCTTGGTGGCGAGCACGACCTCGTCGCGGGCGACGACGTCGCCGAGCAGCGTGCCGAGCAGCTCCTCGGACGCGCCGTCGCCGTAGCCGGCGGCGGTGTCGACGAGGGTGCCGCCGGCCTCGGCGAACGCGATGCAGCTGGTCGCGGGCCTCGTGCTCGTCGGTGTCGCGGCCCCACGTCATGGTGCCGAGGCCCGAGCCGGGAGACCTTGAGCCCGGTGCTGCCGAGCGAGCGCTGCTGCATGGGCGAGAACGCGTAGTCCGCAGCGCCGACGGCCGTCGGCCGCCGGCGCGCCGCTGGACCGGCGCCGTCGTAGGCTCGTGGCCCGTGTCGGACTTCCTCAAGGCCGTGGTCCTCGGCATCATCCAGGGCCTGACCGAGTTCCTGCCGATCTCCAGCAGCGCCCACCTGCGGATCTTCCCGGAGCTGTTCGGCTGGGGCGACCCGGGCGCGGCGTTCACCGCCGTCATCCAGATCGGCACCGAGCTCGCGGTGCTCATCTACTTCCGCAAGGACATCTGGCGGATCGCGTCGACCTGGCTGCGGTCGCTGGTGCAAGCCGGAGTACCGCGGCCACCTCGACGCCCGGATGGGCTGGTTCATCATCATCGGCTCGCTGCCGATCGTGGTGCTCGGCGTCGCTGCTCAAGGACGTCATCGAGCGCGACTTCCGCAACCTGTGGCTCATCGGCACCACGCTGATCGTGCTGCGGCATCGTCCTCGGCATCGCCGACCGGGTCGGCCGCACCGACAAGCACGATCAAGCAGATCACGCCTGCGCGACGCCGTCCTGATGGGCGCTGGCCCAGGCGCTGCGCGCTGGTGCCCGGCGTCTCCCGCTCCGGCGCCACGCATCTCGATGGGCCGGTTCCTCGGCTACGACCGCGAGGCCGCCACCCGCTACGCCTTCCTGCTCGCCATCCCGGCCGTGGTCGGCGCCGGGCTCTTCGAGCTCAAGGAGATCCCGGACGGCGACAACACCTACGGCTGGGGCCCGACGATCGTCGGCGACGGTGGTCGTCCTTCGTCGTCGGGTACGCCGCGATCGCCTGGCTGCTGCGCTACGTCACGCACGCAGCTCCTACACGCCGTTCGTGCTCTACCGGGTCGCGCTCGGCGCTCGCTGATCGCTCGTGCTGCTCGGCTGACCGGCGTCCTGCACCGCCTGAGCGTCGCGTCGACCGGCTCAGAGCCAGCCGGACCGCTTGAAGAACCACCAACAGCACCGCCGAGACGCCCACCATCAGCAGCAGCGCGAACGGGTAGCCGAGGTCCAGCTCGAGCTCGGGCATGTGCTCGAAGTTCATGCCGTAGACGCCGGCGATCAGGGTCGGGACGACGACCAGCGCCGACGCCGGCGGAGATCTTGCGCATGTCGTCGTTCTGCTGCACCGAGATCTGCGGCCAGGTGGGCGTCGAAGGCGGTCGACAGCAGCGCGTCGAGGGTGTCGACGGTCTCCGCGGCCCGGGCGAGGTGGTCGCGCGACGTCGCGGAAGAACGGCGCCGCCTCCGGGTCGATGCCGCGGCACCACGCCGGCGGCGAACCGGCGCATCGGCTCGCGCAGCGGGATGCACCGCGCGGCGGACCTCCGCGATCTCGCGCTTGAGCGTGTAGATGCGGGCGGAGTCGTTGGTGCGCTCGTCGGAGAAGACCGAGGCCTCGACCTCGTCGACGTCCATCTGCAGCTCGTCGACGACCTCGATCGTAGCCGTCGACGACGCGTGTCGCACACGGCGTAGACGACCGCGGACGGGCCGTGGGTCGAGCACCTGCTCGCGCTCCTCCAGGTGCCAGCCGGGCCGTCGTGCAGCGCGCCGCCCTGGCCGTGGCGCACGGTGACCACGAAGTCGGCGCCGACGAACATGTTGATCTCGCCGGTCTCGACGGCGTCGTCCTCGTCGACGTACCAGAGCGTCTTGAGCACCAGGAACAGGCTGTCGTCGTAGCGCTCCAGCTTGGGCCGCTGGTGGGCCTTGCACCGCGTCCTCGACGGCGAGCGGGTGCAGGCCGAACGCGTCGGCGACGTCGGCGAGCTCGTGCCTCGCTCGGGCTGGTGGAGCCCGACCCAGACGAAGTCGCCCGGCGCCGCGTCGCCCGCGGCACGCAGCGTGCGAAGTCGTGCGGCGTCGCAGTCGACGGCGACCCGGACGCCGCTGCGGTAGAGCGCGCTGTCGACGATCACGGGACCACGGTAGTCCGGCACGTCGCTAGGCTACGTCCGCGACATGGCAACCGTGATCCTCGTGCGGCACGGCCGCACACGGCCAACGCCAGCGGCGTGCTCGCCGGGCCGCACGCCGGGCGTGCGGCTCGACGACGACCGGGCGCGAGCAGGCCGCGCGGGCGGCGGAGCGGCTCGCCGCCGTCCCGCTGGCCGCGGTGGTCACGCAGCCCGCTCGAGCGGTGCCGGCAGACCGCCGCAGGCGATCGCCGCCGGCGCAGCCCGGCCGCGGCCGAGGCCGCCGTCGCCGAGCGCGGGCTCACCGAGTGCGACTACGGCGAGTGGCAGGGCCGGCCGCTCAAGGAGCTGGCCAAGGAGAAGCTCTGGCGGACCGTGCAGACCCAGCCGTCGGCGGCGACGTTCCCCGGCGGGGAGTCGATGGCGCGCGATGCAGGCCCGCGCGGTCGCCGCCGTACGCCGCCACGACGCCGCCGTCGAGGCCGAGCACGGCGCCGGCGCGGTCTGGGTGGCGGTCAGCCACGGCGACATCATCAAGTCGGTGCTGGCCGACGCGCTGGGCATGCACCTGGACCTCTTCCAGCGGCTCGCACGTCGACCCGGCGTCGGTCTCGATCGTCCGCTACACCGGCACGCGGCCCTACGTGCTGGCCACCAACACCCACGCCGGCGACCTCGCCTGGCTGGCGCCGCCGACGCGCGAAGCAGCGGCCGGCGCGCGCGGGCCGTCGGACGCGACGCCGTCGTCGGCGGCGGGCGGGCCGGCGCCCTGGGGCGCGCGTCCTAGGGTGGACGCCATGCCCGTCGTCCACGGATTCGACCCGCCCGAGCGCTTCGTCGCCGGCACCGTCGGCGAGCCCGGTGCGCGCACCTTCTTCCTCCAGGCCCGCGAGCGGCGCCCGGGTCGTCAGCGTCGCGCTGGAGAAGCAGCAGGTCGCGGCGCTGGCCGAGCGCATCGACGAGCTGCTCGACGAGGTGATGGCCAGCCGAGGCCACGAGCGCGCTGATCCCGGCGGTGGCGCCGCTCGGCGCTCGACGACACCGAGCCGCTCGAGCAGCCGATCGAGGAGGAGTTCCGCGCCGGCACGATGACGCTGTCGTGGGACCCCGACGACGAGCGGGTCGTCATCGAGGTGTTCCCGTTCACCGAGGCGGCCGTGGTCACCCCCGACCAGGTCGACGAGGACTTCGAGGAGCCCGAGCCCGACGAGGTGCTTCCTGGTCCGGCATCACCGCCGGCGCCGCCCGGGCGTTCGTCAAGCGCGCCGAGCAGGTGCTCGAGGCCGGCCGGCCGAGCTGCCCGTTCTGCGGCAACCCGATCGACCCCGAGGGCCACCTGTGCGTGCGGGCCAACGGCTTCCGGCGCCGGGACCCGTGACCCGAGCCGAGCGCCCGTCACCGCTCGCGGGCGACGCTGGTGCTGCACGGCCGGATCATGCCGGCCTCGAACGCCACGTTCCTCGGCGAGATCGACGGCGACCCAGGTCGTCTACAAGCCGATCGCGGGGGAGCGGCCGCTGTGGGACTTCCCCGACGGCACGCTCGCCGACCGCGAGGTGCGCGGCGTACGCCGTCTCCGAGGCGCTCGGCTGGGACGTCGTGCCGCAGACCTGGCTGCGCGACGGCCCGCACGGCGCCGGGCATGGTGCAGCTCTGGCAGGAGCCCGACCCCGACGCAGGAGGCCGTCGACCTGGTCGCGCGCGGGCGGGTGCCCGACGCGGCTGGCTGGCACGTCTTCGACGGCGTCGACGAGCACGACCGCGACGTCTCGCTGGTCCACGAGGACACCGCCCGCGCTGCGCCGGATGGCGGTCTTCGACGTCGCTGGTCAACAACGCCGACCGCAAGGGCGGCCACGTGCTGGAGATGGCCGGCGGCCACCGCTACGGCGTCGACCACGGCGTGACCTTCCACGTCGAGCCCAAGCTGCGCACCGTGCTGTGGGGCTGGCAGGGCGAGCCGCTGACCGACGAGGAGGTGGCCGGCGGTGCGCAGGCGTGCGCGACGGCGCTGGCCGGCGACGCTGGGCGAGCCGCTCGCCGCCGCACCTGACCGACCGCGAGATCGACGCGCCTCGCCCGCCGCTGCCGCCGGCTGCTGCCGACCGCGGCGTGCTGCCCGACGCCGCGCGGGTCGAGTGGCCCGGCCATCCCGTGGCCGCCGTTCTGACGCCCAGCCGCCGTCTAGGCTTCGCGCCATGCGCGCCTGGTCCTCCCCGGACGTCCCCGGCCTGCCCGTGACGGGGCCGCGCGGTCGCCGCTGCACGACACCGCCGACCGGCGAGCTGGTGACGACCGCGGCCCGACGGGCCGGCCCGGCTCTACGTCTGCGGCATCACGCCGTACGACGCCACCCACATCGGCCACGCCGCGACGTACGTCGCCTTCGACCTGCTCAACCGGGCCTGGCGCAACGCCGGCCACGAGGTGACCTACGTCCAGAACGTCACCGACGTCGACGACCCGCTGCTGGAGCGCGCCGACCAAGGTCACGTCGACTGGGTCGAGCTGGCCGAGCGCGAGACCGAGCTGTTCCGCCAGGACATGGCGGCGCTGCGGGTGCTGCCGCCCGACCACTACATCGGCGCGGTCGAGTCGATCCCGCTGGTCGTCGACGCTGATCGAGCGGCTCGCAGGACGCCGGCGCGGTCTACCGCGTCGACGACGACCTCTACTTCTCGGTGACCGCCGACCCGGCCTTCGGCGAGGAGTCCGGCTACGACCGCGACACGATGCTGAGGCTCTTCGGCGAGCGCGGCGGCGACCCCGACCGCGCCGGGCAAGAAGGACCCGCTCGACTGCGTGGTCTGGCGCGGCGAGCGCGACGGCGAGCCGTCCTGGGACAGCCCGTTCGGCCCCGGCCGGCCGGGCTGGCACATCGAGTGCACCGCGATCGCCCAGGAGTACCTCGGCGCCGCCTTCGACGTCCAGGCCGGCGGCAGCGACCTGGTCTTCCCGCACCACGAGATGTGCGCCGGCGCACGCCCAGGTGGCCGACCCGGCGGCGCCGTTCGCGCAGGCCTACGCCACGCCGGGATGGTCGGCTACGACGGCGAGAAGATGTCGAAGTCGCAGCGGCAACCTGGTCTTCGTCTCGGCGCTGCGCAACAGCGACGTCGACCCGATGGCGATCCGGCTGGTGCTGCTGCGCCACCACTACCGCTCCGACTGGGAGTGGACCGACGCCGAGCTCTGGGACGCCGTCGACACCCTCGACCGACTGGCGCCGGGCGCTGTCGCCTCGGCGCCGGCGCCCCGGCCGCGCCGGTGGTCGACGGCGGTGCTGGCGGCGCTGGCCGACGACCTCGACGCCCCGCGCGCGGTCGCCGCGGTCGCAGGCCTGGGTCGACGCCACCCTCGGCGACGCGGCGGCCACCTGGCCGACAACACCGACCCGGACGCCGCCGCTGACGCATGCACGCCGCTGCTCGACGCCGCGCTCGGCCTCGCGCTGTCTAGGCGCGCTGGCTCACGTCGCGGTCGGCCGTCGTCGCGGCGCTTGAGGTAGCGCTCGAACTCCCGCGCGATCGCCTCGCCGGAGGCCTCGGGCAGGTCGGCGGTGTCGCGGGTCTCCTCGAGCGAGCGGACGTAGTCGGCGACGTCCTCGTCCTCCTCGGCGAGCTCGTCGACGCCGCGCTCCCAGGCGCGGGCGTCCTCGGGCAGGTCGCCGAGCGGGATGCTGCACCTCGCAGCAGGTCCTCGAGCTGGCCGAGCAGCGCCAGCGTCGCCTTGGGGCACGGCGGCTGGGCGACGTAGTGCGGCACCGCGGCCCAGTAGGACACCGCCGGGATGTCGAGGCGCACGCAGGCGTCCTGGAAGACGCCGACGATGCCGGTCGGCCCCTCGTACGTCGACTGCTCGAGCTTGAGCCGGTCGACCAGCTCGGGCTCGGTGGCGGTGCCGGTGACCGGGATCGGCCGGGTGTGCGGGGTGTCGGCGAGCAGCGCGCCGAGGGTGACGACGAGCTCGCCGCCGAGGTCGTCGCAGGCCGCCAGCAGCTCGGCGCAGAACTGGCGCCAGCGCATGTTCGGCTCGATGCCGCGGATCAGGATGATGTCGCGGTCCAGGTCGGGCGGCGAGGCGACGGCGAGCTGGGTGCCGGGCCAGCTGATCCGGCGGTGGCCGAGCGCGTCGGTGCCGACCATCGGCCGGTTGACCTGGAAGTCGTAGAACTCCTCGGGGTCGATCGCGCCGACGACCCGCGCGTGCCACACCGTCCATCAGGTGGTCGACGACCGACGGAGGCGGCGTCGGCGGCGTCGTTCCAGCCCTCGAAGGCGGCGATCACGACCGGGTCGACCAGGTCCGGGCGTCTCCTCGATCTCGATCACTCCCCAAGCCTAGTGCGCCGGCGCACCGGCGTGCCGCAGGATTTCGATCGCGCCGTCGGAGCGCGGTGTCACCATTCGGGAATCCGTCGCCCGTGGACGCTCCGTGGTAGCGCTGTTCTCACGCTCCGGACACCACCCGTGCCCGGCGCACGGAGAGAGGGAGACCACCGTGAGCCGAGTCGTCCCAGCGGCCGGACGCCACCGAGGAGCTCACCGCGACCCTGCGCGAGCGGATCCTGGTGATCGACGGCGCCATGGGCACCGCGATCCAGCGCGACCGCCCGTCCGAGGCCGGCTACCGCGGCGAGCGGTTCGCCGACTGGCCCAGTCGACCTGCAGGGCAACAACGACCTGCTCACGCTGACCCAGCCCGACATCATCGCGGGCGATCCACCGCGAGTACCTCGAGGCCGGCGCCGACATCATCGAGACCAACACCTTCAACGCCAACGCGGTCTCGCTGGCCGACTACGGCATGGAGGACCTCGCCTACGAGCTCAACCTCGAGGCCGCCCGGCTGGCCCGCCGGGTCGCGGACGAGGTCGACCACGACCCGGAGCGGCCGCGCTACGTCGCCGGCGCCCTCGGCCCGACCACGCGCACCGCGTCGATCTCGCCCGACGTCAACGACCCCGGCGGCCCGCAACGTCACCTACGACCAGCTCGTCGCGGCGTACATCGAGGCCGACCCGCGGCCTGCTCGAGGGCGGCTCCGACCTGCTGTTCATCGAGACGATCTTCGACACCCTCAACGCCAAGGCCGCGATCTTCGCCGTCGAGACGCTCTTCGAGGAGCACGGCCGCCGCTGGCCGGTGATCGTCTCCGGCACCATCACCGACGCCTCCGGGCGCACCCTGTCCGGCCAGGTGACCGAGGCGTTCTGGGACTCGGTCCGGCACGTCGACCCGCTCGCCGTCGGCCTCAACTGCGCGCTCGGCGCCAAGGAGATGCGGCCCTACATCGCCGAGATGGCCCGGATCGCCGACTCGTTCGTCTCCTGCTACCCCAACGCCGGGCTGCCCAACGCGTTCGGCGAGTACGACGAGGCGCCCGAGGAGACCGCCGCGATCCTCGCGCGAGTTCGCCGAGGCCGGGCTTCGTCAACCTGGTCGGCGGCTGCTGCGGCACCACGCCCGACCACATCGCCGCGATCGCCGCCGCCGTCGCCGACAAGCCGCGCCGCGAGGCCCACCGAGCTCGAGCCGCCATGCGGCTGTCCGGCCTCGAGCCGTTCACGATCACCGAGGACAGCCTCTTCGTGAACGTCGGCGAGCGGACCAACATCACCGGCTCGGCCAAGTTCCGCAACCTGATCAAGGACGGCGACTACGACACCGCGCTCGACGGTGGCCGCGCAGCAGGTCGAGAACGGCGCGCAGGTCATCGACGTCAACATGGACGAGGGGATGATCGACGGCGTCGCCGCGATGGACCGGTTCACCAAGCTGGTCGCGAGCGAGCCCGACATCAGCCGGGTGCCGGTGATGGTCGACTCCTCCAAGTGGGAGGTCATCGAGGCCGGCCTCAAGAACGTCCAGGGCAAGCCGATCGTCAACTCGATCTCCATGAAGGAGGGCGAGGAGAAGTTCCGCGAGCAGGCCCGGCTGTGCCGCAAGTACGGCGCGGCCGCGGTCGTGATGGCCTTCGACGAGGACGGCCAGGCCGACAACCTCGAGCGCCGCAAGGCGATCTGCGAGCGCGCCTACCGGATCCTGGTCGACGAGGTCGGCTTCCCGCCCGAGGACATCATCTTCGACCCCAACGTGTTCGCGGTCGCCACGGGCATCGAGGAGCACGCGTCGTACGGCCTGGACTTCATCGAGGCGACCCGCTGGATCAAGCAGAACCTCCCCGGCGCCAAGGTCTCCGGCGGCATCTCCAACGTGAGCTTCTCGTTCCGCGGCAACAACCCGGTGCGCGAGGCGATCCACGCGGTGTTCCTGTTCCACGCCATCGAGGCCGGCCTCGACATGGGCATCGTCAACGCCGGCGCGCTCGTGGTCTACGACCAGGTCGAGCCGGAGCTGCGGGAGCGGATCGAGGACGTCGTCCTCAACCGCCGTCCCGACGCCGCCGAGCGCCTGCTCGAGATCGCCGAGGCGCACAACAAGCAGGGCGAGGCGGTCGAGGCCGAGGCCGAGGAGTGGCGCTCGCTGCCCGTCGGCGAGCGGATCACGCACGCCCTGGTCAAGGGCATCGACGCGCTACGCCGAGGCCGACACCGAGGAGCTGCGCCAGGAGATCGCCGCGCGCGGCGGCCGGCCCATCGAGGTGATCGAGGGCCCGCTGATGGACGGCATGAACGTCGTCGGCGACCTGTTCGGCGCCGGCAAGATGTTCCTGCCGCAGGTGGTGAAGTCGGCGCGGGTGATGAAGAAGGCGGTCGCCTACCTGATCCCGTTCATCGAGCAGGAGAAGCTCGACAACCCCGAGTACGCCACCGCCAAGGACACCAACGGCACGATCGTGATGGCGACCGTCAAGGGCGACGTCCACGACATCGGCAAGAACATCGTCGGCGTGGTGCTCCAGTGCAACAACTACGAGGTCATCGACCTCGGGGTGATGGTGCCGACCCAGAAGATCCTCGACACCGCGCGTGGAGATCGGCGCGGACGCCGTCGGGCTGTCCGGGCCTGATCACGCCGTCCCTCGACGAGATGGTCGGCGTCGCGACCGAGATGCAGCGCCGCGGCTTCGAGATCCCGCTGATGATCGGCGGCGCGACGACCTCGCGGGCGCACACCGCGGTCAAGGTCGACGGCAAGTACGACGGCCCGGTCGTCTGGGTCAAGGACGCGTCCCGGTCGGTGCCGACGCTCGCCGCGCTGCTGAGCGACGCCCAGCGCCCGAAGCTGCTGGCCGACATCAAGGCCGACTACGACTCGCTGCGCACCCGGCACGCCGGCAAGGGTGACCGCAAGCTGCTGTCGCTACGAGCAGGCCAGGGCCGCCGCGACGCCGATCGACTGGGACGGCTACGTCCCGCCGACGCCGAAGGCACCCGGCGTCCACGTGCTCGAGGACTACGACATCGGCGAGCTGCGCGACTACATCGACTGGCAGCCGTTCTTCAACGCGTGGGAGATGAAGGGCAAGTTCCCCGACATCCTCAACAGCCCGACCAGCGGCGAGGCCGCCCGCAAGCTCTACGACGACGCCCAGGCGATGCTCGACCGGATCGTCGAGGAGAAGTGGATCACCGCTCGCGGCGTGTTCGGCTTCTTCCCGGCCGCCGGCTAGCGGCGACGACACGCTCGTCTACGCCGACGACGACCGCAGCGAGGTCGCCGCGACGCTGCACCACCTGCGCCAGCAGGGCGAGCACCGCGAGGGCGTGCCCAACCGGTCGCTGGCCGACTTCGTCGCGCCCGGTGGAGACCGGTGCGCGCCGACCACGTCGGCGGCTTCGCGGTGACCGCCGGTATCGGCCTGCCCGAGCGGGTCCAGGCGTTCAAGGACGACCTCGACGACTACAACGCGATCCTGCTCGAGTCGCTCGCCGACCGGCTGGCCGAGGCGTTCGCCGAGCGGCTGCACGAGCGGGTCCGCACCGAGTTCTGGGGCCACGCGGCCGACGAGTCGCTGACCAACGAGGACCTGATCGCCGAGCGCTACGCCGGCATCCGGCCGGCCCCGGGCTACCCGGCCTGCCCCGACCACACCGAGAAGCTCACCCTCTGGGAGCTCCTCGACGCCGAGGCCGCCACCGGGATCACGCTCACCGAGTCGATGGCGATGTGGCCGGGCGCCTCGGTCTCCGGCTGGTACTTCAGCCACCCGCAGTCCCAGTACTTCGTGGTCGGCCGGCTCGGCCGCGACCAGGTCGCCGACTACGCCGAGCGCAAGGGCTGGACCCTGGCCGAGGCGGAGCGCTGGCTCTCGCCCAACCTCGGCTACGACCCGGAGGACTGACGACGTGAAGGCCGTCCTCTGGGACCTCGACGGCACGCTCGTCGACACCGAGCCGTACTGGATCGCCACCGAGTACGCGCTCGCCGAGGAGCACGGCGCGACCTGGAGCCACGAGCACGCGCTGCAGCTCGTCGGCAGCGACCTGGTCGACTCCGGGCGCTACATCCGCGAGGTCATGGGCCTGGAGATGAGCGCCGAGGAGATCGTGGAGTACCTCCTCGACGGCGTCGTCGCCCAGGTCGCAGGAGGCCGTGCCCGTGGCGCGCCGGGCGCCGTCGAGCTGCTCGGCCGCGCTGCGGGCGGCCGAGCGTGCCGTGCGGCCTCGTCACCATGTCGTACCAGCGGTTCGTCGCGCCGATCGTGGCCGGCGCTGCCGGCCGAGACCTTCCGGGTGATCGTCACCGGCGACCAGGTCGCGCGCGGCAAGCCGCACCCCGAGGCCTACCTCACCGCGGCGGCCGCCCTCGGGCTCGCGCCGGAGGAGTGCGTGGCGATCGAGGACTCGAACACCGGCGCGACGTCCGCCGAGGCGGCCGGCTGCCCGGTGCTGGTCGTCGAGAACCACGTCGAGGTCGCGCCCGGCCCCCGGCGCACCTTCGCCGCGTCCCTGACCGACGTGACCGTGGAATCTCTCGCCGAGCTCGTCTGAGGCAAACGATTCCACGCTGAATCGTTGCCGGATCGCGACCTGATCCGGCCGCCCCGCTATGGCGGGCGGTCGGGACGGGGGTTAGGTTCCCCGAGCAGCATCCACACCCCTCAACGGAGGTACACCCGTGTTTCGAGCACGACGGGCCTTGGCCCTGGCCGGAGTGAGCGGCCTGATCCTCACTCTCGGCGCCGCATGCGGCAGCGAAGACGACGGCGGCGACGGCGACAACGGCGACGGTGGCAACGGCGCCGGCGGCAGCGCCCCCTGGATCCTCGGCACGACCGAGTCGATCACCGCGATGGACCCGGCCGGCTCCTACGACTTCGGCTCGTGGAACGTGCAGTACAACGTCTTCGAGCAGCTGCCTGACCATCCCCGCCGGCGCGGAGGAGCCGGTCGGCGACGCCGCCGAGTCGTGCGCGTACGACGACCCGCAGACCATCACCTGCACCCTCCGCGAGGGCCTGACGTTCTCCAACGGCAACGAGCTCACGTCGTCCGACGTGCTGTTCTCGCTGAAGCGCAACATCGAGATCGCCGACCCCAACGGGTCGTCGGTGCTGCTCTACAACATCAGCGACGGTGCCGAGGAGACCCCGACCCTGGCCGACGGCGCGATCGAGACGCCCGACGACCTGACGGTGGTCTTCCACCTCAACGCGGCGGACACGACGTTCCTCAAGCTGCTGTCGACCGCGACCACCTCGATCGTCGACGAGGAGACGTTCCCGGCCGACGAGCTGATGGCCGACGACGCCATCATCGGCTCCGGCCCCTACATGCTCAGCCAGTACAAGCCGGGCGAGCAGGCGGTCTTCGAGGCCAACCGAGAGCTACGACGGCCCGCGGACGCCGGAGGCCGCGCAGGTCTTCGTGCAGTACTTCGCCGACCCGGCCCCGCTCAAGACCGCGATCGAGACCGGTCAGGTCGACATCGCGTGGCGCACGCTCAGCCCGACCGACATCAACGACCTCGAGGAGGGCGGCGAGGTCGAGGTCGTCCGCGGCGAGGGCTCGGAGTTCCGCTACTGGGTCTGGCAGCTCGACGAACGAGGTGCCCAAGGAGAAGGCGGTCCGCCAGGCCGCGGCGCAGATCATCGACCGCGACGCGATCACGGCCGAACGCCTACGACGGCACCACCGCGCCGTCGTACTCGATCGTGCCCCCGGGCTTCGGTGGCCAGAAGGACTCGTTCGAGGAGAAGTACGGCGCCCCGGACGCGGACAAGGCCAAGGCGCTCCTCGAGGCGGCCGGCGTGAAGACCCCGGTGAAGATCACGCTGGGCTACACCCCGACCCACTACGGCCCCAACGCCGTCGACGAGGCCAACGAGTTCGCCGACCAGCTCAACCAGAGCGGCCTGTTCGAGGTCGAGCTGGCCGACGCCGAGTGGGAGGAGTACCAGACGCTCTACAAGGAGGGCGCCTACGACCTCTTCATCCTCGGCTGGTACCCCGACATCCTGGACGCGGACAACTACCTGACCCCGTTCATCCGGGACGGTGGCTTCTTCGAGAACGGCTACACGAACGAGGAGGTCAACACGCTGCTCGACGCCGAGCTGGCCGAGACCGACACCGGCGGCCCGCGAGGAGCAGATCGGTCAGCTCCAGGACATCGTGGCCGAGGACGTCCCGCTCATCCCGTCGTGGAACGGGCAGAACGTCGCGATCACGACCGGCGAGATCGACCGGGGTCGAGGAGACCCTCGACCCGACGTACATCTTCCGGTTCTGGGGGATCAGCAAGGCCGAGTGACGCTGCCACGGCTCTCGGGGACTCACTGACTGACGGCGGTGGGCGCCGGATCTGATAGACCGGATCCGGCGCCCACCGCTCTGCCCGGATCGCCACCTCGACTCGGAACGGAGGTACCGGTCTTGAGCTCCTCGTCAGGAGGTCGCTGGCCCGCTACATCGCGGTCCGGCTCCTGCTGGTCATCCCGATGATCTGGGTGCTCCTCACCATCGTCTTCTTCCTGCTGCGGGTGGCGCCCGGGCGACCCGGTCTCCGCCGCGGTCGGCGGCAAGCTCAGCGAGGAGGCGCTCGACACCCGGCGCGCCGCCCTCGGGCTCGACCGGCCGCTGATCGTGCAGTACCTCGAGTACCTCGGCGACGTCGCGCGCCTCGACTTCGGCGACACCATCAGCGACAACCGGCCGGTGCTCGACATCATCCGCGACCAGGGCGGCGCCACCCTCACGCTGACGCTCGGCGCGTTCCTCTTCGCGCTGCTCATCGGCATCCCGCTCGGGCCGGATCGCGGGCCGCCGCCGCGACACCGCGCTGGACGCCGGCATCCGCATCTTCGGCGTCGTCAGCTACGCCGCGCCGATCTTCTGGGTCGGCATCATGCTGGTCCTGCTGGTGGTGAAGCTGTTCCCGGGCTGGCCGACCTACGACATCGCCAGCGTGCAGACGAAGTTCACTGATCGAGCCCAGGACCCACGTCCTGCTGCGTCGACGCGATCCTGGCGGGGGACACCGACGCCATCAAGGACGTCCTCCAGCACCACGTCCTGCCCTGCTTCGCGCTCGGGCTGCTGCTGTCCGGGGTCATCATCCGGCTGGTCCGGGTCAACGTCATCCAGGCGCTGCAGGGCGACTACGTCGAGGCGGCGCGGGCCCGCGGCATCTCCGGAGCGCCACGTGGTGCGCCGGCACGCGTTCCGCAACGCGCTGGTGCCGGTCATCACCGTCATCGGCCTGCAGGTGGCGCTGACCCTGTCGGGCGCGATCCTGACCGAGCGCACCTTCAACTGGCCCGGCCTCGGCACCGAGCTGGTCCAGTACGTCACCGCGCGCGACTACATCGCCGTGCCAGGGCCTGGTGACGTTCTTCGCGCTGGTCGTGGTGATCGTCAGCCTGCTGGTCGACATCCTCAACGCCCTGGTCGACCCGAGGGTGAGGTACTGAGGTGGTGACGCGATGAGGCACTGGTTCAACACCATCTGGAACACCCGCGGCCTGGCCCGGTGGATCCTGCTCGCCGGCCTGGTCATCGTCGTCGTCTTCGTGGTGCTGGCGGTGTTCGCGCCGTGGGTCGCGCCGTACGACTTCAACCAGTCCAAGGTCGACGGCGACGAAGCTGCCGAAGCTGGCGCACCCCGTCGGGCGAGCACTGGCTCGGCACCAACGACCAGTTCTACGACATCTGGTCCCGGGTGATCTGGGGCGCCCGGACCGCGCTCGAGGTCATCGTCCTGTCGGTCGCTGTTCTCGATCGTCATCGGCGTGCCGCTCGGCCTGGTGTCGGGCTTCATCGGCGGCTGGGTCGACCGGGCGCTGGTGTTCGTCATGGACTCGCTCTACGCGCTGCCGTCGCTGCTGCTGGCGATCGTCTTCTCGTTCCTGCTGCGCGGGGCCGCTGGGCGGCGGCATCGTCGCGGCGGCCCTGTCGCTGACCTGCATCTACATCCCGCAGTACTTCCGCGTGGTCCGCAACACCACGGTCTCGGCCAAGGAGTCGGTGTACGTCGAGGCCGCCCGGGCGATCGGCGCCCCGCCGGTCACGATCATGCGCAAGTACCTCTTCGGCAACGTCGTCCAGTCGGTGCCGGTCATCGGCACCCTGAACGCCGCCGACGCGCTGAGCACCCTGGCCGCGCTCGGGTTCCTCGGGTTCGGCATCCAGCCGACCGAGGCCTCGGAGTGGGGCTACGACCTCGAGCCGGGCGCTCGACGACGCGCAGGCCGGGACCTGGTGGCCGGCGCTGTTCCCGGGCCTCGCCATCATCCTGCTGATCACCGGCCTCACCCTGGTCGGCGAGGGCCTCAACGAGACCCTCAACCCGTCGCTGCGCCGGCGCCGCCTGATGCCGGTCCGGATGCCGGCCATGGGGGTCAGCGACCACATGGGGGCGCTGCCCACGACGGGCCGTGAGCGGGAGGGCCGGCCGTGAAGTCCGACGACGTCGTGATCACCGCCGAGGACCTGCGGGTCTGGTACGGCACCGCGGGGGCGCCCGTGCGCGCCGTGGACGGGGTCGCCTTCGAGCTGCGCGCGGGCGAGATCCTCGGACTGGTGGGGGAGTC
The DNA here is from genome assembly GCA_963815335.1 of uncultured Actinomycetota bacterium. Taxonomy (GTDB): domain Bacteria; phylum Actinomycetota; class Actinomycetes; order Propionibacteriales; family Nocardioidaceae; genus Nocardioides. The sequence goes on from CAWFGL010000016.1 coordinate 101,603, forward strand.
GGGCTGCGGCAAGTCGACCCTCGGACGCGGCCTCCTCGGCCTGCTGCCCGAGGGCGCGGCGCGGGACGGGCGGCTGCTCTTCCGCGACCGCGACATGCTGAGGCTCAAGCCCCGCGAGCAGCACGCGCTGCGCGGCCGCGAGCTCGGGCTGATCTTCCAGGAGCCGCTGACCCGGCTGAACCCGCTGATGCGGATCTCCGAGCACTTCTCCGAGACGCTCAAGACGCACGAGCGCGGCATCACCAAGGAGGAGATCCAGCACCGCTCGCTCGAGGCGCTGCGGGTGATGGGCATCCCGCCGACCCGGTTCAAGGCCTACCCGCACGAGTTCTCCGGCGGCATGCGGCAGCGGCTGATGATCGCCCTCACGCTCGTGCTGCGGCCCTCGTTCGTGGTCGCCGACGAGCCCACCACGGCCCTCGACGTGCTGGTCGAGGCGCAGATCATCCGGATGCTGCACGACCTCCGGGACACCTACGAGACGGCGCTCCTGCTGATCACGCACAACCTCGGGATCATCGCGGAGGCGTGCGACCGGGTGGCGGTGATGTACGCCGGCCGGATCGTCGAGATCGGTGACGCCAAGACGGTGTTCCGGTCACCGCAGCACCCGTACACCCGCGAGCTGCTCCGCTCGACCATCTCGCTGCGGACGACCGGTCTCAACTACATCGAGGGGGCGCCGCCGGACCTGAGCGACCCGCCGCCCGGCTGCCGGTTCCACCCGCGCTGCCCGGACGCCATGCAGATCTGCGAGCGCCGTGCCCCGGAGACCAACACCCAGCCCAACGGCTCCCGCACGGAGTGCTGGGCGGCCGACCAGGCCAACGGGCTGGTCAGCCTGACCGAGGACGAGCGGATCCCGCTCGCGAAGGAGGTGATCGCGGTTGCCGACGAAGCCTGAGACAGCACGGACGACCGAGAAGGACGCGGTCGTGGAGTGCCACGACCTCGAGGTCACCTTCGCCCTCCAGGGCAGCGCGCTCTCGCGGCTCCTGGGCCGCCGGGGCCGCTCGGTCAAGGCCGTCGACGGGGTCAACATCGCGCTGCGGCGCGGTGAGGTCCTGGGACTGGTGGGGGAGTCCGGCAGCGGCAAGACGACCCTGGGGCGCGCGATCCTCGGCCTGGTGCCGACGACGGGCGGGAGCATCACCTACCACGGGCGGGACCGCGAGGACGTCGTCGTCTCCGAGCTCGGCAGCCGTGACCTGCGGGCGCTGCGGACCAACATGCAGATGGTCTTCCAGGACCCCGGTGCCGCGCTCAACCCCGGCATGACGATCGAGGAGGCCATCGGCCACCCGCTCGTCATCCACCGCAAGCTCAAGGGTCCGGAGCTGCGCGCCAAGGTCTGCGAGGCCCTCGAGAAGGTCGGGCTCGCACCGGTCGAGCGCTACCTGTCCAAGTACCCGGCCGACCTCTCCGGCGGCCAGAAGCAGCGCGCGGTCATCGCCCGCGCGATCATCCTCGAGCCCGAGGTCGTGATCGCCGACGAGCCGGTCTCCATGCTCGACATGAGCGTGCGTGCCAAGATCCTGCAGCTGATGCTCGACCTCAAGTCCGAGCTCGACCTGACCTACGTCTACATCACCCACGACCTCGCCAGCGCCAAGTACGTCTGCGACCGGATCGCGATCATGTACCTCGGCCGGATCGTCGAGATCGGCCCCACCGCCGAGATCTTCGAGAACCCCCGGCACCCGTACACCCAGGCGCTGCTCAAGGCGATCCCCGAGCCGGACCCCGACCGGATGGTCGCCCGCGACCTGCCCCGCGGCGAGATCCCCGACGCGGCCGAGCCGCCGGTCGGGTGCGCGTTCCACCCGCGCTGCCCCCAGGCGACCGCCGAGTGCGGCTGGGAGTCCCGGGACCTCAAGGCCCTGCTCGAGGAGCACTGGACCCGCAACCCCGAGTCGACGTTCGGTGCCGAGCGCGACATGGTCGGCGACCTCGACAGGCTCGACAAGCCCGAGCTGTCGGCCCACGTGGGCACCAAGGACGCGGCCGGCACCCTCGCGCTGCTCCACCGGATCAAGGCCGAGAACCCCGAGGAGCCGTTCTGGAAGGGCGTCGCCGCCCTCGAGGAGGACGGCAACGGCGTCCGCGTGGAGTTCCAGCAGCCCACCGACCCCGCCCTGCGCCGGGTCGGCGACGTCGACGTGGCCTGCGTCCTCTACCCGGACGAGAAGAGCTGACGGAGCCGCTTCGTGAGCCGCTGCCAGCGGGTGAGCGGTGTCCTCGAGCGGCGTGGCGGGATGGGCGGTGGTGTGCCGCCGAACACCGGGCACAGCGCGTGGTGTGCGCACCAGTCGCAGTTGCGGCCCGGGCTGGGCTGGTAGTCGCCGGTCTCGCGCGCCTCGAGGATGGCCGCCCAGATGGCCTGGATCTTGCGCTCCGTGGCGAGCAGGTCGGCCTCGTCGGGCTCGTAGGACACGATCTGGCTGTCGGCCAGGTAGACGAGCCGGATGACGCTCGGCACCACACCGCGGGTGCGCCAGATCATCAGGCCGTAGAAGCGCAGCTGGAAGAGCGCGCGGGCCTCGAAGCCCTCCGCGGGGCTCGATCCCGACTTGTAGTCGCTCACCCTGACGGATCCGTCCGGTGCCACGTCGATCCGGTCGATCACCCCGCGGAGCATCAGGCCGGAGTCGAGGAGGCACTCGACGAAGGCCTCGCGCTCGGCGGGCTCGAGGCGCGTCGGGTCCTCCAGCCCGAACCACTGGTCGATCGCGCCACGTGCCGAGTCGAGCCAGGCCGCCTCGTCCAGTCCCTCGAGGATGGCCGACGCCCGGGGCTCCTCGGCCTGGATCGCCGCCCAGGCCGGCTCGACCATCGCGTGCGCGACCTCGCGGGTCCGCTCACCGGCGGGCAGCTCGAAGATGTCCTCGAGCACCTTGTGCACGAGCGTCCCACGCACGGCGTCCGGCGAGCTGGGCTCCGGCAGCCGGTCGACGGTCCGGAACCGGTACATCAGCGGACAGCTCAGGAAGTCCGCGGCGCGGCTGGGCGACAGCGACCCGGTGATCCGGGGTTCGTCCTGCTGCACCACCATGCCGCCGAGCGTAGGCGGCAGCACCGACGTCGTACCGCCGCACTAGATTGGGCACGTGTCCGAACCCGCGCCGCCCTCCGCGCCGCGACCCCCGGGCACCTTCCGGATCGGGCAGCTCGCGGGCGCCGACGTGCTCGTCTCGTCGTCCTGGTTCGTCATCGCGGCGGTCATCGCGGTCGTGGTGTCCCCGCGCATCGACGAGGCGCGACCCGACCTGGGCGCCCTCAAGTACGTCGCCGGGCTGGCGTTCGCCGTGATCCTCTACGGCTCGGTGCTCCTGCACGAGGCGTCGCACGCCTACGTCGCCCGCCACTACGGGCACCGGGTCACCTCGATCACCCTGCACTTCGTCGGCGGGATGACCACCGTGGACTCCGAGGCGCGCCGGCCGCGCCACGAGTTCTGGATCGCCGTGGTCGGGCCGCTCACGTCGATCGCCGTCGGCGCGGCCGCCCTCGGCCTGTGGTTCGTCACGCCCGACGGGCTGCTGCAGGTCGCCGTGGAGGGCCTCGCCGGCGCCAACCTGCTGGTCGGGGTGCTCAACCTGGTGCCGGGCCTGCCCCTCGACGGTGGACGGGTGCTGAAGGCGGCGGTCTGGGGCGCCACGGGCGACCAGCACCGCGCGACCATCGCCGCGGGCTGGGCGGGGCGCGTCCTGGCCGCCCTCGCGCTGCTGGCGCCGGCGCTGATGGAGCAGCTCCTCGACGTCGAGCCGGACCTGATCGACTACGTGCTCACCTTCATCATGGCGCTGTTCCTGTGGTCGGGCGCGAGTGCGGCGATCAACGCCGCGCACGTGCGCCGGCGGCTGCCCGTGCTGCAGGCGCGGAGGCTGGCCCGGCGCACCCTCACCGTGCCGGTCGACCTCCCGCTGTCGGAGGCCGTGCGGCGGGCGCAGGACGCCAAGGCCGGCGGGATCGTGACCGTGACCAGTGCCGGCTCCCCGGTCGGGCTGGTGGACGAGGCCCTGGTGCTGGCCACTCCCGAGGACCGGCGTCCGTGGGTGCCCACGTCCACGGTGTCCCGCGACCTGGCCGCGGGCCTGCGCCTGCCGGCGGACATCGCCGGGGAGGACCTGGTCCGGGCGATCACCCGGACCCCGGCCACCGAGTACCTGCTCGTCGAGGCGGACGGCTCCATCTACGGCGTGCTGACCACCGCGGACGTCGACCACGCGTTCCGAGGGGCGGGCTCATGAGCTACGAGTGGTCGGGTGTCCGGCGCGGTCCCCTCCAGGAGGGCGAGTGGGTCCGCCTCGTCGACTCCAAGGGCCGACGCAACAACTTCGAGCTGGTGGTCGGCAAGCGGTTCTTCTCCAACCGGGGTCACGTCGAGCACGACGAGCTGATCGGGCGCGAGGAGGGCTTCACCGTCACGTCGTCGGCCGGCGCGGAGTACCTCGTGTTCCGGCCGCTGCTGAGCGAGTTCGTGATCTCGATGCCGCGCGGTGCCGCCGTGATCTACCCCAAGGACTCCGCGCAGATCATCGCGATGGCCGACATCTTCCCCGGCGCGCACGTCGTCGAGGCCGGGGTCGGGTCCGGGGCCCTGACGTGCTCGCTGCTCCGGGCCGTGGGGCCCGAGGGGCGCGTGTCGTCGTACGAGCTGCGCGAGGAGTTCGCGGACGTCGCCCGCAGGAACGTCACCCAGTTCTTCGGCGGCGACCACCCGGCGTGGAACCTCACGCTGGGCGACCTCGCGGAGGCGCTGCCGGCGTCCGGGCGAGAGGTGCGACCGGATCATCCTGGACATGCTGGCTCCCTGGGCCTGCCTGGACGCCGCGGCCGACGCGCTGCGACCCGGGGGGATCGTCTGCGCGTACGTCGCCACGACCACCCAGCTGTCCCGGTTCGCCGAGACGCTCCGCGTGCACGGCGGGTTCACGGAGCCGCACGCGTGGGAGTCCCTGGTCCGCGACTGGCACCTCGAGGGCCTGGCCGTGCGTCCCGGGCACTCGATGATCGGGCACACGGCGTTCCTCGTGACCGCCCGCCGGATGGCGCCGGGGGAGCGCCCGCCGCTGAAGAAGCGGCGGCCCGCACCGGGGGCCTACGGCCCCGACTACCTGGGCCCGCGACCACCCGACATCCCCGCCGAGCCCGTCGACGCGTGATCATCCGTCCGGTCAGACCGTGTCGAAAGCGTGACCAACACCGCGGACAATGCGCTTTCCTGGCTGGGGAACATGGGTAGGGTCGAAGTCCACAGGAGGTGACGCCCATGCCGACAACGGACGGTCGTTCCAACGGGGACCTGAGTCCCGAGGAACTCCAGAGTCAGGTGCGCTTCCTGGAGGCCGAGGCCGCCGACCTGCGGCGCCGTCTCTCGGACGCGCCGGCCGGCTCCCGTGGGCTCGAGCTCCGGCTCTCCGACGCGCAGCGCTCGCTGGCCGCGGTCACGTCCCAGAACGAGCGCCTCGCCCAGACCCTGCGCGAGGCCCGTGACCAGATCATGAAGCTGAAGGAGGAGGTCGACCGGCTCGCCCAGCCGCCCGCCGGCTTCGGCACCTTCCTCACCCGGAACGACGACGACTCGGTCGACGTGTTCACCGGCGGCCGCAAGCTGCGGGTCAACGTCAGCCCCTCCGTCGACCTCGACTCGCTGCGCCGTGGCCAGGAGGTCATGCTCAACGAGGCCCTGAACGTCGTCGCCGCCTTCGACTTCGAGGAGGTCGGCGAGGTGGTGATGTTCAAGGAGCTGCTCGCCGACGGCGAGCGCGCCCTGGTCATCGCCAGCGCCGACGAGGAGCGCGTCGTCCGCCTGGCCGAGCCCCTCCTCAGGGACACCATCCGCGCCGGCGACTCGCTGCTGCTCGACTCCCGCGCGGGCTACGTCTACGAGAAGGTCCCGAAGTCCGAGGTCGAGGAGCTCGTCCTCGAGGAGGTCCCGGACATCGACTACTCGTCGATCGGCGGTCTCAAGGGCCAGATCGAGACGATCCAGGACGCGGTCGAGCTGCCGTACCTGCACCCCGAGCTGTTCAAGGAGCACGAGCTCAAGCCGCCGAAGGGCGTGCTGCTCTACGGGCCTCCCGGCTGCGGCAAGACGCTGATCGCCAAGGCGGTCGCCAACTCGCTGGCCAAGAAGGTCGCGGCCAAGACCGGCCAGGAGGGGAAGTCCTACTTCCTCAACATCAAGGGTCCCGAGCTGCTCAACAAGTACGTCGGCGAGACCGAGCGGCACATCCGCCTGGTCTTCCAGCGCGCCCGCGAGAAGGCCAGCGAGGGCACGCCGGTGATCGTGTTCTTCGACGAGATGGACTCGCTGTTCCGCACCCGCGGCTCCGGCGTCTCCTCCGACGTCGAGAACACGATCGTGCCGCAGCTGCTGAGCGAGATCGACGGCGTCGAGCTGCTCGAGAACGTCCTGGTCATCGGCGCCTCCAACCGGGAGGACATGATCGACCCGGCCATCCTCCGGCCCGGACGACTGGACGTGAAGATCAAGATCGAGCGCCCCGACGCCGAGTCGGCCCGCGACATCTTCAGCAAGTACCTCACCGCCTCCCTGCCGCTGCACGCCGAGGACCTCGCCGAGTTCGGCGGCGACCGCGACGCGACGGTCGACGGGATGATCCAGGCCACGGTCGAGCGGATGTACACCGAGACCGAGGAGAACCGCTTCCTCGAGGTGACGTACGCCAACGGCGACAAGGAGGTCCTGTACTTCAAGGACTTCAACTCCGGCGCGATGATCCAGAACATCGTGGACCGGGCGAAGAAGATGGCGATCAAGGACTTCCTCGACCTCGACCAGCGCGGCCTCCGCGTCTCGCACCTGCTGCAGGCCTGCGTGGACGAGTTCAAGGAGAACGAGGACCTGCCCAACACGACCAACCCCGACGACTGGGCGCGGATCTCCGGCAAGAAGGGCGAGCGGATCGTGTTCATCCGCACGCTCATCACCGGCAAGGGCGGCACCGAGCCCGGTCGCAGTATCGACACCGTCGCGAACACAGGTCAGTACCTCTGAGGAACCCCGTCCGCCGTACGCTCGTGTCATGAGTGTGCGCCGGGTGATGGGCACCGAGGTCGAGTACGGCATCTCGGTGGTCGGTCAGCCGACGGCGAACCCGATGGTCGCGAGCTCACAGGTCGTCAACGCCTACGCCTCGGCGACCCTCAAGGCCCGCCGGGCGCGCTGGGACTTCGAGGAGGAGTCGCCGCTGCGCGACGCGCGGGGGTTCGACATGTCGCGCGGGGTGGCCGACCCGAGCCAGCTGACCGACGAGGACATGGGCCTGGCGAACGTCATCCTGACGAACGGCGCGCGCCTCTACGTCGACCACGCGCACCCGGAGTACTCCACGCCCGAGGTCACGACGCCGCTGGACATCGTGCGCTGGGACAAGGCGGGGGAGCAGGTCATGCTCGACGCCCAGCGGCGCGCCAGCCTGCTGCCGTCCGGGGCGCCGATCGTGCTCTACAAGAACAACACCGACAACAAGGGCGCGTCCTACGGCGCCCACGAGAACTACCTGATGCGGCGCTCGACGCCGTTCGCGGACATCGTCCGGCACCTGACGCCGTTCTTCGTGAGCCGGCAGGTCGTCACGGGCGCGGGGCGGGTCGGGATCGGCCAGGACGGCCGCGAGGACGGCTTCCAGGTCAGCCAGCGGGCCGACTTCTTCGAGGTGGAGGTCGGCCTCGAGACGACGCTCAAGCGCCCGATCATCAACACCCGCGACGAGCCGCACGCCGACCCGGAGAAGTACCGGCGGCTGCACGTGATCATCGGCGACGCCAACCTCGCCGAGATCTCGACGTACCTGAAGGTCGGCACGACGTCGCTGGTGCTCGCGATGATCGAGGACCGGTTCCTCGGCGAGCCGCTGACCGTCGACGGGCCCGTCTCCGCGCTCCGGGCGGTCTCGCACGACCCGACGCTCAAGCAGACGGTCACGCTGGCGGACGGCCGCACCATCACGGCGGTCCAGCTCCAGATGGAGTACCTCGACCTGGCCAAGAAGTTCGTCGAGGACCGCTACGGCGCGGACGCCGACGCGCAGACGGTCGACGTGCTGGCGCGGTGGGAGTCCGTCCTGGACCGGCTCGAGCGCGACCCGATGCTGTGCGCCACCGAGCTCGACTGGGTGGCCAAGCTCAAGCTCCTCGAGCAGTACCGCCAGCGCGACGGCCTCGAGTGGGGCGACGCCAAGCTGGAGCTGATCGACTACCAGTACTCCGACATCCGGCCCGAGAAGGGCCTCTACAACAAGCTGGCGCAGGCGGGGCGGATCGAGCGGCTGCTCACCGACGCGGAGATCGACGACGCGATGCACGAGCCGCCGGAGGACACCCGGGCGTACTTCCGGGGTCGCTGCCTCTCCAAGTTCGCCGACGCGGTCGCGGCGGCCTCGTGGGACTCGGTCATCTTCGACCTCCCCGGGCGCGAGTCGCTCCAGCGGGTGCCCACGATCGACCCGCTGCGCGGCAGCAAGGCGCATGTCGGCGAGCTGCTGGACCGCTCCGAGACCGCCGCCGCGCTGGTCGCCGAGCTCACCCGCTGACCAACTGCCGGGAATCTGTCGCGGCCACTGGCTAGGGTTCAGGTATGGCCCAGGAGCAGAAGCAGCCGCGCAAGTCCTCGGAGACGGAGGAGACGACCGAAGAGGTCGTCGAGACCGACGTCGCCGAGCGCAAGGAGGCCCTCGACGACGACATCGACGCGATCCTCGACGAGATCGACGACGTGCTCGAGACGAACGCCGAGGACTTCGTGAAGTCGTTCATCCAGAAGGGCGGCGAGTGAGCACGGACCCCCGGCTCCCGGCCGCCTACCTGCAGCCGGGCACCTCGTCCTTCGCCGACTTCCTGGCCGGCCAGGCGCCCGACCTGCTGCCCTCACGCAGGCCGCTCCCGCCCGGTGACGCCGCCGGGCTGGCGCCGCACGGCACCACGATCGTCGCGGCCACCTTCCAGGGCGGCGTGGTGATGGCCGGTGACCGCCGGGCCACGATGGGCAACATCATCGCCCAGCGCGACATCCAGAAGGTCTTCCCCGCCGACGAGTTCTCCGCGGTCGGCATCGCCGGCGCCGCCGGTCTGGCGGTCGAGCTGGTCCGGCTGTTCCAGACCGAGCTCGAGCACTACGAGAAGATCGAGGGCTCGACGCTCTCCATGGACGGCAAGGCCAACCGCCTGTCCGCCCTGATCCGCGGCAACCTCGGCATGGCGATGCAGGGCCTCGCCGTCGTCCCGCTGTTCGCCGGCTACGACCTCGACGCCGGCCAGGGCCGGATCTTCAGCTACGACGTCACCGGCGGCCGCTACGAGGAGACCGCCTACCACTCCGTCGGCTCCGGCTCGCTGTTCGCCCGCGGTGCCCTCAAGAAGCTCTACCGCGACGACCTCGACGTCGAGGGGTGCATCACCGCCGTCGTCCAGGCGCTGTACGACGCCGCGGACGACGACTCCGCCACCGGCGGCCCCGACCTCGCCCGCCGGATCTTCCCGGTGATCCAGGTGATCACCGTCGAGGGCGGGCGCCGCGTGCCGGACGAGGAGGTCGCGACGATCGCCGACCGCGTCATCGCCGGCCGCATGCAGCGCCCTGACGGCCCCAACGCCGCGCTCATCACGGGTGGTGACGACGCATGAGCATGCCGTTCTACGTCTCGCCCGAGCAGCTGATGAAGGACCGGGCCGACTTCGCCCGCAAGGGCATCTCGCGGGGCCGCTCCGTCGTCGTCGTCCAGTACGCCGACGGCATCCTGTTCGCCTCGGAGAACCCCTCCCAGGCGCTGCACAAGGTCTCCGAGATCTACGACCGGATCGCGTTCGCCGCGGTCGGTCGCTACAACGAGTTCGAGAACCTCCGGATCGCCGGTGTCCGGCTGGCCGACATGCGCGGCTACGCCTACGACCGCCGCGACGTGACCGGCCGGGGCCTCGCCAACGCCTACGCGCAGACGCTGGGCACGATCTTCTCCAGCGGCGGCGAGAAGCCGTACGAGGTGGAGCTGTTCGTCGCCGAGGTCGGCGACGCGGCGGGCGCCGACCAGATCTACCGGCTCACCTACGACGGCCAGGTCGCCGACGAGCACGGCTACGCCGTGATGGGCGGCCTCACCGAGGTCGTCGTCGACTACCTCAAGGAGCGCTACAGCGAGGGCGCGTCCCTCGCCGAGGCCGTCACCCTGGCCGTGGCGGCGCTCGGGCACTCGACCGACGAGCGCGGGGAGCAGCAGGACCGGGTGATCCCCGTCAAGGACCTCGAGGTCGCCGTCCTGGACCGCACCCGGGCGCAGCCGCGCAAGTTCGCCCGGATCGGCCCCTACCGCCTCGAAGCCCTGCTCGGGGAGCGCGGGGCGGAGGAGCCCGCACCGCCGGAGGAGACGCACGCCCCGGGCCCCGCGTCCACCGACGCGGCCCCCGACGACCCCGGCGACCCGACCGACCAGGTCAGCGGCGACGTGCCGCCGCTGGACGACCCGGTCGCACCCGACCCGCCAATCGCCCCGCCGGAGACACCTTCCCCGTAGTCTCAACGGTGTGGACCGGCGGATCTTCGGGATCGAGAACGAGTACGGCGTCACGTGCACGTTCAAGGGGCAGCGCCGGCTGAGCCCCGACGAGGTCGCCCGCTACCTGTTCCGCAAGGTGGTCAGCTGGGGCCGCAGCAGCAACGTCTTCCTCCGCAACGGCGCCCGTCTCTACCTCGACGTGGGCAGCCACCCGGAGTACGCCACGCCCGAGTGCGACGACATCGTCGAGCTGGTCACCCACGACAAGGCGGGGGAGCGGGTCCTCGAGGGCCTCCTCCTCGACGCCGAGCAGCGGCTCCACGACGAGGGCATCGCCGGCGAGATCTACCTGTTCAAGAACAACACCGACTCCGCCGGCAACTCCTACGGCTGCCACGAGAACTACCTCGTCGGTCGCGCCGGCGAGTTCAGCCGGCTCGCCGACGTGCTGATCCCGTTCCTGGTGACCCGTCAGATCATCGTGGGGGCCGGCAAGGTCACGCAGACGCCCCGGGGCGCGTCGTACTCCGTCTCGCAGCGTGCCGAGCACATCTGGGAGGGCGTCTCCAGCGCCACCACCCGCAGCCGGCCGATCATCAACACCCGCGACGAGCCGCACGCCGACGCCGAGAAGTACCGCCGCCTGCACGTCATCGTCGGGGACTCGAACATGAGCGAGACCACGACGATGCTCAAGGTCGCCAGCTGCGACCTGGTCCTCCGGATGATCGAGGAGGGCGTGGTGATGCGCGACCTCACCATGGAGAACCCGATCCGGGCCATCCGCGAGATCAGCCACGACGTCACCGGCCGCCGCAAGGTGAGGCTCGCCAACGGCCGCGAGGCCAGCGCGCTGGAGATCCAGGGCGAGTACCTCAGCAAGGCCCGCGACTTCGTCGACCGGCGCCAGATCAGCACGCCGCTGATCGAGCGGACCCTCGACCTCTGGGAGCGGGGGCTGAAGGCCGTCGAGTCCGACGACCTCGGTCTGGTGGACCGGGAGATCGACTGGGTCATCAAGTGGAAGCTCATCGAGCGCTACCGGGCCAAGCACGGCCTGCCGCTCGGGCACCCGCGGATCGCCCAGCTCGACCTCGCGTACCACGACATCCACCGCGGTCGCGGCCTCTACTACCTGCTCGAGAAGCGCGGAGCGGTCGCCCGGGTCAGCACCGACCTGAAGATCTTCGAGGCCAAGTCCGTCCCGCCGCAGAACACCCGCGCCCGGCTGCGCGGCGAGTTCATCCGCCGCGCGCAGGAGCGGCGCCGGGACTTCACCGTCGACTGGGTCCACCTCAAGCTGAACGACCAGGCGCAGCGCACCGTGCTGTGCAAGGACCCGTTCCGCGCCTACGACGAGCGCGTCCAGCGCCTCATCGACGGCATGTGACCCGCCGGTGAGCGGCGGATAACGAACTTTCAGGGTCGGCCGTTAGGGTTTCGCCCGGTACTTGCTGTCCAATCGAAGGTCTTCACGTGTCTGCGCTCCGCCGTCTGCCTCTCCTGCTCGTCCCCGCGCTGCTCAGCGTGTCCCTCGCCGCCTGCGGCGACGACGCGGCGCCGGCTGAGCCCACCAACGAGCGCCTCGACGCGGTCACCATCAGCGGCGAGGTCGGCGACGAGCCCGAGGTGACCTGGAAGAGCCAGATGAGCGCCGGGAAGATCGAGTCCGAGACGCTGGTGACCGGCGACGGAGCCAAGGTCGAGGACGGCGACCAGGTGCTCGCGCACCTGTGGATCGGCAACGGGTTCATCGAGGACAAGGCGTTCAGCACCCACGACAAGGACGCCACCGCCGAGCTGGTCAGCGTCGACGAGTCGCTGCCGCCGTTCCTCGCCGCCGTGAAGGGCGCGACCATCGGCTCGCGGATCGCCGTGACGAGCTCCGCCGAGGAGGCCTTCGGCCCGGCCGGCAACTCCCAGCTCGGGATCGGCAACAAGGACTCCGTGCTGGTCATCATCGACCTCGCGTCCGGGATCGCCGACCCTCCCTCCGGCACCCGTCCGCCGGCGCCGGCCTGGGTCCCGAAGATCGAGTTCAAGAAGGGCGTCATCAGCGGCTTCGACTTCGCGGGCACCCCGGAGCCGACCGAGGACCTCAAGGAGTCGGTGCTCTTCGAGGGCGACGGCGCGGTGGTCGAGGAGGGCAACGCGATCGTCGTGAAGTACCTCGGCCAGGTCTACGACGCCAAGAAGCCGTTCGACGAGAACTTCAGCACCGGTACGCCGACGTCGTTCGCGATCGGCACGGGTGGCGTCATCAAGGGCTGGGACAAGACGCTCGTCGGCAAGAAGGTCGGGACCCGCCTGATCATCGCCGTCCCGCCGAAGCTCGGCTACGGCGAGGCCGGGAACACCGACGCCGGCATCAAGCCGACCGACACGCTGTACTTCCTCATCGACATCCTCGCGACCGCCTGACGACCCGGTACGGAGCCAGATGAGCAGTGAGAAGAGCGAGCGGCTGCTCAACCTGCTCATCATGCTGCTCGTCCAGCGCCGGTACGTCGCCAAGGACCGGATCCGCGACATCCTCTACCCCGACTCGAGCGTCGACGCCTTCGAGAAGATGTTCGAGCGGGACAAGGAGGAGCTGCGCAGCCTCGGCGTCCCGATCGAGGTGGGCCAGATGGACGCCTACTTCGACGACGAGCCGGGCTACCGGGTCCGCGCCGACGAGCTGACGCTGCCCGACATCGAGCTGACCGCCGACGAGGTCTCCGTCGTCGGGCTGGCGACCAAGGTCTGGCAGCACGCCAAGCTGGCCAAGGCGACGACCGAGGCGGTCCGCAAGCTGACCGCGCTCGGCGCGGACCTCGACGTCTCCGCGCTCGACATCATCGAGCCGCGCCTCAACGCGGACGAGCCGGCCTTCGACGGGTTCCTGGAGGCCGCCCAGGAGCGCCAGCCGGTGACGTTCTCCTACCGCCGTCCGGAGGACCCGGAGCCGATGACCCGGCACCTGCAGCCGTGGGGCGTGACCCGCTACTCCGGACGCTGGTACGTCGTCGGCCTCGACACGGACCGCGAGGCCGAGCGGGTGTTCCGGCTCTCGCGGGTCGAGGGGCTCCCGAAGAAGACCGGCCGGCCGGCGGCCTACGACGTGCCGGCCGACGTCGACCTGGGCGAGGTGGCTCGCCGACTGGCGCCCGCCATCCGCACGGCCCGGGTCGTCCTCCTGGTCCGCAGCGGGACCGGCCTGGCCCTGCGCCGCGGTGCCGACGTCCTCGACACCGACGTCACCGGGCCCGACGGGCGTGCCGGCTGGGACCGGATCGCGATGACCCGCGCCTCGAGCGGCTTCGCCGACGAGATCCTGGGCTTCGGGCCGGACGTCGTGGTGGAGGAGCCCGCGGAGATCCGCCAGCGGGTCGTGGACCGGCTGACCGCCGCCGTCGGAGGTGCCTCGTGAGCACCGCGGCCCCGTCCGGGGCCAAGGACCAGGTCGCCCGGCTGCTCACCCTGGTGCCGTACCTCCACCGGCGCGGGCACGTGCGCCTCGACGAGGCGGCGAAGGACCTCGGGGTCAGCCCCGACCAGCTGATGAAGGACCTCAAGGTCCTGCTGATGTGCGGCCTCCCCGGCGGTTTCCCGGACGACCTGATCGACGTGGACCTGGACGCGCTCGAGGGCCCGGAGGCCGACGGCCTGATCCGGGTCTCCAACGCGGAGTACCTCGCCCGACCGCTGCGGCTGACGACCACCGAGGCGACCGCCCTGATCGTCGCGCTCCGGGCGCTGCGCGCCGGTGCGGGCGACGAGACCCGCGAGGTCGTGGACCGCGCGCTCGGCAAGCTCGAGGCGGCCGCCGCCGAGGGTGCCGAGTCGGCCCGGGTGGACGCCGGGACGGACGCTCCCGACACCGACCTCGCCCTGCTCGCGACCCGGCTCCAGAGGGCCGCCGACCAGCGCCGCCAGGTGCGCCTCACCTACTACGTGCCGTCCCGGGACGAGCAGTCCGAGCGCGTGGTCGACCCCCGCGGCGTGATCAACGCCGACGGGCACGCCTACCTGGACGCCTGGTGCCACCTGGCCGAGGCGCCGCGCACGTTCCGGCTGGACCGCATCGAGTCCGCCGAGGTCCTCGACGTCCCCATCACCACCGAGCCCGCGGCGCCGCGCGACCTGGGCGACGGCTTCTTCACCCGTGACGAGGACGTCACCCGCGCCACCCTGCTCCTCGAGCCGCCGGCCCGCTGGGTCACGGAGTACTACCCGGTCGAGGCGGTCCGCGAGGTGGGGGAGGGCCGGGTCGAGGTCGACCTGCTCGTCGCCGACCCGCGCTGGCTCACCAGGCTGGTCCTGGGGCTCCTCCCGCACGCCCGGGTCCTCGCCCCGCGGGAGACCTCCGAGGCGCTCATGGCCGCCGCACAGGAGACATTGGGCCTGTACCGATAGCCAGGGCCGTAGGATGGAAGCATGTCGCCCCTGCTCATCGGAGGACTCGGCACTCCCGAGCTGCTCATCATCCTTGCCGTGCTCGTCCTGCTCTTCGGTGCCACGAAGCTCCCGGAGCTGGCCCGGGGCAGCGGTCGCGCGCTCCGGATCTTCAAGGCCGAGACCAAGGGCCTGATGGACGAGGACGACGACGAGACCATGAAGACGCCCGAGCAGCTCGAGGTCGACAAGCGCCACGAGGCCGAGAAGCGCGCCGCGGAGCTCGAGGCCGAGGCCGAGCGCCTCCGTCGCGGCGAGACGGCCTGACCCTCCTCCCTTGGCGATCTCCGGCGCGTTCGCGCTCTTCCGCGGACGCCCGCAGCACCCGATCGGTGACGACGGCCGGATGGCGCTGTCGGACCACCTCCGCGAGCTGCGCGCCCGGCTCATGCGGTCGCGCTGGTCGTCGCTGGTCATCGGTTCGGCGTCGCGCTGTTCTTCTACGACCAGCTGCTCGAGCTGATCCGCGATCCCGTACGACGACGGCGCCGTGCAGATCCTCGGCGAGAGGTCGACACCGAGCGTCGTCGACAACGGCGTCACCGGGCCGCTGCTCCTCCAGCTCAAGCTGTGCGGCGTGGTCGGCCTGGTCGCGCTCGAGCCCGTACTGGCTCTACCAGATCTGGGCGTTCATCGTCCCTGGCCTGCACCCGACCGAGCGCAAGTGGTCGCGGATCTTCGCGGCCATCGCGGGCCCGCTGTTCTTCGCGGGGGTCGCGACCGGCTTCTCGATCCTGCCCAAGGCCATCGAGGTCCTGATCGGATTCACTCCCGCCGATGTCACGAACCTCGTCGACTTCGGTCGGTTCTTCTCCTTCATCACCCGGATGCTGCATGGTGTTCGGCATCTCGATCGAGATCCCGCTCTTCGTGATCATGCTGAACCTGGCCGGGATCGTGTCCGGCAAGGCCATCGGCAAGCACCGGCCCTGGATCATCCTCGGCACGTTCGTCTTCGCGGCCGTGGCGACGCCCTCGACCGACCCGTTCTCGATGCTCTTCCTCGCGGGCCCCATGCTGATCCTCTTCGCGATCGCGGAGATCATCGCCCGCACCGTGGACCGCGCCCGGGGCCGGAACGACGCTGACGCCGGCCTGGCCGACGACGAGGTCTCCGCCCTGTGACAATGGCGTCGTGACCCCCCAGGACGCCTTCGACCTCCCCGAGTGGCTGGGGGAGGGTGAGGTGACCTGGGCCTCGGACGACGTCACCCGCAGCGGCTCCACCGTCGGTGGCTGCCTCCTCGGGGCCGGCGACCAACGCCACCCCTGCGACCTGCTCGCCGTCGACCAGGCCTACCCGGCGCCCCTCGTCGACGACACGCTGCGCACCGCTGCGCACCAGGCCTGGACGCACGGTCAGGTCCTGCTCCTCGACCACGACGGCCGCACCACCCTCGCCGTGCCCGGCACGTCGTTCACCGCCGACGAGGTGCTCGACGCGATCACGCGCGTGGCCAAGGCGGTCGGCGCGCGACCCTCCTCGTTCTCGGTGCGGCTGCGCCTCGGCGGCTGAGCTTCTTCCGGGCTGGTCTTCGCGTTTG
Organism: uncultured Actinomycetota bacterium; assembly: GCA_963815335.1. Lineage (GTDB taxonomy): Bacteria > Actinomycetota > Actinomycetes > Propionibacteriales > Nocardioidaceae > Nocardioides. The sequence goes on from CAWFGL010000016.1 coordinate 118,101, forward strand.
ACTGTGGCGGCCGCGCGCGTACCCGACCGACGCTCGCCGTCAAGGATCGCCTGCGGCGCCCGCTGCGCGGCGGCCTTCGGCCGTCCTTGACTGCGAGCCTCTGTCGGTCGGGTAGGCGGCGCGCTCAACGACGCGGGCTCCGCCCGCGCCGCGCATGCGCGGCCGCCTTCGACCACGAGTGTGGAAGATCTGATCAGCCTGGTTGATCAGGATCTTCCACAGATGGGTCCTCGAAAAGAAACGGTCGTCCGCTTCTTTTCGAGGGCCCGTCTGTTCTCGTCCGGCTCCATGCTGGGAGAGGTCTGTGGTGCTACGCGCGCGGGCACCACCAGTCGTACGAAGACCACTAGTCTCCGAGCGTGCCCCGCGAGATCGCGCTCCTGACCAACCCGACGTCCGGCAAGGGCAGGGGCGCGAAGGCGCGCGAGGCCGTGCGGGCCCGCCTGGCCGCGTCGGGCGCGACCGTGCAGGACCTCCAGGGCCGGGACGCCGACGAGGCCCTCGACCTGGCCCATCGGGTGGTCCGGGAGGGCGTGGAGGCCCTCGTCGTCATCGGCGGCGACGGCATGGTGCACCTCGGCGTGCAGGCGGTGGCGCAGTCGGAGACCACGCTCGGGATCATCCCGGCCGGGACCGGCAACGACGTGGCCCGGTACTTCGACCTGCCGCGCAAGGACCCGGTCGCGGCCGCCGACCGCGTCGTCGCCGGCCGGACCCGCACCTCCGACCTGGCTCGCAGCGGCGACAAGTACTTCACCACGGTGCTGTGCGCGGGGTTCGACGCGGTGGTCAACGAGCGCGCCAACGAGATGACCTGGCCCAAGGGGCAGATGCGCTACAACATCGCGACCCTGGCCGAGCTGCGCACCTTCAAGCCGCTGCAGTACACGCTCGACCTCGACGGGGCCACCCGCCGGATCGAGGCGATGATGGTCTCGGTGGGCAACGGACCGTCGTTCGGCGGCGGGCTGCGGATCACCGAGGGCGCCAGCCTGGACGACGGCCTGCTCGACGTGGTGATCATCAAGCCGATGAGCCGCCGGGAGCTGGTGAAGACGTACCCCAAGCTGTTCAAGGGGACGCACACGACGCACCCGCAGTACGAGCGGCACCGGGTCCGCCGGGTCACGCTGGCCGCCCCGGGCATCACGACGTACGCCGACGGGGAGCGGTTCGGGGCGCTGCCGCTCACCGTCGAGTGCGTGCCCGGGGCGTTGCGGGTCTACGCATAGCCTTGACCCCATGAGCACCGACGAGCGGTCGCCGTCGGAGCGGTACGCCGAGTTCCAGCGGCACCGGGAGCACCCGGTGACCAAGGACTTCGAGGCGCTCTACCCGTTCCCCCTGGACGAGTTCCAACGTCGCGCCTGCCACGAGATCGAGGAGGGCCGCGGCGTCCTCGTCGCCGCCCCGACCGGCTCCGGGAAGACCGTCGTCGGCGAGTTCGCGATCCACCTGGCCAAGTCGACCGGGCGGAAGTGCTTCTACACGACCCCGATCAAGGCCCTGTCGAACCAGAAGTACAGCGACCTCGTGGACCGCTACGGCCCCGAGGACGTCGGCCTGCTCACCGGCGACAACGTCGTGAACGGCGAGGCGCCCGTGGTCGTGATGACCACCGAGGTGCTGCGCAACATGCTCTACGCCGGCTCGCGGACGCTCCTGGGGCTCGGCTACGTCGTGATGGACGAGGTGCACTACCTCGCCGACCGCTCGCGCGGCGCGGTGTGGGAGGAGGTGATCATCCACCTGCCGGAGTCCGTGACGGTGGTGAGCCTCTCGGCGACCGTCTCCAACGCCGAGGAGTTCGGCGAGTGGCTGGCCACCGTGCGCGGCGAGACGACGACCATCGTCGAGGAGCGCCGGCCCGTGCCGCTCTACCAGCACGTCATGGTCGGACGGCGCCTGCTCGACCTGTTCGCCAGCTCCGACGTCGACGCGGCCGCCGGCTTCGTGAAGGAGGGCGCCCCGGTCAACGACGAGCTGGTGCGGATCGCGCGCGACGACTGGGCCAGCACCCGGCTGATGCGTGACCGACGGTCACCGCGCAAGGGCAAGCCCGGCTCGACCAAGAACCCGCGAAGCGTCGGCAACGGCCGCCGCGTCTGGGTGCCCAGCCGCGCGGACGTCGTCGAGCGGCTCGACCGCGAGGGCCTGCTCCCGGCGATCGTGTTCATCTTCAGCCGGGTGGGCTGCGACGCGGCGGTGACCCAGTGCCTGAACGCCGGGGTCCGGCTCACCACGCCCGAGCAGCGGGACGAGATCTACACCTACGTCGAGACCGCGTGCCGAGACCTCCCCGACGAGGACCGGCACGTGCTCGGGTACCACGACTTCCTCGACGGTCTCACCCGCGGCATCGCCGCCCACCACGCCGGGATGCTGCCGGCGTTCAAGCAGGTCGTGGAGGAGCTCTACGTCCGCGGCCTGTGCAAGGTGGTCTTCGCGACCGAGACCCTCGCGCTCGGCATCAACATGCCGGCGCGCACCGTGGTCATCGAGAAGCTCAGCAAGTGGAACGGCGAGACGCACGCCGACATCACGCCGGGGGAGTACACCCAGCTCACCGGCCGCGCCGGGCGCCGCGGGCTCGACGTCGAGGGGCACGGCGTCGTGCTGTACCAGCCCGGGATGAACCCGCGCGAGGTCGCCGGACTCGCCTCGACGCGCACCTACCCGCTCCGGTCGTCGTTCCGCCCGTCGTACAACATGGCGGTCAACCTGGTGCACCAGTTCGGCAAGGAGACCTCGCGCGAGCTCCTCGAGCAGTCCTTCGCGCAGTTCCAGGCCGACCGGGCGGTCGTGGGCCTGGCCCGGCAGCTCCGCAAGGGCGAGGAGGCCCTCGAGGGGTACCGCGAGGCCGCCACGTGCCACCTCGGCGACTTCATGGAGTACGCCGGGATGCGGCGCCGGATCAGCGACCTGGAGAAGGGCGCGAGCAAGGCCAAGCGTGCCGACCGCCGCGACGAGGCCGTCGAGTCCCTGCGCCACCTCAAGCCGGGCGACGTGATCGAGGTGCCCGCCGGCAAGTTCGCGGGGTACGCCGTGGTCATCGACCCCGGCTGGGCGGCCGACGGACCCCGGCCGTACGTCGTGACGGCCGACCGGCAGGCCCGGCGCCTGGCGATGATCGACTTCCCGACCCCCGTGGAGGCGGTCACCCGGATCAAGGTGCCCAAGTCCTTCAACGGCCGGAACCCGCAGATGCGGCGCGACCTCGCCTCGGCCCTGCGCACCCGGACGCACGACCTCGCGCCACCTCCGCCCGGGAGGCGGGGCGCGGAGCGGACCCGGTTCGACAGCTCACCGATCGACCGGGAGATCGGCGCCCTCCGGGCCGACCTCAAGGCGCATCCGTGCCACGCCTGCCCGGACCGCGAGGACCACGCGCGGTGGGCGGAGCGCTACTTCAAGCTCGAGCGGGACGCCGAGACGCTGCGCCGCCGGGTGGAGCGGCGCACCAACACCGTCGCCCGCCAGTTCGACCGGGTCTGCGAGGTGCTCTCGACGCTCGGCTACCTCGTCGAGGAGGACGGCGCCACGACCGTGACCGACCAGGGCCGGCACCTGATGCGGCTCTACTCCGAGCTCGACCTGGTCGCCGCGGAGAGCCTGCGGCGCGGGCTCTGGGACGGCCTGACGCCGGCCGAGCTGGCCGCGGCCCTGTCCGTGCTGGTGTTCGAGGCCCGCCGTCCCGACGACGCGTCGGCCCCGCGGCTGCCCGGCGGCCGGGTCAAGGCCGTGGTCGCGGAGATGGTCACGGTCTGGGGCGAGCTCGACGAGCTCGAGCGGGAGCACCACCTGGACTACCTCAGGCAGCCCGACCTCGGCTTCGCGTGGGCGGCCTACCACTGGGCCGAGGGCGACGAGCTGGACGACGTCCTGACCGTCGTGGACCTGGCCGCCGGCGACTTCGTGCGCTGGATGAAGCAGCTGATCGACGTGTGCGGTCAGGTGGCCGACGCGGCCGGGGACGGACCGCTGCGCGACACCGCACGCGAGACGGTCAGGGCCCTGCGCCGCGGGGTGGTGGCGTACACCTCACTGGACTGAGGTGGCTCGCGTCGCCGAGCCAGCGGTGCAGGTGCCCACCTGACGCGAGGACCATCGCGTCCTCCGGGCAGTCCTCCGGGCAGTCCGCTGGGCCGACGCAGAGGAGCTGGTCCAGGACCCGGTGCCCGCCGAGGCCGACGGCCGTGTCGACCGCCTCGACGAGGAGCGGCGTCGTGCCCTGACGGACGTCCGTCCGGGAGACCAGGTGGCCCGGGCCCTCGCCGCTGCGACCGAGGACGAGTGTCTCGCGCAGGGACAGCGTGGCCGACGCACCCAGGGTGACGCCGAGCGTGCGGACGACGTCCGCGCCCTCGGACACGATGAACGGCTCGCCGAGCCAGCTCAGGTGGCCGCCGTCCTCGATGTCGACGCGCACGTCCCAGCGCGCCGACCGTCCGCGCATCGCGTAGGCGACCGTGCCGCCCGGCTCGACGATCTCGAGCCGGGAGCCGGCGGCGACGGACACCGAGACCGTCACCTCGTCGTCGGCCAGCAGCACCGCCTGGTCGGGCACCAGGGCGACCCTCCCGGGTCCGAGCGAGAAGGACCTGAGGTGGCTCGACCGGACCTCAGTGCGGGTGCGGGTGAGCATGCGCTGCCATCGGGCCGGGGTCGACGGGGACGAGGTCGCCCGACCTGAAGTGCTCGAGGCGGTGCCGCACCCAGGCGGCGAGGGTCGCCACCGAGGCCGGGTCGGTCCGGGAGAGCGCGAGCACCGGGCGGCCGGCACGCGCGTGCGCGGCGTCGTGGACCATCCGCCGCACGTCCACCCCGACGTACGGCGCCAGATCCGTCTTGTTGACGACCAGCAGGTCAGCCCGCTCGATGCCGGGCCCGCCCTTGCGAGCCACGTCCCCGCCACCGGCGACGTCGAGGACGAACACCTGGACGTCCACGAGCGCAGGGGAGAAGGTCGCCGTCAGGTTGTCGCCGCCCGACTCGACCAGGACGACGTCCAGCGGCGCGAACCGCCGCTCGAGGTCCTCCACGGCCATCAGGTTCGCCGTGACGTCGTCGCGGATGGCGGTGTGCGGGCAGGCGCCGGTCTCGACGCCGACGATGCGCTCCTGCGGCAGCACCCCCGCCGACCGCAGGAAGCGGGCGTCCTCGTCGGTGTAGATGTCGTTGGTGATCACGCCCAGCTCGAGGCTCCCGGCGAGCTCGCGGCAGATCGTCGCGATCAACGAGCTCTTGCCGGTCCCGACCGGTCCGCAGACGCCGAGCCGCAGGGCCCTCGTGGTCTCAGGCACTGAACAACCTCCTGGTCGTGCGGGCGTGGGCCTGGGCCCACCCCTCGATGAGCGGGGACCCGGTCGCCGGGATGTCGGCGGGGTCCATCAGGTCGGCGACCTCGAGCGCGAACGCGTCGATGTCGGGCAGCAGCCCGACGCACCACGCCGCGGCGTCGGCCGGGTCGAGCGGGAGCAGCTTGAGCGCGGCCGCGAGGACGGTCTGCACGTCGTCGTACGCCACGACCCGGGCCAGGCTCCCGGCCGAGAGCCCGGTCTCGGCCGCGATGGCCCCCAGCACCAGTGGACGCGGCGGCCGGGCGTCGCCGGCCCAGCCCGCGACCGCGAGCGGCCACGCCCGCCGGGCGAGGCGCAGCAGGCCGCGCCCGAGGGCGCGCGAGCTGGAGCGCATCGCGTCGCTGGGTGTGCGCGCGGCCCACGCGGTCTCGACCTCGTCCAGCGGCTCCGCGCACCGGGCCCGGTGCCGGGCCACGACCGCGGTGGCCGCCTCGGTGCGGGTCACCGTCGCCAGCCGGGTGCGGCAGTACGCCGGCAGGCCGGCCGGGTCGAGCCCGGCTGCGAGGCCGGGCTCGAGGCCGCCGGACTGCGTGTGACCGGCCGCGGGCAGCCGGGCGTCGGCGAGGAGGAGTGCGAGGGTGTCCACGGGCGCGTCAGAAGAGCGAGTAGAGCTGCGCGAGAGGCAGCTCGGTGGCCGGGGCGGGCTCGACGAGGTCGCCGTCGATCGTGATCGCGAAGGTCTCGGGGTCGACCTGGATCCGGGGCAGCGCGTCGTTGTTGACCATGTCGGCCTTCCCGACGTCGCGGGTGGGCGTCACGGCCACCAGCCGGCGGCGGAGGCCCAGTCGGTCGGCCAGCCCGTCCTCGACCGCGGCGGGGGCGACGAAGGTGACCGCGTGGTCGCTGCCGTCGGCGTCGACGAGGGTCGGCCGCATCAGGACGGGCTGGGGAGTCGGGATCGACGCGTTCGGGTCCCCGAGCGCGGCCCGGACGATCGCCCCGCCCTTGAGCACGAGCTCCGGCCTGATCCCGAAGAACCGCGGGTCCCAGAGGACCAGGTCCGCCAGCTTCCCGGCCTCCACCGACCCCACCTCGTGGCCGATCCCGTGGGCGATCGCCGGGTTGATCGTGTACTTGGCGACGTACCGGCGTGCGCGCTCGTTGTCGGCGGGCAGCGAGCCACCGAGGGACCCGCGGCGCGCCTTCATGACGTGTGCGACCTGCCACGTCCGGCACACCACCTCGCCGATCCGGCCCATGGCCTGGGCGTCCGAGGAGGTGACCGACAGCGCGCCCAGGTCGTGCAGGACGTCCTCGGCGGCGATCGTCGTCGCCCGGATCCGCGACTCCGCGAAGGCGAGGTCCTCGGGCACCCGGGGGCTCAGGTGGTGGCAGACCATCAGCATGTCGAGGTGCTCGGCGACGGTGTTGACCGTGTGCGGCAGCGTCGGGTTCGTCGACCCCGGGATCACGTGGGGGAGCGAGGCGACCTCGATGATGTCCGGCGCGTGGCCGCCACCCGCACCCTCGGTGTGGAACGCGTGGATCGAGCGCCCGGCGATGGCGGCGACCGTCGACTCCAGGAACCCTGCCTCGTTCAGGGAGTCGGAGTGCAGCGCCACCTGCAGCCCGTGCTCGTCGGCCGCGCGGAGGGCAGCGTCGATGGCCGCCGGTGTCGAGCCCCAGTCCTCGTGGACCTTGTACGCCGCGGCGCCGGCCAGCGCCTGCTCGGCCAGCCCCTCGGCGCTGACGGTGTTGCCCTTGCCCATCAGCAGCACGTTGACCGGGAGGTGGTCGAGCGCTCGGTGCACCGCCCGGAGGTGCCACGGCGCCAGGAGTGACGGTCGTGGCCCGCGAGCCCTCGGAGGGCCCGGTGCCGCCGCCGCCGACGGTCGTGGTGCCGGTCGCCAGCGCCTCGTGCACCTGCGAGGTCGACAGGAAGTGCACGTGGACGTCGATCGTCCCCGCGGTGAGGATGCGCCCCTCGCCGGAGATCACGTCGGTCGACGGACCGATCACGAGGTCGGGGTGGACGCCGTCGGCGATGTCCGGGTTCCCGGACCGGCCCAGGGCCACGATCCGCCCGTCCCGGAGACCGACGTCCGCCTTGACCACGCCCCAGTGGTCGAGGACGACGGCGTTGGTGATGACGGTGTCGGGCGCACCCTCGGCCCGGGTCAGCGTGGACTGCGCCATCGACTCGCGGATCGACTTGCCGCCACCGAAGACCGCCTCCTCGCCGCCGAAGGTGAGGTCCCGCTCGACCTCGATCCAGAGGTCGGTGTCGCCCAGGCGGACCTGGTCGCCGGTCGTGGCGCCGTACAGGGCGCGCGTACTCGCGGCGGGAGATCTCAGCCATCGACCCGCACCTGGATGCCGGGGACGAGGCGCCGGCCGCGGAGCGCGACGATCGCGACCTCGCGGGACGCGCCGGGCTCGAAGCGCCGCGACGTGCCGGACGCGATGTCGAGCCGGAACCCGGCCGCGGCCTCCCGGTCGAACTCGAGGGCCGCGTTGGCGTCGGGCAGGTGCAGGTGTGACCCGATCTGGACCGGCCGGTCGCCGGTGTTGACGATGACGAGGGTGCGGCGCTCGTCGGCACCGCGGTCGGCGTTGAGCCCGACCGTGCCCTCGCCGAGCCGCAGCGCTCACCGGGTCCCTCGCCGCCGGTGGCGCCGATCGGGTCGTGGACGGTGACGAGCTTGCGTCCGTCCGGGAACGTCGCCTCGACCTGGACGTCGTGCAGCATCTGCGGGACCCCGGGCATGACCTGGTCAGCGGTGAGGACGTCGCGGCCCGCCCCATGAGCTCCGCGACGCCCGCAGCCCGTCGCGGGCCCGCTCCACCACCCACGTGCTGAGCAGGGCGACCGCCTCGGGGTGGTTGAGACGCACCCCGCGCTCGAGGCGGTCGCGGGCCACCATGCCGGCGACGGCCAGCAGCAGCTTCTCGGTGTCCCCGGGTGTCAGGTGCATGCGGCGACGCTAGGCGCGCCTTGTGTCGCCGAGGTTTCCGCGAGGTATCAGCCCTGGCGGACAGCCTCGGCCACGGGCGTGTCACCGCCGACCAGGTTCCACTGCTTCCCGACGGCCGTCGGGACGTCGATGACGGCCGCCACCACGGCGGCGACGTCGGCCCTGGTCACCTCGCCGCGAGCGACGTCGGGACCCAGGGCCACCCGACCGGTGGCCGGCTCGTCGGTGAGCCGGCCCGGGCGGAGGATCGTCCAGGACAGGTCCGTGCCGCGCAGGGCGGCGTCCGCGTCGCGCTTCGCCTCGACGTAGGCACGCCAGACCTCGTCGGTGTCCTCCGGCAGCGGGTCGTCGACGCCGATCGCGGAGATCTGGACGAACCGGTCGATCCCCGCCAGGCGCGCTGCCTCGGCCGACTTGAGCGAGCCCTCCAGGTCGACGGTGCGCTTGCGCTCCCTGTTGCCGTCCGGGCCACCACCGGCCGCGAACACGACGGCGTCGCACCCGGCGAACGCCTCGGCGAACTCAGCGAGCGTCCCGCCTGCTCGATGTCGAGCAGCCGCACCTCGGCGCCGCGCGACTCCAGGTCCCCGCGGTACTCCTCGCGCCGTACCAGCGCGACGGCGTCGTGGCCGACCTCGCGCAGCTCGACGAGGAGGTGACGGGCCACCTGACCGTGGCCCCCGACGACGGCGATCCGGGACATGCCTCCACCGTACGCAGCGGCGGTGAGCCAGCTCAGGCCACCGCCGACCCGGTCATCGCGTCATGGCCTGGACCAGCCGCGCGGCCGGGCTCTCCAGGTTGTAGCGCTCCGCCAGCTCGATGACCCGGGTCGTGGTCGGGCGGGGTGGTCGGGAACGACAGGTCGCTCCGGTCGAGGTCGAGGTCACGCGTGACGGCCACGACCGTCGGCGCGACCGCGAGGTAGTCGGCGGCCGCCTTGATCTTCCCGCGGGGGCCGGGACCGAGCTCGGAGTCGGGGTCCTCCACGGCCGCCAGCACGCCTGCCATGTCGCCGAACCGGTTGAGCAGGGTCGCGGCGGTCTTGTCGCCGACGCCCGCCACTCCTGGAAGTCCGTCGGAGGCGTCACCGCGCAGGGTCGCGAAGTCGGCGTACTGCGAGGCGTCGATGCCGTACTTGTCGCGCACCCAGGCGTTGTCGACGCGCTCGTGCTTGGCCACGCCCCGGCCGATGTAGAGCACCCGGACGTCGGCGTCGTCGTCGACCAGCTGGAACAGGTCGCGGTCGCCGGTGACGACGTCGACGGGCTGCCCGGCGCCGGTCGCCAGCGTGCCGATCACGTCGTCCGCCTCGGCGTGCGGTGCACCGATGACGCGGATCCCGAACGCGTCGAGGGCCTCGAGGATGATGGGGATCTGGACCTCCAGCGGGTCCGGCACCTCCTCGATGTCCACCGCCGCGGGCCGGGCGGCGACCACCCGGTGCGCCTTGTACGACGGCACCAGGTCGACCCGCCACTGGGGCCGCCAGTCCTCGTCCCAGCAGCAGACCAGGTCGGTCGGGTGGTACTCGCCGACGAGCCTGGCGATCATGTCCAGCAGGCCCCGCACGGCGTTGACGGGCGTCCCGTCGGGCGCGGTGATCTCGGGGACGCCGAAGAAGGCGCGGAAGTACATCGAGGCCGTGTCGAGGAGCATCAGCCGTCCCGGACCGGCTTGCTTCGTGGTCACGCCCGGCATCTTGTCAGAACACGTTCTAGGCTGTTCGGCGTGACACCTTCCGACCTGGAGCCCACGGATCGCAAGATCCTCGAGCTCCTGGCCACCGACGGCCGGATGTCCTTCACCGACCTGGGCAAGGCCACCGGCCTGTCGACGTCGGCGGTGCACCAGCGCGTGAAGCGCCTCGAGCAGCGCGGTCTGATCCTCGGCTACGGCGCCACGGTCAACCACGACGAGATCGGGCTGCCGCTGACGGCGTTCATCTCGATCCGGCCGATCGACCCGTCCCAGCCCGACGACTCGCCCGCACGGCTCGAGAGCATCCCGGAGATCGAGTCGTGCTGGTCGGTCGCCGGCGACGAGTCCTACATCCTGAAGGTCCGCCTGGCCAAGCCCAGCGACCTCGAGGACCTGCTCGCCCGGATCCGGGCCGCCGCGAACGTCTCGACGCGCACCACGATCGTGCTGTCGACGTACTACGAGAACCGGCCCGTCACCGGCGGCTGAGCCCGCTCGCCCGGATCTGGTCAGTCGATCGGGCCCGTCGTCCCGCTCAGGACCTCGACCCAGCCGCTGACGTTCTTGAACTGGACCGTCCCGGAGATCGTCCGCCCGCACCAACCCGACCTGGTGGGTGCCGGCAGCGAGGACCGCGCTGGCGTCGCTGCTGGTGGCGTTGTCGCCGACGACGAGGTCGATGTCGGTGAGGACGGCCGGCAGGCCCCCGAGCGGCTGCGGGTGGGGTCACCGCCCCGGCCGGCCGTGAGCAGAGCCCGTAGTTGAGGTCGTCACCGTCGGCGGCGGCGATCACCTGCGCGGAGGCACTGGCGACCACGATGTCGGAGCCGTCGACCTTGACCGTGCTCGTCGGGCCGAAGAACGCGTTGTCGATGGTCGCGGGGATCGCGACCGGGCTCAGCGGACCCGCCCGCGAACCGCCGGACGTCCACGACCTCGACGGGGACGGTGCCGCGCTTGAGGTCCTTGGCCGACAACGACCTGTCCTTCACGTCCTTGCCGGTGACGCTGCCGTTCTTGATCTGCTTGCCGGTGATCTGCCTGGCCGCGTCAGCGACCACCGGATGGGTGGCCACCAGGAACGCGACCGCGACGACGAGGACGACCGTGCCGAGCTTGGAGCGCATGACCGCACTCTGCACCCGGTCCGCGAGCGCGGCCATGACCCGTTCGGGTCATGGCGTCAGTACGCCTGCAGCGCCGCCGTCCGACGCGACGCCTCGGCCATCTCGGCGGCCTTGAGCGCCGTGTCGTCGTCGCGGGCGTGCTCGGCCCACCACGCCTGGCCCTCGGCGGGCAGGGTGTGGATCGGGTCGTAGTAGGAGTACGTGCGGCTCAGCGCCTCGGCGTCCTCGGCCTCGATCGACGTCCGGTAGTTCTTCGTCCAGCCGGAGATGCCGCGCACGGTGTCGTACTCCTCGAGCTGGTGGATCCACCGCTTGCCGACGAACGGCACGTCGCAGACGATGCGCGGCGTCGCGAACCCGGGCAGGTAGCCCATGATCGCGTGCTGCAGGCGCTGGGCGTCGGCGACCGAGACCCGCCAGTGCTCCGAGAACGGGATCATGTCGCACATGTAGAAGTAGTACGGCATGATCTGCGCGCCATCGAGGAGCCGGAAGCACAGGTCGAGGAGCGCGTGCGGGTCGGCGTTGACGCCGTTGAGGATGACGCCCTGGTTGCGGACGTCGCGGATGCCGGTGTCGAGCATCGTGCGGGTCGCCTCGCGCGACCAGCGGGGTCACCGAGTTGGCGTGGTTGACGTGCGTGTGGATGGCGACCGAGACGCCGCGGGCGCGGGAGGTCTCGCCGATCCGGGTCATGCCCTCGACGACCTCGGGCTGCAGCCAGTGCTGCGGCAGCGCCATCAGCGCCTTGGTGGCGAGCCGGATGTCGCGGATGTTCTCGATCTCGAGCAGCTGGGTGAGGAACGCCTCCAGCCGGGGCCACGGCATGTTGGCCACGTCGCCGCCGGAGACCACGACGTCGCGCACGCCGGGGGAGCGGCGCAGGTAGTCGAGCATGTCGCCGAGCCGGTCGTTGGGCTTGCCGACGAACTTCAGCTTGTCGATGACCGCGGTGGAGTTGCCGACGATGTCCATGCGGGTGCAGTGGCCGCAGTACTGCGGGCAGGTGGGCAGCAGCTCGGCGAGCACCTTGGTGGGGTAGCGGTGCGTCAGCCCCTCGGTCGCCCACATGTCGTGCTCGTGCAGCGAGTCGCGGGTGGCGTGCGGGTGCGACGGCCAGTCGGTCCGCCGGTCGGAGAAGACCGGGAGCATGTAGTGGCGGACCGGGTCGGCGTAGAACGCGTCGGTGAGCGACCCCGGGCCCGCCGGCGCCGTGTGCGGCGCCATCGTGTTCATCATCTGCGGCGGCACGAGCATCGACATGGTCGCGCGCTCGTTCTGGTCGCGCTCGAGGTCCTCGTAGAACCGGTCGTCGACCAGGTCGCCGAGCAGCTCGCGGAGCTGCTTGACGTTCTTGACGCAGTGCGCCCGCTGCCACTGGACGGACGCCCAGTCCTCCGCGGTGACGTCCTTCCACCCGGGGAACCGGGTCCAGTCGGGCTCGACGAGCTCGACACGCTGGTAGGGGTAGGGCTGCCCGGTGCCGAGCCCGATGGACGTTTCAATGGTCACTGTGACATCGTAGGTGGACGATCTGCGGGCTGTCCAAAGCCGCGCCGCAAATCATCCTGTTCGCCCATGTTACTGAGGAGAAACTTCGTGCGCGCCAGCGATCCGACCGGGTTGCACCGGGTCCTGGACCAGCCGGCGGTCCTGCCGCAGGCGGCGACCCGCCTCGACACCCGTCGCGAGCTGTGGCCCGACGAGGTCCGGGTCCGCGTCGAGCGCCTGAACCTCGACGCCGCGTCGTTCCGTCAGCTGGAGCGCACGAACGCCGAGGACGGCGAGGCCGTCCGCGCGCAGGTGCTCGACATCGTGGCGGCCCGCGGCAAGATGCAGAACCCCGAGACCGGGTCCGGCGGCATGCTCGTCGGCACCGTCGAGGAGGTCGGCCCCGACTCGCCGCTGGGTCTGGCGGTCGGCGACCGGGTCGCCACGCTGGTCAGCCTCACGCTCACGCCGCTGGTGATCGAGGACGGGCTCGAGCGCTGGGACGGCCGGTCCGAGCAGGTCCCGTGCGACGGGTACGCCGTGCTCTTCGGCCGCTCGATCGCCGCGCGCATCCCCGACGACCTGGCACCCGAGCTGAGCCTCGCCGTGATGGACGTCTGCGGAGCGCCCGCGCTGACGCACCGCGTCGTGACGCAGTACGAGCAGCCCGTCGTCGCGGTCATCGGCGGGGCCGGCAAGTCCGGCTCGCTGAGCCTCGCGGCCGCCCGGCGCGCCGGAGCCCGGCGCACCGTGGGCATCGTGCCCCACGAGCGCGAGGCGGCTCTGCTGCGTGACTCGGGCCTCGCCGACGACGTCGTGGTCGCTGATGCTCGCGACCCGATCGCGACTCGGGATGCGGTGGTGTCGGCCGTCGGGGGGACGGCCGACATCACCGTCGTGTGCGTCGACGTGCCGGGCTGCGAGGGCGGCGCGATCCTCACCACGTCGTCCGGCGGGACCGTCATCTTCTTCTCGATGGCGACCTCGTTCGCCGCCGCCGCCCTCGGAGCCGAGGGCCTCGCGGCCGACGTCACCATGCTGGTCGGCAACGGCTACGTGCCGGGCCACGCCGACTACGCGATGACCCTGCTCCGCGAGAACGACGCCGTCCGCCGCCTGTTCGAGGGCCGGCTGGTGCACGCATGAGCGCGCCCAGGAGCCAGCTCGGCCTCGACCGCGCCGACGTCCGCCAGGCCCGCACACTGGCGCGCAAGGCGGGTCGCCCCATCGTCAGGCTCGCCCAGCAGCACACCACCGTCTCGGTCGAGCGAGCCACCCTGCGGCTGGCCGGGCTCGCCGGCGCCGACGCCGAGGGCACGCCCTGGGTGAACCGGCTCGCCGACGTCGTCCGCGCCGACCTCGAGCAGGACGGGGGACTGGCGCACGGCGTCGCCCTCCCGGTCTGGGACGCGCTCGTCCGCGGCGAGGCCGAGGACCTCGAGACGCTCGCCCAGAAGGCGAGCGCCGGCTCGGTGCGGTTCCGGCTGCCCGAGGGCCGCGACGCCCAGCGCGCCCGGTCCGCCGCAACCAAGCAGGTCGGTGGTGGCCTCAAGCTGATCGACAAGCGCCGCGTCGAGCGCGAGCGCATGATCACGAAGATCGGCGACGCCCCTCGGCAGCCGTGGATCTACCTGATCGTGGCCACGGGCGACATCTACGAGGACATCCCGCAGGCGCAGCAGGCCGCCCGTGAGGGCGCCGACGTCATCGCGGTGATCCGCTCCACCGGCCAGAGCCTGCTCGACTACGTCCCCGAGGGCGCGACCCGCGAGGGGTTCGCCGGGACGTACGCCACCCAGGAGAACTTCCGCCTGATGCGCGCCGCCCTCGACGAGTCCAGCAAGGAGCTCGGCCGCTACGTCCGGCTGACCAACTACGCCTCGGGCCTGTGCATGCCGGAGATCGCGACCCTGGCCGGGCTGCAGCGGCTGGACATGATGCTGAACGACTCGATGTACGGGATCCTCTTCCGCGACATCAACCCGATCCGCACCTTCGTCGACCAGCGCTTCAGCCGTCAGATCCACGCCCGCGCCGGGATCATCATCAACACGGGCGAGGACAACTACCTGACCACCGCCGACGCGGTCGAGGCCGCGCACACGGTGACCACCAGCCAGCTCCTCAACGAGTACTTCGCCAAGGAGGCCGGCCTCGAGGACTGGCAGCTCGGCCTCGGCCACGCGTTCGAGATCGACCCGGACGTCCCGGAGTCGTTCCGCCTCGAGCTCGCGCACGCGATGCTCGCGCGGGAGCTCTTCCCGGACGCCCCGCTGAAGTGGATGCCGCCGACGCGGCACATGACCGGCGACGTGTTCCGCGGCTACCTGCTCGACGGGTTCTTCAACCTCGTGGGTGCGCTGACGGGCCAGGGCATCCTCCTCGTCGGGATGATGACCGAGGCGGTCGTGACCCCGTGGCTGTCGGACCGCGACCTGGCCCTCCAGAACGTCCGGTACGTCATGAACGCCGCGGGCAACCTGCGCGAGGACTTCCACCCGTCGCCCGACGGGTTCATCGCCACCCGCGCCCGCGAGGTGCTGGGGGAGTCGGTCGAGCTGCTCGAGCAGATCATCGACCACCCGAACGGCCTGCTCGACGCGATCGCCGACGGCACCTTCGGCCTGATGAAGCGCCCGGCCGACGCCGGGCGTGGCCTCGACGGCGTGGCCAAGAAGTCCTCGGCCTACTTCAACCCCGCGAGCGAGCTCCTGGAGTCGACGACGTGAGCATCATCCGGCCCTACGGGGACACCACCGGCGACGGCATGGTGCAGACGAGCTTCACGCTGCCGATCCCGCACTCGAAGCACGCCGACGGCGCGGCGCTGCAGCTGGCCAACAAGATGGGCATGGACCCCGCGCTCGTCGTGCACAGCAAGCCGATGGGCCCGGACTTCACGTTCTTCGTCGTCTACGGGCGGGTCAGCCACCTGGTCGACACCGACGCCGTGGAGATCGTCGAGCGGGACTACCCGCTGCTCACGCCCAAGGAGGTCAACGCCGCCGTCAAGCGCTCCCTCCGCCGGCGGCTCGTGGTGGTCGGCGCCTGCATCGGCACCGATGCGCACACCGTGGGCATCGACGCGATCCTCAACATCAAGGGCTTCGCCGGCGAGAAGGGGCTCGAGTACTACCGCGAGCTCAAGGTCGTGAACCTCGGAGCCCAGGTGTCGGTGCCGCAGCTGGTCGCCCGGGCGAACGACGAGAAGGCGGACGCCGTCCTCGTGTCGCAGGTCGTGACGCAGCGCGACGCGCACCTGCTCAACACCCGGGAGATGTCCGCGGCGTTCCGCGAGGCCTACCCGCCGGCCAAGAGGCCGCTGCTCGTGGTGGGCGGTCCACGCTTCGACGAGGCGATGGCGGGCGAGCTCGGCGTCGACCGGGTCTTCACCCGCGGCACCACGCCGGGCGAGGTCGCCTCGTTCATCGTGCACCGGCTGGTCGACGGGAAGGCGGCCTGACGTGGCCGAGGTCGGAACGAAGGTCACGCACCGCCGCTACGTGCCGTACTCCCACGCGCACTACGCCGGCAACCTCGTCGACGGCGCCTACGGGCTCGGCCTGTTCGGTGACGTCGCGACGGACCTCTGCGTCACGACCGACGGCGACGAGGGTCTCTTCGCGTCGTACGACGACGTGCAGTTCGTGGCGCCCGTGCGGGCC
Organism: uncultured Actinomycetota bacterium; assembly: GCA_963815335.1. GTDB lineage: Bacteria > Actinomycetota > Actinomycetes > Propionibacteriales > Nocardioidaceae > Nocardioides. Next base: position 134,360 of record CAWFGL010000016.1, read on the forward strand.
GGGGACGTCGTCGAGGTGACCGCCGAGCTGGTCCGCGCCGGCACCCGGTCGCGCGGCATCGCGTTCACCCTCACGGTCGTGGCCCGCGGCGAGGCCACCGACGCGGCTCCCGGTGCGGCCCGACCGCTCGACCCGCCGATCGTCGCGACCACCGCGACCGGCACCGTGGTGGTCCCGCCGCCGACTGACTGAGCCTGGCGTTACGCTGCCTGCGCGTCTCGGGTCTCATCAAGGCGGTGGACGGTGGCGGTGGCGGGTGGACGCGGAACCGTCGTCCGGCAGGCCCTGGGCAACCCCCGTCTGCGGCGGGTGCTGGTCGCCTACCTCCTGTTCAACGTGGCCGAGTGGGCGACGTGGATCGCCCTGCTGGTGTGGGGCTTCGGCGCCGACGGCGTCCGAGGCTCGGCCCTGATCGCGCTGGTCCAGCTGGTCCCCGCGGCGCTCCTGGCCGCGCCGACCGCGGCCCTCCTGGGCCGGCTCTCACGTGGCCGCGCCCTCGCGGTGGGATACGCGGCCCAGACCGTCGGCTTCCTGCTCGTGGGCGTCGCGCTGGTGACCGACGCGCCCTTCGCGGCGGTGGGCGTCGCGGCGGCGGCGTCCGCGATCGCGGTGTCCCTGACCCGCCCCTCCCACAACGCGCTGCTGCCCGAGATCTCGCGGACCACCGGCGACCTCACGGCCGGGAACGCGGCCTCCGGGTCCTTGGAGGCGCTGGCGGCGTTCGTCGGACCGCTGGCCAGCGGTCTGGTCCTCGCCGCCGGGGGAGCCGGCGGAGTGCTCCTGGTCGCCAGCGCCTGCTCCGGTGTGGGCGTCCTGCTCACCGCCCGGATGGAGACCGCTCCTCCCGTTCGCGCCGTCCGCTCGCGCGGCGCGGACCGTCGCGCGGGCGGCTCCTTGGGGGCGGTGGTCGCCAACCCCGCCGCGCGGGTGATGTCCCTGCTGGTCATCGCCGAGTACGCGCTCGTCGGCATGATGGACATCCTGCTGGTCGTCCTGGCCCTCGACGTCCTGGACATGTCGCAGGCCGGCCCCGGGATCCTGAACTCGGCCATCGGGGTGGGCGGGCTCGCCGGCGCCGCCTTCACGTTCCTCCTGATCGGGAGGCCCGGACTGGCGGCGCCCCTCCTGCTGGGGGCACTGCTGGCCAGCGTCCCGTTCGCGCTGGCCGGCCAGGCGAGCGTCCCCGTGGTCGCACTGGCCCTGGTCGCGGCGAGCGGGGCGGGCAAGCTCTTCTACGACGTGGCGTCGCGCACCTTCATCCAGCGGATGCTGCCCGACCACCTGCTGACCGCGATGTTCGGGCTGCAGGAGTCGTTCACGATGGTCGGTCTCGCCCTCGGAACGCTCGCCGCCCCGTTGCTGGTCGCCGGCGTCGGCGCGCAGGGTGCCTTCGTCGCCGCGGGGTGCCTGCTGCCGCTGGTCGCCCTGGGGTCGTACCGGACCCTGCGTCGACTCGACTCGACCACCTCCATCCCCGCCGACGTGGTGGCGCTGCTCCTGGGGGTCCCGACCCTGGCGGTGCTGGCGCCACGGATCGTGGAGCGGCTGGCCCGGGACGCCACGGCCGAGCAGGTGCCGTCCGGCGGGACCGTCGTCCGGCAGGGCACGGTCGGCACCCGCTTCTACGTCATCGCCTCGGGACAGGTCCGGGTCGACATCGACGGCTCGGTCGTCCGGGAGCTGGGCCCGGGCGACTGGTTCGGTGAGATCGCGCTGCTGCGCGACGTCCCCCGGACGGCGACCGTCACGGCGCTGTCGAGCGTGCGGCTCTGGGGGATCGACCGCGAGTCGTTCCTCACGTCGGTCCTGCCGGTCCCCGGCGCGGTCGACGTCGCCGACACCCACATCCGCGACAAGTACGTGTGAGCGAACAGGGTCCCGGCCCCTGGTCTGGTCCTGGTGTGACGGGTGTGGTCGACACGCCGCGCGAACCGGAAAATGTCGTGAACCGTCGGTGAACGGAGCATGGCCCCTGACCTGCGGCTTCTCGCGTTTGCGCAGGTCAGCGGGCGGTTGACAAGGGCAGGTCCGGAGAGTGACTGTGTCCGCCGTCCGCTCATGCAGATCGTGGGAGACGCACTGGTCCACGAGACCGCCCGACGGTGAGAAGCCATCACCTGCCAGGCCGGTCCACGGGATTCGGGGAGCGTTCCATGAGAGTGGGGGCGGAGGGGCCCGTACCCCCTAGACAACAGCCCGACCTCGTCATCCAGTCGATTCTCGGGCCGGACCGAAGTGCTGCGGGACCCCTCCGACCTCTGCAGGTCGATGGGTCGACCTCACGCCTCAGCAAGTAGCGTTGACCCGTGCCCGTCCGCGTCGCTCTGGCTGCCGTCGCGGGCCTGTCCCTGAGCCTGGCCTTCGAGCCGGTCGCGCTGCCCTGGGTGATCCCGTTCGCGGTCGCCGCGTTCGCGCTGCTGACCCGCGACCAGAGCAAGCGCCGGGCGTTCCTCGTCGGCCTGGTCTTCGGGGGCGCCTTCTACCTCACCCACATCTTCTGGATGCGGGCGGTGGGCGTGCCCGCCTGGATCGCCCTGTCGGTGCTCGAGACGCTCTTCTACGCGATGGCCGGCCTCGTGTCCACGGTCGTCCAGCGGCACCGGCTGTGGCCGCTCTGGTTCGCCGCCGCGTGGACCACTGCCGAGGTGGTCCGCAGCGACTGGCCGCTCGGCGGGATGCCCTGGGGGCGGCTCGCCTTCGCGGTCGTGGACACGCCGCTCGCCCCGGCGCTGCCGTACGTCGGCGCGGTCGGGGTGAGCTTCGTCCTCGCGCTGATGGGTGCTCTCGTCGCCGCGGCGCTCCTCTCCGTGCGCGGGGTCGGACCGCGGGTGCGGACGCCCGTCGCGGTGCTCGCCGGGCTGTGCCTCCTCGTCGCGGTGCCGGTGGCGTTCCCGTGGGAGCCCGACGACCGGGGCGAGCCGGGGATCACGGTCGCCGTCGTCCAGGGGGACGTGCCGGGCGACGGCGACGACATCCTCTACGACTACCGCCAGGTGACCCAGAACCACGTGGACGCGACGGTCGCCCTGGCGGAGCGGGTCGCGGACGGCGAGGTCGAGGCGCCCGCGTTCGTCCTCTGGCCCGAGAACTCGACCGCCACCGACCCGTTCGACGACGCCCCGACGAACGACCAGATCGCCGAGGCCAGCGAGGCGATCGGTGTCCCCATCCTGGTCGGCGCCATCGTCGACGCGGGCCCCAACCAGGTCCTCAACCAGGGCATCGTCTGGGACCCGTCGACCGGGGCGGGGGACCGGTACACGAAGCGGCACCCCGTGCCGTTCGGCGAGTACATCCCGTTCCGCTCGGTCTTCACGAAGTACAACTTCTTCGACCGGCTGCGCGAGATCGGCCGCGACATGCTCACCGGCACCCGCGACGAGCCGCTCGACATCGGCGGGGTCCAGGTCGCGGACGCGATCTGCTTCGACGTGGCCTACGACGACGGCATCAACGCCCAGCTGAACCGCGGCGCCGAGCTGCTCGTCGTCCAGAGCAGCAACGCGACCTTCATCCGCACCGACCAGATCGACCAGCAGTTCGCGATCAGCCGGGTGCGGGCCATCGAGAGCGGCCGGTGGACCGCGGTGGCCACCACCAACGGCGTCAGCGGGGTGATCGCGCCGGACGGCGAGGTCGTGGCCACCGCCGAGCCGCGCACCCAGGACGTCCTGCTCGAGGAGGTCGCGCTGATCGACGAGCTCACGCCGGCCACCCGGATCGGCAGCTGGGCCGGGCGGGTGCTCGCGCTGCTGACGCTGGTCGGCGTCGTGCTGGCGCTGGTGGTGCGCCGTCGGCCGGAGGCCGACGCGCCCGAGGCCGCACCCGAGCTCGTGGAGGCGCGATGAGCGCGGACCTCGGCCGGGTGGTGATGGTGGTGCCGACCTACAACGAGGCGGACAACCTCGCCTGGATCGTCGGCCGGCTGCGCGAGGCACAGCCCGCCATCGACGTGCTGGTCGTCGACGACGGCTCCCCGGACGGGACCGGGGACCTCGCGGACGGGCTCGCCGCGGCCGACCCGGCCGTCCACGTGCTGCACCGGGAGTCCAAGGCCGGGCTGGGCGCGGCCTACCTCGCCGGCTTCGCCTGGGCCCTCGACGCCGGCTACGACGTCGTCGGCGAGATGGACGCCGACGGCTCGCACCAGCCCGAGCAGCTGCGCCTGCTCCTCGAGGCGTTGGCGGACGCGGACCTCGTGATCGGCTCGCGCTGGGTGCCCGGCGGGTCGGTCGTGAACTGGCCGCGCCGCCGGGAGCTCCTGTCGCGCGGCGGCAACCTCTACGTCCGGCTGCTGCTCGGGATCGACGTCCGCGACGCGACGGCCGGCTACCGGCTGTTCCGCAGGACCGCGCTGGAGAAGATCGACCTGGCCTCGGTCCGGTCCACCGGCTACGTCTTCCAGACCGACCTGGTCACCCGCTGCCTGCGCTCCGGGCTGACCGTCCGCGAGGTCCCGATCGAGTTCGTCGAGCGGGTGCGGGGCGACTCGAAGATGAGCGGGGCGGTGGCCACCGAGTCGCTGCGCCGGATCACGAGCTGGGGCCTGCGCGAGCGGCGCGACCAGGTACGGCGTGCGCTGAGCCCGAGGGAGAAGGCGTGATGGCCGGACGACGACGGACCTGGGTCGGTTGGGCCGTGCTGGCGGCGTTCGTCCTGGTGCCCCTGGTCGAGATCTACGTCCTCATCCAGGTCGGCCAGGTGATCGGGGTCGGGTGGACGATCCTGCTCCTCGTCGCGGACAGCGTCCTGGGCACCTGGCTGATCCGCCGCGAGGGCGGCCGGGCCTGGCGGGCGCTGCAGACGGCACTGAGCAGCGGGCGGATGCCGGCCAGGGAGCTGGCCGACGGCGCGCTCATCCTGATCGGCGGCACGATGATGCTCGCGCCCGGCTTCGTCACGGACGCGTTCGGCATCCTGCTGATCCTCCCGCTCACGCGGCCGGTCGCCCGACGCCTGCTCACCACGGTCGTCGCCCGCCGCCTGGTCGTCGTGCCGCCCCCGGGAAGCAGGAAACCACCGGGCGAGGGCCCGGTGGTTCCTGGTGAAGTGGTCGATCCGTAGACCTAGGCCGACGCCTTCCGCTTCCGCGCGTTGGCGCGGTGCAGGTGCGCAGGGCCGATCTCGCCGTCGCGGAGCAGCTCGAGGCGCTCCTTGAGGATCTCCTCGAGCTCCTTCTCGGAGCGGCGCTCGAGCAGCATGTCCCAGTGGGTGCGGACCGGCTTCTCGGCCTTGACGACCTTCTCGATGCCGGCGGTGCTGAGAGCCTCGTCGCCGCAGCGCGGGCACTCCCAGACGGCCGGGATCTCGGCCTCGTCGGACATGGTGATCTCGAAGTCGTGGCCCTGCGGGCAGCGGTAGCCGACCTGCTGGCGAGCCGCGAACTCGATACCGCGCTCGTCCTCGAAGCTCTGGCCACCGAGCCGTGCGCCGCGCAATGTGCGCTCAGCCATGAGACACCTCCCGTTGTCTTTCCCCGTGTGATGACTTCCCGGGGGTAGGACGCCGTGTCCCACACCGAGGTTGCGCCGAACGCGCAATTCCTCTCCCGAGAAGTCCAACGGTACCGGTCACCACACTGTTCCCAAAAAATCAAGGCATACCACGAGTACGCGAAGTCCTGACTAGACAGCGCGGCGCGGGGCGGGTGGGGTCAGAGGGAGCTGGGCACCGTGTTCCCGGCCTCGCGGATACCCCGGGCGGGGTCGAGCCTGAGCAGGAAGACCACGCCCAGGACGAAGAAGATGATCAGCGACACGATGGCGGGCCGGTAGGAGTCGGTGAGCTGGAACATCACGCCGAACAGGAGCACGCCGAACCACGACGTCCCGCGCTCGAAGGCGTTGTAGAGGGCGAAGTACTCGCCCTCGCGCCCGCGGGGGATGAGCAGGCTGAAGAACGAGCGGGAGAGCGCCTGCGTGCCACCGAGGACGACGCCGATCGCGATGCCGACGGCCAGGAACAGCGCGATGTTCTTCTCGGGCAGGAACATCGCCACGACCACGATGACCATCCACGCGTAGCACCCGTACAGGATCGAGCGGTAGGCGCCGTACTTGGAGGCGAGACGGCCGAAGTAGAGCGCACCGCCGAAGGCGACGAACTGGATCAGCAGGATCGTCGCGATGAGGACGCTGGTGCCGAAGCCGAGCTCCTCCGAGCCGTAGACCGAGGCGCTGTAGATGACCGTCTGGATGCCGTCGTTGTAGAAGACGTACGCCAGCAGGAACGTCAGCGTCATCGGGTAGTTCTTCAGGTCCTTGAGCGTCGCGAACAGCTGGCCGAACGAGCGGTGCAGCAGGCCACCGGACTCCGGGACCACGTTCAGGGGCGGACGGTTCCGGAGCCGCACGAACGGGATGATCGTGAAGCCCGCCCACCACAGCGCCGCCGAGAGCAGCGAGATCCGCACGGCCATGCCGGTGCTCAGCCCGATGGCGTCGTTGCCGAGCACCAGGGCGAGGTTGACGACCAGGAGCAGACCGCCGCCGAGGTAGCCGAACGCCCAGCCGCGCGACGAGACGTGGTCGCGCTCCTCCTCGGTGGAGATGTCGCACAGGATCGCCGAGTAGCTCACCAGCGAGCAGCCCGCGAGCACGCTGGCCAGCACGATGCAGACCGCCCCGAGCTGCCAGTTCTCGCCCTTCATGAAGAACAGCAGGGCGCAGAAGAACGCGCCGGCCCAGGCGAACCCGGCCATGTGCACCTTCTTGCGCGACGACCGGTCCACCATCGCGCCCACGACCGGCAGCAGGAACGCGCTGAAGATCGTCGCGAAGCTGGTGAGGTAGAACGGCAGCGACCCGGCCGCGAGGTCGAGGAAGCCGATGCTCACCGTCTTGGCGCAGTCGTGCTCGCGCTCGTACTCGGTGCAGCCGGCCGCCTTGCCGGCGATCTCGATCATGTACGGGCCGAAGAGCACCGTGAGGACCGTCGTGTAGAACGCGGAGTTGGCCCAGTCGTACCAGTACCAGGCCTTCTGCTCCCTGCCGCGGTTGAGCGGTCCGAGATCCGCGATCCCTGATGGATCAGTGGTGGTCATGCGAATCCCTCCAGTCGCCGCGCTCGGTGAGCACGTCCTTCAACAGGTCGGTGCGGTCGGTGAAGATCCCGTCCACGCCACGGTCCAGCAGCCGACGCATCTCGTCGGGGTCGTCGACGGTCCACACGTGGACCGGACGCCCGGCCGCGTGCGCCCGCCGCACCAGGCCGCGCGAGGCGATGGTCAGCCGTCCGCGCCGGTGCGGGATCTGGAGGGCCGCGACCTTGCCCCCGGTGAGGCGGTCGGCCAGCCACCCGCTCGGCAGGAACCGGAAGGCCACCACCTCGGGGGGCGCCGCGGACGTGGGGATGCGGCCCCCCGTCAGCCGCCGGAACTCGTTCAGCCGCTTGCGGCTGAACGACCCCACCAGCAGCCGGTCCCAGGCGTCGCGCTCGGTGACGAACTCCGCGAGGGCGGCGGCGGCGCCGTCGGACTTCAGGTCGATGTTGAAGCGGGCGTGCGGGAACTCGTCGAAGAGCTGCGCCAGGGTCGGCACCTGCTCGCGGCCGCCGACCAGCGCGCGCCGTACCTCCTCGAACGTGAGGTCCGCGATCGCGCCCCGCTGGTCGGTCACCCGGTCGAGCACGCTGTCGTGGAACGCCAGCAGGACGCCGTCGGCGGTGACGTGCACGTCGGTCTCGAGGTAGTCGTAGCCCAGGGCGACCGCGTGCTTGAACGCCGCGAGCGTGTTCTCCAGTCCCTCGATCTCGGGGTGGTAGGCACCGCCGCGGTGGGCGAAGGCGAGGACGCCACCGGGCGTCGCCCACTCAGCCGGTCGCCCGGCCGCCCTCCCAGTCACGGTCGCAGTATGTACCCGGCGCGCGTCCCCGGTGAGGACCTCGGCGCGCGCTAGCGTCCGTTTATGGATCCGCTGGCATGTCCGGTCTGCGGCACCGAGATGGACAGCAGGCCTCTCGGCGACGGCGAGGTCAACGCCTGCCCGTCCGGCCACGGCGTGTTCCTGCGCCGGGCCGACCTCGGCAGCCTGGTCGAGTCCGAGACCGACTGGCACCGGCACGCCGGCCAGCACACGATGCCGATGCCGCGGATCACCGCGGACATGACGGAGCCACCGGCGAGCAAGCCGGCCGCACGAGCCTGGGTCGAGACCCTGTTCTAGATGTCCCGGAACGGCTCGATGTTGGCGCCGAGCTCGTTGAGCCGCTCGGCGAGGTCCTCGTAGCCGCGGTGGATGACGTACGTCGAGCGCAGCACCGACGTGCCCTTCGAGGCCAGCATCGCCAGCAGGATCACCACGGCCGGTCGGAGCGCCGGGGGACAGACGATCTCGGTGCCGGAGAAGTGCGTCGGTCCCTCGATCATCACCCGGTGCGGGTCGAGGAGCTTGACCTGGCCGCCCAGCTTGTTGAGCTCGGTCAGGTAGATCGCGCGGTTCTCGTAGACCCAGTCGTGCAGCAGCGTCTGCCCCTCGGCCACGGCCGCGATCACGGCGAAGAACGGCAGGTTGTCGATGTTCAGGCCCGGGAACGGCATCGGGTGGATCTTGTCGAGGGGCGCGTGCAGGTCCGACTCGAACGTCGTGATGTCGACGAGCCGGGTGCGGCCGTTGAGGGCGACGTACTCCTCGGAGCGGCTGTAGCGGAAGCCCATCTCACCGAGCGTCGCGAGCTCGATCTCCAGGAACTCGATGGGGACCCGGCGGATGGTGATCTCCGACCGGGTGACGATCGCCGCGGCGAGCAGCGACATGGCCTCGATCGGGTCCTCGCTCGGGGCGTAGTCGACGTCGACGTCGATCGACTCGACGCCCGTCACGCTCAGCGTGGTGGTGCCGATGCCCTCCACCTGGACCCCGAGCTTCAGCAGGTAGAAGCAGAGGTCCTGGACCATGTAGTTGGACGACGCGTTGCGGATCACGGTCGTGCCGGGACGCAGGGCGGCGGCCATCAGGGCGTTCTCGGTGACCGTGTCGCCGCGCTCGGTGAGCACGATCGGCGCCTGCGGCTCGATCGCCCGGTTGACCTGCGCGTGGTACGAGCCGTCGGTGGCCTTGACCTCGAGCCCGAACGGGCGGAGCGCGTACATGTGCGGCTCGACGGTCCGGGTGCCGAGGTTGCAGCCGCCGGCGTACGGCAGGTCGAAGACGTCGGACCGGTGCAGCAGCGGGCCCAGGAACATGATGATCGAGCGGGTCCGCCGGGCGGCGTCCTCGTCGATGTGCGCGAGGTCGAGCTCCTTGGGCGGGATGATCTCGAGGTCGTTCTCGTCGCCGATCCACCGGGTCTGGACACCGAGGCTGTTGAGCACCTCGAGCAGCCGGTTGACCTCCTCGATGCGGGCGACCTTGCGCAGCGTCGTCCGGCCGCGGTTGAGCAGCGAGGCGCACAGGAGGGCGACACCGGCGTTCTTGGACGTCTTCACGTCGATGCTGCCGGAGAGCGTGGTCGGACCGGTCACGCGGAGGTGGGTCGGTCCCGCGCCCAGCGCGACGATCTCGGAGTCGAGGGCCGCGCCGATGCGCGCCAGCATCTCCAGCGAGAGGTTCTGGTGGCCCTTCTCGATCCGGTTGATCGCGCTCTGACTGGTCGACAGCAGCTCGGCGAGCTGCGCCTGCGTCAGGCCCCGGTGCTTGCGGGCGTCGCGGATGATGTTGCCGATCCTGCCTTTGTAGTCGGGCATGTCTTCACGGTAACTCACATGTGAGATAAAGCAATTCGGCCCCGCCGTAGGATGCCGGGATGCGCGCCACCACCATCCACGGCACCCGTGACATCCGCGTCTCGGAGGTGCCCGAGCCCACCATCGAGGCCCCCACCGACGCGATCGTGAAGGTGGTCGCGGCCTGCATCTGCGGCTCGGACCTGTGGCCGTACCGCGGCGAGAACGACATCACGCCCGGCGACACGATCGGGCACGAGTGCATCGGCGTCGTCGAGGAGGTCGGGGGAGAGGTGCGCGACGTCGTCGCCCGGCGACTTCGTCATCGTGCCGTTCTGCCACAGCGACAACACCTGCCCGCACTGCCTCGCCGGGTTCCAGTCCGCGTGCGTGCACTCGTCGATGACCTCGAGCGGCCAGGCGGAGTACGCGCGCGTCGGCCAGGCCGACGGCAGCCTGGTGCGGACGGACGGCGTCCCGGACCACGACCTGTTCCCGTCCCTCCTGACGCTCACCGACGTGATGGCCACCGGCTGGCACGCGGCCGTGTCCGCCGGGGTCCGGGAGGGCGGGACCGCGGTGGTCGTCGGGGACGGCGCCGTCGGCCTCTGCGGCGTCCTGGCCGCGTCCGTCATGGGTGCCGAGACGATCATCGCGATGTCGCGCCACGAGTCGCGGCAGAGGATCGCGACCGAGTTCGGCGCGACCCACGTCGTCGCCGAGCGCGGCAGGGAGGGCGGCCAGGCCGTCAAGGAGATCACCGGGGGAGTGGGGGCGGACGCCGTCCTCGAGTGCGTGGGCACCGGCGACTCGATGGACCTGGCCTTCGCCGTGGCCCGGCCGGGGGCGCACGTGGGCTTCGTCGGCGTGCCGCACGGCGTCGAGCTGCCGGTCGGCCGGATGTTCGTGAAGAACATCGGGCTCGCCGGCGGGATCGCGCCGGTCCGCCAGTACCTCCCCGAGCTGCTGGACCTGGTCACGAGCGGCCGGATCGACCCGGGCAAGGTCTTCGACCTGGCACTGCCCCTGGACGACGTGGCCGAGGGCTACCGGGCGATGGACGAGCGCCGGGCCGTCAAGGTGATGATCGAGCCCTGAGATGACCGACTCCCTGTCACCGTCCGGTCCGCTCCGGCTCGGGCCGGTCCTCCGGTACGTCGACGACTCGTCGGCGACCCTGTGGGTCGAGACCGCCTCCTCCGCGGAGGTGACCGTCGAGGCCGGTGACGTCGTCGCGCGGGCCCGGACCTTCCGCGCCCACGACCACCACTACGCGCTGGTGGAGGTGACCGGGCTGCCGGCCGGGACGCCGACGCCGTACCGCCTGCTCGTGGACGGTGAGCAGGTCTGGCCGTCCGCCGACCCGGCCCTCGCGGACTTCCCGCCGCCCGTGATCCCGACCCTCGAGCCGGGCAAGCCGCTGCGGCTCGCGTTCGGGTCGTGCCGGGTGAGCGTGTCGCACGACGAGCAGGGGACCGAGGACTTCGGCGTCGACGCCCTGCGCGCCTACGCCCTGCGGATGGCGGGCCTCACCGGTGAGGACCCCGAGCGCTGGCCGGACCTGGTCCTGTTCCTCGGCGACCAGGTGTACGCCGACGACACCAGTCCGGCGATGAAGGAGTTCATCGCCGCGCGGCGCGACCCCGAGCAGCCACCCTGGAACGAGCTCAAGGACTACGAGGAGTACGCCCACCTCTACCGGCTGGCGTGGAGCGACCCCGCGAACCGGTGGCTGCTCTCGACCCTCCCGAGCGCGATGATCTTCGACGACCACGACATCCGCGACGACTGGAACACGAGTCACACGTGGCGGGAGGAGATGGAGGCCACCGACTGGTGGCACGAGAGGGTCGTGGCCGGGCTGGGCTCCTACTGGGTCTACCAGCACCTCGGCAACCTCGGCGCCCGCGACCGGGACGAGGACGCGCTGTGGCGGCTGGTCGCCGGCCACGAGGGTCCCGACGAGCTCGACATCAGCACCGAGCTCGACCGGCTCGCGGACGACGCCGACCAGCGACCGGACTCCTACCGCTGGAGCTTCTCGCGCGACTTCGACACCCAGGCCCGCCTGGTCGTCATCGACTCTCGCGCTGCCCGCGTGCTCCAGCCCGACCAGCGCAGCATGCTCGACGACGGCGAGCTCGCCTGGGTGGACGCCCGGATGCGCGGAGACGTCGACCACCTGCTGATCGGGACCTCGTTGCCCTTCCTCCTCGCACCGGCGCTGCACCACGCGGAGGCGTTCAGCGAGGCGCTCGCCCAGGGTGGCTGGGGCCGCCGGCTCCAGCCCGTCGGCGAGTGGCTGCGGCAGACGGCCGACATGGAGCACTGGGCGGCCTTCCAGGAGGGCTTCGTCGGCCTGGGGGCGATGGTGGTCGAGGTCGCGACCGGCCGGCGGGGTCGGGCACCCGCGTCCGTCACGTTCCTGTCGGGCGACGTCCACCACAGCTACGTCGCCGAGGCGACGCCCGCGGACCCACCGACCGCCGGCACCCGGATCGTGCAGGCCGTCTGCTCACCGATCCGCAACCCACTGCCGCGGTGGATGCGCGGCGTGGTCCGGACCGCAGCAGCGCGTCGTACCCGCCCGACGGGTCGCCTCCTCGGCGGGCGGGTGCCGCCGTCCCCGCTGGCGTGGGAGGTCACGAGCGGGCCGTGGTACGACAACAACCTGGCCGTGCTGGAGCTGCTCGACGACCGCCTGCACTTCTGGTGGTCCCGCGGCGAGGTCAGCGACGGTGATCCCGCGCGCGCCACGCTGCAGCGGGTCGCGACGGTCGACGTCCCGCTCGCCGAGCACCGATCCGGTACCAGAGGCCAGCCCTCCGGCACCTGAGGCGGAGGCGTCGAGCGCGGTCGAGCGCGAGCGTTGAGGCATGACGATCCTCTTGTCCGACCCACGAGTCGGCGCGGTCCCGGTGCACGAGCGACACGAGGCCCTGGTGGCCCTGGACGCCGGCTTCGGCCCGGCGCGGGCCCTGGTGCGCGCCAGCCTGGCCGTGCGCCTCGAGACCGCCCGGGACCTGCTGCCGATGGGCATCGGCCTCCGGGTGGTCGAGGGCCACCGGCCCGTGGCTGCGCAGCGCGCGATCATCGCCCGCTACTCCGCCGAGGTGTGCGCGGCCCGGCCCGGCGTCTCGCCCGGAGAGCTCGCCCGGCTGACCAGCCGGTTCGTCGCACCGGTCGAGGTCGCCCCGCACGTCGCCGGTGCCGCGGTCGACCTCACCCTGGTCGACGCCTGCGGCGACGACCTCGACCTCGGCACGCCGATCGACGCGACCCCCGAGGCCTCCGGAGGCCGCTGCTTCACGGCCGCCACCGGCATCTCCGCGGACGCCCGGGCGCACCGCGACCTGCTGGGCCGGGTCCTCGTCACCGCCGGCTTCGTGAACTACCCCACCGAGTGGTGGCACTGGTCGTACGGCGACCGCTACTGGGCCCTGGTGACCGGAGCCGAGGCGGCGCTCTACGGCCCCGTCGGCACGGACGAGGTCGCCGCGTGAGCACCCTGGCCCTGGCGCCGGCGGTCGGGCCCGCCTCGCGCGCCACGCTGACCGTCGACCTCCGGGCCGTCGCGGCGAACACGCGCCTCTTCGCCGCCCGCGCGACCAACGGGCTGATGGCCGTCGTCAAGGCCGACGGGTTCGGGCACGGCGCCGTGGACGTCGCCCGCACCGCGTTGTCGTCCGGTGCCGACCGGCTCGGCGTCACCAGCCTCGACGAGGCCTCCGAGCTCCGGTCCGCCGGCCTGACCGCTCCGGTCCTGAGCTGGCTCAACCCCGTCGACGCGGACTGGGCCGGCGCCGTGGCACAGGGCGTCGAGGTCGCGGTCCCGACGGTCGAGCACCTCGAGGAGATCGCTCGCACGGCGCCCGGTTCCCGGGTCCACCTGCACCTCGACACGGGCCTCGCCCGAGACGGCGCCGCCCCGGCGGACTGGGCGGCGCTGTGCATCGCCGCACGCCGCGCCGAGCGCAAGCACCGGCTCCGGGTGGTCGGCCTCATGGGGCACCTGCCCTGCGCGGACGAGGCCGGGCACGCGAGCACGTCGCTGGGCCGGGCCCGGTTCGCCTGGGCTCTCGCGACCGCGCGGGGGTTCGGGCTCCGGCCGTCCGACCGGCACCTGGCGGCCACGTCGGCCACGCTCACCGACCCCGCCAGCCACCACTCCTACTGCCGGGTGGGCGCCGGGCTGGTCGGCATCGACCCCTCCCGCACCACGCCGCTGCGGGGTGCGCTCACGCTCTCGGCGCCGCTCGTCACCGTCCGCGAGGTGCGCGCGGGCACCGGCGTCGGCTACGGCCACACGTGGATCGCGGACCGGCACACCCGACTCGGCCTGCTGCCCCTCGGCTACGCGGACGGGCTGCCGCGGCACGCCTCGGGCCGGGCGGAGGTGCTCGTCGCGGGCGTCCGGAGGCCGCTCGTCGGCCGGATCTCCATGGACATGTCGGTCGTCGACCTCGGCGACCTCGCCGTGCCGCTCGGCACGACCGTGACCCTCATCGGACCCGGCGACGCCGGGGAGCCGACGGTGCGCGAGTGGGCCGACTGGTCGGACACCCTCGAGCACGAGATCGTGACCGGCCTCGGCTCGCGGGTCGAGCGCGTGGTCCGCCCCGCGGCGACCCTGCGGAGCCTCTGATGCGCACCCGCGTCGCCGTCGTGGGAGGCGGCCAGAGCTGCGAGCACGACGTCTCCCTGGCATCGGCCGCGGGGATCGCGGGCGCGCTGGACCCGGCGACGTACGAGGTGGTGCGGTTGACCGTCGACCGGGACGGGGAGTGGCGCGACGACGAGGGCGGTGTGCTCGGCCTGGCCTGGGCCGTCGAGGTCCTCCGGACCTGCGACGTCGTCGTGCCGGCGCTGCACGGTCCCCGCGGGGAGGACGGCACGCTGGCCGCCCTGTGCGACCTCGCCCGGGTCCCGTACGTCGGGTCCGGGGTGACGGCGGGGTCGCTCGCCATGGACAAGTGGGTCACGAAGCTGGTCGCCGGCGCCGTCGGGGTGGCCACCGCCCCGGCCGTCCTGCTCACACCGGGCACGGCCGAGTCGTACCGCTGGTCCCACCCGGTGGTGGTCAAGCCGGTCGCGGCCGGCTCGAGCCATGGCGTGGCACTGGTCGCGCGGGCCGACGACCTCCAGGACGCGCTGGACGGGGCGTTCGCCCTCGACGGACGGGTGCTCGTCGAGGACGTCGTGGAGGGTCGCGAGATCGACCTGGCCGTGCTCGGCCGCCCGGACGGCAGCCGCGTGGTCGCGCCCGCGCTCGAGATCGTCGTCGACGGGGTCTTCGACCTCGGCACCAAGTACGACGGCTCGGCCGACTTCCGGGTCCCGGCCGACCTCGACGAGGTTGCGGCCAAGGACCTCGAGGCGGCAGCCGTCGCGGTCTACGACGCGCTGGGCTGTGCCGGCGTGGCCCGGGTGGACTTCTTCCTCACCGACGCGGGCCCGGTCCTCAACGAGGTCAACACGATGCCCGGCTTCACCGAGCGGTCCCAGGTACCGAAGATGTTCGCGGCGGCCGGGACGTCGTACGCCGCGCTGCTGGACCTCCTGGTCGGCGACGTGCTCGCCGGCCGTGCCGCGTCGTAGGTTTCCGGCATGACCGAACGGCTGCGGGAGTGGGCTCCCGACACCGTCGTCGCGGTCGCGGTGCTGGTGGCCGGCGTCCTCGAGGTCTGGGCGATGACCGTGCAGCTCGGCGAGTCGCGCGCCCAGTACGCGCTCGTCATCCTCGGGTTCGCCGTTGCCGCGGGACTGTGCCGCCGGGCACCGTTCGTCGCCCTGGTCCTGGTCTGGGTGGTGTGCGCGCTCCAGCTGCTGGCGGGGATCGGCTTCATCACCGTCCAGCTCGCCGTGGCCGTCGTGGCCTTCGGCTGCGCGCGCTGGGGGAACGCCTTCACCGTCGTCGTCAGCGGCCTGTCGATCCCTGCCGCCGCCGTCGTCGGCTACGTCATCGTCAACCAGACCCGGTTCGGCGCGGTGTTCCGCGACCTCTCGGTGTTCCGTGAGCTGGAGGACAACGCCTACCGGTTCAGCGACACCCTGCTGGTGGGCGCCACCATCCTCGGTGTCCTGATCCTGGTCGTGCCGTGGCTGGCCGGCCTGCTGGTGCGCGCCATGGCCCGGGCCCGCCGGTCCGAGGAGTCAGAGGAGCAGGCCCAGGCCGTGGCGGTGCGCGCCCAGGTCGCGGCGGACCAGGCACACGAGATCGCCCGGCTGCAGGAGGACCAGGCCCGGATGGCCCGGGACGTCCACGACGTCGTGGGGCACTCGCTGGCGGTCATCCTCGCCCAGGCGGAGTCGGGGCAGTTCCTCGCCGACGACGACCCCGAGGCGCTGAAGCGCACGATGGCGACGATCGCGACGTCGGCGCGCTCGTCCCTGCAGGACGTCCGGCAGGTCCTGGCCGGCCCGGCTGCGGCCACGCCGGCCGGCACCGGCGCGTACGAGGAGATGCTGGACGGCGTCCGCGCCGGCGGCCACGAGGTGCGGGCCGCCGAGGTGGGCCTGCCGCGGGCGATGCCGCCCGAGCTGGACGTGGCCGCGCACCGCGTCGTCCAGGAGATGCTGACCAACGCGATCAAGCACGGGCGTCGCGACCGCCCCGTCCACGTCGAGCGGCACTGGCCCGAAGGGGCGTGGGAGCGCGACCTGAGGATCGAGGTCCGCAACGTCCAGGAGCTCTCGAGTGACGAGACCCAGCCCGTGCAGGTCGACAGCCCGCCCGGCCAGGGGCTCGAGGGCATGCGGCGGCGGCTGGAGTCCGTCGGCGGCCGGCTCGACGTGCGCCGGCGCGACGAGGACGGCGAGACCACCTTCACGGCGACGGCGTGGATCCCGGTGAGCGGCCGGTGACCGAGACCGACATCCGGGTCCTCCTGGTGGACGACCAGGACCTGTTCCGCGAGGGCGTGAAGGTCATCGTCGACGCCCAGCCGGGGATGTCGGTGGTCGGGTCGGCGGCCGACGGGCTCGAGGCGGTGCAGCTCGTCGAGGACCTCGAGCCCGACGTCGTGCTGATGGACATCCGGATGCCCGAGATGGACGGGGTCGAGGCGACCCGGCAGATCTTCGCCCCCGAGCGCGTCGCGGCCCGATCCCGCCCGGTGCGCGTGGTCGTGCTCACCACGTTCAACCTGGACGACCGCGCCGCGACCGCCATCCGGCACGGCGCCAGCGGGTTCCTGCTGAAGGACACGACCCCGGTGCAGCTGCGGGACGCGATCCGGACGGTCCACTCGGGCAACGCAGTGCTGGCGCCGAACGACCTGTCGACCCTCTTCGCCGCGCAGTTCCAGGCTCCGGTGGCCGCGCCCGCGGCGTACTCCGGCCTGACCGACAAGGAGCGCGACGTGTTCGACGCGGTGGCACGCGGCCTGTCGAACACGGAGATCGCCGGCCTGGTGTTCGCGAGCGAGTCGACGGTCAAGACGCACGTCGGTGCGATCCTCCGGAAGCTCGCGCTCCGGGACCGCGTGCAGATCGTGGTGTTCGCGCACGAGCACGGGCTGGTGCGCGGGGGAGGGGAGTAGTCCCTCAGGAGGCGAGCAGGTCGCCCGGCATCCGCGCCGGCCCGCAGTCGCAGCTCTCGTCGCACGACAGGTACGTGTGCATGGCGTGGCCGCAACGCAGGCAGGGCATGTCGTGCGACAGGTGCTCGTCGTTCGTCTGGGCGACGTCCCACATGACCCTCACCTCCTTCCGTTGCGTGTATGACCACGTTGACCGGTCGGCCTTGCAGAAATCAGCGGTTCCCGCGGGTTCTGGCCGAACGACCGCACGGGGAATGGCCCGAACGGGCTACCCCGCACCTGGGGCGGCGACGCACCCTGGACAACCCCGGCCGACCCTGAGACCACCTCGGGGGAGTGCGGGTGGACGCCCCGATTCCGGGCCGGCGCGCGCGGTGCTCGGCTGGACGCATGACGTTGCTCCCGCTCTCGCCGGTCGTCCCGAAGCTGTCCGTCCGGGCGTCCGCGAGGGCGGGCTTCCTGGTCCGCCAGGCCGTCCTGCTCGCCGTCGCGGTGGCCGTCTACTTCGCCGTCCGGAGCCTCACGGCGGGCAGCGCCGCCGCCGCCCACGAGAACGCCGACGGCGTCATCGGGCTGGAACGGTCGCTCGGGATCTTCGTCGAGCGGGACCTCCAGGCCTTCGTGCTGCAGGCGGACGGGGCCGACCGGGTGCTGAACGCCGTCTACATCTACGGCCACTGGCCGGTGATCGCCGGCGTCCTCGGCTGGCTCGCCTGGCGTCGCCGGGACGCCTTCGTGGTCTACCGGAACGCGCTCCTGGTCTCCGGCCTGGTCGGGATGGTCATCGTGGCGACGTTCCCGGTCGCGCCACCGCGGCTCATGGACCTCGGGTTCATCGACACGATCACGCTGCACTCCGACGCCTACCGCGTGCTGCAACCGCCGTCGTTCACCAACCAGTACGCCGCGATGCCGAGCTTCCACGTCGGGTGGGACCTGCTGGTCGGGCTCGCCCTGGTCCGTGAGGGCGGACGCCGCTGGACCCGCGTCGTCGGGACGGCGCTGCCCGTGCTGATGCTCGTCACCGTGGTCGCGACCGGCAACCACTACCTGCTGGACGCCGTGGTGGGGGACGCGATCGTCCTGACCTCGCTCGCGGTCGCCACGTGGCACCATCGGTGGCGTGACCGGGAGCGCGTCGGAGGCCGATCGACTGCGCGACCTGCGGCTGCTGCGCCAGGTCAAGGACCGGATCGACAGGGAGTACGCGCAGCCGCTTGACGTCGAGGCGCTCGCGCGCGGCGTGCACATCTCGGCCGGCCACCTCAGCCGCGAGTTCAAGAAGGCGTACGGCGAGTCGCCGTACTCCTACCTGATGACGCGCCGGATCGAGCGCGCGATGCGGCTGCTCCGGCTGGGCGAGATGAGCGTGACCGACGTCTGCTTCGAGGTCGGCTGCCAGTCCCTCGGCACGTTCAGCACGCGATTCTCCGAGCTGGTCGGGATGTCCCCGAGCGTCTACAAGCAGCAGGCGGCCGAGGATCTCGCGGGGGTCCCCTCGTGCGTCGTGAAGCAGGTCTCGAGACCGGTCAGGGCTGGATCGATCAGGAATGGAGAAGCACGGTCCGCCGACGCGTCCTAGCGTTCACGACATGGACATCAAGATCTTCAACGCGTTCCTCCCGCACAGCGACCGCGACGCCGCCGTCGCCTTCTACTGCGACACGCTCGGGTTCGAGCTCCGCAACGACGTCGGCTACAACGGCATGCACTGGCTGACCGTCGGCCCCCCGGACCAGCCCGACGTCAACCTGGTGCTGTTCCCGCCCGGTGCCGACCCGGGCGTCACGGACGACGAGCGCCGGATGATCACCGAGATGATGGCGAAGGGCACCTACGCGATGCTCACGCTCTCGACCACGGACCTCGACGGTCTCTTCGAGAAGCTCCAGGCGACCGACGCCGACGTCATCCAGGAGCCCACGAACCAGCACTGGGGCGGACGCGACTGCGCCTTCCGCGACCCGTCCGGCAACACGATCCGCATCGACGAGGTGAAGTGACATGAAGACCATGACCTGCCAGCAGCTGGGCGGCCCGTGCGAGCTCGGGCTCACCGGTGCCGACGCCAACGAGGTGATCAAGAAGCAGGACCGGCACCTCCGCGAGGCGGTGCGCGCAGGGGACGCGGCGCACGAGCCGGCACACGAGGAGATGAAGGGCCGCTGGCGGCACCCGATCAAGGGGATGGGTTGGTACCAGGACACCAAGCGAGCCTTCGCCGCCCTTCCTGTTGACTGACGCCGTGCACGCTGCCGACAGCCACGACCTGATCCGCGTCCAGGGCGCCCGGGAGAACAACCTCAAGGACGTCAGCGTCGAGCTGCCGAAACGCCGCCTGACGGCGTTCACCGGGGTGTCCGGGTCCGGCAAGAGCTCGCTGGTCTTCGACACGATCGCCGCGGAGTCCCAGCGGATGATCAACGAGACCTACAGCGCCTTCGTCCAGGGCTTCATGCCGACGCTGGCCCGGCCGGAGGTGGACCGGCTCGAGGGCCTGACCACCGCGATCATCGTCGACCAGGAGCGGATGGGCGCCAACCCGCGCTCGACGGTGGGCACGGCGACCGACGCCAACGCGATGCTGCGGATCCTCTACAGCCGGATCGGCACACCGCACGTCGGGCCGCCGACGGCGTACTCGTTCAACGTGCCGACTCGCAAGGCGAGCGGTGTCATGTCGACCGAGAAGGCCGGCGGACGGGTCGAGAAGAACGTCGTCCAGCAGGCCGTCTACCTGGGTGGCATGTGTCCGCGGTGCGAGGGCATGGGCAACGTCAGCGACATCGACCTCACCGCGCTGTACGACGAGACGAAGTCGCTGAGGGACGGCGCCCTGACGATCCCCGGCTACTCGATGGACGGCTGGTACGGCCGGCTGTTCGAGGGCGTCGGTCTGCCGATGGACAAGCCCATCGCGTCGTTCACCAAGAAGCAGCTCGAGACGATGCTGTACAGCGAGCCGACCAAGATCAAGGTCGAGGGCGTCAACCTCACCTTCGACGGGATCATCCCGAAGATCCAGAAGTCGATGCTGTCCAAGGACGTCGAGGCGATGCAGCCGCACGTCCGCCGGTTCGTGGAGCGGGCGGTGACGTTCCAGACCTGCCCGGAGTGCCAGGGGACCCGGCTCACCCAGGAGGTGCTGGCCTCCACGGTCAAGGGCAAGAACATCGCGGAGGTCTGCGCCATGCAGATCAGCGACCTCGCCGAGTGGCTGCGCGGGGTGAAGGAGCCCGGGGTCGCGCCGCTGCTCACGGGCCTCCAGCACCTGCTGGACTCCTTCGAGGACATCGGGCTCGGGTACCTCTCGCTCGACCGGTCGGCCGGCACCCTGTCGGGTGGCGAGTCGCAGCGCACCAAGATGATCCGGCACCTCGGGTCGTCGCTCACCGACGTGACCTACGTCTTCGACGAGCCGACGATCGGGCTGCACCCGCACGACATCGAGCGGATGAACCAGCTGCTCCTCCAGCTGCGCGACAAGGGCAACACCGTGCTCGTCGTCGAGCACAAGCCCGAGACGATCGCCATCGCGGACCACGTCGTCGACCTCGGGCCGGGTGCCGGGACCGCGGGCGGCGAGATCGTGTTCGAGGGCACCTTCGACGCGCTCCGGAAGAGCCGGACCGTCACGGGCCGGCACCTCGACGACCGGGCCTCGCTCAAGGACGAGGTGCGGGAACCCACCGGCACGCTCGAGGTCCGCAAGGCCTCGACGCACAACCTCAGGAACGTCGACGTGGACATCCCGACCGGCGTCCTGTGCGTGCTCACCGGCGTCGCGGGGTCCGGCAAGAGCTCGCTCGTCCACGGCTCCGTGGCCGGGCGCGAGGGTGTCGTGGTCGTGGACCAGGGCGCCATCAAGGGCTCGCGGCGCAGCAACCCGGCGACGTACACGGGGCTGCTGGAGCCGATCCGCAAGGCGTTCGCCAAGGCGACCGGTGAGAAGGCGGCGCTGTTCAGCGCGAACTCCGAGGGCGCGTGCCCGTCGTGCAACGGCGCGGGGGTGATCTTCACCGAGCTCGGGGTGATGGCCACCGTCGAGTCGACGTGCGAGGAGTGCGAGGGGAGGAGGTTCCAGGCCGCCGTCCTGGAGCACCGCTTCGGTGGCAAGAACATCGCCGAGGTCCTCGAGATGCCGGTCTCGGACGCCCTGGAGTTCTTCGGCGAGGGCGAGGCCGCGACGCCGGCGGCGCACAAGGTCCTGGAGCGGCTGCAGGACGTGGGGCTGAGTTATGTCAATCTCGGTCAACCGCTGACCACCCTCTCGGGAGGGGAGCGGCAGCGCCTGAAGCTCGCGGTGCAGATGGCCGAGAAGGGCGACGTCTACATCCTCGACGAGCCCACGACCGGGTTGCACCTGGCGGACGTCGAGCAGCTGCTGGGGCTGCTGGACCGGCTGGTCGACTCCGGGAAGTCGGTCATCGTCATCGAGCACCACCAGGCCGTGATGGCGCACGCCGACTGGATCATCGACCTGGGGCCCGGCGCCGGCCACGACGGGGGCACCGTCGTGTTCGAGGGCACGCCGTCGGAGCTCGTCTCGGCGAAGAAGAAGACCCTGACGGGCAAGCACCTGGCGGAGTACGTCGGGTAGCCCCGGCTAGCGTGACGGCGTGCGGGTCTCACGCGTCGGCGTCCTCGCCGGCTGCGTGCTCCTGGTCGTCGCCGGCCTGCTCGGCGCGCGGCTCCTGGGCGAGGACGAGTTCGACCTGGAGTTCTCCGACGACGTGACGCTCTCCGTCACGACGGTCGCCGACGGGCTCGACCACCCGTGGGACGTCCGGCCGATCGGCGACGGCCGGCTGCTCGTGACCGAGCGGGAGCGCGCGACGGTCTCGCTCGTCGAGGACGGCGAGGTCACGCCGCTGGACTTCCCGAGCGACGACGTCTGGGTGTCCGGCGAGACAGGTCTGCTGGGCCTCGAGGTCGACCCGGACTTCGAGCAGAACCACCGGATCTACACCTGCCAGGGCGGGTTCACGGACGACGGCGGGCACGAGGTCCACGTGGTCGCCTGGACCGTGGACGACGGCGTGACCGCGGTGGGCGACCCCCAGGAGCTGGTCGGCGGCTTCCCGACGAGCAGCGGCCGGCACGGTGGGTGCCGCCTGCTCGTGGCCGACGACGGGGACCTCTACGTCGGGACGGGCGACGCGGCCCAGGGCGAGAACCCCCGGGACCTCACCTCGCTGGGCGGCAAGACCCTCCGGCTCGACCGGTTCACCGGGGAGCCGGCGGCGGAGAACCCGTTCGTCGACAGCGCGGAGCCCGCGCAGCGTTATGTCAACACGTTCGGGCACCGCAACGTGCAGGGACTGGCGCAGCGGGAGGACGGGTCCCTGTGGTCGGTGGAGCACGGCCCGAGCCGAGACGACGAGGTCAACCTCCTGACGCCTGGCGGCGACTACGGCTGGGAGCCGGTCCCGGGCTACGACGAGTCGGTCCCGATGACCGACCAGGACCTGCCCGGCGAGCAGATCGAGGCCGCCTGGAGCTCCGGTGACCCGACGATCGCTCCCGGAGGCGCGACGTTCGTGACGGGAGACCAGTGGGGTGGGCTCCAGGGCACGCTCGCCATGGCGGTCCTGAAGGACCAGGCCGTGCTGTTCCTGCGGTTCGACGACGCCGGCGAGCTCGACGACGTCATCGCACCCGAGGCGCTGCACGAGCTCGGACGCATCCGGACGGTCAGCAACGACGAGGACGGGACGTTGCTGGTCACGACGGACAACGGGAACGGTCAGGACGCGATCTACCGGGTCAGCCCCTCTCAGGCATCCTCCTGAGCGTGGATATTTAGCCGATAAGCGACATTATGTCAGTTAGTACGGCTGAAACCCCGGTGACTGCTCCCCTCGGAACACCTAGGGTCGCTCACGATGATCCGCACCGAACGCCTCGTCCTGCGTCCCCTCGCCGAGTCCGACGTCGACCGCCTCATGGAGTTCTGGAACCTCCCGGAGGTCACGAGGTGGCTGCTGCGGGGTGCCAGCACCGCCGACGGCCTGCGCGGCTGGATCGCCAAGGCCGCCGAGAACCCCGCTGACGACAGCCGGGCGATCGTGCTGGACGGCGTCGTGATCGGCACCGTGAACATGCGGCGCGAGGACGGCTACGTCCAGCCAGGCGGTCCGACCGGGTCCGTCGCCGACTTCGGCTACACCCTCGACCCGGCGTACGCCGGCCACGGCTATGCCACGGAGGCCGCCCGCGGGATGGTCGGCCACGCTTTCGACACCCTGGGCGTCCGGCGCGTGAAGGCCGGCGCGTTCGTCGACAACGTCGCGTCGGTCCGCGTCCTCGAGAAGCTGGGGATGCGGCGCGAGGAGTACGCCGTCAAGGACTCCTGGCACGCCGAGCTCGGCTGGCTCGACGGCTGCACGTACGCCCTGCTGGCCGACGAACGCGGCTAGCCTTCGGTCCGTGGGCCGGCTCTGGGGGCGCGACCACGAGCTCCGGGCTCTGCGCGCCGCGATCGGTGCCCCGTCCTGGGCGGTGGCGGTCGGCGGCAGCCCCGGCATCGGCAAGACCGCCGTGCTCCTCGAGCTGCTCGACACGTTCCCCGAGGACGTCCGGGTCCTGCGGGCCAGGTGCAGCGAGGCCGAGCAGTCGTTCGGGTTCGCCGGGCTCACCGACCTGCTGTCGACCGTCGGGACCGACGAGCTCGAGCCGCTCCCCGAACCCCAACGCGTCGCGTTGGCCGCGGCGACCCTGCGGACCGCCTCCCCCTCCGACGGCGTCGACCCGCGCGCCGTCGGCACCGGGCTGTCCACGCTGCTCGAGCTCATGGCGGACCACGGCGCGGTCGTCGTCGCGGTCGACGACCTCCAGTGGCTGGACCGGGACTCCGCCGAGGTCCTCGGCTTCGCCCTCCGGCGCGCTCCGGTGGGCTTCGCCTGCTCCCTCCGGGGCGAGCCGTCCGACTCCCCCGTCACCGCCTCGCTCTCGGACCGTCTGGCCACGGTCCCCCTCGGACCGCTGGCGGACGACGCCCTCCAGCACGTCGTCCTGGCCGAGCTCGGCGACGCCGTCAGCTACCCGGACGTCACCCGCGCCTGCCTGACGTCGGGTGGCAACCCGTTCTACGCCCTGGAGCTGGCCCGCGCCATCGCGGCGGTCCCCCACGACGTCGGTCCGGGCCTCCCACTCCCCCTCCCCGGGTCACTGGCGGCCCTGACCACCGAGCGTCTGAGCCGGCTCGGAGACGAGGCCCGCCACACCCTCCTCCACGCCGCACTGGCCGCTCGGCCGACCCTCGAGTCGCTCTCCGGCATCGGCGCCGACGCCGGACTGGCCGAGGCCGAGGCCGCGGGCGTCGTCTCCGTGCGCCGCGACGGCTGGGTGGTCTTCACCCATCCGCTGCTGGCCGATGCCGCGGTCGCCGTCGCATCGCCGCAGAAACTGCGGCGCGCCCACCGCACGCTGTCGGAGGTCGCGAGCGAGCAGGAGGCCCGGGCCCGGCACCTGGCGCTCTCCTCGGCCGAGGCCTCCGAGGAGGCAGCGGCCGCGCTGGACCTCGCGGTCGCGTCCGCGCGCTCCCGGGGTGCCACCGCCGAGGCGGCCGACCTGGCGCGGCTCGCTCTCGAGCAGACTCCCGACGCCACGTCGCCGGCAGCCGTGCTGCGTGCCGCCACCTCGGCCCGGCTCGCCTTCGAGACCGGTGACGCTGAACGCAGCGAGGCCCTGCTCCGCCACGTGCTCGCGCACACGAGCGATCCCGCCGTGCGCGCCGAGGCCGGGCTCGACCTGACCGAGGTGGTCTGGGAACGCGGCGACGAGGGAGCCTCGCTGGACGTCGTCCGGGGCGTCATGGACGACGCCGCCACCGTGCCCGCGCTGGCCGTCCGGGCCCATCTGCTGACGGCGTTCCTCAGCCACGACCGCACCCACACGAGCGCCGCGGCGGAGATCGCCGCCCGCCACGACGACCTCGACCCACGGCTGCGGGCCTGGGTGCTGTGCCAGCAGGTCGGGGACGCGCTCGACGACGGTCTTGGCCTGGACTCCGCCACGCTGGAGGAGGCGCTGTCCCTGGAGCGACGGGACCGGGTGGGCTGGCACAGCGACGACCACGTCGCGACCAACCGCGCCGTGATGCTCGTCTTCGCCGACGAGCTCCGCGCCGGCCTGGCCGCCCTCGAGGAGCTCCTCGTGCGGGCCGAGGACGAGGGCAACACCGGAGGGCTCCCGTACCTCCTGGGCCACCTGGCCCGCGCCCGGTTCCTCAGCGGCGACCTGCCGGGCTGCGAGCGCGCCGCGCAGCGTCAGGCCGACCTCGCGCGGGCGACCGGCCAGACCAACCAGGCCTGGCAGGCGGACGTCAACCGCGCGTCCCTTGCCCTCGCCCGCGGCGAGCTCGACGAGGCCGAGACCCTCGCCCGGTCCCTGGAGCACGTCGACCAGAGCTCGGCACGCAGGTCGGGCGTCGGCCTGCTCGGGTCGGTGCAGCTGCGGCGCGGCGAGTACGCCGAGGCCGTGGCCACGCTGGACGTGTGGTGGGAGCGGTGCCACGGCATGGGCGACCCCGGTGTCAGCCGCTACCACGGCGACCGCGCCGAGGCGCTGGTGGCCGCGGGAGACCTCGACCGGGCCGAGTCCTTCCTGGACCAGGTCGAGGCGATCGCCGACCGGGCCCGCCGCCCTGGGCTCCGGGGGGTGGCGGCGCGCGGTCGTGCGCTGCTCGCCTCGGCCCGTGGCGACGCGGAGGCCGCGGCGAGGCACGCGGCCGAGGCACTGACGTGGCACCAGGACTCCCCACTGCCGCTCGAGCTCGGCCGGACGCTCCTGGTCAAGGGTCTGCTGCACCGCCGGGCCAGGGAGAAGCGGCTGGCCCAGCAGGTGCTGACCGAGGCGTTGGCGGTGTTCGAGCAGGCGGGCGCCGAGGGCTGGTCCGCCGAGGTGCGGAGCGAGCTGGTCAGGGTCAACCTGCGACCCCGCGCGCCGTCGGACCTCACCCCGAGCGAGGAGCGGATCGCCGAGCTCGCGGCGCGCGGCCTGACCAACCGCGAGGTGGCCGCCGCGGCGTTCGTGAGCGCCAAGACCGTCGAGGCCAACCTCTCCCGGGCCTACCGCAAGCTCGGTGTCCACTCCCGGGCCGAGCTCGGCAGGGTGATGGCCGAGCGCGCCGCCGACGAGGGCTCGTCGAGGTCCTGATGTAGGGAAAGTCCCGATGAGGCGAGGGTGCCGGCGTACCTACGTTCGGCGGCATGACCACCACCTCTGCCGCCGACGCCCTGCGCGACCTCGCCCACCTCCCCGGCGCTCCGGGGTACGACGGGGGGCGCGTGCCCTGGAACGTCGCCATCGAGCAGCGGCCGGCCGCAGTCGCCCTCCCTCGGACCGCCGAGGACGTCGCGGCGGTGGTGCGGGCCGCCGTCGCGGCGGGCCTCCAGGTCGCTCCGCAGGGCACCGGGCACGCTGCCGCACCGCTCGCCACCCACGACCTCTCCGGTGCCGTGCTGCTCCGGACCACGGGGATGGACCGCGTCCAGGTCGACCCGGCCCGCGGCGTCGCCCGTGCCGAGTCCGGGGCCATCTGGGAGCCGCTGGTCGTGGCGGCGGCAGCGCACGGTCTCGCCGGCCTGCACGGCTCCTCCCCCGACGTCGGCATCGCCGGCTACTCGCTGGGTGGTGGCATCGGCTGGTACGCGCGGCGGCTGGGTCTCTCCTGCAACAGCCTCCTGGCGGTCGAGCTCGTCACCGCGGACGGCGAGCTGGTCCGGGCGGACGAGACCCACGAGCCCGACCTGTTCTGGGCGCTGCGCGGAGGCGGCGGCAGCTTCGGTGTCGTCACGGCACTGGAGGTCGCGCTGTTCCCGATCGACAGCGCGTACGCCGGCTGGCTGGCCTGGCCGATCGAGGACACCGAGAAGGTCCTGCGCCGCTGGGCCGCGTGGACGGCCTCGGCCCCCGAGCACGTATCCACCGCCTTCCGGGTGCTCCGCCTCCCGCCGATCCCGGAGATCCCCGAGCCCCTCCGCGGCCGCGCACTCGCCGTCGTCGACGGTGCGGTCCTCGGCTCGGACGAGGAGGCGGAGGCCCTGCTCCAGCCCCTGCGCGAGCTCACACCCGAGATGGACACGTTCGGCCGGGTCCCCGCGCACACGCTCACCCGGCTGCACCAGGACCCGGAGGGAGCCGCGCCGTTCGTGGCCGACCACTGCACCCTCGACGACCTCTCCGACGGGCCACTCGACGCCTACCTCGCCCAGGTCGGACCCGAGGCCGCGAGCCCGTTGTTCATGGCCGAGCTGCGTCAGCTCGGCGGGGCCCTCGCCCGCCCGGCCGACGGTGGCGGCGCGCTGAGCCACGTCCCCGGCGCGGCCACGGTCTTCGCGGGTGGGATGGCGATGACCCCGGAGACGGGGTCCGCCGCGCGCGCCGCCGCCGGCGAGCTGGTCGCGGCGCTCCGGCCGTGGTCCGGTCGTCCCTACCTCAACTTCGCCGAGGGACCGACCGAGGTGCGCCGCGCCTTCGACGCGGGCACCTGGCGTCGGCTCACCGAGATCCGCGCCGCCGTCGATCCCGGCGACGTTTTCGTCGCCGGCCATCGCGTCCCGCGCGCAGGGTCGTGAGGCGGACCCGTCTGGGCCTCGTCCCGGCGCTCGTGCTGAGCCTGCTGCTCGGCGCCTGCTCCGGGACCGAGCCCGACCCCGCGCCCGCGGGCGGCACCGGCGAGAGGGCGGCGTTCGAGCCAGGTCCGTACGGCGACGGAGACCTCGAGGCCGACGTCGAGGCCCTCGCCGGCTGGGGCATCGAGACGTACGCCGACGACCGCTCCGCCGAGCCGATGGTGCCGGTGGACGGACCCGCCGCCCCCCTGCGGCTCCTCCGCGACCAGGTCGAGACGATGGGCCGCGAGGCGGCGGCCGGCGCGGGTACCCAGGGCGCCGACCTCGACGCCGTGCTGGGCGAGCTGGGGCCGGAGGTGCGGCTCTCGAGCCTGCTCGCCGCCTGGCTGCAGTCCGGCTCCCCGATGGCCTCCGCACTGCGGGAACGGCTCACGACGGTCGACCTCGAGAACCCGGACCAGGCGGTCTTCCCCACGGTGGTGCTCACCGGCTTCATCCGCGACCTCGCACCCCAGCAGCTGCCCTCCGCCTCGCCGGCCGCCTTCCACGACCCCGCGAGCAGGGCGGGCACCCGCACGTGCAGTGCGTCCGCGTCGTGGATCGAGGGCATGCTCGGCAACCTGTTCGGCGCGCTCGAGATCCCCGTCGTCGACGTGGAGAACTGGCCGGCGGTGCTGCAGCCGCTCGGCTGGCTCGTCAACGCCTTCATCACCGTCTACGACGCCATCCGCCGGGGCGCCCAGGCGGTGGTGATCAACGGCATCAAGTACCTGGTCGCGCCGATCCGCAACGTGCTCGCCCAGGTGTCCCTCTTCGTCGCCGTGCTCCAGACGGCGCTGACCTCGATCACCCCGCTCACGTCGTCCTGGGACGGTCCGGGTGCCCCCGAGTTCGGCGTTCTCGGCGACGCCGAGCTGCGGTACGAGACCACGGTGAAGGTCCGCTCGACGAACCCGCTCGTGTGGCCGCCTCTCCTCCGCGACTGCGCCCAGGCCGCGGGCATCGACCTGCCGAACCCCTCCCTCGACGGCAGCCAGGTCTTCTGGTCCTGGCGGACCGCGGAGGGTGGGGTGATCCGGCAGCTGGACTCCGACCCGCTGCTCCGCGCCGACGCGGAGGGCGGTGGCGAGGCGACGTTCCGGTTCGCGACCGGGCAGGAACCGCGCGAGTGGAAGGAGCGGGGTGACGCGAACCTGGTCCAGGCGATCGTGACCGCCAAGGTCCAGCGGAAGAACAAGCAGATCCGCGACGCCGTCAGCTTCGCCGTCCGCCGTGCCGTCGACCAGCTGCTCGGCTTCCTGCCCGACTTCCTGCGGCAGCGCGCCGTGGGCGTCGTGCACCAGGCGGTCGATCCGCTCCTGGACGAGCTGGTGGTCCGGTCGGAGTACACCACCGCGAAGAGCTTCCTCGTCACCAGGCACCTGGAGCCGGAGGACACCCCGAGCCCGACGCCCACGATGCCGACCCCTTCTCCCCCGCCGCCCCGACCGCAGCCCGTGTGGGTCCACGTCGACCGCCCCGGGATCCCGGGCTCCGTCGAGCCCGGCCGGATCCTCCAGTTCCTGGCCTGCGACGGGATCGCCGGCACGTGGCGCGGCCTGCTCCGCACCGGAGGCCTGTACGACGACGACGGGTTCGCGGTGCCCTGGGCCGACCTGCCCGCCCGGCCGTTCCGGATCGGCAACGGCGGCATCGGCAGCACGACCTCGCGGGCCTCGGGCACGACCCAGGTCCTGGGCCAGTCGGTGCCGGTGACCTTCGACCTCGTCATCAGCGTCGACGGGCGGTCGATGCGCGTCGACGGCGTCCCGGTCCAGCCGCCCGTGAGCTTCCAGAAGATCCCCATCCGCAACGCACCCAAGGCGGTCTGCCCGTGAACACCCGCTCCCCCGCAGTCCTCGCTGCCCTGTCACTGTCCGTGGCCCTGTCCGTCGCCGTGTCCGCGTGCGGCGGGTCCTCCGACGCGGGTGCCGACGAGCCCACCGAGACCCCGGCCCCGACGACCGCGCCGACGACCGCGCCGACGACCGCGGACGCCGGTCCGCTCGTCGTCGGGCCCGAGGGCGGGACCGGCCCGGACATCTGCGTGCGGTTCACGAGCGCCGAGATCACCGCTCTCGCCGGCAGCGAGGTCGGCGACGGCCAGGTGGCCGGCCCCCTCGACTCGGCGTGCGCGTGGGACTTCACGACGGACGGCATCGTTCTGGTCCAGGCGATGCCACCGGACTTCTGGAGCTCGTTCCCGCAGGAGGACGACCCTGACTACGAGTCACTCGAGGGCATCGGCAACGAGGCGTTCGTCCAGCCGGCGCTCGTGGCCGGCTGGACCGCGGCCGCGCTGTACGACGACCGGCTGCTCCTCGCGGAGGTCAGCGGTCCCACAGCGACTCCCGAGCTGGCGGTCGGTCTGCTCGAGGGGGTCGTGCCACGACTCGGTCCGTAGGACACTGACCGCGTGCTGCGCCAGGCCGTCCGTAGCGACCTGCCCAGGGTCGTCGAGATCTGGGTCGACGCGTTCTCGGCGGACCCGTACCTGCGCTGGATCGCCCCTGATGACGACGCCTGGCCGTCGTTCGGGGCCGAGTGGATGGCGTTCGTCGCGGACCACTGCTTCGAGCGCGGGCACACCCTCGTCGGTGACGACGTGGCGATCGCGTGGATCCCACCCGATCTCGCGCTGGTCGGCCCCGCCGACCTCGAACGCGCACGCGACATCCTGACCCGGCACGCCGGCGACGAGCGCGCGGAGGACGCCCTGGCGACGATCCTCGCAGCGCGCGGGCACGCCATGGAGGCGCCGCACTGGACGCTCCAGTACCTCGGCGTCCGCTCGTCGGCCACGGGTCGCGGCCTCGGTGCCGCCGCTGTGGCGCCGACGCTGGCTGCGATCGACCGGGACCGGCTCCCGTGCGGCCTGACGTCGTCGAACCCGCGCAACCTGCCGTTCTACGAACGTCTCGGGTTCACCGTGGCCGCCGAGGTCCAGTCCCCCGACGGCCGCGTGACGCTGCGTCCGATGGTCAGGTCCTGAGCTGCACCCACACGAGGCGGTGGTCCGACGTCGGGAACGGGAACACGCCGGTGAGCCGGAACAAGGGGTCCGCCTGCACGGGCCAGAACACGGCCGAGCGCTTCACCCTCAGGTCGCGGGACGGCAGCACGTAGTCGGCGCGGAGGTTGCCGGGCGTGGTGTCGGCGAAGTCGGCCGTGTCGTACCGCGGGTCCGACTCGTGCGTGGTGTTGGCACCGCCCTGGAGGGCGGTCGCCTCGACGGCTCCGGCCGACGTGGGCAGCGGGTCGGACACCCGCGGAGCCTCGAGCAGCTGCTGGACCGCGCCCGGGATCGAGTCACCGTCGAGCGGGTCGCTGTTCTGGTCCCCCGCCACCACGAACGAGGCTCCCTTACTCAGTCCGCCGCGACGCCCGTCGTCGTCGTAGATGTACCGCGCCCGCTTGCCACCGGTGAGGTAGTCGGCCGTGAACCTGATCTCGTCGGCGTTGCGGGTGCCGTTGCGGTCCTCGGGACCGTCGAAGACCGGGGGCGTCGGGTGCGAGACCAGGAAGTGCACGGTCTCCTTGCCGATCCGGATCGGCAGGTCCCAGTGCGACTTGCTCGAGAGCCGGAAGACCGCCTGCTCCTCCGGCGAGTACCAGTCGTGCGCCGCAGGGGTGGCCGGGTCGTCCGGCAGCCGGGCTCCGGGCATGTCCTTCCAGAGGAAGTGCTGGAAGGTCCGGACCTTGCTCTCCCTGATCGGGAACCGCGAGTAGACGACCATCCCGAACTGGCCGGGGTAGGCGCCGAACCCGAAGGCGTCGTCCCCTCCCCCGACGGTGCCGTTGTTGTTGAGGTCGAAACCGCTGGGGATCCCGGTGTTGGACGGTGCGACGTAGGCGTACTCGTAGTGGATCGGCTCGGCACCGTTCTGGGACACCTCGAGGTAGTTGTCGCGGAACAGGTCCACCGCCACCTCGTCCTCGACGTAGTCGAACTCGTTGACCAGCACCACGTCCGGCCGGGCCCGCTGGATCGTCTCGGCCGCGTTGCGCGCCTGCGGGTTGGCGCCGGTGGACAAGTCGGCGACGAGCTGGCCGGCGGCGCCGCGGTTGAGCGAGGCGTTGAACGTCGCGAAGCGGACGGACTTCGCGTGATGGTGGGTGCCGTGGTGACCGCCGTGGTCACCGCGATCCGGTCTGGCGTCGGCGACCGGTGCGGCCACGAGGGCGGCGGCCAGGACCGCGGCGACGGGCAGGACGACGGGCAGGGCGGGACGGCGCATGCTGACACTCCTCCGAGAATTGACCGGGTGCCCACCCTGCTCGAGCCGGATGAGGGCCAGTCGAACGTCAGAGGAACATCATGTGTCGCCGGCGCCGCTGAGGTCCAGGGTGGTGACGATCGCGGGGTGGTCCGAGGCGACCCTGACCTGCCGGTGGCTCACCAGCCCGACGCCGGACGGGTAGAAGACGTACATGACGGCGCTGTCCTTCGCGTGGCCGTAGCCGGCGGCCGACATCCTGGCCTCCGCGGTCCACGGTCCCTCGCGACCGTGCGTGTTCATGTCACCGCCGACGAGGACCGGGCCGAGCGCCGCGAGGTCCCGGACCGTCCCGACCAGGACGTCCATGCCGGCGCCGTACTGCTGGGCCCGCGTCATCCGCGGGTTGCCGTGCTGGCGTGGGTAGCGGGCCGGGTTGGTCATCAGGTGCGTCGAGACCACGGACACGACCGCGCCGTCGGCCTGCCTCAGGGTCACCCAGGTGGCGTAGCGGTCCCAGGTGAAGGGCTGGCCGAGCCGGAACCCGCGGTCGTCGTCGACCAGCTTGACCCTCCCCGCGTCCAGCAGGGTCCAGTCGCCCGCGCGCCACAGCACGACGTTGTTCATCGACTGCGAGCCACCCCCGAGCTCGTCGTCGCGCTGCTCCTCGCGGTAGGCGTCGTACCCGGGAGCCAGGGCGCGCAGCTCGGCGGTGCCGTGGCGACTCACCTCGTTGAGCATCACGAAGTCGGGTGCGGACGAGAGGAGCGTGCGCATCGAGCCGGCGAACGGGCCGTCGGCCGTCCGGTTCGGCAGGTTCGCCACCGCCGTCGTCACGGTGCCGAGCCGGGGCGGCTCCACCACCGGCTCGGGGTCCGGGGTCCTGGTCGGCCGCGGCGCGCGGAGGATCAGGGTGCCGGGGACGACGCGTTGCGGCTCGAGCGGAGCGGGCGCGGCACTCGCCGTCGGTCCGCCCGGCGCGGCCGCGTCGTGGCCCACGGGATCCGGGGCCAGGGCGTCGTGGACCAGCAGCCCACCGACGAGCAGCGCGAGCAGGAGCCCCGCCGCCCAGCGCAGCGGAGCGAGCCCGGCGCGTGCCCCCGTGTGCTGCCCCACGGTTCGAGGTTAGATCAGGGCCGGCCGAGGCGTCACAGGTCCGCGAGCCTCGGTACGACGTCCTGGACCACCGTCGTGGTCCAGGCGACCGGGTCCTCGGTCAGCGGGTAGATGGTGACCAGGTCGATGCCGAGGGCGGCGTACTCCGCCATCGCCGACAAGAAGGCGTCCGGGTCCGCGGCCGGGTCCAGGCCGCCCATGAAGGTCTTCTGGATGGCGTCGTAGTCGGTGCCCACGTCGTCGCAGTGCCGCCGCAGCACGTCCAGCTTGTGGCGGATCGCGTCGGGTGTCTCGCCGAACAGGTTGCAGGCGTCGGCGTACTGCGCGACCAGCCGCAGCGTCTTCCGCTCCCCGCTGCCACCGATGAGGATCGGCGGACGCGGCTGCTGGGCGGGCGGGGGCACGCAGACCGTCTCGGCCAGCCGGTAGTGGCGGCCCTCGTAGGGCCCGTCGTCCTCGCTCCACATCTGCCGGCAGATCTGCAGCGTCTCCTCGAGCCGCTCGAACCGCTCGGCGGTGGACGGGAACGGGACGCCCAGGCCGGCGTGCTCGCGGCCGTACCAGGCGGCACCGATGCCGAGCATGGAGCGGCCACCGGAGAGGACGTCGAGGGTCGTGACCGTCTTCGCGAGCAGCCCGGGGTGCCGGTAGGTCGTCCCGGTGACCAGCAGGCTCAGCCGCAGGTTCTCGGTCACCGCGGCGAGGTGGCCCAGCGTCGTGTACCCCTCCAGCATCGGCTGGGACGGTCCACCCATCGGCTCCATCTGGAACCAGTGGTCCATCACGGTGAACCAGTGGACGCCGCCCTCGTCGGCGACCTTGGCCGTCTCGACGAGTCGCTCGGCGAGCAGGTGCTCCCACTCGGGGTGGCTGAAGTTGGCGTAGTGCAGGCCGAGCCGCATGATCGCGAGCGTAGCCAGGCGCACCTGGCACTAGCGTGACGCCGTGGCGAACCCCACCACCCCCTACCTCCACGTCGACCTGGCCCGGATGCGGCGCAACGTGCGCGCCGCGGCCGAGCGCGCCAGCGTCGCGATGGTCGCGCTGCGCCCGCACGCCAAGACGCACAAGTGCGTGGAGATCGCCCGGCTCCAGCTCGCCCAGGGCGCGGCCGGGCTGACGGTGGCGACGATCGGTGAGGCCGAGGCCTTCGTGCGGCACGGCTGCGAGGACGTGTTCGTCGCCTACCCCCTGTGGCTCGACGACGCCGCGGCGAGGCGGCTGCGCGACCTGGCCGAGCGCGGGACCGTCGCGTTCGGCGTCGACTCCGTCGAGGCCGCGGCCAACGCGGGCCGGCTGCTCGGCGGGTCCGCGGTGGAGGTCGTGGTGGAGGTGGACAGCGGGATGGGCCGCTCCGGCTGCCCGGCCGACGACGCCGGGGAGGTCGCGGTGGCGGCGGCACGCGCCGGGCTCAGGGTGCGGGGGGTCTTCACGTTCCCCGGTCACTCCTACGCCCCCGGCGCCGGACCGACCGCGGCCGAGGACGAGCGGCGGGCGCTGGCGGCGGCGCGGGACGCCCTGCAGGCGCACGGCCTGGACGTGCGGGTGGTCAGCGGCGGGTCGACACCGAGCCTCGGCGACACCGACACGGACACCCTGACCGAGGTCCGGCCGGGCGTGTACGTCTTCGGCGACGCCCAGCAGTGGGAGCTCGGCACCATGCCGCCCGACGAGATCGCGCTGACCGCGACCGCGACCGTCGTCAGCCACACAGGCGGCCGGGCGGTCCTCGACGCGGGCAGCAAGATCCTGGGGGCCGACCGCGCGGCGTACGCCACCGGCTACGGCCGCCTGCTCGACCACGCCGGTGCCAGGGTCGTCGCGCTGTCCGAGCACCACGCCGTCGTCGACCTCGCCGGCGGGAGACTCCCCCGTCTCGGCGACCGGCTCCGGGTGGTGCCGAACCACGTCTGCGCGGCGGTCAACCTCGTGGACGAGCTGTGGGTCGAGGAGGCCGGGGACCTGCACGCCTGGCCGGTCACCGCCCGGGGTCGCAACGGCTAATACCCTTTCCCGCATGTCTCGCCGCCTCATCGCCCTGCCCGCCGCGCTCCTGGCCCTCTCGCTGCTCTCCGCGTGCGGTGGGGACGACGACAAGGCGGAGGACCCGGGCACGGACACCCCGGCCGCGACCCCGCCCGACCGCGACCCGACCGGGGTGATGTGCGAGTACCCGGAGGACGGCCAGGGCGCGTCCAAGGACAACGCCCGGCCGCCGGCGGACGCCGTCGTCAGCGGCGACGTGAAGGTCACGCTCGAGACCTCGGTCGGCACCTTCAACGCGGTGCTGGACGCCGACAAGGCACCGTGCACCGTGAACTCGTTCGTCTCGCTGGCCGACCAGAACTACTTCAACGGGACCGGCTGCCACCGGATGACCACCGAGGGCATCCTCGTGCTCCAGTGCGGTGACCCGAGCGAGACGGGCGGAGGCGGTCCGGGCTACTCGTTCGCCGACGAGCTGGACGGCTCGGAGACCTACGGGGCCGGGACGCTCGCGATGGCCAACGCCGGCCCGGACACGAACGGATCGCAGTTCTTCATCGTGTACGGCGACTCGCAGCTCGCCCCCGACTACACCGTCTTCGGGTCGGTCGACGACGCCACCGTCGCGCTGATCGAGGACGTGGCAGCCGACGGCACGACCCCCGAGTTCGACGGCGCGCCGAACACACCGGTCGAGCTCGACCTCGTCACCGCGGAGTAGCCCGCTACAGCGGGAAGGTGACCCCGCTCAGGCGCTCGGACTCGGCCCACAGCGCCTTGGCGCGGTCCGGGTCGAGGGCGGCGCCGCTGCGCCCGACCGGGACCGGCCAGCCGAGCATCTCCTTGACGCCGTGCGGGCCGAGGTAGGTGTTGCCGGGCACGTCCATGGTGGCGGCGTACAGCGTCGGCAGCGCGCCCTGCCACGGTGGCATCCCGACCAGCCGGTGCCCGTACTTCCCGACGAGCTGCTTGGTCCTGCTGCCCGAGCCGGCCGTGATGTGCGTGGAGGTGGTGCCGGGATGGGCGCCGGTCACGCGCACGGTGGAGCCGGCCGCGGTCAGCCGGCGCTGGAGCTCGGCGAGGAAGAGCAGGTTGGCCAGCTTCGAGGCGCCGTACGCCGCGTAGGGGACGTACCTCCGCCGTTCCCACCGCAGGTCCTCCAGGTCCAGCACGCCCGAGCGGTGCGACGCCGAGCCCACCACCACGACACGGTCGGTGAGCGTCGGCAGCAGCAGGTTGGCGAGCGCGAAGTGGCCCAGGTGGTTGGTCGCGAGGTGCAGCTCGACGCCGTCCGGCGAGAGGCCGTAGGGCAGGCCGAGGACACCGGCGTTGTTGACCAGCACGTCGACCGGGCCGACCGAGTCCGCGAACGCCCGGACCGACGCGAGGTCGGCGACGTCCAGCAGCGCCACCTCCACGTCGCCGGACATGCCGGCGGCGGCGTCCTTCCCCTTGTCGGGGTTGCGCACGCCCAGCACGACCTGGGCACCGGCCGCGGCCAGCGCCTTGGCGGTCTCGAGGCCGATCCCGCTGCTGGCCCCGGTCACGACGAAGCGGCGACCGTCCTGGCGCGGGACGTCGCGCCACTGCGCCACCTTCGCCATCAGGTCGGCAGCGAGCCGACGCTCGCGTCGGGCTGCTCGCGGTCCGCGGCCCCGTGCTCGGTCCCCGGCAGCACCGGCCCGGCGACGTAGGAGACGTGCTCGCCCAGGCTGACGGTGCGACCGACGGTGCAGAGCCGGTCCTCGATCTGCTGGAGGGTGCGCGGGACCACCTCACGGGCCTGGTCGCCGGCATCGCCGTCCGGGAAGGTGACGTCGATGGTCACCGAGATGTCGACCATGTGGGAGCCCTGCTCGTCCCGCACCTTGTGGCCGGTGGCCCGCGCCGCGAACGACGCGAACGGGGCCCGCTTGTCGGTGACCCACTCGAGGTCGGCCGCGCCGCAGCCGGCGAGCGCGGCCAGCAGCAGCTCCACGGGCGTGAAGTCGGGGTCGTCGCCACCACCGATGGGGAGCACTCCCCCACGGACGTTGGTCGCCTTGAACCGCTTCTCCCCCATGGCGGTGAGGTCGACGGTGCGCAGGGTGTCGGGGCCGAGCTGCGGCGTGGGCTGGGTCATGTCCCCAGCGTGCCAGAGGCGGGCTCCCCGGCTCGGGGAACCCGCCTCTGGTCGTGCGGTGCTCGGTGCTTTCAGCGCGCGGTGCGCCGGGCCCGAGCGGCACGCCGCTCGGTGTGACGGGCGAGCTCCACGGTCCGGACCAACGCGAGGTCCTGCTCCGTGTGAACTCGTCCCTCGACGATCCCGCGGGCCAGGTACAGCTGCGTGGTCATGAGGACTCGCTCCTTGTCAGAGAGTAATGATCGAACCTGGTGTTCGACTCTTACATCCTAACCGTCGCCCAGGCGTGGGAATGCCCGTTCGGGTGGTGATCTCCACCACCACCCGAACGGGCATCCGCACCCCCTCAGGAGCGGACCGTCAGCCCTTCGCCCGGGCCGGCTTCACGACCACCTTCAGCCGCTTGAAGCCGCCCACGACCTTGTCGGCCGGGCCGAGCGTGGCGTCCCTCTGGATGTCACCACCGCGGCAGCCACGGCACTCGCCCTCGCCGCCCGGGTAGGAGGCACCCAGGTAGAAGCTGACCTGCACCTGGTCGTTGTGCACGCCGTTGACCAGCTTCGCGATGTCGGCGAGCGTGGTGGCCCCGCCGAACTCCTCGTAGAAGTACTCCTCGCCGTAGTAGTCGTTGCCGCCGGTCAGGAGGACCTGGCCCCGGCTGCCCGCGGCGCGCTTGGGCACCTTGAAGCCGTAGGGGATCTTCACCGTGGTGCCGTCGGTGCCGCGCAGGACGACCCGCAGCTGCAGCCGGCCACCCGCCCTGACCACCGCAGGGTTGCGGTTGCTGACGCGCTTCCAGCTGCCCTTCACCCGCTGCTCGTTGCCGGCGACCTGGTACGTCGCCGTGCTGTCCGTGACGGTGCCCTGGATGTCGACGGTGTCGAGGTCGACGCCGTCCACGCTGCCCAGCAGGTACATCAGGTCGGCCAGCTCGTACGACGCGTCGTACGAGATGTCGTAGCTCGACGTGTACCTGTCGCTGCGCGTGAACGAGAACGGCCTGCCGTTCTGGGTGCCCGCGATCCTCCAGCTCTGGCTCTCCGAGCCCTTCTTGATGGCGTCGACGACCCGGTCGTGGTTCGCGATCTGCTGGTAGAACGCCACCGACGCCCAGGCGTCCGGCACGGTCACGGTCGTCGAGCCCTCGCGCGAGCGCGTCTTGTAGGACACGTTCGAGGTGAAGGTGGCGCCGTTCGGCGTCGGGCCGAAGCTGCCCGTGATGCCGGTCAGGTGGTCCTGGTCGATGGTGCCGACCGGCGGCCCGAAGTTGGCCACCTTGAACGGCGACCCGAGGGAGTCGGGCTGGATGTACAGCGCGCTCGCCGGGTGCAGGCTCAGCGAGGTGTCGCCGAGGAAGTCCATCGGGTGCCCGAAGCCGACCACCTGGTCGTCGCAGACGGACGTCGCCGTGCCGACACCACCGAAGACGATGTCGCCGTAGGAGTACGTCGCCGCGAGGTTCCCGCCCGCGACCACGTCGTCAGCGGTCCCCGCGCCTGGTGAGATCTGCCCGGCGGCGTACGTCCCGGCCGGGAAGTAGGCGCGCTCGGCGTGCGTGAGCTTCGAGAGGCGGTTGGCCCCGACGCCGGAGACACCGGTCGCGACCCCGAGGGGCTCGAAGCCCTGCTCGGCCTGCCGCTGGGTGACGGCCGACGTCGCCGCGATCTGCCTGGCCGTGGCCCGGTCGACCTGCGGCCGCGGCGCCGGGGTGCTGCCGAGGTAGTCGTCCATGTCGGCGAACGGCGTGACGCCGGCGATCGGCGACGGGCCGTACGACAGGCCGTAGGCGACCGCGCCGATCAGCTGGTCGCTCTCGTCGTAGACCGGCGAGCCGGACATGCCGGCCCAGATCCCGCCCGCCGCCTCGATGGCCTCGGAGCCCTCGGTGAAGTCGATGATCACCATGTCCAGACCCGGCGCGATGCCGTCGTCCAGGACGCCGATCACCTCGCCGTAGAACGGGTCGGGCTCGGTGCCCTGGGAGACGGTCAGCCCGTGGACCAGGTCGCCCGTCTCCAGGTCGGCGATGTCGGAGGGGGCGGCGCAGTCCTCGACGGGTGCGGAGACAGCGGGCCCGGTGAGGACCGTGAACGTCGCGGTACCGGCCACGAGAGCGGCTGCGGTCGCAGACGCGAGCACGCGGCCCCGGCGACGGACGAACAGAGACGACATGGAAGTGCCTTCCTGGTGGGACGAGAGCGGGGGGACGGGGCGTCACCCTCACACGGTGCTGCCTTGACTCTCGGTAGACGCGCTCGCGGAGGGAATGGTTGCGGATACTCATCCACGTATCGGGCCGTGTCGACCTCCTGGCCGCAACACCACCCGAACGGACCACTCCGCGGCCCCGACGACGTAGTCAGGACCGGCCATGGCGCCGGTCATAGGGTGAGGTCGTGAACGCCCCCCACGCCTCGCTCCAGTTCACCGAGGCGGTCGCCCGCCGCGGTCTCCTCGACCTCACGTCGTACGACGTGGACCTCGACCTGTCCGGCGACGGCTCGA
Organism: uncultured Actinomycetota bacterium; assembly: GCA_963815335.1. Taxonomy (GTDB): domain Bacteria; phylum Actinomycetota; class Actinomycetes; order Propionibacteriales; family Nocardioidaceae; genus Nocardioides. The sequence goes on from CAWFGL010000016.1 coordinate 174,124, forward strand.
CGTTCCGCTCGGTGACCACGATCGAGCTGGTCAGCGGGAGCGGAGCCACCTTCCTCGACCTCAAGCCGGTCGCGGTCGCCTCCGTGCGGCTGGACGGCCGGCCCCTGGACCTCGACCTGCTGGACCGGGGCCGCTTCCCCCTCGAGCTCGGTGAGGGACCGCACCGGATCGAGGTCGACGCGACCATGCCCTTCCGGCGTGACGGCGAGGGCCTGCACCGCAGCGTCGACCCGGCCGACGACCGGGTCTACGTCTACGGGATGAACTTCATGGACGCGGCGCCGAGCGTCTACGCCTGCTTCGACCAGCCCGACCTGAAGGCGCCGTACACGCTGCACGTGACCGCACCCTCGGACTGGGTCGTCGTCTCGAACGCTCCCGAGGTCGAGCCCGCCTCCGCCGGCGACGGCACCTCGCGCTGGGACTTCGCCCCCACTCCCCCGCTGTCCACCTACTTCGTGACCGTGGTCGCCGGGCCCTACCACCTGATCCGCGACGAGCACGACGGCATCCCGCTCGGCCTCAGCGCCCGGGCGAGCCTCGCGTCGGCGCTCGACAAGGACGCCGACGAGATCCTGACCGTCACCAAGCAGTCGTTCGACGAGCTGCACCGGCTCTTCGGAATCCGCTACGCGTTCGGCGACTACCACCAGGCGTTCGTCCCCGAGTTCAACGCCGGCGCGATGGAGAACCCGGGCTGCGTGACGTTCCGCGACCCGCTGGTCTTCTCGAGCCGGGTCACCCGCGCGAAGCACATCAACCGGGCCACGACGATCGCGCACGAGATGGCGCACCAGTGGTTCGGCGACCTCGTGACGCCGGCGTGGTGGGACGACCTCTGGCTGAACGAGTCGTTCGCCGAGTACCTCGGCAACCGGGTCGCCGCGGAGGCCACGGAGTTCACCGACACCTGGACCGACATGGTCTACTCGCGCCGCCAGTGGGGGCTGGTCGCCGACCAGCGGCCGACCACGCACCCGGTGGCGAGCAACGGCGCCGTGGACGCGTCCGCCGCGCTCCAGGACTTCGACGGCATCTCCTACGCCAAGGGGTCCTCGATCCTCAAGCAGCTCAACTCGGCGCTCGGCGACGAGGTGTTCTTCGCCGGGGTCCGCGACCACTTCGACCGGCACCGGTTCGGCAACGCCACCATGCTCGACCTGTTCGAGAGCTGGGAGCGGTCCGGCGCGGGCGAGCTGGACGACTTCACCACCAACTGGCTCCGCACCGCCGGGCCGGACACCCTGTCGTACGACCGAGCCGCCGGCGTCGTCCGGCGCACGCCGCCGGGCGAGCACCCGGCGGACCGGCCGCACACCATCCGCGTCGCCGTGGGCGGCCCCGACGGGTGGACCGAGCGGACCGTGGACCTGGACTCGCCCGAGACGGCGCTTCCCGGTGTTCCCGAGGCGAGCGCCGTCGTCCTGGACGCGGGCTCGGAGAGCTGGGTCGCCTCGGTGCCGGACGCCGCGACGATCCGGGCGCTGGTCGACCTGCTTCCCGGCGTCGAGGACGACCTCCTGCGCGCGAGCACCTGGGACAACGTCCGCAGCGGCTACCACCAGGGCGCGCTCGACCCTGCCGACGTGCTCGACCTCGCGGTCGCGTCTCTCCCCGTCGAGGACACCGAGGACAGCGAGCGGCGCACCATCCACTGGCTGATGTCCTCGGTCGTGCCGCTGGCCGGCCCCGACGCACGGGAGCGCGTGCACGCGGCGGCCTCGGCCAGGCTCGGGTCGTCCGACCCCGGCTCGGCCCAGCAGCTCGCGGCGTTCCGCCTCGTCGTCTCGACCGCCACGGACGCGGTGGCACTCGAGACGTGGGCGGCGGGGACCGGCCTGCCGGAGGGCATCGCGCTCGACGTCGACCTGCGCTGGCGCTCTCTGGTGCGGCTGGCCACGCTGGGCGCGGTCGACCTGGTCCGTCTCGACTCGGAGCTTGCGGCGGAGCCGACCGGCGACGCCCGCGTCCAGCACGCCAAGGCCCGCGCCTCGATGCCGACCCCCGAGGCGAAGGCCTGGGCGTGGTCGTGCTTCACCGGCGAGACGGAGGTGGCGAACTACGAGCTGTCGGCGGCCGGGATCGGTCTCTGGCGCGGCGGCCAGGACGCCGTCACGGCCCCGTACGTCGACCGCTACTTCGCCGACCTGCCCGAGACCGTGCGCGTCCGCAGCGGGTGGACGCTCGGTGACGCCGCGCAGTACTTCTTCCCCTCGGCCTCGATCGACGAGGACACGCTCGCGCGGGCGCAAGCACTGGTCGCGGACCCGTCGCTCGACCTGACGCTCAGGCGCCGGCTGGCCGACGAGGCGGACGATCTCGAGCGGCTCCTGACGGTCAGGCGCGCGTTCCCTCGATGAGCCGCCGCAAGCCCACGGTCCGCACCACCGTCGACGAGCTCACCGTCGACGCCGAGCGGCACCACGAGGACCGCCTCGCCACGGAGGAGCCCCTGGAGATCCGGCTGACCTGGCCGGGGGCTCCGGCTCGACGCGTGTGGGTGACGATGCGGACCCCCGGGCACGACTTCGAGCTGGCGGCGGGCTGGCTGCTCCACGAGGGCATCGCGTCGGAGGTCGGGACGGTCGCCTACTGCACCGACGTCGAGCTCAGCGAGGACGAGCAGTTCAACGTCGTCACCGTGACCCTGGCCGGACCCCCGTCGCGCGACCCCGGCCACCGGCACGTGGCGTCGTCCCTGGGTTCGTCCGCGTGCGGGGTCTGCGGGAAGGACTCGATCTCGGAGGCGCTCGCCGCGCCCGCCGCGTCCCGCTGGTCCGGCGACCTGCCGTCGTCCGAGGTGGTGCGCTCGCTGCCCGACCTCGTGCGGGCGCAGCAGCCGGTGTTCGACCGCACCGGCGGGGTGCACGCCGCCGCGCTCGCCACCGCGTCGGGTGAGCTGCTCGTCGTCCGCGAGGACGTCGGCCGGCACAACGCGGTCGACAAGGTGTCCGGGTCCCGGGTGCTGGCCGGTCTCTCCCCCGCCGAGGCGTGCCTCGTGGTCAGCGGCCGGGCCGGCTTCGAGCTCGTCCAGAAGGCCGTCGCCGCAGGGGTCGGCTCGCTCGTCGCGGTCGGCGCACCGACGTCGCTGGCCGTCGACCTCGCGCGTTCGGCCGGCCTGACGGTCTTCGGCTTCACGTCCCCGCAGCGAACGGTCCGCTACGCCTGACGCGGTCCCGGAGACGGGAAAGGCCCCGACCGCAGACGCGGTCGGGGCCTTCCGTGACGAAAGTCAGGAGACGCGGACGTTCTCCGCCTGCGGGCCCTTCGGGCCGGCGACGACGTCGTACTCGACCTTCTGGTTCTCGTCGAGCGACTTGTAGCCGCTGCTCTGGATCGCGGAGAAGTGGACGAAGACGTCCTCGCCGCCACCATCCTGCGCGATGAAGCCGAAGCCCTTGTCAGCGTTGAACCACTTGACGGTTCCCTGAGCCATGATCGTTCCCTTTGTTCGTGCCGAGGGCGGTGTGCCCTCGTGCTGCTGAAGACATCCACCTGTGCTGATGTCCAGCGAACCGAAAACCAGGGGGTACGAGATACAAGCCGTGACTCTTGCACGGCCAGGACAGCCTGGCGGCCGTCCCTTCAACACCCCAACGGTAGTGCATCGGGCCCAGGTTCGTCGTTTCGCCGCTCCCCGGCGCGGGGCACCATGGCATCCGTGTCCCTTCCCGCACCCACGCTGAGCACCGGGTCCGTGCGCCTCCGCCCCGTCACCGACGAGGACGCGGACGCGCTCTGGGCCCTCCACAGCGACCCCCGCGTGCTGCGCTACTGGGACGCGCCGCCGTGGACCGACCCGGCGCGCGCCCTGGTCTTCGTGGCGAAGTGCCGCGAGGTCGCGGACGAGGGCAGCGGTGCGCGGGTGGCCGTCGAACGGGCCGGTGACGGGGCGTTCCTCGGCTGGTGCGGCCTGACCGGTTTCGACCCGGACCACCGCAGCGCCTCGCTGGGCTACTGCTTCCTGGAGGACGCCTGGGGCCACGGCTACGCGACGGAGGCTGCCCGGGCCCTGCTGGGGTGGGCCTACGGGGCGCTCGACCTGAACCGGGTCCAGGCCGAGACCGACACGCGCAACCTGGCGTCCGCCCGGGTGCTCGAGAAGCTCGGGTTCGTGCGCGAGGGGATGCTCCGCGAGGACTGCGTCGTCGACGGCGACGTGTCGGACTCGTGGGTCTACGGGCTGCTCCGCCGCGAGTGGGAGTCCTCGTGACCCGTCAGGTGACCCGCGCGGTCAGGTAGTAGCAGTCGACGGCGGGAGTCCCGCCGTAGCCGTCCGGCAGGTACGGCGCCGGCCCGGTGACGTCCGCCGCCGTCCAGGTGCCGTCGCGCTCGAGGCGGTCCACGACGGCCTGGCACGCGCGGTCGACCCACAGGTCCTCGCGCTGGGTGGCGACGACGATCCCGCCCGGGCGGGCCACCCGGGCGAACTCGCGCCAGACCTGCTCCACCTCGGGGAGGTACGTCATCACGCCCACGCAGACGACCGCGTCGACGGCGTCGTCCTCGAGGGGCAGCCGCTGCTGGAGGTCGGCCCGGTCGAGGGAGTCGTAGGCTCCCCCTCGCGCGCGAGGTCGAGGGACGCCTGGGAGATGTCGACCCCGACGACCCGGCCGGTGAAGCCACGCGCGCGCAGCGCCCGGCCGACGAGGCCGGTGCCGCACCCCACGTCGAGCACCGAGCCGGCCGCGGCGTGCCGGGCGAGGACGGTGTCCGCGACGACGGTGGGCGCCTGGTAGGACCACGAGTCCAGGTCGTCGTCGTAGCTCTGAGCCCACTCGTCGTAGCGGCCGGCGACCTCGTGCGGGTCGCTCGGACCGTCGTTCAGCCAGTCACCGATGGACGCGGGTTCGGGAGCCATCCCCGCAGCGTCCCACGCGGCTCAGGCGCTCGGCGACGGCGTGGCAGCGGACGGGGGGCCGACCGGGTGGGTCAGGTTCTCCTCGGCCGGCATCAGGATCCACAGCACCGGGTAGATCAGGAGCTGGCTGCCCGGGACGACCATCAGCAGGAGGACGAAGAGCAGCCGCGAGATCCACGGCGTCAGACCGAACCGGCGGCCGAGACCGGCGCAGACGCCGCCGAGGACCCGGCCCTCCCGTGGGCGGACGAGCCCCTGCTGGGCGAAGCTGGCACGGACGTCGTTCATGGTGTTCCTCCGGTTGGTTGGTTCGGTGGGTCCAGCCTGCGCCCTCCGCCGGGTGGACACCATCGGGATCAGCCCTGGTCCGACCCCGATCCACCCCTGCCAGGCGTGGGCTCCCGGGTTCTGTCGGCGGTCTGGTTCACGATGCGTGCATGACCACCGCACTTCTCGCCCTCCTCGCCCTGGGCCTCGGCCTGGCGGTCGGTCTCGTGCTCGGCCGTCGACAGGTTCCCGCCGGTGCCGACCCACGCGACCTGAGCCGGGTGCACCAGGAGCTCGCCGACTCACGCGTCGCCGAGGCCCGGATCCAGTCGGAGGTCGCCGTCGCCCGGACCCAGCGCGACGCCGCGCTCGCGCGTGCGGAGGAGATCGAGGCCGGCCGGCTGGCGATGGTCGAGCAGTTCCGGCTGCTCTCGCACGAGGTCGCCGAGCAGCAGCGCAAGTCCGTCGACACCACCGCCCAGCAGCGCATGCAGGCCACCGAGCAGATGCTCGCGCCCGTCACGGCCAGCCTCAAGGAGTTCCAGGCCCGCCTGACCGACGTCGAGAAGGAGCGCGTCCAGATCGCGACGGAGATGCGGACCCAGGTCCGAACGGTGCGCGACGCCGGCGAGGCGATGCGCCGCGAGGCGGCCACCCTGGTCAACGCCCTCCGCAAGCCGCAGGTGCGCGGCTCGTGGGGCGAGACCACGCTGAAGAACGTCGCCCGCCTGTCCGGCATGGTCGAGCGCTGCGACTTCGACCTCCAGGTCACGAACCAGACCGACGACGGCGCCCTGCGACCCGACATGCGGGTCAACCTCGCGGACGGCAAGCACGTGTTCGTGGACTCGAAGGTCCCGCTGAGCGCGTTCCTCGACGCCGCCGGCAGCGAGGACGAGGCACAGAAGGCGCAGCACCTCGTCCAGTTCGCCCGGCACGTCCGCACCCACGTCGACCAGCTCTCCGGGAAGCAGTACTGGAAGGGTGCCGAGTCCCCCGAGTTCGTGGTGCTCTTCCTGCCGAGCGAGGAGTTCTTCTCGGCGGCCCTCGACGCGATGCCGGACCTCTACGAGTACGCCGTCAAGAAGGACGTCGTCATCGCCACCCCGACCACGCTGATCGGGATGCTGCGCGCGATCTCGTACGGCTGGAAGCAGGCCGCGCTGGCCGACAAGGCCGCCGAGGTGTTCAAGCTCGGCCGCGAGCTGCACGAGCGGCTCGGCAGGATGGGGGCCAGCTTCGACACCCTCGGCAAGCGGCTGACCTCCGCGGTCAACGCCTACAACGACACCATCGGCACCTTCGACAACCGGGTGCTGGTCTCGGCCCGTCGCTTCCGCGACCTGCAGGTGAGCGAGGGCGAGCTCGCGCCGGTCCAGCCGGTGGAGGTGACCGTGCGCCGCAGCCAGGCGCCCGAGCTGATGAGCCGCCCCGTGCCGGACGTCGCCGAGCTGGTCGAGGCCGATGCCGACCACGCCGCCATCCAGCAGGGTGGGCTGTGGGGCGAGGACGACCTCGGCCAGGAGGCCTAGTCTCGGGGCATGGCCTTCGGTGACGCGGGTTCCTACGCCCGGTTCATGGGGCGGTTCTCCGAGCCCCTGGCTCCGCTGTTCGCCGATCTCGTCGAGGCCCGGCCCGGCGACGACGTCCTCGACGTCGGCTGCGGGCCGGGGGTCCTGACCGAGGTCCTGGTCGAGAGGTTCGGCGCGGAGCACGTCACCGCGATCGACCCCGCCCCCGGTTTCGTCGAGGCCGCCAAGCAGCGGCTGCCCGGCGTCGACGTCCGCCAGGGCACTGCCGAGGACATGCCCTACCCGGACGGCCGGTTCGACGCGACGTTCGCGCAGCTCGTCGTGCACTTCATGACCGACGCCGCGGCCGGCGTCGGCGAGATGAGCCGCGTGACGCGGGCCGGCGGTGTCGTCGCGACGTGCGTCTGGGACCACGGCGGCGGGCGCGGGCCGCTGTCCCCCTTCTGGACGGCCGTGGCCGAGCTCGACCCCGACGGTGTCAGCGAGCCGTCGACCGGGTCCAACGCCGGCGACCTCGAGCGACTGCTCGTCGAGGCGGGCCTGGAGGACGTCACGGGAGGCGAGCTGTCCGTGACGGTCACGATGCCGACCTTCGAGGAGTGGTGGACGCCCTACCTCGAGCGCACCGGCTCGGCCGGCGACTACCTCGCCGGGCAGACCCCCGAGCAGGTCGCCGCCCTGGAGGAGCTGTGCCGAGGCCGGCTCGGCGCCGGTCCGTTCGACGTCGTCGGGTGGACCTGGACGGCTACGGGGCGAGTCCCCACGGGCTGACGTCCAGGCCCCAGTCGTCGACCAGGCGCGCGACCTGCGGACCGTAGAGCACCTCGAGCGACTCACGGAGGCCGTCCGGCCAGTCCCAGTCGGCCCGGCTGCTCGAGCCGGACGCGGCGTCGACGTCGCTGAGGGCGACCGGCTCGAGGCCGAGCGACCGCCAGACGGCGTCCACGGCGGACTGGGGGTCCACGCGCACGGTCTCGTAGACCATCACCCGGATCCGGTCCCGGTCCACGTGCGCGGCCCACATCGCCAGCTGGTCGGCGTAGAAGCCGGTGAAGGTCTGCACGGTGATCGGCACCGGGTAGGGCCACGAGGACCTGCCGCTGGCCGCGAGCCGGGTGGCGTGCAGTCGCATCGCCGAGCGGAACCGCTCGACCGGGTCGCGGAGCAGCACCAGGATCGGCGCCTCGGGCACCAGGCGTGCCGCCGTGGCGGGCGCCGAGGCGTGCCGCATCGACTGGGGCGTCCACTCGCCGCGCCGGATCCCGTCGTCCGGGAACAGGTCGAGGTACGCCGACTCGGGCTCCCGGCCGTCCGCGACCTTGTGGAGGAGCTGCTGCTCCTTCCTGCCGTTGGTGCCGAGACCCACCTCCGGGTGCTGGGTCAGCAGGTCGGTGAACCACGTCGTCCCGCTGCGCTGGGCACCGATGCCGAGCCACGCGGGGGAAACCATGGGGCAACCCTAGGTCCGAGCGCGCGGACCGAGCCTGCGAGGTCCGCGCTCGGCGAGGAGGTTGAGGAGCGACGGCGCAGACCTGAGCTTGCGAAGGGCTGCGCGTCGCGTCTCGAAACCCAGCGGGGATAGGTTCGACCGCATGCCGGAGATCGACCCGACCTTCACCGCGCTCCCCTACCGGGAGCTCGGCGCCGCCGCCCTCGCCCGGGCCCAGGAGCTCGGCGCCACCCATGCCGACTTCCGCTTCGAGCGGGTGCGCTACCAGCACGTGGGGGTCCGCGACGGCGCCCTGCAGGGAGCGAGCGACACCGAGGACCTCGGCTTCGCGGTCCGGGTGATCCACAAGGGCGCCTGGGGCTTCGCCTCCGGCGTGATCCTGACCAGCGACGAGGCGGTCCGGGTGGCCGAGACGGCGATCGTGGTGGCCGACGTGGCCGCCGAGATGACGCCGGTCCCGGTCGAGATCGCCCCCGAGCCGGTGTACGACGACGTCACGTGGGTCTCGTCGTACGTCGTGAACCCGCTGGACGTGCCGACCGCCGAGAAGGTCGACCTGCTCGTCGACTGGACCGACAGGCTCCGCGAGGGCGCGGCGGTCGACCACGCGTCCGCGTCCGCCCAGCAGGTGCAGGAGAACAAGTACTACGCCGACCTGGCCGGCACGACGACCACCCAGCAGCGGATCCGGATCCACCCCGTCTTCGAGGCGATGGGCGCAGGGGCGGACACGTTCGACTCGATGGCGAGCATCGCGCCGCCCGTCGGTCGCGGGTGGGAGTACCTCACCGACCCGGCCAGCTCCGGCGGCTACGACTGGGACGACGAGCTCGACCAGGTGCCGGAGCTGCTCGCCGAGAAGCTCAAGGCGCCGAGCATCGAGGCCGGCCGCCACGACCTCGTCATCCACCCGTCCAACCTCTGGCTGACGATCCACGAGTCGATCGGCCACGCGACCGAGCTCGACCGGGCGCTCGGCTACGAGGCCAACTACGCCGGCACCTCGTTCGCGACGTACGACAAGCTCGGCACCCTGCAGTACGGCTCCCGGGTCATGAACGTCACCGGCGACCGCACCGTCGAGCACGGCCTGGCCACGGTCGGCTACGACGACGAGGGCGTGCAGACCCAGCAGTGGGACATCGTCAAGGACGGCGTCCTGGTCGGCTACCAGCTCGACCGCCCGATGGGCCACATGAAGCCCGAGCTCAACGGAGGGCGCTCCAACGGCTGCGCGTACGCCGACTCGTCGGGCCACATCCCGATCCAGCGGATGGCCAACGTCTCCCTCCAGGCGGATCCCGAGGGGCCGAGCCGTGACGAGCTGATCGGCCGCGTCGAGCACGGGCTCTACGTGATCGGCGACAAGAGCTGGTCGATCGACATGCAGCGCTTCAACTTCCAGTTCACCGGCCAGCGGTTCTACAGGATCACGAACGGCGAGCTGGTGGGCCAGGTGCGCGACGTCGCGTACCAGGCCACCACGACGGACTTCTGGGGCGCGATGGAGGCGGTCGGCGGCCCCGAGACGTGGGAGCTGCACGGCGCGTTCAACTGCGGCAAGGCGCAACCGGGGCAGGTCGCCGCCGTCAGCCACGGCGCGCCGGTCTCCCTGTTCCGCGACATCCGGATCCTCAACACCACCCAGGAGGGCGGCCAGTGATCTCACCCCACGAAACCGCGCGATCAGGGCGCTTCGCGCCGTCGGAGCACGCTTCCGCGGGGACCCCGAGGTGAGCACCGCCGTGACGCCGCAGTCCCTCGTCGAGCACGCGCTCGCGACGTCGACCGCCGACGACACCGTCGTCATCGTCCGCAACGCGACCAGCGCCAACCTCCGCTGGGCCAACAACACCCTGACGACCAACGGCGTGATGCACGGCATCCAGGTCACCGTGATCGCGTTCGTCGACAAGCCCGCCGGCCGGTCGGTCGGCTCGGTGAGCGGCAGCGCCAGCACCCAGGCCCAGGTCACCGAGCTGGTCGAGGCGGCCGAGGCGGCCGCCCGCGCGGCCAACCCGGCCGAGGACGCCAACGACCTGGTCCGCGACCGGACCTCGGCCGACTGGGACGACGAGCCGGGGACCACCGACATCCACGTCTACGACTCCGTGGCACCGGGGCTCGGTGAGGCGTTCGGCCGGGCGACCGCCGAGCAGCGGATCCTCTACGGGTTCGTCAACCACGAGGTCACCACGACCTACCTCGGCACGTCGACGGGCGTCCGGCTCCGGCACGTCCAGCCCACGGGTCACTGGGCCTGCACGGGCAAGCCGACCGACCTCAGCCAGAGCGCCTGGGTGGGCGGGGCGACCCGCGACTTCGCCGACGTCGACCCCGTCGGCTTCGACGCGACGCTCGCGCAACGACTCGGCTGGGGCAGGCACCAGCACCACCTCGAGGCCGGCCGCTACGACACGATCCTGCCCCCGTCGGCCGTGGCCGACGTGATGATCGACGCCTACTGGTACGCCGGCGCCCGGGTCGCCTGGGAGGGACAGTCGGCCTACAGCCGCCGCCCGACGGGCACCAAGATCGGCGAGGACCTGACCCGCCCGGAGGTCACGCTCTACTCGGACCCGGCCTTCCCGGGGCTCGAGTGCGCGCCGTTCGCGATGGCGGCGTCGTCGTCCAACGAGAGCTCGGTCTTCGACAACGGCCTCGGCCTCGGCCGCACCGACTGGATCAGGGACGGCGTGCTGACCTCGCTGCTGCAGACCCGGCACTCCGCGGCCATGACGAGCCAGCCGGTGACGCCCGCGATCGACAACCTGGTGCTCGACATCGGCAGCGGGACCGGCTCGGAGGCCGACCTGGTCGCCGGCATGGACGACGGGCTGCTGGTGACGTGCTTCTGGTACATCCGCGAGGTGGACCCGCAGACACTGCTCCTCACGGGCCTGACGCGCGACGGCGTCTACAAGGTCGAGCGCGGCGAGATCGTCGGCGTGGTCAACAACTTCCGGTGGAACGAGAGCCCGCTCGACCTGCTGCGCCGGTTCACCCACGCGACGGAGACGGTGCCGAGCTTCAGCCGCGAGTGGGGCGACGACTACTTCTCGCGGACCGCCACCCCGGCGATCCGGGTGCCCGACTTCAACATGTCGAGCGTCTCCCCCGCCCAGTAGCCCGGGTTAGGCTCCCCGGCATGACTCGGACCCGACGCCTGGCGACCACGGCGCTGCTCAGCCTCCTCACCGCTTCGCTCTCGCTCGTGGCGGGTGCGTCGCCGGCCTCGGCGGCCAGCCCGGTCACCGGGCCGGACTCGGCGTCCATGTACGCCGGCAACTACGTCGAGCTCAACGTGCTGGCCAACGACACCGACGCGGACGGCGACGAGCTGGCGGTCTGCCGCGTCGCGCCGTCGCCGTACAAGAAGGTCGACTTCGAGTGGGGCGACAGCGGCGACGTGTTCGTGTTCACCCAGCCGAGCGCCCGGCCGCGGACGTACACGTTCACCTACTACGCGTGCGACTTCGAGACGCTCGTCCCCGGCACCCTGACCGTCACGGTGGTGCCGGAGCCGGACATCCGCGCCAAGGCGCTGACCGGCCAGCCCGGCCGGATCAAGGTGACCAACCCGGCGGACTTCAAGATCCGCTTCCTCTACGGCTCGTTCAAGCTCGAGGAGCCGGACGGCGTCGTGCGCATCCCCAGGAACAGCTCGATCGTCCTCACCGTCCGGCGCACGAAGATCGACTGGATCGCGCTCAGCCGGAAGGGCGACTTCCTCCGCCAGGGCCACGTGCGCGGCATCAAGCTCCCGCCCGGCACCACGCCGCCGGCGGCCGGACGGCACGTGTCCCCGCGGGTCGCGCGGCTCTGGCAGCAGGGCTGACCTACTCGGCGAACGCCTCCGGGGGCGGGCACGCGCAGACCAGGTTGCGGTCGCCGTACGCCTGGTCGATGCGCGCGACCGGGGGCCAGTACTTGTCGGGGTCGATGCCGGTCGGGAAGACGGCGACGTCCCGCGAGTAGGAGCGGTCCCAGTCGCCCACCAGGGCCCGGGACGTGTGCGGGGCGCCGCGCAGCGGTGAGTCCTCGGGGGTCCACTCCCCCGCGCCCACCCGGTCGATCTCGCCCTTGATCGCGATCATCGCGTCGCAGAACCGGTCGATCTCACCGAGGTCCTCCGACTCCGTCGGCTCGACCATCAGGGTGCCCGCGACCGGGAACGACATCGTCGGCGCGTGGAAGCCGTAGTCGATCAGCCGCTTGGCGACGTCGTCCACGGTGACGCCGGTGTCCTTGGTGATGCCACGGACGTCGAGGATGCACTCGTGGGCGACCAGCCCGCCGTGCCCGCGGTAGAGCACCGGGAAGTGCTCGCCGAGCCGGGCCGCGACGTAGTTGGCCGAGAGCACCGCCGTCGCCGTGGCGCGGGTCAGGCCCTCGGCGCCCATCAGCCGGACGTAGGCCCACGAGATCGGCAGGATGCCCGCCGAGCCGTACGGCGCGGCGCTGATGGGGCCGATGCCGGCCCGCTTGGCGGGGTCGGGGTGCATGCCGTGCGACGGCAGGTACGGCGCGAGGTGGGACCGGACCGCGACGGGGCCGACGCCCGGACCGCCGCCGCCGTGCGGGATGCAGAACGTCTTGTGCAGGTTGAGGTGCGAGACGTCGCCGCCGAACTCCCCCGGCTTGGCGTAGCCGAGCAGCGCGTTGAGGTTGGCGCCGTCGACGTACACCTGGCCGCCGTGGTCGTGCACGATCTTGCAGAGGTCGGTGATGGTGTCCTCGTAGGCGCCGTGCGTCGACGGGTAGGTCACCATGATCGCGGCCAGGTCGTGCGCGTGCGCCTCGCACTTCGTGCGCAGGTCGTCGAGGTCCACCGAGCCGTCGTCGTTGGCGTCGACCACGACCACCCGCATGCCGGCCATCACCGCGGACGCGGCGTTGGTGCCGTGCGCCGAGGAGGGGATCAGGCAGACGTTGCGCCCGGTGTCGCCGTTGGCCCGGTGGTAGCCCCGGATCGCCAGGAGACCGGCGAGCTCACCCTGCGAGCCGGCGTTCGGCTGGATCGAGACCCGGTCGTAGCCGGTGACCTCGGCCAGCCAGCCCTCCAGCTGCGCGACGAGCTCGGCGTAGCCCGTCGCGTCCTCGGCCGGGACGAACGGGTGCAGGTCGGCGAAGCCGGGCAGCGAGACCGGCTCCATCTCGGTGGTCGCGTTGAGCTTCATCGTGCAGGAGCCGAGCGGGATCATGCCGCGGTCGAGCGCGTAGTCGCGTGCCGAGAGCCGCCGCAGGTAGCGCAGCATCTGCGTCTCGCTGTGGTGGCTCGAGAACACCTCGTGGGTGAGGTACGGCGTCGTCCGGGCCAGCTCGCCCGGCAGCGCGTCGGCCGGCTCGGCCTGCTGCGGGGTCACCCCGAACGCCGCGTGCACCTTGCGGAGCGTGGCCGCGGTGCTGACCTCGGAGAACGACAGCCCGACCGTGTCCTCGTCGACGAGCAGGAGGTGCAGGCCCTCCGCACGGGCCGCGGAGACGATCTCGGCGGCCCGGCCGGGGACCGAGACCCGGAAGGTGTCGAAGAACGTGTCGGTCAGCACCGTCAGGCCGGCGCCGCCGAGCGAGGCGGCCGCCCGGGCCGCGAGGTCGTGCACCCGGCTCGCGATCGCCCTGAGCCCGTCCGGACCGTGGTAGACGGCGTACATCGAGGCCACGACCGCCAGCAGCACCTGGGCGGTGCAGATGTTGGAGGTCGCCTTGTCCCGGCGGATGTGCTGCTCGCGCGTCTGCAGCGCCAGGCGGTACGCGGGCCGGCCCTGCGCGTCGACCGAGACGCCGACCAGACGTCCGGGCAGGTGCCGCTCGAGGCCGGCGGCCACCGCCATGTAGCCCGCGTGCGGGCCGCCGTGGAACAGCGGCACGCCGAAGCGCTGCGACGAGCCGACGACGACGTCAGCGCCGAGGGTGCCGGGCGCCTCCAGGAGCGTCAGGGCGAGGAGGTCGGCGGCCACGACGGCCAGGGCGTCCCGCTCGTGCGCCTGGGCGATGACGCCCCGCGGGTCCAGGACCCGGCCGGAGGCTCCCGGGTACTGCACGAGGACGCCGCTGAGCGGTCCGTCGGGCAGCCCGTCGGTCAGGTCGGCGACGACGACCTCGATACCCATCGCCTCGGCGCGGGTGCTGACGACCTCGATGGTCTGCGGCAGCGCGTCGGCGTCCACGACGAACGGGCCGTCGGCCTTGCGGTTGCCGCGTCGGACCAGCGTCATCGCCTCGGCGGCGGCGGTGCCCTCGTCCAGGAGGGACGCGTTGGCGGTCGGCAGCCCGGTGAGGTCGCCGATCACGGTCTGGAAGTTGATGAGCGCCTCGAGCCGCCCCTGCGAGATCTCGGGCTGGTACGGCGTGTAGGCGGTGTACCAGCTCGGGTCCTCGAGCACGTTGCGGCGGACCACGGGCGGGGTGACCGTGCCGTGGTAGCCCAGGCCGATCATCGGCTCGGCCAGACCGTTGCGGCCGGCGAGCTCGCGCAGCTCGCGGGCGACGTCCTCCTCCGTGGCCGCCTCGGGCAGGTCCAGCGAGGCCGCGGTGCGGATCCCGCCGGGGACCGCGGCCGACATCAGCGCCTCGATCGACTCGTGCCCGACGGTCCGGAGCATGTGCTCGACGTCGGAGGGACGCAGTCCGATGTGGCGGTCGGCGAATGCTGGCATCTGAAGGCTCCAGGGAGGCTGGGAACCCTCCCCCTCTGTCGCCCCCACGGTGGGACTTCAGAGTTGCCTGGCCCGCGCGGTCCGGGTGCCTGAGAGGTTCCGGGGAGGAATTGCCCCTTCGGCGTCCCCAGTCACCTGGGGACTCTCCCGTGCGGGATGGTCAGCGGGGCCGAGTCTAGCCCCGGTGCACGACGGAGGCTCAGCCGGCCGAGCGCGCGGCGCGGCGGGCGGCGAGCTCGTCGCCCGCGACCGTCACCTCGTCCGCGACGGTGCGCTCGCTGGGCAGCTCGGCGAGGGTGCCCTCGATCTCGCGCCAGACGCCACCGATCGCGATGCCGAAGACACCCTGGCCGCCCTGGAGCAGGTCGATGACCTCGTCGTTGCTGGTGCACTCGTAGACCGAGGCACCGTCACTCATCAGCGTCACGCGCGTCAGGTCGTCCGTGCCGCGCTCGCGCAGGTGCATGACCGCGGTCCGGATCTGCTGGAGCGAGATGCCGGCGTCCAGGAGCCGCTTGATGACCTTGAGGATCAGGATGTCGCGGAAGGAGTAGAGCCGCTGCGAGCCGGAGCCGGTGGCCCCGCGCACGGACGGGTCCACCAGGCCGGTGCGGGCCCAGTAGTCCAGCTGGCGGTAGGTGATCCCGGCGGCGTTGCACGCGGTCGGGCCGCGGTAGCCGAGGTCGCTGGGCAGCGGGGAGACGTCGTCGGTGAACAGCAGACCCTGCTCGTCGGCGGCCTCGGCGGCCAGCGCCGCGTCGGCGACGGCCTTCGGGTCCTGCGCGTCGTGCTCGTTCACGCCTGCTCCTCTAGATCTGTGTCTCGCTCGCCCCACCAGGGAGGGAAGTCCATTGTCACAGGACAACGACATCGGTGGAGTTACAACGACGACAGTTCACGGTACGGCCCGACCCGGGGTGGGTCAACGACGCTGGGCGGCGTGTCTCACCCTCAAGTTGAGGTTGAGGGTTCAGTGCGCGTCGAAGTCCTCGGGGGTGACGTGGTCGAGGAACTCGCGGAACCGCTCGACCTCGTCCTCCTGCTCGGCGGGCACCGCCAGGCCGGCCTCCTCGAGCACCTCCTCGGAGCAGAGGATCCTGCTCCCGGTCCGCAGCGCCAGGGCGATCGAGTCGGAGGGCCGGGCGCTCACCTCGGCGCCGGAGCCGAACACCAGGGTCGCGAAGAAGACGCCGTCCTTGACCTCGGTGATCCGCACCTCGTCGAGCTGGTTGCCCGTCGCGTCGAGCACGTCCTTCATCAGGTCGTGGGTCAGCGGCCGCGGCGGGACGACGCCCTGCTGGGCGAACGCGATGGCGGTGGCCTCCACGGCGCCGATCCAGATGGGCAGGTAGCGCTCCCCTGTCACCTCGCGCAACAGCACGATCGGCTGGTTGGAGGGCATCTCGACCCGCACACCCATGACATCGACCTCGCGCACGTCAGTCACTCTACGCCGGGGGTCGAAGCGGGTCAGAGCCTCTTCAGCCCGCCCTTGACCAGGGTGGCGTGCAGCTTGAGCGACAGCGCCGCGATCTGGCTGACCAGGTCCTCGGTGCGGGCCTTGGCCGCGGCGTCCGTGGCCCGGCGCTGCGGGGCGACCACCTGCTCGACGAGACCGACCTCGCGGTCCGCCGCCGCCTTGAAGGCGCGGAGGTGGCGCGGCTCGATGCCGAACTCCCCCATCTCCTTGGCGGTCGTGCAGACGACCAGGGCGTCCGTGTCGTAGTGGCCGGTCCCCCGGACCGGGGCGACCAGGCCGTAGTCCTCGAGCTGGGTCAGCAGCTCGTCGCTGATCTCCGCGATCTTGACGACCTCCTTGCGCGAGAGGCGCAGGTCGTCGGTACGGCGGAACGACTCGGGGCTGGGGAGCCCGTCGGCGGACAGGGCGACGTCCGGCACCGTCGGGGTGAGGTCGACCAGCGGTGGCGGCTCGAGGCCCCGGTCGATGGCGTCGAGGATCTCCGCGATCCGGGCGAGAGGCTGGTGGTGGTCACGCTGCAGCCGCAGTGCGTACCGCAGCCGCTCGACGTCCGCGTGGGAGTACTTGCGGTAGCCCGACGGGGTCCGCTCCGGGGCGACGATCCCCTGCTCCTCGAGGAACCGGATCTTGGGGATGCTGATCGTGAAGTCGGCGCGCAGCAGCTCCAGGACCTGGCCGATGTTCATCAGCCCCGACTCGGGCTGCGACGTGGGAGCGGGGTTCGGGGTCACGCCTCGTGCCCGGCGAAGAAGACGAGGCGGTACTTGCCGATCTGCACCTCGTCACCGTCGGTGAGGTGCACGGTGTCGATCCGGTCCCGGTTGACGTAGGTGCCGTTGAGGCTGCCCGAGTCGGTGACGGTGAACGAGTCGCCCGACCGGTGGAACTCGGCGTGCTGGCGGGACACGGTGACGTCGTCGAGGAAGATGTCGCTGGCGGGGTTCCGGCCGGCCTGGATCACGTCCTGGTCGAGCAGGAACCGGCTGCCCGAGCCCGGGCCGCGCTGCACGACGAGGAGCGCGTGGCCGGTGGGCAGCGCGTCCACCGCCGCGGCGTCCACCGGGTTGAGCTGCCGGTCGGACGTGTCGGTCTTCGCGGTGGCCTCGGAGACGCCGCCGATCGAGATCGTGGCCGTCGACTCCACGGACGGCTCGACGGGGCCGGACTCGAGCCGGGTCCCGCACTGCGAGCAGAAGTTGGCGTCGTCGGGGTTGCGATGGCCGCAGTTGGTGCAGAACGGCATCGTGCTTCCCCTCGTGAGCGACCGGCGTGGTTCCGCCGAACCTATCAAGCATTGCCGCACCCGAGAGGCGACACTTCGACAGCGGGACGGCTCAGCCGCCCAGGGACTCCTCGTAGCTCGCCGAGTCGAGCAGGCCGTCGAGCTGGGTCGGGTCGCTCGGCACCACCTCGAACAGCCAGCCGCCGCCGTACGGGTCGTTGTTGACCAGCTCGGGCGTCGCGTCGAGGGCGTCGTTGCGCGCCACGACCTCGCCGGTGACCGGCGCGTAGACGTCGCTCACCGACTTGGTGGACTCGAGCTCGCCGCAGGTCGAGCCGGCATCGATGGAGACGCCCACCTCGGGGAGCGACACGTAGACGATGTCTCCGAGGGCGTCCTGCGCGAAGTGGGTGATGCCCACCCGGACCGAGCCCTCGGCCTCCCCGGGGCGACGGAGCCACTCGTGCTCGGACGTGTACAGCAGGTCATCGGGGTACATGCGGATCAACCTACTGGTCGGGTTCGGCCTCGGCGACGGTCGGTGGGACCGGCTCGTGGACCGCCTCGATGTCGAGCGCCGTGAGCTCGTCGTAGGTGAGCTCGGCGATGCCGTCCTCGGCGAACTGCTCCTGCGGGCCGTTCGGGAACCGCAGCGCGGCACCGAGCGCCTCGGGTCCCCCGATCACGTCCACGACGTACGGCGCGGCGAGGATGCGGCCGTCGACGAGCACTCCCCCGTCGACGTCCTGGAACGAGGTCGAGCCGACGACGCGGACCTCGCCGTTGATCTGGATCGCCTCCGCGCCCGCGCTGCGCAGCGCCTGCACCATGTCGATGAACGGCTCGACGCGGACCTGGCCGTTGACCTCCTTGATGCTGATCCGCACTCCGGGCCCGGTCACCGGGACCGTCCCCGCGATGATCGCCAGCGTGTCCGCCTCGTTCCGGGCCTGCTCGAGCGCCGCCTCGCGGGCGTTGGTCTCCGACAGGAGGTCGTCGCGGGTCTCCTCGAGCTGCTGGACGTCGGCCTGGGCCCGCTGGGTCTGGTCCGCGAGACCGTCGAGGATGTCGATGAGGTCCTGCTCGCGCAGCCCGGCGAAGGTGTCGTCGACGGTGTTGGTGCGCACCTGGGTCACCCCGGCGAAGCCGACGACCGCCAGCAGCACCGCGACGATCAGCTGCCCGCGCGTGGGCCGGAACAGGGCCCGCCACAGTCGCCCGCGACCGGGGTTCGGACCGGGCTCCGGCGGCGTCGGCTCAGGCATGGAACAGGTGCCGCCGGATGGCGGCGACGTTGGCGAAGATCCGGATGCCCAGGACCACGATCACGCCGGTGGAGAGCTGGCCGCCGACGCCGAGCTTGTCCCCCATGAACACGATGCCGGCCGCGATCACCACGTTGCTGGCGAACGAGACGACGAAGACCTTGTCGTCGAAGATGCCGTCGAGGTAGGCGCGCAGGCCGCCGAAGACCGCGTCGAGCGCCGCGACGACCGCGATCGGCAGGTAGGGCTCGAGGAACAGCGGGACGTCCGGGCGCAGCACGAGACCCAGGACGATGCCCAGGACGAGTCCGAGAACGGCGATCACGGGTCTTGCTCCTCGTCGTCAGGTCCGCTGGCGGACGGCAGCTCGGCGTACAGGAGCCGCTCCAGCGACGGTGGGGCCGCCGGCAGCAGCATCGGAGAGGTCACATTGTCACGCTCGACGACGAAACCGAACTGCTCGGCGAGGGCGAAGAAGGTCAGTCCCGAGCCGGTCTCCACCAGATCGGCCTGCAGGTCCTGGTCGCCGATCGCCTGGACGACGTACGGCGGCGAGAGCGGTCCCTTGTTCACCTGGATCGCGATGTCGGAGTTCACGATCGCGCTCAGGGCGGTGAGCCGTCGGCCGTTGACGGAGATCGCCTCGGCCCCGGCGCGCCACAGCCCGTTGACGAGCAGCCTCAGGTCGGTCGCCCGCACCCGCCCGTCGGGGTCACCCTGGGGCTCGTCGTCGACGGTGATCCGCAGGCCCGGGCCGCTCACCGCGCCGAAGCCGGTCTCGGCGGCGAGGTCGTCGCGCCGCTGCTCCACGCTCTCCACCGCGGTGTCGAGGCCGATGACCTGGTCGACCAGGCCCTCGTTCTGGTCGGTCACCTCCTCGATGCGGTCCTGGACGGCGGCCACCGCGTCCCGTCGGACGTCGATCCGGTCGATCAGGGCCTCCCGGCTCGCCTCGTCGACGTCCGCGTTGCGGGAGTTCTGGACCGCGGCCACGGCCACGAGCAGGCCGAAGACCGCCACGGCGACGGCCGCGCCGCGGTGCGGCGTGGGGCCGGTGCCGCCGGTCGGGTCGGCGCGGCGCTTGGCGACCTCCTCGTAGTCGAGGTCGATGGACTCGCGGGTGATCAGCTCCAGGAGGGGGGTCCGGACCCGGTCGGTCACGCCCCGGTCGGTCAGCCCGGGGTCAGGCACGACGCCGCTCGGTCGTCGCGAGCAGCCGGTGCACCTGGTAGGCGTAGAGGACTCCCGCCCACCAGTAGAGGCCGACCCCCCAGAACGCGAAGGCCCACCCGAAGACCTCGGCGAGCTCGGCCAGGGTGCCCTCGCCGTCGCCGAGCAGGAGGAGCGGGAACGCGTACAGCAGGTTGAAGGTCGCGGCCTTGCCGAGGAAGTGGACCGGGAGGGCGCTGTAGCCGCGGGTGCGCAGGAGCGGCACGAGCCCCCACATCAGCAGGTCACGGAGCGGCAGCGAGATCGCCAGCCACCACGGGATGACGTCGCGCATGGCCAGCCCCACGACGACCGCGAGGATGTAGAGGCGGTCGGCGACCGGGTCGAGGATCTGGCCGACGACGGTCTGCTGGTCGAGCTTCCGGGCGAGGAAGCCGTCGAGGTAGTCGGTGACGCCGGAGACCATCAGCACGGCCAGGGCCCAGCCGTCCTCCTCCGGCCCGAGGACCAGGTAGAGGAAGAGCGGCACGCCGAGGAGCCGCAGGGCGCTGATGGCGTTGGGCAGGGTCCAGACCGCGGTGCTCCGCGTGGTCCCCTGCTCAGTCACGACCAAAGGGTAATGGTGGGCGTCACAGTGCCTCGTCGAGGTGCGCCGCGTCGCGGATCTCGCCGACCAGCTCCTCGATCACGTCCTCGAGCGTGGCGAGACCGAGCGTGCGGCCGTCGGCGTCGACGACCACGGCCATGTGCGCGCCGCGGCGCTGGAGCGTCTCGAGCGCGTCGTGCAGCAGGTCGTCCGCGCTGACCGGCGCGAAGGGGCGGATCCACTTGTCCTCGACGACCCGGTGCCGCAGTGCCTCGTCGGTCTCCAGGACGTCCTTGATGTGCAGGTAGCCGAGCAGCGAGCCGTCGTCGACCACCGGGAACCGGCTGAACCCGGTGGCGGCGCAGACCGCCTCCACGTCGGCGGCGGTCGAGCCGCGCGCGATCGTGGTGAGGGACTCGGGCGGCATCAGCACCGTCGACACGGGCTTCTCCGTGAAGCCGAGGGCGCCCGCGAGCCGGTCGTACTCCTCGGCCTCGAGCAGGCCCTCGCCCCGGGACTCCTCGACCAGGGCGGCGACCTCCTCCCGCGTGTACGTCGAGCTGACCTCGTCCATGATCCGCACCCCGAAGATGCGCAGCACCACGGAGGCGCAGGCGTTGATCACGACGATCACCGGCCGCAGCACGGTGACGATCGCCCAGATGGGCGGGCCGAGCACGAGGGCGGCCCGGTCGGGTCCGGCCAGCGCCAGGTTCTTGGGGATCATCTCGCCGAGGACGACGTGCAGGTAGACGACGATCGCGAGGGCGATCACGAAGGCGACCGGGTGCAGGAACGACTCCGGCACGCTGAGCGCGTGCAGCGGCGGCTCGACGAGGTGCGCGACGGCCGGCTCGCCGACCGCGCCGAGCACCAGCGAGCAGACCGTGATGCCGAGCTGGTTCACGCCGATGACGAGCGACATGTTCTCCATGGCGCGCAGGGTGATCTTGGCCATCGCCGACCCGGCGTCGGCCCGCGGCTCGATCTGGGTGCGGCGCGCCGAGACGAGCGCGAACTCCGCGCCCACGAAGAAGGCGTTGCCGAGCAGCAGCGCGAACGCCACCGCGATGGCCACGGGCGCGCTCATCGCCGGTCCTCCGGGCGACCGTCCAGGGTCGTCAGTGCGACCCGGTCGATCCTCAGCCCGTCCATGTGCTCGACCGCGAGCGTCACCATCTGCTCGCGGGGCTCGTCCGGGTCGGAGGTGTCGGGCACCGAGACCTCGGCGATGTCCCCGCGCTCCGGGATCCGGCCGAGCACCTGGAGGACCAGTCCGGCGACGGTGTCGTAGTCCTCGGACTCGGGCAGCGGCACCCCGGTGAGGTCCTCGACCTCGTCCGGACGGAGGAGACCCGAGAGCAGCCACGAGCCGTCACGACGCTGGCGGGCCCGGGAGCCGAAGCGGTCGTGCTCGTCGGCGATGTCGCCGACGATCTCCTCCACCACGTCCTCGAGGGTGACGATGCCGGCGTGCCCGCCGTACTCGTCGAGGACGACGGCGAGCTGGAAACCGTCCTGGCGCAGGAGGGCCAGCAGCGGGTCCAGGCGCAGCGAGTCCGGGACCACGATCGGCTTGGCCATCAGGTGCTTCACCTTCGTGGTGGCCCGCTCGTGCACCGGCAGCGCCACGGCGTTCTTCACGTGGACCGTGCCGACGACGGTGTCCTCCGCGTCCAGCACCGGGAACCGCGAGTGCCCGGTCGTCCGGGCCAGCTCGATGACCTGGAGCGCCCGGTCCCCCTCCTCGAGGGAGAGGGTCCGCACGCGGGGCGTCATGATCTCGCCGGCCGTCCGGGTGCCGAACTCCACCGAGCGCTCCATCAGCTCGGCGGTGTCGCGGTCGAGCGTCCCGACGGACGCCGACCGCGAGATGAGTGACGCGAGCTCGGTCGAGCTGCGGGCCGAGCGGAGCTCCTCCTGGGGCTCCAGGCCGAGCCGCCGGATGAAGGCGTTGGCCGAGCCGTTGAGCAACCGGATCGGGACGCGCATGGCGGCGGTGAACGCGCGCATGAACCGTTGCGTCGCCCGGGCGGTCGGCATCGGCTTGGCGATGGCGAGGTTCTTCGGCACGAGCTCGCCGAAGATCATCGTGAGGAAGGTGCCGAGGGTGAGGCCGATCGCGGTGGCCACGGGCCGCACCGCCCCGTCGGGCACCCCGGCCGACTCGAGCGGGCCGCGGATCAGGTGGGACACGGCGGGCTCGGCGAGGAAGCCGACGGCCAGGTTGGTGACGGTGATGCCGACCTGCGCGCCCGACAGCTGGGTCGACAGCGAGCGCAGGGCGCTCTGGACGCCCTGGGCGGCGTGGTCGCCGGCATCGGCGTCCCGGTCGACCTGGGCCCGGTCGACGGTGACGAAGGAGAACTCGGCCGCGACGAAGAGGCCACAGGCCGCGATCAGCAGCAGCGCGAGGGCCAGAAGCAACAGGTCGGTCACGGCTCGGTCAGTCTAGGGGGGTCACCGTCGAACGCACCGATCCCCACGGTCCTCCTGGGTCGACCAGGGGGACCGTGGGGACCACGGAGGTGCGGAGGGCTCGGCCGAGCCGCTCGGTCAGCCGGCGTCCAGGTCGATGTTGCACTCGTCCTTGGCGTGCTTCTCGATCGCGTCGGTGGCCTTCTCGAACTCCTCGCCGCTGAGGGCCTGGGCCTCCTCCATCGCGCTGTTGAGCTCGTCCAGGTCGACACCGTCCGGGATGTCGCCGGCGGCGAGACCCTCGAGGTCCTCGGGCTTCAGGCCGGCCTTGTCGAGGGCGTCCACGAAGGCCGTGAACGCCTTCTCGAGGACCTCCCAGTCCTCCTTGACCTCGTCCGGCGCCTCGTCGGCGAGCTTCTCGACGCGGTCGGTGAACTTGTCGAAGTTCGAGAAGTCCGACGACTCGAAGTCGTCGAAGTCCTTCTGGGTGTCCTTGAGGGTGTCGCAGTAGGCGTCGGTACCGCCGCCGCTGCAGCCGCTCAGGAGGCTCGTGCTGAGCACGACGACGGCGAGCAGGGATGACAAGCGCTTCACGAGATGTCTCCTGGGCTGAGGGAGTGGAAGGAGGGGTGGGGCTGGGGAAGGAACGGCCCATCCTGTCACCCGCGGAGTCGGTGTCAATCACCCGCCGCTGCGGTACGGTCCCGCTGTGTCAGAGACCCGGACCGCGCCCGAGGAGCACCCTGGCGTGCAGCGGCCGCTCGCGCTCGTGATCCTGCTCGCGGCGGGAATCTTCGCCCTCCCGGTCTCCGCCCTCTTCCTCGACGAGGACGGCAACGAGAACTGGATCCTGCCCGCCGCGTTCGCCGTGATGGCGCTCGTCGGCGCCCTCGTGGGCGGCGCGCTCCCGGGTCTCGCCGGGTCGCACGCGACCCGGTCCAAGGGCCGGTGGGTGGGCGCTCTCGTGGGAGTGGCCATGGTCGTCCTCGGGACGCTGATCTTCTTCCTGCTGATCAACGGGTTCGAAGGCGCCTGAGCCGGACGTGACCGCCGAGCCTCACCGCGCGGCGCGTCTCGAGGACCGCCTGCACCGGGCGCTCGAGGGCACCCTCGCGGGCCGTGGCTGGACGGCCCGGGTCGTCCCGTTCGTCGGGTACGGCAGCACCGAGTGGGTGCGGGTGCTGGCCCGGGTCGCCCTCACGCCCGCCGGTGGGGACCGGCCCCGACCGGCCGACGTCGCCGCGGGCGTGCCGGCCGAGGTCCGCGGCTGGCGGCGCTTCGTGACCGCGTCCGCGTCCGACGTCCCGGTGCGGGTCACCGTGGGCGGCGAGACGCACGAGGTCAGCAGCGACCGCGAGGGGTACCTCGACGTCCGGCTCCCGGCGGCGCTCACGCCCGGCTGGCACTCCGTCGGGCTGGAGGTCGAGGGGCGGCCACCCGTCACCGCCGACGTCCGGGTCGTCGGGCCCGAGACGACCCTGGGCCTGGTCTCGGACATCGACGACACCGTGATCGTGACCGTCCTCCCCCAGCCGCTGGTCGCCTTCCGCAACGCCTTCCTCCTGCACGAGAGCGCCCGGACCCCGGTGGCCGGGATGGCCGAGCTCTACGCCGACGTCGTCACCGCGCATCCCGACGTGTTCGTCGTCTACCTGTCCACGGGGGCCTGGAACACCGCAGGCGCCCTCTCGCGGTTCCTGCACCACCACGGCTTCCCCCGCGGCCCGCTGCTCCTCACCGACTGGGGGCCGACCTCCAGCGCCTGGTTCAGGTCCGGCCGCGACCACAAGCGCACGCAGCTCCACCGACTGCTGGACGAGCTCCCGCACCTGACCTGGCTGCTCGTCGGCGACGACGGCCAGCACGACCCCACGACGTACGCCGAGCTGGCCGCGTCCGCGCCCGACCGGGTGGCCGCCATCGCGATCCGCGAGCTGAACCTCGCCGAGCAGGTCGTCGGCCACGGCACCCCGGTGGCCCGCGACCCCCGGTCGTCGGCGGTCGAGGTGCGCGCACCCGACGGGTTCGGGCTGGGCGAGGCGCTGCGGGGGCGCGGGGTCCTCTAGGAGCCTCCGGCGCCGGATGCTCGAGACTGCCTGCGGAGAGCCTGGAGCGTCCCCTACGCTGCTAGGCGGCTCTTCGGGGAGAGTCCGGTCCCGTCCGTCCCCCAGCCCTCGGGAGCTCCACGCATGACCTCCGCACCCCCCACCATCGGCCGTCGCCTCGTCGTCCCCGGCGCGCTCGCCTCCGCGGCCGTCGTCGGCACGGCCTCCGCTGCGGTCGCCGACGACGAGGACCTGGCGGCGTACGCCCCGGCCCGCTTCAAGGGCAAGGACACGCTGCTGTCGCGCAACGAGCGGCACCTGGTCAGCCGGTTCTCCTACGGCGTGACGCCCGACCTGGCCCGCGACGTCCGCAGGGCCGGCGGTGCCAAGGCGTGGTTCGAGAAGCAGCTGAGGCCCAACCAGGTCAAGGACCGCAAGGCCGGCCAGCTGCAGGCCTGGTGGCCCAGCCTCAAGCGCCGGCCCAGCGACCTCTGGAAGCGCCAGATCAACGGCATCGAGGGCGGCTGGGAGGTCATGAACGACTACGCCCGCTGGTGCCTCATGCGACGGATGACCTCCAACCGCCAGCTGTTCGAGGTGGTCGCGGAGTTCTGGGAGAACCACCTCCACGTCCCCGCGATCGGCGACGCGCAGTTCACCCACCGGGTCGACTACGGCAACAAGATCCGCGCACACGCGCTCGGGCGGTTCGACGAGATGCTGCTCGCGACCACGACGCACCCCGCGATGCTCATCTACCTCGACGCCGCGGAGTCGACCAAGGAGCACCCGAACGAGAACCTCGGTCGCGAGCTGCTCGAGCTGCACACGGTCGGGCGGGACAACTACGACGAGAAGGACGTGAAGAGCTCGGCGCGGATCCTCACCGGCTGGTCGGTCGACATGTGGGAGTCCTGGAAGGCCGAGTACCACGTCGACGACCACTACCGCGGGACCGTCAAGGTCAAGGGCTTCAAGGACAAGAACAAGAAGGGCAACGGGAAGGCGCTGACCGCGGCGTACCTGCGCTACCTCGCGCGCCACCCCGACACCGCCGAGCACCTGGCCACGAAGCTCTGCGAGAAGTTCATCGGCGGCAAGGCCTCCAAGGGCACCGTCAAGAAGCTCGCCAAGGTCTACCTCGAGAACGACACCGCGATCGTGCCGGTGCTCCGCGCCCTCGTGGAGACCGACGACTTCCGGCACTCGATCGACGACAAGGTCCGCGACCCGGGCGAGGACGTCGTGGCGACGTACCGCGCACTGCGGATGAAGGTGCGGCGGCCGCCCAAGAACGAGGACGACTACGGCCGGTCGGCCGTCGCGGCGCTGGTGTGGCAGTCCGGCAACGTCGGTCTCGTCCCGTTCGAGTGGGCGCCACCGGACGGCCAGCCGATCGACAACGAGTCGTGGTCCTCGCCGGCCCGGCTGATGGCCTCCATGGACCTGCACTACGGCCTCGCGCACGGCTGGTGGCCCACGGAGGGCGTCCGCTACAAGAAGCCGATGCAGTGGATGCCCGGCCCGGCCGTGCGGTTCGACGAGCTGGTCGACCACCTCAGCCAGCAGCTGCTGCACCGGCACTCCGACGCGCGGCTCCTCAAGGCCTGCCGCAAGGCGGTCGACGTCCAGCCGAAGACCTACATCACGGAGGAGCACGAGCTCATCCAGTGGAAGTTCGGCCGACTGCTCGCCTGCGTCCTCGACTCCCCCGCCCACTACAGCCGGTGACCACGATGAAGACTGAGAACCCCACCCCCTGCTGCGACGAGTACGCCGCCATGCAGCGGAGCGCCTACGGACCCGGAGTCTCGCGACGCGGCGTCCTCGGCGGCGCGCTCGCCCTCGCCGGCGCCTCGACCATGGTCGGCGGCGCGGTCGTCACGGCGTCCCCGGCGATGGCGGCGTCGGCCCGGTCCGTCCTCGTCGTGGTCAGCCTGCGCGGCGGGTCCGACGGCCTCAACATGGTCGTCCCGCACGCCGACCCCGACTACTACCGCGCCCGGCCGAACCTGGCCATCCCCGGCGACCGGCTGCTCGTCAAGGACGGGATGTTCGGCCTGCACCCGGCGATGTCCGGCCTGGTCCCGCTGTGGGAGGCCGGGAAGGTCGCGACCGTGCACGCCGCCGGCCTGCCGGTCGCGAACCGCTCGCACTTCGACGCCATCGAGGAGATCGAGGACGCCGACCCCGGCTCGCGGGCCCGGGTCGGCTGGCTCAACCGGCTGATCGGCACCACCCCCGGTAGCGCACCCCTCCAGGGCTTCAGCGCGGGGTCCGGCATCATCCCGACCTCGCTCTACGGTCCGCACCCCACGATGGCCGCGGGTCGGGTCGAGGACGTCGGCCTCCCCGGCCGCGACGAGGAGGGCCGCCGCGAGGCGTCGGTCAAGGAGCTGTGGGCCGGCAACCGCAGCAGCCTCGGCAAGAGCATGTCGGCGACGTTCTCGGCGATCGCGTCCTTCGGTGCGGTCGAGAACACCGACGACAACCGCGACGCGTACCCCGGCAACGACCTCGGTCGCGCCCTGTCCACCGCGGCCCGGATCATCCGCGGCGACGTCGGCGTCGAGGTGATCACCGTCGACCAGGGCGACTGGGACATGCACTCGGGCGCCGGCGGCCCCGACGGCGGCTGGATGTACGGCAACGTCCAGCAGTTCGCCGACTCGATCGCCGCGTTCCTCGGCGACCTCGGCACCCAGGCGCCGAAGGTCACGCTCGTGACGCTCAGCGAGTTCGGGCGCCGGGTCCAGGAGAACGACAACTACGGGACCGACCACGGCTACGGCAACGTCATGTTCGTCGCCGGCGCGGGGGTGCGCGGGGGCTACCACGGCCGGTGGCCCGGCCTGGGGAACAGCTACGACTCGGACCTCACCGTCACGACCGACTACCGCCAGGTGCTCGCCGACGTCGTCCAGGTCCGCTTCGGCGCCTCGATCCCGAAGGTCTTCCCCGGGCTCAGGCGTCGGTCCACCGGGGTCATGACCGGCCTCTGACCGCTAGTCTCCGCCCGTGAACCTGGGCAGACGCCTGGCCAACCGGGCCGTGCACGCGGGCCGGCGCTGGGTGCACCGGATGGGCGAGATCGTGCCCGGCACCCACGCCGCCGAGGAGTTCGCGTCCTTCGGCGCCTCGAGCTGCATCGACTTCCCGCCGGCCACGATCCTCAACCCCGGCTGGATCCACATCGGCTCGGGGACGCTCGTCGGCCCGCACTCGACGCTGTCGGTGGGGTACGGCGTCGGCGACCCGCACATCGACGACCGCATCCTCATCATCGGCGACCGCTGCGTGCTCGGCACCCGCACGACGATCACGGCCCACGAGCGGATCGAGATCGGCGACGCCGTCTTCTTCGGCCAGAACGTCTTCGTCACCGACGCCAGCCACGGCTACCAGGACCCCGAGGTCCCCATCGGCCGCCAGTGGGGTCCGCACGCGCCCGTCTCGATCGGGGCCGGCACCTGGGTCGGGCACGGCGCCGTCATCCTGCCGGGCGCGCAGATCGGCCGGAACGTGGTGGTCGCGGCCGGCGCCGTCGTGCGCGGGACCGTCGAGGACTTCGCCGTGGTGGCCGGCAGCCCGGCCCGGGTCGTGCGCCGGCTCGAGCCCGGCGTCGGCTGGGTCGGCTCCAACGACGTCCGTCCGGTGATCGACCAGGCGGCGTTCCTGGCCGAGAGCTGAGAGGCCCGCCACAACGTCACCCCTTGGGGTGAGGGGAAGGTCCTTGCCCTCACGATCTGCCGACCGACAATCCCTCCATGGGCTCTGGACCACTCACCGTGGCGGTGGTGAGCCCGCAGGCGATCGTGCAGCACGGCCTGGTCGGACTGCTCGGCCGGCACCCCGAGCGGGTCACCGTCGTGGCCTACCCGGACGGCGCCGACCCCGACGTCCTGCTGTACGACGTCCTCGCGCTGCTCCACGACGACGAGGCCGACCTGAGCGAGCTGGTCCGGGAGTCCGCCGGCCGCATCCTGGCGGTCAGCCGTGACCTGCGCCCCGAGCTCGTGAACCGGGCCCTGGCCGCGGGGGCGCACGGCTTCTGCTCGATCGGCGCCTCCGAGGAGGAGCTGCTGTCCGCGGTCGAGGCCGCGGCCCGCGGCGAGGTGTCGGACGCCCAGGCCGCCCGTCCGGGGGCCCGGGTGGGCCTCACCGAGCGGGAGACCGAGGTGCTCACGCTGATCGCCCAGGGCTACACGAACCAGGAGATCGCGCGGACGCTGTTCCTCAGCCCCAACTCGATCAAGACGTACGTGCGCACCGCCTACCGCAAGATCGGTGCGGCCAGCCGGTCGCAGGCGGTGAGCTGGGCGATCCGGAACGGCTTCCCCACCGACCGGGACCCGGGGCCCTCCTGACCCGCTCGTGGATTCCTGCAAGGTTCCGGATCCTGGCTCCTCCTACCCCTGTCAGACCACCAGGGCGGAGGAGAACGATGTGCGGCGAGTACGCGGACGGGCGCACGACCGACGACCTAGGCTGCCGTCATGACCGGGGCCTCGGGGGTGTCGGACGCCGACCTCGTGGCGGGGGTCCTGGCGGGCGACCGCGACGCGTTCGCCCAGGTCTACGACAAGTACGCCGACCGGCTGCACGACTTCGCCTACTCGATGCTGCGCCAGCGCGAGGACGCGATGGACGCGGTCGCGGACGCCTTCGTGACCACCGCGGAACGGCTGGGCCAGCTGCGCGACCCCGATCGCTTGCGTCCCTGGCTCTACAGCGTCGTCCGGCGCGAGTGCCTGCGACGGCTGAAGTCGCGCTCGCGCACCTCCTACGGCGGGGAGGACGACCTGCTCGACCTCCCGGACCAGGCAGTCGGGCCCGAGGCCGTGGCTGAGCAGAAGTCCCTCCAGGCCCTGGTGTGGGACGCCGCCGCCGGGCTCAACGAGCGCGACCGCGCGATGCTCGACCTGCACCTGCGCCAGGGCCTCGAGGGTGCCGAGCTCGGCGAGGCCATGGGCATGAGCGCCGACAACGCCTACGTGGGACTCAGCCGGCTGCGTGACCAGGTCGAGCGGTCGATCGGTGCGCTCCTGGTCGCCCGGACCTCGCGGCACACGTGTGGCGACCTGGACGGCGTCCTCGGCGACTGGGACGGCGAGTTCACGCCGCTGGTCCGCAAGCGGGTCGCCCGGCACGTCGACAAGTGCGGTGCGTGCACGCGCCGCCGCGCGCTCGTCGCGAGCCCGGCCGCCCTGCTCGCCGGCGTGCCCGCGTTCGCCGCGCCCGCGATCCTCCGGGACCGGGTGCTCGAGGACTCGCGTCTCGTCTCCGCGCTGTCGGCCCGCTCCAGCGGCTCCGGCCGGTCGGGTGGCGGCGGCACGCCGCCGGGCGCCGGCCCGATGGACGACGACCGCCGACGCACCCGGCTCGCGGTGCTCGGCACCGTGGCCGCCGTGCTCGCGATCCTGGCCGGGCTGGGTCTGTGGCAGCAGGGCGTCGGCGACGAGCCGACCGACCTGGTCGCCGACTCTCCCAGCAGCCTGCTGCCGGCGCCGTCCTCCGACGCGCCGTCGGCCGACCCGACCACTCCGACCATCCGACCACCGGCGCCTCGGACGGTCCCTCCCCCTCGGTCTCCGAGACACCGACGGAGAGCAGCACGGAGACCACGGAGACCCCGAGCGAGACCCCGAGCGAGAGCCCCACCGAGACGCCCACCACCGAGGCGCCGACGGACGAGCCGAGCCAGTCACCCACCGTCCCGCCCCCCGGACGCCTCGAGGTCGGACCGCGCTCGCTGGACCTGGGCGCGTCGGGTACCCGGTCGATCACGCTGCGGAACAGCGGCGGCTCCCCCGTGTCGTTCACCGTGTCGGCCCAGCAGGCCTGGGTCTCGGCCTCGCCGTCGTCCGGCACCCTCCAGCCCGGCCGGAGCCGCCGGGTCACCGTCGGGGCCGAGCGAGGCGGGCTGCCCGAGGGCACGTCCTCGGGCAGGGTCACCGTCGGCTGGGCCGAGGGCACGGTGCCGGTCGCGGTCACCGCGTCCCGCAACGCCGTCCCGGTCATCGGCGCGCTGAGCCCCCTGCAGGCCGACTGCGACGCCCCGGTGACCCTGACGGTGCCGATCTCGGACGAGTCGGGCATCGCGTCCGCCTCGGTCGCCTGGAGCGGGCCGTCGAGCGGCTCCAGGGCGCTGACGCGCCGCGGCGCCGTCTACTTCGCCAGCCTCGGCACCGTCGGCGTGGGCACGCTCCAGCTGACCGTGACCGCGACGGACGGCCTCGGGAACGTCGCGCGTCGGACGGGCTCGTTCGTGGTCGACCCGTGCCCGCAGTGAACCGCTACTCGCCCCAGCCCATCGGGAAGACCTCGAACGACGCGGCGAAGGCCACGCCCAGCCGCTGACCGGCCTGGCGGGCGTTGCCCTCGAGGAACTCGCGCGGGTCGAAGTGCTCCCACCCGAGCCCGTCGATGTAGGCCCGGTGCGCCTCGAGGGACGCGACGCCGGCCTCGAGCGAGTCCGTGGTGTCGACGGCGTGGGTCGACTGCGGCGAGCCGAAGGCCCAGACCGCGCGGACGCCGCCCCACGGCTCGAGACCACCGGTGAGCTGGTCGGCGAAGATCCAGCGGTTCCCGGCGTCCCGGACCGCGTCCAGGACCGCCTTGCCGACCGCGATGTGGTCGGCCTGGTTGAGGTTCGCGCCGCCCCAGGTGTCGCGGAGGTTGCCGGTGATCACGACGTCCGGCCGGTGCCGGCGGACGACCTCGGCGATGGCCGCCCGGAGCGGCACGCCGTACTCCAGGACGCCGTCGGGCAGCCCGAGGAAGTCGACCTCGTCGACGCCCACGACGCGGGCCGACTCGACCTGCTCCGCCTCGCGGACCGTGCGGCACTCGTCGGGGTGCAGGCCGTCGATGCCCGCCTCGCCGCTGGTCACCATGCAGTAGACGACCCGCTTGCCCTGGCCGGTCCACCGGGCGATCGCCGCGGCCGCGCCGTACTCGAGGTCGTCGGGGTGGGCGACGACGCACAGGGCCGTCGACCAGTCCTCGGGCAGTGCTTCCAGGGGTTCCGGGCGCTCGCTCATGAGGCCAGAGTGCCAGGGATCGCGTCGTCAGGTGCGACGGAGGTGGGTGACGAAGGCGGGGTTGGTGAGCGCCCACGGTCCCCGTGCGGCGCGCACCATCGCGATCGACGCGTCCGGGTCGTGGCCCATCCGGACCAGTGCCGAGGCCACGACCAGCCCGGAGCGGTTCAGCCCGCCCGAGCAGCGCACCAGGACCGTCCGGCCCTCCGCCGCGGCGTCGGCCACGATCCCGGCCAGCTCCTCGACCCGCGCCGCGATGCCGGCGTCGACTCCGGCGTCGGCCATCCGGGCCACGTGGTGCTCCACGCCGTCGTCCGGCCCGTAGCCCTCCCGCGTCGTCATGCTGACCACCACGTCGAACTGGTCGGTGACCACGCACGCCGTCCGCGACTGGGACCGCACGTCGTGCCCACCCATGAACACACCCGGCACGACCTCGTTCCACGGGTCCGCGCAGAGCGGGATGGAGGTGGCGCGGCCGCTCCCCCGGCAGGCCGCGCAGTCCGGCTGCGCGTGCGGCTCGGCGTAGCAGACGTGGCACAGCACGGGCGTCACACTAGGGCGCGTGCGCGACCCCCAGCTCGACCGCCAGCAGATCCACGACGTGGTGCTGCGCTACTGCCAAGGCATCGACCGCCTCGACATGGACCTGGTCCGCTCGGCGTACCACCCGGACGGCGTCGACCACCACACCGGCTTCGACGGCACGGTCGACGAGTACGTCGCCTGGGTCGGCCCGCAGCTGGCCGAGCACCTCGACGGCACCATGCACGTGATGGGCAACCACCGGGTCGAGCTGTTCGGCGACGACGCCCTCGCCGAGACCTACGTGACGGCGATCCACTGGGGCTCCGCCGCGTTCACCACCGGCGCCCGGTACGTCGACCACCTGGCGTTCCGGGACGGCCGCTGGGCGATCGCCGAGCGCTGGGCGGTGCGGGAGTGGCTGCGTCCGGAGGGCGGGGTGCTCGCGCCCGCCGACGGCCCGGGGCCGGTGGCCCGCCGCGACGGGACCGACCCGGTCCAGCTGCTGCGCGCGCGGCTCGGCGAGGCCCAGCGACGAGGCAGAGGCCGTTCCCGGTGAACCGGGAACGGCCTCTGACCTGCGTCTCGCGGTCGGGCTGACAGGATTTGAACCTGCGCCCCCCTGACCCCCAGTCAGGTGCGCTACCAAGCTGCGCCACAGCCCGCCGGCCTCGTGATGACGGCCACGGAGGAGGCTACCGGAGCCGGTCCACAGCCTTGAAATCGGTCTCGCGACTGTGTCGGCGTGGCCTCGTAGCGTGTCGCCCAGCGTCCAGCCTCGGGAGGCGAACCATGCCGCTGCGCAGCTACACCGACGACGACCTCGCGCGCGCCGTCGCCGACTCTCGGTCCTGGCGGGCCGTGCTGGGTCGGCTGGGCCTCCGGTCGACGTCAGCGGGAGCACGCCGGTCCGTCCAGCGCCGTGCCGACGAGCTCGGTCTCGACTGCACGCACTTCACGGGACAGCGACGCTGGTCGGAGGACGATCTGACAGCGGCGGTCGCGGGGTCGCGAACGTGGCAGCAGGTCGCCGTCGCGCTCGGACTGTCAGGCAACTCGAGCGCGACCGCGCTCAAGGCCCACGCGACCCGGCTGGGCATCGACTTCAGCCACTTCGACCGGCGTGCGAGCGCCGAGTCCCCCCGAATGCAGTTCGACTCCGACCGGCTCCCCCGCGCCGGAGGGATGATCGCTGCCACGTGGCTGACGCTGTGCGGGTACGACGTGTCCTGGCCGCTCGAGCCGTGTCGCTACGACCTGCTGGCCCTCAAAGACGACCAGGTCCTGCGCATCCAGGTGAAGACAACCCGTTCCTGGTCCCAGGGAAGCTGGCGCGTCACGCTCTCGACGGGAGGCCGACAGCGAAGTTCCTACGACCCGGACGACATCGACTACTTCTTCATCGTGGACGCGGACTTCGACCACTACCTGATCCCGGTCGCCGTTGTGGCCGGCCTGTCCGCGATCCACCTCTCCGCCTACGAGCACTTCAGGCTGCCCCAGCCGCTGGTTCAGCCCACCTGAGCCGAGTTCGGGTCGACCATGAGCGACGAGGTGTCGACCGCCTGGAACTGGTCGGCCGGGATCTCCTTGAGGTCCTCGATGAGCTGCTCGGGCCACTTGCGGTGCTGCTCGCCCTGGAAGTACCACGGCGACCCGTTGTCGGCGAGCACCAGCCCGTACTTCTTCATCGCGGCCACGACCCGCTGGGCGTACGGCGACAGGTCCGAGGCGTCGTACGACGCGCGCAGGCGGAACCGTGCACCCATCGGCGGGTAGTTCGGGTCGCTGGTGTCACCGGCGTGGTGCCGGGCCGGCCACAGGTGGTAGTTCGACGTGACGTCCGTGGTGAACCGGATGGCGTGGTCGATCCTGTTCGCCTTGACCTCGTTCCACCGCAGCAGGCCCGGCAGGATCGGCAGGCCGGCGGCGTCGGCGGAGGTCCAGCCGTCACGACGCAGCTTGTTCTTCTCCAGCGACCAGACGGCTCCGGAGCCGCCCTTCCACTTCCCGTTGACGACGCGGGTGTCGAAGATCTCGTAGAGCTTGCACCTCGACTTGTCGACGACGATCGCGTGCTTGTCGCCGTCCGAGCCGCGGCCGCCCTCGATCTTGGTGTCGTTGCCGAGCGGGTAGCGCACCTTGTCGCTCTCGGAGCCGTAGTAGAACCGCACCCGCACCTTCTTGTGGCGCTTGCCGACCACGGTGACGGGGATGCCGTAGTTCGGCCCGTCGCCGTACGACGGCCCGAAGTCGGGGTGCAGGTCGCGGTCGGTCGACATGTGCGAGAGCCAGTTCTCGCTGCGCGCGTGCAGCGGCAGCCCGCTGATGTCCGCGTGCCAGTAGTTGTCGGCGGGGAACTCCGAGCACTTCGTCTTCGCGATCGGCTTCTGCGGGGCCGGTTCGACCGCCACGGAGGCGGGGCTCACGCCGGACGCGCCGAGCAGGAGGGCGGGCAGGACGAGGAGAGCTTTCCGAGCAGCGGGGGGCATCGCCTCGAGATTAGCGGCGGATCCCCCGGTAGTACCCGCGATCGACGACACGCGCCCGGACCATCCGGTCCACCGGCAGCCGCGGGATCCGGAACCGCTGGCCCTGCGCGGTGAAGACCACCAGGCCGTCGTCCTGGTAGCCGTTCACCGACCCCCAGCGCCGCTTGGGTGGCGTGAACGTCTTGAGCGGCTTCCCCTCGAGGTGCGCGCGGACGTTGCGGGCCAGCAGCTTGAAGGTGAAGTTCCGGGCGGACGAGCGCAGCGGGTCGGTCGCCGCCACGTCGCCGATCGCGAAGACGCCGTCCGCGCCGGGCACCGTCAGGTCGAGGCCTGCCCGCACGTACCCGTCCTCGTCGAGGAGCTCGGCGGGGACCCAGCCGCTGTTCGGGGTCGTCCGCCCGATCGCCCAGAGCACGGCGTCCGCGTCGACGTCGTCCTGGCCGGTGCTCCACGAGACCGGCTCGGCGGTGATCCGGTCGATCTCCTGCGGCACGACGGCGCGGTGGCCGGGGTGGATGCCGACCCCGGCCGCCTCGAGCCGGTCGCGCACCGTGCCCCACACCTTGCGGTGGTGCTCGGGCAGCGCGCCCTCGCCCGGGAAGTAGAGGTCCACCTGCTTGTCCGGCCAGACCCTGGCCGCGTTCCAGGCGGTGCCGACCGCGGCCGCTCCCCCGCCGATCACCGCGATCGACGCGGCCCCGGCGAGCCGGCGGTGGCTCTCGTCGATCCCGGCCGCCACCTCGTCGGCGGTCTCCATGCCGGGACGGCGCCAGAAGCCGTTGCTCACGCCGGTGGAGATGACCAGGACGTCGTAGGGCTCGTCCACGGTGCTCCCGTCGGCCAGGGTCACGGTGACGGTCCTGGCGGCCAGGTCCATGCCGGAGAGCTCCCCGTGCACGCGGCGCACCCGGTCCAGGCCCTTCAGCGACTCGAACGAGTGGTGGTAGTCGCGGGCCCACCACTCGGGCCGGGTCAGCCGGAGGCCCAGCTCCTGGCCGCTGACGAGCGACGGCTTGGTGGAGATGCCGACGACGTCGTACCGCGCGGAGAGCCGCACGGCGGTCAGCACGCCGGTCTCGCCGAGGCCGGCGACGACCACGCGAGGTCGGCTCATGTGGCGGGCCGGCGGGGCGGACGGGGCACGAACAGCGGGACCCGGTCCACGACGTCCTGGTAGGCGGGCCGGCGCTCGAGGCTGCGCTTCTCCATCATCGGGATGCTCGCGCCGAGGAACATCGCGAGCATCGCGACCGCCCCGACGAGCGCCCACCAGGACGACGGCGACGCCGCGAGGCCGAACAGCCCGAGCGACAGCCAGAACGAGAACTCGCCGAAGTAGTTCGGGTGCCGCGACCACGCCCACAGGCCCCGGTCCATGACCTGGCCCGGCTGCTTGGTCCGTCCGAACCGGTGCATCTGGACGTCGGCGACGAGCTCCAGCGCGACGGCCCCGAGCCCGACGACCACCGCCACGACGTCGAGCCAGCCGAGGTCGCGCCCCTCGCGGGTGACCACGTAGACCGGCACCATGCCCAGGAAGACCTGCATCGTGGGGATCACGTGGATGCCGACGAGGTCGACGACCGGGTCGAGCCACGCCGCCTTCGCCCGGGCCTGCTCCTTCATCGGCCCGTAGCGCCAGTCCTCGTGGTGCAGTCCGGGGAACGCGTACAGCCAGTTGCCGGTGAGCCGGACCGCCCACAGCACCAGCACCGCGAACAGCAGCCAGAACCGCGCGTCGGTCGCGTCGGCCGAGCGCTCGACGAACCAGTAGAGCGCCAGGAACGGCGGCAGCACGCTCCAGTACGCGTCGTAGAAGCTCGAGTTGCCGTGGATCCGGCTGGCGGCGAAGACGACGAGCGTCGCGATCAGGTCGGCGAGCAGCCCGTCGAGCCAGAGGTGACCGGTGTCCGGCCCCCACCACAGCCAGGCGGCGCCGAGACCGAGCCCGACGACGTAGGAGATGCCGACGCGCGCGATCGACTCCGTCTTGCCCACGGCCGCATACTAGAACACGTTCTAGTCGATCAGCGCTTGCGCTTCTCCCGCACCCGCTGCTGGATCACGATCGGCGTGCCGACGAAGCCGAACTCCTCGCGCAGCCGGCGCTCGATGTACCGCTCGTACGACGCCTCGAGCTTGCCGCTGGTGAACAGCACGAACGTCGGCGGGGCCGTGGACGGCTGCGTCCCGAACAGGATCTTGGGCTGCTTCCCGCCGCGGACGGGGTGCGGGTGCTCGGCGACCAGGCGGCCGAGGAAGGCGTTGAGGGCACCCGTGCCGATCCGCGTCTCCCAGCCCTCGAGGGCCCGGTCGAGCGCCGGCACGAGCCGGTCGACGTGCCAGCCGGTCCGGGCGGTCACGTTGATCCGCGGCGCCCACTGCACCTGGACCAGGTCGCGCTCGATCTCGCGGTCGAGGTAGTAGCGGCGCTCCTCGTCGACGAGGTCCCACTTGTTGAACGCGATGACCAGCGCGCGCCCGGCGTCGCGGACGGTCTGGAGGATCCGGACGTCCTGCTCGGCGACCGACTGCGAACCGTCGAGCACCAGGACGGCGACCTCGGCGCGGTCGATGGCGGTCGTGGTGCGGAGCGAGGCGTAGTACTCGTGCCCCGACGCCTCCTTGACGCGCTTGCGGATGCCCGCGGTGTCGATGAACCGCCACTCGCGGCCGCCGAGCTCGATCAGCTCGTCGACCGGGTCGACGGTGGTGCCGGCGACGTCGTCCACGACGACGCGGTCGGAGCCGGCCAGCTTGTTGAGCAGCGAGGACTTGCCGACGTTCGGCCGGCCGACGATCGCGATGCGGCGCGGACCGCCGACCTCCTTCTCCTGCTCCGGAGGCGCCTCCGGCAGGGCGGCCAGGACGGCGTCGAGCATGTCGCCGGAGCCGCGTCCGTGCAGCGCCGAGACCGGCCAGGGCTCGCCCAGTCCGAGGTTCCAGAGGCCGTAGGCCTCGGCCTCGGTGCGGGCGTCGTCCACCTTGTTGGCGGCCAGCACGACCGGCTTGCCGGACTTGCGCAGGATCTTGACGACCGCCTCGTCCACGTCGGTGATGCCGACCGTCGCGTCGACCACGAACAGCACCGCGTCCGCGAGCGTGACCGCGATCTCCGCCTGCCCGGCGATCCGCTCGGCGAGCCCGCGGGCGTCGGGGTCCCAGCCGCCGGTGTCGACGACCGTGAACTCGCGGCCGTTCCAGAGCGCGTCGTACGACACGCGGTCGCGGGTGACGCCGGGGACGTCCTCCACGACCGCCTCGCGGCGGCCGATGATCCGGTTCACGAGGGTGGACTTGCCGACGTTGGGGCGGCCGACCACGGCCAGGACGGGGACCGCGCCGCTCAGGCGCTCGTCGCCGGGCTCGGCGGTCGGCTCGTCGATGTCACTCATGTCCTTCGATCCCGGTGTCCGGGTCGTCGGACTCCTTGTCCTTGCCCCGCGGGATGGGTCCCGGCAGGGTGCGTCCGGTCAGCTTCTTGGCGGTCTCGAGGTGCTCGACCATGAACTCGCGCAGGGTGCGCGACGCCTCCTCGACGCCGTCCTTCGTCCGCGGCCACGGGACCGGGTCGAAGGTGTACGGCGCGCCGTAGACGATGTCGACGTGACCGCCCTTCTTCGGCAGCGCGCTGCTCCCGTCGCCGGGCTCGCGGGTCCCGAACTGGACCACCGGGACGATCGGGGCGCCCGAGACGAGCCCGAGGTACGCCGCGCCGCGGTGGAACCGGTCGTACTCACCGCCGCCGCGGGAGCCCTCGGGGAAGATGCCGACCGCTCCCCCGTCCCGCAGCACGCGGAGGCAGGTCTTCACGGCACCCGGGTCCGCGTGGAACCGGTCGAGGGGGATCTGGCCGGTCAGGTGCAGCCACCGGGACAGCCTGCCCTCGAACATCTCCTCCTTGGTGAGGGCGTGCACGGGGCGCGGGCTGTAGACGGCCAGCAGCGGTCCGTCGGCGACCCCGACGTGGTTGCTGGCGAAGATGACCGGTCCCGTGGCGGGGACCTGGTGGGTCTCGTGCAGGGTCACACCGAACCGGCGCCGGATGACCCATCGGGCCGGCGGCCGCAGCGAGCGCAGCACGAACCGGGTCGGGGACTTCCCCGCGCTCGGCATCTCGAGGACGCGCGTGGTCACGGGTGCACCTCGACGGACTCCACCATCCGCACGATGGCGTCGATGGCCTCGTCGAGGGTCAGGTCCGTGGTGTCGACGTGCACGGCTCCCTCGGCCATGACGAGCGGCGACGCGGTCCGGCTGGTGTCGATCCGGTCGCGGGCGAGGAGCGACTCGCGCGTGGCCTCCACGTCGGCGCCGCCCTCCTCGGCGGCCCGGCGGGCGGCGCGCGCGGCGGCGTCCGCGGAGAGGTAGACCTTGACCTGGGCGTCCGGCCAGACGACCGACCCGATGTCCCGGCCCTCGACGACGATGCCCGCGCCCGCGAGCGCGGCCTCGATGATCTCGCGCTGCATCACCTGCATCCGCGAGCGCACCCGGGGCACCGCACTGACGGGCGACACGGCGGCGTTCACGTCGTCCCCGCGGATCGGGTCACCGACGTCCTCGCCGTCGACCGTGATCGTCGGCCCGAGCGGGTCGGTGCCGGACTCGATCCGGGGCTCGTCGCACCGCGACGCGACCGCGTCGCCGTCGTGGACGTCCACGCCGTGGCGCAGCATCCACCACGTCATGGCGCGGTACATCGCGCCGGTGTCCAGGTAGGTGAGACCGAGCCGACGGGCGACCCCGCGGGAGGTGCTCGACTTGCCCGATCCTGAGGTGCCGTCGACGGCGACGACGACTCCGGGAGCAGGGCTGTTCACGGTCGGCAAGGCTACCGGTGGGTCACCCAATCCCTGGCTTCGAGGGACGCCAGCAGGTGCTCGGCGCGCTCCTCGTCGACCAGGAGCTCCACCAGGCCGGTGTCGCGCCCGGGGTCGTGGTCGATGCGCACGTCCTCGATGTTGACGCCGCTCTCGCCGGCGTCGGCGAACAGCCGCGCCAGCTCGCCCGGGTGGTCGGGCACGGAGACGAACACCGAGCGCGTGGGGCGGGCCGGGCCGCCGTGCTTGCCGGGGATCGCCAGCGTGCCGGCGACACCTGCGGCCAGCAGTCCCTCCAGCGCGGCGCGGTCCCGCCCGCCCACCGCGGCGATCACCGCGTCGAGCCG
This sequence comes from uncultured Actinomycetota bacterium, assembly GCA_963815335.1. Classification (GTDB taxonomy): domain Bacteria; phylum Actinomycetota; class Actinomycetes; order Propionibacteriales; family Nocardioidaceae; genus Nocardioides. The sequence goes on from CAWFGL010000016.1 coordinate 214,309, forward strand.
GTCCCGGACCCCGGTGAGCAGCGCCAGCACCTGGTCGGCGTTGGCGGCCACGATCTGGCCGTAGAGCACCGGGTCGCCCCCCGCGACCCGGGTCACGTCCCGGACGCCCTGGCCGGACAGCGCGAGGTGCTCGGCCGGTGCGTCGACGAGGCTGCCGGCGGCCAGCGCGGCGAGCAGGTGCGGGACGTGCGACGTGCGCGCCACGGCGGCGTCGTGCTCGACCGGGCTCAGCCGCACCGGTACGGCGCCGGCGACCCGGGCCAGCTCCTCCACCAGCTCCACCGCGACGGGGTCGGCGGTGTCGTGCGGGGTGACCGCCCAGGGTCGGGCGTCGAACAGCGCGGCCGACGCCGCGAGCGGGCCGGAGCGCTCACTGCCGGCCATCGGGTGCCCGCCGACGTACCGCTCGAGCCCGGGCACGCCGGCCAGCTCGGCCAGGGGCCCGGTCTTGACGCTGCCGACGTCGGTGACCACGGCGTCGGTCCGGGCCAGGGCCTCGCGGATCACCGCACCGAGGTGGTCGGGGGGCACCGCGACGACCACGACCTGCGGGCGGTCGCCGGCCGTCGTGGGGTGGCCCGCCCCCATCCCGGTGGCCGTGCGGAGGGTGTCGCCGTGCTCGTCGGACAGCAGCACCGTGATGCCGGCCCGGCGCAGCGCCAGTCCCAGGGAGGTGCCGATCAGCCCGGCCCCGACGATCTCGACCGGACCCGTCAGGTCACTCATCCGGGGTCGCCTGCACGCGCGTGAGGTCCGTGCGCAGGGCGGCCGCGCCGTGCAGGTAGACGTGCGTGATGTCGGCGCGCGGCAGGTCCGTCTCGACGTGCGCGAGCATCCGGACGACCCGCGGCATCGACCGCTCGATCTCCAGCTCGCGAGCGCACAGCAGGGGCACCTCGCCGAACCCGAGCTGGCGGGCGGCGTACGCCGGGAACTCGGAGACGAGGTCCGAGGTCGCGGTGAAGATCACCGAGATGAAGTCGTCGACCTCGAGCCCGTTCGCGGTCATCGCGTCCAGGACCATCTCGGCGACGCGGTCGAGCATGTGCTCGCGCACGTCGTCGTCCAGCTGGGTCGCCCCACGTACCGCCCTGACCGCCACGGTCGACAAGGTTAGTGGCGAGGTCGTGTCAGAGGTCAGCCGTGTCCAGCAGGCTGCCGAGCTCGTCGTTGGTCAGCTCGCGCAGCTCGCCCGACTTGAGCTGCCCGAGCCGGATCGGACCGAGGCGGGTGCGGGTGAGCCGGGTGACCGGGTGGCCGACGTGGTCGAGGAGCCGGCGGACGATCCGGTTCCGGCCCTCGTGGATCACCAGCTCGACGATGGTCTTGCCGGTGCCGCGCTGCACGATCCGGGTGCGGGACACGGCGATCGGCCCGTCGTCGAGCGTCACGCCGTCGGTCAGGGACTTGAGCGTCGCCTTGGTGACCTCGCCGGTCACCTCGGCGACGTAGGTCTTGTCGACCTCGAACGACGGGTGCGCCAGCCGCTGCGCGAAGTCGCCGTCGTTGGTCAGCACGATCAGCCCGGACGTGTCGGTGTCGAGCCGGCCGACGTGGAACAGCCGCTCGGGGCGGTCCGCGACCAGGTCGCCCAGGGTGCGCCGCCCCTCGGGGTCCGACATGGTCGAGACCACGCCGCGCGGCTTGTTGAGCACGAGGTACACGTTCGGCGAGGCGGGTGGCAGCCGCTTGCCGCTGACCCGGATGACGGCCGTGGCCGGGTCCACCTTGGTCCCGAGCCGGGTGACGACCTCGCCGTCGACCTCGACCTCGCCCGCCAGCATCAGCTCCTCGCACTTGCGGCGCGAGGCCACGCCGGAGGTGGCCAGCAGCTTCTGCAGGCGGACCAGCCCGTCGTCGTCCGGGATCAGGGTCACGTGGGTTCGGTGCCGCCGTCGGGCTCGGTGCTCGGCCCCTCCTCGGGCGTCGGCTGGGTGGTCGAGCCGAGCGCCTCCTCGAGGTCGTCCATGTCGGCCAGGTCGGGGAGGTACGGCGCCAGCTCGGGCAGGTCCTCGATCGACTGGACCCCGATCCGCTCGAGGAAGTAGCTGGACGTGCGGAACAGCGTGGCCCCGGACGACTCGTCGCTCCCGGCCTCCTCGACCAGGCCACGGCTCAGCAGCGTGCGCATCACGCCGTCCACGTTGACGCCGCGGATGGCGGAGACCCGGGCCCGCGAGACCGGCTGCTTGTAGGCGACCACGGCGAGCGTCTCGAGCGCCGCCTGGGTGAGCCGGGCCTGCTGGCCCTCGAGGACGAACCCCTCGACGACCGCGGCGTACTCCTCGCGGGTGTAGTAGCGGTAGCCGCCCGCGACGTTGCGCAGCTCGAAGCCGCGGCCCTGCTCGTCGTACTCGGCGGCCAGGCCCTCGAGGGCGGCGACGACCTCGTCGACGGGGTAGCCGACGGCCGTCGCCAGGCTGGTCGCGTCCAGCGGCTGGTCGGCGACCATCAGCACCGCCTCCAGGGCGGGGGCCAGCTCGGTCGTGGCGACCGCGAGCGTGTCCTGGGTCATGACTCGTCCTCGTCGTTCGGGGTCTCGTGGGAGGGTTCGGCGGGCGTCTCGGGCGGGGCGCCCTCGAACTCGTCCTGGATCAGGTCCTCGGCGTCGGCGTCGTCGCTCCCGGTCCACCGGACGGTGAGCTCGCCCAGCGGGCTCACCTGGTCGAAGGCGACCGCGCCCTCGCGGAACAGCTCGAGCAGCGACAGGAACCGGGCCACCGTGGTGAGCGTGTCCGGGGAGTCGCCGCACAGCGCGCGGAACGTCATCGCGCCGCTGCGCCGCAGCCGCTCGATGACCAGGGCGGCCTGCTCCCGCACGCTGACGCGGGGCGCGTGGATGTGGTGCAGGGTGAGCTCGGCCTCGGCCTTCGGCTCCAGGGCCTTCGCGGCGAGGGCGGCGAACTGGTCGAGGCCGATGCCGATGAGCACCTCGGGCAGCAGGGAGGCGAACCGCTCCTCCAGGCCCACCGCGCGCGGGTGCCGCTTCGACTCCCCCGCGAGCCGGGTCTCGAGGACGCCGGCGACCTCCTTGAAGGCGCGGTACTGCAGGAGCCGCGCGAAGAGCAGGTCGCGGGCCTCGAGCAGGGCGAGGTCCTCCTCGTCCTCCACGTCGCCCTGCGGCAGCAGCCGCGCGGCCTTCAGGTCGAGCAGGGTGGCGGCGACCAGGAGGAACGACGAGGTCTGCTCGAGGTCCCACTCGCCGGCTCCGCCGTCGGTGTCGCGGGCGGAGGCGCCGGCCTTCACGTGGGCGATGAAATCGTCGGTGACCTGCGAGAGCGAGACCTCGGTGATGTCGAGCTTGTGCTTCGAGATCAGGCTGAGGAGCAGGTCGAAGGGGCCCTCGAAGTTGTCCAGGCGGAGCTCGAACGATCCCTCGGGAGACGCGAGCTCAGGAGCCGTGACCGTCATCCCTCGCTCAGCCGGGTGACGATGGCGCTCTTCTCGCCGTTCTCCTCGAGGTCGGCGAGGACCAGCGAGATGGCCTCGCGCAGCAGCCGGCCGCGGTCGACGGCGAGCCCGTGCGTGCCCCGGAGGGTCAGCCGGGCGTGCTCGATCTCGACCAGCTCCTGCGAGGTGACGTAGACGGTCACCTTCTCGTCGTGCTTGATCCGGCCGCTCGGCTTCTTGGTGAGCGACTCCGGAGCGGGGTCCGGGACGGCCCGGACGGCACGCTTCCCCGGCGTGCCGGCCCCGGACGCCGCGGGGTCGTCGGTCGGCCGGAAGATGTCGTCGGCCGTCGGCAGGTTCACCCGTCGAGGCACCGGGCCAGCACCTCCTTGGCCAGCTGGCGGTAGGCGTCGGCGCCGGGCGAGGTCGACGCGTACGTCGTGATCGGCTCCCCCGCGACCGTCGAGTCGGAGAACTTCACGGTGCGCTTGATGACCGTGTGGAAGACCTTGTCGCCCCACGCCTCGACGAGCCGCTGCATGACCTCGCGGCTGTGCAGGGTGCGGCCGTCGAACATCGTGCCCAGGACGCCGTCGATCTCCAGGGACGGGTTGAGCCGCTCCCGGACCTTGTCGATGGTCGTCTTGAGCAGCGCGACACCACGCAGCGCGAAGTACTCGCACTCCAGCGGCACGATGACGCCCTGCGAGGCGGTGAGCGCGTTGACCGTCAGCAGCCCGAGCGAGGGCTGGCAGTCGATGAGGATGACGTCGTACTCGTCCATCGCCTGCGCCAGCGCGCGCTGGAGGGTCTGCTCACGGCCCACCTCGTGCACGAGCTGCACCTCGGCGGCGGCCAGGTCGATGTTGGACGGGAGCAGGTCCATGCCGGGCACGTTGGTGTGCACCACGACGTCGTGGATGTCGACGTCCTTCTGCATCAGCAGGTTGTAGACGGTGAGCTCCATCTCGTGCGGGTTCAGCCCCAGACCCACCGAGAGCGACCCCTGCGGGTCGAAGTCGACGAGCAGGACCTTGCGGCCGTACTCGACGAGCGAGGCGCCCAGGTTGATGGTCGTCGTGGTCTTGCCGACGCCACCCTTCTGGTTGCACATGGAGATCACCCGGGCGTTGCCGTGGGTGGTCAGCGGCCGGGGCTCCGGGATGAACGGCATCGGCCGGCCGGTGGGACCGAGCACGCGCTCGGGCACCAGGGTCTCGACGACGTCCTCCACCGGATGGGCCTCCGGATGAGCCACGGGCTCCGTGACCACGTCGGGCACCACGACGTCCGGCGCCGGCGCATCGAGGATGGCCAGCTCCTCGGCGGGCGTGGGCGTCGGAGCGGGCTGCTCCTGATGACGGCGCTGGAAGAGTGGCACGGCGTCTCCCTTGTCTACCTCCGGAACCGGTGGGCGAACGAGAGGCGGCATGTCCGGGGCTGCTGAACCATGGCTAGGTCCGGTGTGTCCCTGGAACCCGTCGGTCATTCGTTGTTTCCTTCCCCATGCCGGTTGCTGTCTTCCCAGCACCGTAATTTGTCGACATCGCGACATCCGGGAGACGCGCGGGAGGACTGTAGGACCGTCTCGAGACGACGGACAAGCCGACGGGGGTCGCCCACAGGCCGACGTGCCGAACTGTGCAGAACCTGTGGACCGCTCCCCCGTCGGATGCACAGGAATCCCTTGCCTGTGCAGCAATCTGTGGAGACCCGACCACGGTGTGGACGGGCCGCGGAGTCGTCGGTGGAGGCGTCAGAACGTCGAGTCGACGAGGTCCTGGTAGTCCGGGTGCCGCTCGATCCAGCCGCGGATGAACGGGCACCGCGGCAGCACCTGACGGGTGCCGTCGGCGCGGACCGCGTCCAGGGCCCCGCGCGCGAGGGCGCCGCCGACGCCCTGCCCCTCGAAGGCGTCGTCCACCTCGGTGTGGGTGAACATGATGAGGTCGTCGGCGAGCTGGTACGCCGCGAAGCCGGCCAGCTCTCCGTCGACGCGGGCCTCGTACCGCGACTCGGCCGGGTTGTCCGTCACCTGCACGTCTGCCATGTCCCGACCCTACGAGGGCCGGCCATGCGCCCGGTCACAGCCGGTGCATCGACTCCGTCGCCAGCACCAGCTCGCCGGACTCGTCGGAGGCGTCGAGGTCGACGACGGCGTCGATCACCCAGTCGTGGTGCCCCTCGGGGTCGCTGATCGTCTGCCGGACCTTCCAGGTCCGGCCCTCGACCTCGGTGTGCAGCATCGCCGGCCCGCGGGCGTCCGCGTCGAGCCCCACCGTGTCGTGCTCCTGGTAGTACGCCTCGATCGCCTCGTCCCACCGCGACCGGGTCATCACGACCTCGCCGGGCGGGTCGGTGCGGTCGGCCGCGGCGCGCTCGAGGGCCATCAGCCCGTCCAGGTCGTCCCGGGCCACCAGGTCCACCCGGCGCCACATCGCGTTGCGGATCATGACCCGGAACGCCCGGTCCTGCTTCGAGATGGGCCGAGGCGACGAGACCGTCTGGTGGGCGGCCAGCTCCGCAGCGCGCCGCTCGACCGCCTCGGGGTCGGTGAGCGCCTCCCACTCGTCGAGCAGCGACGAGTCGGTCTGGCGGATGGTCTCCCCGAGCCACTCCGACAGGTCCTCGAGCTCGGGTGTCCGGTGCGACTCCGGCACGGTCTGCCGGATCGTCCGGTACGCGTCGGTGAGGTAGCGCAGCACCAGGCCCTCGGACCGGGCCAGCTGGTAGCGGCCCACGAAGTCGGTGAAGCTCATGCCCTGCTCGTACATCTCCCGCACGATCGACTTCGGCGCGAGCATGTCCTCGTGCAGCCAGGGATGGCTCTGCCGGTAGAGCTCGTAGGTCGCCTCCAGCAGCTCGGCCAGGGGCTGCGGCCAGGTCACCTGGTCGAGCAGCGCCATCCGTTCCTCGTACTCGATGCCGTCGGCCTTCATCTCGTTGACCGCCTCCCCGCGAGCGGCGTACTGCTGCGCGAACAGGATCTGCCGCGGTCCCTCCAGCACCGACTCGACGACGGACACGATGTCGAGCGTGTGGTCCTCGCTCTCGGGGTCCAGCACGTCGAGCGCCGCCAGGGCGAAGTGCGCGAGCTCCTGGTTGAGCGCGAAGTCCTCGGGCAGGTCGACGGTCAGGACGTAGCGGCGGCCGAGCTCGTCGCGCTCGTCCAGCCGGGTGAGCGTGCCGGACTGCAGCAGGCTCCGGGCCAGCCGGAGCGCCCGCCGGGTGAGCCGGAGCTTCTCGCGCTCGGTCTCGTGGTTGTCGGTGAGGATCCGGCGCAGGACCGGGAACGCGTCCTCCTCGCGGCCCAGGACGTTGATGAGCATCGAGTTGTCGACGCGCATCCGGGACACGAGCGCCTCCGGCACCCCGTCGCGGAGCTTCTCGAAGGTCTGCTCGGTCCACACGACCGTGCCCTCGGGCGGCTTGCGCAGCTGCGCCTTGGAGTTCTTCTTGGGGTTCGCGGCGTTCTTGGCGGCGGACTTCGCCTTCGCCCGCTCGTTCTCGATCGTGTGCTCGGGCGCCTGGACGACGACGTAGCCCGCCGAGTCGAAGCCGGCGCGGCCGGCCCGGCCCGCGATCTGGTGGAACTCCCGGATCCGGAGCACCCGGCTGCGGTTGCCGTCGTACTTCGCGAGGCCGGTGAACAGCACGGTCCGGATCGGCACGTTGATCCCCACGCCCAGGGTGTCCGTGCCGCAGATGACGGTGAGCAGGCCGGCCTGCGCCAGCTGCTCGACCAGGCGCCGGTAGCGCGGCAGCAGGCCGGCGTGGTGCACGCCGATCCCCCGGCGCAGCAGCTTCGACAGCGTCTTGCCGAAGCCCGCACCGAACCGGAAGCCCGCGAGTCGCTCCTTCAGCTCGTCGGAGGCGACGATGCCCAGCTTGGCGTTGAGCAGCCCGGTGGCGTGCTCGACGGCGTCCTTCTGGGTGAAGTGCACGACGTACACCGGGGCCTGGTGGGTGGTCACCAGCTCCTCCAGCGTCTCCGCCAGGGGCGTGAGCGACCACGTGTACGACAGCGGGACCGGTCGCTCCGCGTCGGTGACCAGGACCGTCTCCCGGCCGTTGCGACGGGAGAGGTCGGCGGCCAGCTCGGTGACGTCGCCCAGGGTCGCCGACATCAGGACGAACTGCGCCTGCGGCAGCTCGATCAGCGGGACCTGCCAGGCCCAGCCCCGGTCCGGCTCGGCGTAGAAGTGGAACTCGTCCATGACCACGAGCCCGACGTCCGCGGCGGCCCCCTCGCGCAGCGCGATGTTGGCCAGGATCTCGGCCGTGCAGCAGATCACCGGGGCGTCCGCGTTCACCGACGCGTCGCCGGTCAGCATGCCGACGTCCTGGGCACCGAAGACCTCGCAGAGCGCGAAGAACTTCTCGCTCACCAGGGCCTTGATCGGGGCCGTGTAGAAGCTGACGCGGCCGTCGGCCAGGGCCGCCCGGTGCGCGGCCTCGGCCACCAGCGACTTGCCGGAGCCGGTGGGCGTGGCGAGCACGACGTTGTCGCCGGCGAGCACCGAGAGGATCGCCTCCTCCTGGTGCGGGTACAGCGTGAGGCCGCGGTCGGCCGGCGGCCCCCGTGATCTCGTCGAGGAGGTCAGTCCCTGGCTCGGGGGTGGGCACTGGCGAACACCTCCCGGAGGCTGTCCACGGTGACCAGCGTGTAGATCTGGGTGGTCGTCACCGAGGCGTGGCCGAGCAGCTCCTGCACCACGCGGACGTCCGCCCCGCCGTCCAGCAGGTGGGTCGCGAACGAGTGCCGCAGCGTGTGGGGCGAGACGTCCCTGGTCACGCCGGCCCGCTCGGCCGCCTTGACCAGGATCGCCCACGCCGACTGGCGCGACAGCCGGCCACCGCGCGCGTTGAGGAACAGCGCCGGGGTCCCCTTGAGGGCGACCAGCTCGGGGCGCCCGCGCACCAGGTACGCGTGGACGGCCTCGAGCGCGTAGGAGCCCACCGGGACGACCCGTTCCTTGCCGCCCTTGCCGTGCAGCTTGACCACGGTGTCGACGGTGTCGAGGTCGTCGACGTCCAGGCCGACCGCCTCCGAGATCCGGGCGCCGGTGCCGTACAGGACCTCCAGCAGCGCCCGGTCCCGCAGCGCCAGGGTGGTGCCGGCCTCGCCCGACGCCTCGAGGATGGCCTCGACGTCGCTGAGCGGCAGTGCCTTGGGCAGCCGCTTGGTGGGCGACGGCGGCTTCACCCCGCTCGCGGGGTCGGCCGCGGCGAGGCCGTCGGCGAGGGCGAACTTGTGGAAGCCCCGCACCGCGACGACCGTGCGGGCCGCCGACGTCGAGCTCAGCGGCGGGTGCTCCGGGTCGCCCTCGCGCAGCCGCGCCAGGAAGTCCGCCACCGTCTGCTCGGTCACCGCGTCCAGGTCCGCCAGCCCGGCGGCGTCCAGGAACCCGAGGTACCGGCGGAGGTCGCGCCGGTACGACGACAGGGTGTTCGCCGCGACACCGCGCTCGACGGCGAGGTGGTCGAGGTAGGTGCGGACCGCGCGACCCGGCTCAGCCAAGCACGGACTCCAGCGAGACCGCCTCGATGCCGACCGCCTCGCCGACCGGGCCGTTGGTGAGCTGGCCGGCGTGCGTGTTCAGGCCCAGGGCGAGGCTGTGGTCGTCGCGCAGCGCCTGCTCCCAGCCCTTGCTGGCCAGCGAGACGGCGTACGGCATGGTCGCGTTGGTCAGCGCGTAGGTCGAGGTGTTCGGGACGGCTCCCGGCATGTTCGCCACGCAGTAGAAGATCGAGTTGTGGACCTCGTAGATCGGGTCCGAGTGCGTGGTCGCGTGGGTGTCCTCGAAGCAGCCGCCCTGGTCGACGGCGATGTCGACGAGCACCGAGCCCGGCTTCATCCGCGACACCAGCTCGTTCGAGACGAGCTTGGGCGCCGCGGCGCCGGGGATCAGCACCGCGCCGATCACCATGTCCGCCTGGGTGACGTGCTGCTCGATCGCGAGCTTGGACGACGCCAGCCCGTGCACCTGGTTGTTGTAGCGCCAGAAGGACATCCGGAGCTTGTCCAGGTCGGTGTCGAGCAGCGTGACGTCGGCACCCATGCCGAGCGCGATGTTGGCGGCGTTCTGGCCGCTCACGCCGGCACCGATGATGACGACCTTGGCGTTGGCGACGCCACCGACGCCGCCGAGCAGGACCCCGCTGCCGCCCTGCGCCTTGAGCAGCGCGTGCGCGCCGACCTGGGGCGCCAGGCAGCCGGCCACCTCGGACATCGGGTAGAGCAGCGGCAGCCCGCCCGAGGGCAGCTGCACCGTCTCGTAGGCGATGCCGGTCACCTTGCGGTTGATGAGCTCCTCGGTCAGCGGCTTGTCCGCGGCGAGGTGGAGGTAGGTGAAGAGCACCAGCCCCTCCCGCATCCGGTGGTACTCCTCCGCGACGGGCTCCTTGACCTTGAGCACCATGTCGACGCCGCCGTCGGTGCCCCAGGCCTCCTCGGCCGTGGACACGATGGTGGCGCCGGCAGCGACGAAGTCGGCGTCGGGGATCCCCGACCCCACTCCGGCCTCGGTCTGGATCACCACCTCGTGACCGTGGGCGACCAGCTCGTGCACGCCGATCGGGGTGATGGCCACGCGGTACTCGTGGTCCTTGACTTCCTTCGGGACTCCGACCTTCACGAGATGTGACCCTAGTCCTAGAGGAGTCCCCGGGCACGAGCCAGGAGGACCGCGTTGACCACGGGCGCGTCGGCGATGGTCCCCGCCAGCACGCCGTCGACCAGGTCGGCCAGCGGCAGCCAGTAGAGCTGCATGTCCGCTTCCTCGTGGACGGGCACGAAGTCGCCGCGGTCCGCCGGGCTGAGGTCCCGGGCGAGGTAGAGGTGGATGAGCTCCGCGCTGATCCCGGGCGAGCTCCAGGTGGAGCCGAGGTGGGTCCACCGCTCCGCCTCGTAGCCGGTCTCCTCGAGCAGCTCGCGGCGCGCGGCCTGCTCGGGGTCCTCCCCCGGCTTGTCGAGGAGCCCGGCCGGCAGCTCGACGAAGCGCATCCGGGCCGGGTGCCGGTACTGGACGACGACCAGCACGCGCCGCTCGTCGTCGACGGCCAGGATCACGGCGGCGCCCGGGTGCTCGACGACGATCCGCCGGAACGACTCGTCCCGGTCGTGGTCGGGGTGGTGCAGCTCGTCGGACCGCACCGCGAACGGCGCCCCGCCCCGGTAGACGTCCTCCGACGAGACGACCGGCCATTCCTCGGCGGTGTCGGTGAGGCCCGGGGGTGCTGGCTCGGCAGGCATGAGCGGTGACGTTACCGTTCCGTTGTGGCCGACTCTCCGCGCAGCCTGACCGTCCAGGAGGCGCAGGAGCGCGCCCGGATCCTGGAGGTCGAGCGGTACGACATCGACGTCGACCTGCGCGGCATGCTCGAGGGCCCCGACTGGGTGGCCACGTCCACCATCACCTTCCGCTGCCACGAGCAGGGCGCCACGACCTTCGTCGACTGCGACGCCGAGGTGCAGCGGGTCACGCTCAACGGCCTCGACCTGGACCTCGAGACGGTCTCCGAGGGCCGGATCCCGCTCCCGCACCTCACCCAGCACAACGTCCTGGTCGTCTCGTCGGTCCAGCGCGACACCGGCCGGGGCGCCGGGATCCTGCGCACCGTCGACGCGTCGGACAAGCTCGTCTACGTCTGGAGCTCCTTCGAGCCGGACAGCGCCCGCCGGGCCTGGGCCTGCTTCGACCAGCCCGACCTGAAGGCCGCGCACCGCTTCACCGTGAGCGCTCCGGCGCCCTGGACGGTCACGAGCAACACCGCGCCGGAGAACGTCACCGACCGCGACGACGGCGGCCGCACGTGGTTCTTCCCGGACACCCCGCGCCTGTCGACGTACGTCGTGGTCGTCAACGCCGGCCCGTTCCACGAGATCCGCGAGCAGCGCGGCGGGCACAGCCTGGGGCTCTACTGCCGCCAGTCGCTGCGCCGCTTCCTCGAGCGGGACGCCAGCGAGCTGTTCCGGGTGACCGAGCAGGGCCTCGCCTTCTTCGGCGAGCGGTTCGGCTCGCCCTTCCCGCAGGAGCGCTACGACCACGTGTTCGTGCCGGACATGGGTGGTGCGATGGAGAACTGGGGGTGCGTCACGTGGAGCGACGCCTCCCTGTACCGGAGCCGGCCCACGTTCGCCCAGCGCGAGTTCGTCGCGATGGTCCTGCTGCACGAGATGGCGCACATGTGGTTCGGCGACCTCGTGACCATGCGCTGGTGGGACGACCTCTGGCTCAACGAGGCGTTCGCGTCGTGGGCGGCGACCTGGGCCTCCGAGAACGCCACCGACTACACCGATGCCGACGCCACGTTCCTGGCCGGTCTGGAGCGCGCCGGCTACCAGGCGGACATGAGCCCGGCCAGCCACCCGATCCGCTCCGAGGTGCCGGACGTGGCGCACGCGTTCGCGAACTTCGACCAGATCACCTACGCCAAGGGCCAGGCGGTCCTCCGGCAGCTCGTGGCGTTCGTCGGTGAGGACGCGTTCGTCGAGGGCCTCCGCGCGTACTTCCGCGACCACGCCTGGGGCAACACGGTCCTGGACGACCTGATCGGCGCGATCGCCGCCGCGTCGGGCCGCGACCTGGCCGGCTGGACCGCGAGCTGGCTGGACCGGGCCGGGACGGACACGATCGTGCTCCTCCCCGACCCCGGCGGTCCGTACGGCGCGCGCCGGCTCCTCACCACCAGCGCGGACGGCGACGAGCCCCGCCGGCACCACCTGAGGATCGGCTCCTACCGACGCGTGCGGGACGGGGACGCCGGGGTCTCGCCGGTCGAGCACGTCGGCACGACGGACGTGGAGACGACGGGCACGACGACCTCGGTGGAGCTGCCCGACGCCGACCTGCACCTGCTCAACGACGGCGACCTCACGTTCGCCGCGGTGCGGACCGACGAGGACTCCCTGGAGGCGATGCTCGGTCTCGCGCCGCACCTGCCCGACGCGATCTCCCGGGCCGGGGCGGTCAGCACCGGCTGGGACATGCTGGCCAAGGGCGAGCTGTCGACGGGCGAGTTCCTCGACTGCGTCCTCGCCGTCCTGGAGGTCGAGCGCAGCCCGGGTGTCGTGGAGCCGTTCTTCCTGATGGCCCTCCGGGCCGCCGAGCAGTGGAGCCCCACCGCCCTGATCCCCCGGCGCCTGGCCCGGCTCGCCGAGGTCGCCGCCCGCCGCGCCGACGAGACCGACCACCGCACGGCCGCCCTCAAGACGCTGGCCGCGTCCGCCGCCAAGCCCGAGCACTTCGAGATCCTCGACCAGGAGGCGGAGACGGACCTCGACCTGGCCTGGCGGACGATGACGCGCCGGGCCTCGCTGGGCCGGTACGACGCTGACGCCGTCCAGGCGCTCCTCGAGCGGGACCCGGACCCCGAGGCCGCGGTGCGGGCGCTCGCGGTGGCCGCGGCCCGGCCCACCGCCGAGGCCAAGGAGGAGGCCTGGGCGCGGATCTTCGTCGACCGCGCCGTCCCCGCCGGCCAGCCGCTCTCGGAGGTCGCGGCCGCCTTCTGGCGTCCGGTGCAGCACGAGCTGCTCGTCCCCTTCGCCGACCGCTACCTCGAGACGGTCGCCGAGCTCCAGAGCGAGGGCATGCTCACGACGCTGAGCCTGGTCGGCGCCATGCAGCCGGCGACCTGCTCCGACGACTGGCCGTCCCGCGCGCAGGACGTCGCGGAGCGCGAGGGGACCGACCCGGTCGTCCGCAACAAGCTGCTGACCACGGCCGACACCCTGTCCCGCATGCTGCGGGCCAGGTCCTAGGAGGCTCGTCAGACCTCGGCGGGCTCGCCGACCGCCTGCTCGACCTCGATCGGGAACCGCAGCTCCTTCTGCCGCTCGATCGCCGCACCGACCAGTCCCGCGAACAACGGGTGCGGACGGGTCGGGCGGGACCGGAGCTCCGGGTGCGCCTGCGTCGACACGTAGTAGGGGTGCACCTCGCGGGGCAGCTCCACGAACTCGACCAGGTTGTTGTCGGGCGAGGTGCCGGAGAACACCAGGCCGGTCTCCTCCAGCTGGTCGCGGTAGGCGTTGTTCACCTCGTAGCGGTGCCGGTGCCGCTCGTGGATCTCGGCCTCGCCGTACGCCTCCCGGACCACCGACCCGGCCTTGAGCATCGCCGGGTAGAGGCCGAGCCGCATGGTGCCGCCGAGGTCACCGGCGCCCTCCACGAAGGCCATCTGCTCCTCCATGGTGGCGATCACGGGCTCGGGGCTGTCCGGGTCGAACTCGGTCGAGTCGGCCTTCTCCAGGCCGGCCATGTTGCGGGCGTACTCGATCACCATGCACTGCAGGCCCAGGCACAGCCCCAGCGTGGGGATGCCGTGGGTGCGCGCGTAGGTGAGCGCGCCGATCTTGCCCTCCAGGCCACGGACGCCGAAACCGCCGGGCACGCAGATGCCGTCGACGTCCGCGAGGTGCTTCGCGGCGCCCTGCGGCGTCTGGCACTCGTCGGACGGGATCCAGCGGATGTCGACCCGGGCGTCGTTGGCGAACCCGCCGGCGCGCAGCGCCTCCGCGACCGAGAGGTAGGCGTCGTGCAGGTCGATGTACTTGCCGACCAGCCCGATCGTGACCTCCTCCGCCGGGTGGTGCACCTTGCGGAGCAGGTCGTCCCACGCCGTCCAGTCCACGTCGCGGAACGGCAGCCCGAGCCGGCGGACGACGTAGGCGTCGAGGCCCTGGCGGTGCAGGACCTTGGGGATGTCGTAGATCGACGGGGCGTCGGCGGCCGTCACCACGGCCTCCTCGTCGACGTCGCACATCAGCGAGATCTTCTTCTTGATCGACTCCGGCAGCTCCCGGTCCGCGCGGCAGACCACCGCGTCGGGCTGGATGCCGACCTGGCGCAGGGCGGCGACGGAGTGCTGCGTGGGCTTGGTCTTGAGCTCGCCGGACGGCCCGATGTACGGCACCAGCGAGATGTGCAGGAAGAAGCAGTTGTCGCGGCCGATGTCGTGCCGGACCTGGCGGGCCGCCTCGAGGAACGGCAGCGACTCGATGTCGCCGACGGTGCCGCCCACCTCGGTGATGACGACGTCGATGTCGTCACCGCCCATGGCGAGGATGCGCTCCTTGATCTCGTTGGTGATGTGCGGGATCACCTGGACCGTGTCACCGAGGTAGTCGCCGCGGCGCTCCTTGGCGATCACGCTGGAGTAGACCTGGCCGGTCGTCACGTTCGCGATCTGGCCGAGGTCGGTGTCGAGGAAGCGCTCGTAGTGCCCGATGTCCAGGTCGGTCTCGGCGCCGTCGTTGGTCACGAAGACCTCGCCGTGCTGGAACGGGTTCATCGTGCCCGGGTCCACGTTGAGGTACGGGTCCAGCTTCTGCATGGTGACCCGGAGCCCGCGGGACCGCAGCAGGCGGCCGAGGCTCGATGCCGTGAGGCCCTTGCCGAGCGAGGAGGCGACTCCTCCGGTGACGAACACGTGCTTGGTCGGCATCGGGTGCTTCATGGACCTCCATCCTAGGGGAGAGGTGCCGGTCCGTCCGAACCCGACGCACCGTAAGACCCGACACTCGAGTCGAGGGACCGGATCAGGGCGAGCATCGCGGTCACCTGGCCGACACCGGTGTCGGCGCCGTCCACCGTCGTGACGACCGACGTGAGCTCGTCGTCCTCGCGCAGCGCGGCGAGGATGCCGGACCGGCCGGAGGCCTCGTCGCCGAGCAGCACCAGCCCGGCCGGGTTGTCGCTCAGCCCGACGGCGAGGCCACGGAAGACGCCCGCGGTCGCCAGGAGCGACTCGTCGTCGGCGTCGTGCGGCGGCAGGACCGCGACCACCAGCGGCGCCAGCCGGGCACCGTCCGGTGACGTCATCAGGTCGGCCGTCGCGAGGGTGCTGCGCACCGACTCGGCGGCCTCGTCCGCCCGCACCCCGCTCTGGTCCCTGGTCGAGATCGCGAGCGCGACGAGCTGGCCGAACCGCACGTACGTCGAGGCGAGCGGGTCCACCCGGTCGTCGTCGAGCTCGGTGCTCAGCCTGGTCATCAGCTGGCTGCCCAGCGAGTCGACCAGCGAGGCCTCCCCGAGGTCGGTCACGGGCTCCTCGAGCTCGAAGACCCCGGTGAGGCCGCCGCCGGCCACCGCCACCTGGGCCACCACGTCGTCGACGACGTCCTGGTCGGCGCCCGGCAGGGCCAGGACCGCCACCGGGTGGCCGAGCAGCCGGTCGTCGTACAGCGCGGGCGCCACGGACGCCACGAAGGCGGCCGAGAGCTCGTCGGGCCCCTCGGGCTCCTCGACGGCCGGCACGTCGTCGTCCGGTGTCGTGGCCGACGACGGCCCGTCGTCGGGGACGTAGCTCAGCGGCCCACCACCGATGGCGATGCCGACGGCGAGCGCGAACAGGGCGGCCACGACGGCGACGACGTGGCGGCGGAGTGCCGTCACAGCAGCGACCCCAGCTGGTCGCCGATGGCGTCGGCGAGCTCCTGCCCGGCGGGTGTGACCGCCACGGCGACGGCCACGGCGGCGATCCCGGCGAGCAGCAGCGCGACGACCTGTCCCGTCGTGGCACCGCTGGTGCGCAGCGAGGGCACGGCCGTGGCGTCGACCAGGCGGGAGCCGACCTTCAACCGGGTCGCGAACGTGCTGGCCAGCCCGGCCTGGCGCCGGTCGAGGAACTCCTCGAGGCGCGCGTGCAGCCCCACCCCGACCAGTGGGAGCGCGTCGTACCGGTCGGCGACGAGGAGCGCGAGGTCCTCCGCGGTGGCCGAGGTCTCCACGAGCAGCGGTCGGACGTCGAGGCGCTCGATGCTCGTGATCGCCTCGACCTCCGCTTGCGTGGCGCCACGGCTGGTGAGCAGCACGACGTCCGTCGCCGCCTTGAGCGCGTCGGCCGACGGGATGCCCGCGGGGTCGGCGACGGCCACCACGACGACGTCCGGCGCCCAGCCGAAGTCGATGAGGTCGTCGGCGGCGAGACCGACCGCGATGATGACGGGGTCCTGCTCACGGACGAACTGGCGCAGCGGGACCAGCTGGGAGTGCTCGAAGCGCGCCACCACCAGCGCCGGCCGTCCCGTCGCGTCGGTGGTCAGGTCAGGGAGCCCGCGACCGTCGAGCAGCAGGTCCTGCTCGCGGCGCAGGAACTCGCCGGCGTTGTGGGTGAGGGTGCCGAGCTGTACGGCCAGGCCGGACCGGGCCTGGTCCATCTCCGTGCGGATGTCGCGGATGCCGACCGTCCGGCCGTGCGCCACCGCCCGTTCGCCGGCGTACACGACGCCGTCGTGGACACGGACCGTCTGCCCGTCTGGCACGGCGGCCCAGCCACCCTGCCCCACGTTGTCCACGAGCGGGACGTCCGCCTCGGCGAGCACCTCCGGCCCGAGGTTCGCGTACCGGCCGGAGACCATCGGCCCGGCGTTGACGACCGCGGCGACCCCCTTGTCGAGGAGCCGCAGCGCGGTCTCGCGGTCGAGGTCGTGGTGGTCGACGACGGCGATGTCGCCGCTCCTCATCCGCGGGAGGAGCTGCGACGCCCGGCGTGCCACCCGGGCGGTGCCGGAGACGCCGGGCTGCACGGTCGCAGGGGTGCGCCGAGAGCTGCCCCTCATCGCTGCGCTCGCGCCTCCTGGGCGACCTCGAGGAGCTCGCGGGCGTGCGCCAGAGCAGTCTCCGAGTCGGCGAGGCCGGCCAGCATCCGGGACAGCTCGCGCTCGCGCGCCTCGTCGTCGAGGACGGTGAGCCCCGAGCTGGTCACCGAGCCGTCGTCGGACTTCTCGACGAGCACGTGCCGGTCGGCGTACGCCGCCACCTGCGGCAGGTGGGTGACCACCAGCACCTGGGCGGTCCGGGCGAGCTCGGCGAGCCGGCGCCCGACCTCGACCGCCGCGGCCCCGCCGACCCCGGCGTCGACCTCGTCGAACACGAACGTCGGCACGGGACTCGTCCCCGCCAGCGCCACCTCGAGGGCCAGCATCACCCGGGACAGCTCTCCCCCGGACGCGCCCTTGTGCAGTGGTCGCGGCCCGGACCCGACGTTGGCCGCGAGCAGGAACTCCACCTCGTCCGCGCCGGAGGCGGTCCAGCGCTCGCTGGGCGCCACGGAGATCGTCAGCCGGGCGTCGGGCATCGCGAGCAGCGAGAGCTCGTCGGTGACCTGGGCGGACAGCCGGGCCGCGGCCTCGGTGCGGGCTCGCCGTCAGCAGGGCCGCCGCGTCCGCCACCTCGGCTCGGAGGCGCTCCTGGTCCGCCCGGAGCGCCTCGATCCGCTCGTCGGTGCCGTCGAGGTCGAGCAGGCGCGCCGACGACGTCTCCGCCCAGGAGATGACCTCGTCGACCGTCTCGCCGTACTTGCGGGTGAGCGCCGTGAGCGCCGCGCGCCGCTCGGACACCGCGGCGAGGCGTGCCGGGTCGGTGTCGAGCCGGGCGGCGTACGACGCGACGTCGGCCGCGACGTCGGAGAGCAGGTAGGTGATCTCGGCCAGCCGGTCGGCCAGCTCGCCCGCCTCGGGGTCGTGGTCGCGGACCCCGTCGAGCATCGTCCGAGCCGAGGAAGTGGCCGCCAGCGCGTCCCCGGCCCCGTCGTCGCTGGACAGCGACTCGCGCGCGGACTCGGCCGCGGTGCGCAGCGTGTCGGCGAAGCCGAGGCGGGACTCCTCCGCCGCGAGGTCGACGTCCTCCCCCGACGTCGGCGAGACCGCCTCGATCTCGCCCAGTCCGAACCTGAGCAGGTCGGCCTCGCGGGCGCGCTCGCGGGCGGTCGCGACGACCTCCTCGAGCTCGCGCTCGGTCTCGTTCAGCTGGTGGAACAGGTCCGCGTAGGACGCCAGCAGCCGGCTCACCGTGTCGCCGCCGAACCGGTCCAGCGCCTCGCGCTGCGCCCGCTGCTGGAGCAGGCGGTGCTGGTCGGACTGGCCGTGCACGGCGACCAGGGCGGTCGTCACCTCCGCCAGCCGGGTCACCGGGACCGAGGCCCCGCCGACGAACGCGCGCGAGCGGCCCTCGGCCGACTGGTTGCGAGCCAGGAGCACCCGGCCGTCCTCGACCACGCCGCCGGCCTCCTCGACGGCCTCGGCGAACCCCGCGAGGCCCGTCACGTCGACCACGCCCTCGACCCGGGCCGTGGCGGCACCGGTGCGCACGGCACCGGAGTCGGCCCGCGCCCCCAGGAGCAGCCCGAGTGCGGTCACCACCATCGTCTTGCCGGCACCCGTCTCACCGGTGATCACGGTGAGACCGGGGCCGAGCTCCAGGGTCGAGGACTCGATCACGCCGAGCTGGGTGATCCGGATCTCCTCAAGCACGCGAGTCGTCCTCCGCGCGGCGCCGGCGCTCGGCCGACCCGCGCCAGCCCTCGACGGGCAGGTCGAACTTGGCGACCAGCCGGTCCGTGAACGGCGCCTGGTGCAGGCGGGCCAGCCGGACCGGTCGCTCGTCGCGGCGGATCTCGATGCGGGCGCCCGGCGGCAGGTCCTCGGCGCGGCGGCCGTCGCACCAGAGCACGCCGACCCCGTCGGTGCGGGCGATCACCTCGACCGCGACCACCGAGTCGGGCGCGACCACCATCGGCCGGGCGAACAGGGCGTGCGCGCTGATGGGCACGACGACCAGGGCCTCGACCCCCGGCCACACGATCGGCCCGCCGGCGCTGAAGTTGTAGGCGGTCGAGCCGGTCGGCGTGGACAGCACCACGCCGTCGCAGCCCCACCGCGAGAGCGGACGGCCGTCGATCTCGACGACCACCTCGATCATCCGCTCACGGGCGGCCTTCTCGACGCTGGCCTCGTTGAGCGCGAACGTCTGGGTGACCAGCTCGCCGTCGCGGTAGGCCCGGACGTCGAGCGTCAGCCGGTCCTCCGGCGTCCAGGTCCGCCCGACGATCGCCTCGATCGTGTCCTCGACGTCGTCCGACTCGGCCTCGGCGAGGAAGCCGACGTGGCCCAGGTTGACGCCCAGCACCGGGGTCCCGCTCGAGCGGGTGACCTCGGCCGCGCGCAGGATCGACCCGTCGCCGCCGACCACCACCGCGATCTCGCAGTCCGCGCCCGCGTCGACGTCCGGCCCGACCAGCTCCAGCGGCGGGTCGTACGACGCCGGGTCGAGGTCCAGGTCTGCCGCCTCGGCATCGAGCATCCGGACCAGCAGCCCGTGGCTCGTCAGCGCCTTGCAGAACGCCAGCGTGACCTCACGCGCCGCGTCACGCCCCGTGTGGGCGAGCAGCAGCACGCGCCGGGTCGACGTGGGCTCGGTCATGGGTCAACCCTCTCAGAAGGCACCCCCGGTGAGGCGGCGGCATGCACAGCGCGCTCGATGTCGTCGGGCCCGATCCCGGCCGGTCCCTGCCGCAGCCACAGGAAGAACTCCACGTTCCCCGACGGCCCCGGCAGCGGGCTCGCGGTGACCCCGCGCGCCCCCCAGCCCCTGGCCGCCGCGCCGTCGGCCACCGTGGCCACCGCCTCGGCCCGCAGCCCCAGGTCGCGGACGACGCCGCCCTTCCCCAGGCGGCTCTTGCCGACCTCGAACTGCGGCTTGACCATCAGGGCCAGGTCCCCGTCGTCGCGAGTCACGCCGATCAGCGCGTCGAGGACGAGCAGCAGCGAGATGAACGACAGGTCGCCCACGACGACGTCCACCGGCTCGCCGATCGTCTCCAGGGTCAGCTCGCGCACGTTGGTGCGGTCGTGGACGACGACGCGCTCGTCCTGCCGCAGCGCCCACGCGAGCTGGCCGTAGCCGACGTCCACGGCGACGACCTCGGCGGCTCCTGCCCGCAGCAGCACGTCGGTGAACCCGCCCGTCGAGGCGCCGGCGTCGAGGCACCGGCGCCCCGTGACCGACAGGCCGGCGGGACCGAACACCGCCAGCGCGCCGGCCAGCTTGTGGCCGCCCCGGGACACGTACTCCTCGCGGTCCGGGTCGTCCCGCACCACGATCGCGACGTCCGTGGTGACGGCGGTCGCCGGCTTGGTCGCCGCCCCGCCCGAGACCGTCACCCGGCCCGACGTCACCAGCTCGGCGGCGTGCTCGCGCGACCGGGCCAGCCCACGGCGGACCAGCTCGGCGTCCAGACGCAGGCGTCGTGGCACGGAGCTACTGCTCCGGGGCGTCGTCCAGGGCTCGGCGCAGCTGCTCGTGGGCGCTCTCGAAGACCGCCACGTGCTGGTCGACCGGCTGGTCCTCGAGCGCCTCCACGGAGCGGACCACCGTGTCCACGCTCGCCAGGCCGGTGCTCTGCTCGGTCGACTCCTCAGACGTGCCCTGTGACATGCCTGGAGGCTATCGCGGCGGGGTCAGGCCCTCGGTCCCGACATGCTGCCCGGTGTGGTCCAGGTGCTCCCAGGCGATCGCCGCCACCACCCGCCACCAGTCGTCGGCCGCACCCGAGCCCGTCACGACCGGCCGTCCGTCCTCGGTCGTCGCCGTCCAGCCGCCGGCGGTCGCTGCCGACCCCGCGACCCGGACCTCGGGGTGCGCCACGGTCAGGCCGCCGAGGTCCGTGGCCAGGTACGTCGGCCGCTCCTCCGGCCGGGCGCTCACCAGCTCGGACAGGCCGGTCACCCCGGTCAGCACGAGCAGCGAGTCCACGCCGGCGTTCCGGGCACCCTCGATGTCGGTGTCGAGCCGGTCGCCGACCATCAACGGCCGTGCTCCCCCGACCCGCCGCATCGTCTCGTCCAGCAGCGGCCTCGACGGCTTCCCCGCCACGACGGGCTCCACACCGGTGAACCGGCGCAGCATGTCCACCTGCACCCCGTGGCCCGGGGCGATGCCGAACGAGGTCGGGATCGTCATGTCGGCGTTGCTGGCCACCCACCACAGGCCCCCGCGCACGCGCACCGCGGCCCGCATCAGGTCCCGCCACGGCACGTCCGGCCCGTAGCCGGTCACCAGGGCGTCCGCGTCGTCGGTCGGGCCCACCGGGACCAGACCCTCCCCCCGGACCGCCTCGTCGAGCCCGGCGGCGCCCAGCAGGACGACCCGTGCCCCGCGGCCGAGCCGGTCCACGAGCACCCGGGCCGCCGCCTGGGCCGAGGTCACCACGTCCGCCTCCTCGGCGGCCACCCCGAGCTCGGTCAGGTGCGCCGCCACGGCCGCCGGCGGGCGCAGCGCGTTGTTGGTGATGAACGCGAGCCGCATCCCGGCGTCGCGTACCCGGTCGAGGTGCGCGGCCGCCCCGGGCACCGGGTCACCGCCGATGTAGACCACGCCGTCCAGGTCGAGCATCGCCAGGTCGTAGGACTCGCACAGCGGCGCCTCGGAGCGTTCCAGAACCATCAGTGCGCTTTCCTCGCTCCTTAGACTTGTCCGATGGACTCCCGCGGCGTGGTGACACCCCCGTACGTGGGTCGTCCCCTGCGCCTGGAGCCCTTCCACGCACTGCGGCTGACGCCCCGACGCGTCGGGGACCCGGCCTCGCGGCGGCTCTTCGCCCGACCGTACCGGGCGGTGTCCGCCCGTCTCGCGCAGTGGCAGGAGCGGGGTCAGCTCCGCCGCGACGACGAGCCGGCGGTCTACCTGCACGAGTACACCGAGGGCGGGCTCACCGTGCGCGGCCTCGTCGGCGCGCTCGACGTCTCGCACCGCGCCTCGAGCGCGGAGGACCGGGCGGTGCTCCCGCACGAGGGCATCCACCCCGCCCAGGCGGACTCGCTGGCCGACCGGATGACGCAGCTCGCCCTCAACCCGGCACCGATCCTGCTCGTGCACCGGGCGCCCGAGGACGTCCGGGCGCTCGTGCGCCGGGTCGCGGCGACCGCGCCGACCGACGAGTTCGCCGACCAGCACGAGCAGCGGCACCGGATCTGGGCGATCCGCGACCCCGAGGAGCTGGACGCCCTGGCCGCGGCCCTGGCGGGCTGCCGCGCCCTGATCGCCGACGGCCACCACCGGTACGCGGCGTACCTGCGGATGCAGGCCCGCCAGCCCGGCGGCGCGTTCGACCGCGGGCTCGCCATGCTCGTCGACCAGGAGGACACCCCGCTCTTCCTCGGCCCGATCCACCGCGTGCTGGTCGGTGTGACCCTCGACGACCTGGCCGCCGCGGCCGAGACGGTGGGCGTCGGCTACGACGTGGCCGACCGGGGCGGCGCCCTCGAGTCCCTCGGGCCGCAGACGCTCGTCGTGACCGACGGCAAGGCCTGGGCCACCCTCAAGCTGGACCTGCCCCCGGACCGCGCCGCGGTCGAGGCGCTCCACGACGACGTGGTCCCGGCGCTGCCCCGCGGCCCGGCGCGGATCCACCACCACCACTCCGTGGACTCCGCACTGACCCAGCTGCGCAAGACCGGGGGCGCCGCGGTGCTCATGCCGGCGCCGGACGTGGACGTCGTGCTCCGCGTCGCGGCCGCCGACCGGCTGCTGCCCGAGAAGGCCACCTCGTTCCAGCCGAAGCCGAACCCCGGCGTCCTCATCCGCTCGCTGCGCGACGGATGAGCCGCCCGCGCGAGACCTCGATCTCGTGCCGCGACGCCTTGCCCCCGGTCGCGGCGTAGAACCGCCGCCGCACGGCGCCCTCCACCTCGACGACGTCACCGGGCGCCCACGAGCCCACCGACCGCTTGGTGCGGCCGGCCCAGACGGCGCAGTCGAGGGTGTCGACCGACTGGCCGGGGCGTGCCCTCCCAGCGGGTCGTTCGACCACCAGCCGGAAGTTCCAGACCGTGTCGCCGCTGGGCAGCGTGGTCTCCTCGGGGTCGCCGGAGATCCGGCCCACCAGACGTACGGCGTTGACGTGGCCCGGCTCGACCGGGTCCTGTTCCCGTGTGGTTGCTGTTCGTGTCATGTCACCACCTCCGCAGGCCACGCTGGCCGCGGGCGCCGACGGCCGCGGAGTACCGCCGGCCGGGCTGTGGGCAACCGAGGCCCGACCCGTCCTGTGGACGGGAAACGGCCCGGAAATGACCCGGAAATGACACCAGGGCCACCCCCGAAGGGATGGCCCTGGTCAAAAGAATGTCCGGCGGCGTCCTACTCTCCCACAGCCTCTCGACTGCAGTACCATCGGCGCTGAAAGGCTTGACTTCCGGGTTCGGGATGGGACCGGGTATTTCCCTTTCGCTGTGGCCGCCGTAACTCTTGAGCAAAGGTCGCCGAAGACGCCTGAATGAACAGGCTCTCCGAGCTACCCCGCAAAATCGTGGGTGACTCTTGAATGTAGTGGACGCGAGCGCAACGTATGGTCTTTGTTGAGCATTTGTGGGACAAGCCCTCGGCCTATTAGTACCGGTCGGCTAGGCATTACTGCTGTACACCTCCGGCCTATCAACCCAGTGTTCTGCTGGGGGCCTTACCTACTTACGTAGTGGGAAACCTCATCTTGAAACGTGCTTCCCGCTTAGATGCATTCAGCGGTTATCACTTCCGAACGTAGCCAACCAGCCGTGCTCCTGGCGGAACAACTGGCACACCAGAGGTTCGTCCATCCCGGTCCTCTCGTACTAGGGACAGCCTTTCTCAAGTTTCCTGCGCGCGCGGCGGATAGGGACCGAACTGTCTCACGACGTTCTAAACCCAGCTCGCGTGCCGCTTTAATGGGCGAACAGCCCAACCCTTGGGACCTACTCCAGCCCCAGGATGCGACGAGCCGACATCGAGGTGCCAAACCATCCCGTCGATATGGACTCTTGGGGAAGATCAGCCTGTTATCCCCGGGGTACCTTTTATCCGTTGAGCGACACCGCTTCCACATGCCGGTGCCGGATCACTAGTTCCGACTTTCGTCCCTGCTCGACATGTACGTCTCACAGTCAAGCTCCCTTGTGCACTTACACTCAACACCTGATTGCCAACCAGGCTGAGGGAACCTTTGAGCGCCTCCGTTACATTTTAGGAGGCAACCGCCCCAGTTAAACTACCCATCAGGCACTGTCCCTGATCCGGATTACGGACCTAGGTTAGACATCTAGTACGACCAGAGTGGTATTTCAACGTTGACTCCACCTGAACTGGCGTCCAAGCTTCACAGTCTCCCACCTATCCTACACAAGCCGAACCAAACACCAATACCAAACTATAGTAAAGGTCCCGGGGTCTTTCCGTCCTGCCGCGCGTAACGAGCATCTTTACTCGTAGTGCAATTTCGCCGAGTCCACGGTTGAGACAGCGCCCAAGTCGTTACTCCATTCGTGCAGGTCGGAACTTACCCGACAAGGAATTTCGCTACCTTAGGATGGTTATAGTTACCACCGCCGTTTACTGGGGCTTAAGTTCTGAGCTTCGCTCCGAAGAGCTGACCCGTCCCCTTAACCTTCCAGCACCGGGCAGGAGTCAGTCCGTATACATCGTCTTACAACTTCGCACGGACCTGTGTTTTTAGTAAACAGTCGCTTGGGCCTGGTCTCTGCGGCCATCATCGCTGCCGGCAGCAAGTGCCTTGACGAATCCGGCCCCCCTTCTCCCGAAGTTACGGGGGCATTTTGCCGAGTTCCTTAACCATGGTTCACTCGATCGCCTTGGTATTCTCTACCTGATCACCTGAGTCGGTTTGGGGTACGGGCGGCGCATAGCTCGCTAGAGGTTTTTCTTGACAGCATAGGATCATCCACTTCGCCAATAATGGCTCCGCGTCACGTCTCAGGCATATGAGTGACGGATTTGCCTATCACTCGCCCTACCTGCTTGCCCGTGGTCAACCATCGCCACGGTTGGACTACCTTCCTGCGTCACCCCATCGCTTGACTACTACTGGTTCGGGTCCTGCGCTCCGCCATGCCCCATCCCCCCGAAGGGTTCAGTAAGCATGGTTTCGGGCAGTTAGCATCACCGGGTTCGTCATGGGCGCTACTTTGCCGGTACGGGAATATCAACCCGTTGTCCATCGACTACGCCTGTCGGCCTCGCCTTAGGTCCCGACTTACCCAGGGCAGATTAGCTTGACCCTGGAACCCTTGATCATTCGGCGGAGGAGTTTCTCACTCCTCATTCGCTACTCATGCCTGCATTCTCACTCGTGTCGCGTCCACCCCTGGATCACTCCGAGGCTTCACTCGCGACACGACGCTCCCCTACCCATCCAGACGTCTGAACCACGAAGGCTTGATGTATGTCTGAATGCCATAGCTTCGGCGGATGACTTGAGCCCCGCTACATTGTCGGCGCGGAATCACTTGACCAGTGAGCTATTACGCACTCTTTCAAGGGTGGCTGCTTCCAAGCCAACCTCCTGGTTGTCACTGCAACTCCACATCCTTTTCCACTTAGTCACCGCTTAGGGGCCTTAGCTGATGGTCTGGGCTGTTTCCCTCTCGACAATGGAGCTTATCCCCCACTGTCTCACTGCCACGCTCTCACTTACCGGCATTCGGAGTTTGGCTAACGTCAGTAACCTTGTGGGGCCCATTAGCTATCCAGTGCTCTACCTCCGGCAAGAAACACGTGACGCTGCACCTAAATGCATTTCGGGGAGAACCAGCTATCACGGAGTTTGATTGGCCTTTCACCCCTATCCACAGGTCATCCCCTCAGTTTTCAACCTAAGTGGGTTCGGTCCTCCACGCGGTCTTACCCGCGCTTCAACCTGCCCATGGATAGATCACTCCGCTTCGGGTCTTGATCGTGCTACTCAATCGCCCTATTCGGACTCGCTTTCGCTACGGCTTCCCCACACGGGTTAACCTTGCAACACAACGCAAACTCGCAGGCTCATTCTTCAAAAGGCACGCTGTCACCCCCACAAGTGAAGGCTCCAACGGATTGTAGGCACACGGTTTCAGGTACTATTTCACTCCCCGCCAGGGGTACTTTTCACCTTTCCCTCACGGTACTTGTCCGCTATCGGTCATCAAGGAGTATTTAGGCTTAACGGGTGGTCCCGCCAGATTCACACGGAATTTCAGGGGTTCCGTGTTACTTGGGATACCAGACCGAAGGCTCAGGCTTACGCATACGGGGCTATCACCCTCTATGGCGCGGCTTTCCAGCCGGCTTCGACTTCCTCTGAGCTTTGTGACTTCGTGGTCGTCCGGCAGAACGACCTGTCTGGTCCCACAACCCCCCACCTGCAACCCCTGCCGGGTATCACACAGATGAGGTTTGGCCTCTTCCGATTTCGCTCGCCACTACTCTCGGAATCACTTTTGTTTTCTCTTCCTGAGGGTACTGAGATGTTTCACTTCCCCTCGTTCCCTCCTCACGCCCTATACATTCAGGCGCGGGTAACTGGACATGACTCCAGCTGGGTTTCCCCATTCGGAAATCCCCGGATCACAGCTCGTTTGCCAACTCCCCAGGGCTTATCGCAGGCTACTACGTCCTTCATCGGCTCTTGATGCCAAGGCATCCACCATGTGCCCTTCATAGCTTGTCTCACAAATACTCAACGAAGACCACACGTCGGTTCTGAAGCCGGCGTGCTTGCAACCTCGTCGAGCTGGTTGTACTCAGCTAAAAAAGACCAGTCGTCTCTCAAACAATCAATGAGAGAGACTGAAAAAATCGCAACACTCTGCCACCACGTCGGGCGGAGAGATGTTGCGAAGATGCTCGCGTCCACTATTCAAGGATCAAGGTGCATGCCCGCGCGGCCCGACCCACTGCGAAGTGGACGGTGCCGTGGGGCGAGAGAGCTCGAGGCTCTGCATCGCTGCAGTCCTGATGTCTCAGGACCCAACAGTGTGTCAGGACTTCGCTCTCCGGCGCCGGCCGCGGGTTCCACGCCCTGGTCTCTGCAAGCAGAGGGGGCAGTACTGAGCGGTCGAGCTTTCGAGCGATGTCATTCATCGACGATTCCACTAGTGAGTAGCACCATCAGATCCAGTCCTGATGACTGAACCATTCATGGCCACTGACTCCTTAGAAAGGAGGTGATCCAGCCGCACCTTCCGGTACGGCTACCTTGTTACGACTTCGTCCCAATCGCCAGCCCCACCTTCGACGGCTCCCTCCACAAGGGTTGGGCCACCGGCTTCGGGTGTTGCCGACTTTCGTGACGTGACGGGCGGTGTGTACAAGGCCCGGGAACGTATTCACCGCAGCGTTGCTGATCTGCGATTACTAGCGACTCCGACTTCATGGGGTCGAGTTGCAGACCCCAATCCGAACTGAGACCGGCTTTTTGGGATTCGCTCCACCTTGCGGTATCGCAGCCCTTTGTACCGGCCATTGTAGCATGCGTGAAGCCCTGGACATAAGGGGCATGATGACTTGACGTCATCCCCACCTTCCTCCGAGTTGACCCCGGCAGTCTCCTATGAGTCCCCGGCATTACCCGCTGGCAACATAGGACGAGGGTTGCGCTCGTTGCGGGACTTAACCCAACATCTCACGACACGAGCTGACGACAGCCATGCACCACCTGTATACCGACAAAAGGGGCTCTATCTCTAGAGCTTTCCGGCATATGTCAAACCCAGGTAAGGTTCTTCGCGTTGCATCGAATTAATCCGCATGCTCCGCCGCTTGTGCGGGCCCCCGTCAATTCCTTTGAGTTTTAGCCTTGCGGCCGTACTCCCCAGGCGGGGCGCTTAATGCGTTAGCTGCGGCACGGAACCCGTGGAATGGATCCCACACCTAGCGCCCAACGTTTACGGTGTGGACTACCAGGGTATCTAATCCTGTTCGCTCCCCACACTTTCGCTCCTCAGCGTCAGTACATTCCCAGAGAACCGCCTTCGCCACCGGTGTTCCTCCTGATATCTGCGCATTTCACCGCTACACCAGGAATTCCGTTCTCCCCTGAATGCCTCAAGTCTGCCCGTATCGAAAGCAAGTTCACAGTTAAGCTGTAAGATTTCACTTCCGACGCAACAAACCGCCTACGAGCCCTTTACGCCCAATAATTCCGGACAACGCTCGGACCCTACGTATTACCGCGGCTGCTGGCACGTAGTTGGCCGGTCCTTCTTCTGTATCTACCGTCACCACCGTTAAAGGCGCTTCGTCGATACTGAAAGAGGTTTACAACCCGAAGGCCGTCATCCCTCACGCGGCGTTGCTGGATCAGGCTTTCGCCCATTGTCCAATATTCCCCACTGCTGCCTCCCGTAGGAGTCTGGGCCGTGTCTCAGTCCCAGTGTGGCCGGTCACCCTCTCAGGCCGGCTACCCGTCGAAGCCTTGGTGAGCCGTTACCTCACCAACAAGCTGATAGGCCGCGAGCACATCCCGCACCGATAAAACTTTCCACCAGCACCCGATGCCGAGGACTGGTCGTATTCGGTATTAGACGCCGTTTCCGGCGGTTATCCCGAAGTGCAGGGCAGATTACTCACGTGTTACTCACCCGTTCGCCGCTCGTGTACTCCCGAAGGTGCCTTACCGCTCGACTTGCATGTGTTAAGCACGCCGCCAGCGTTCGTCCTGAGCCAGGATCAAACTCTCCATTGAAATATTGCAGCCGGCGTCACCGAAGGTGATGCCGACAAGAAGAGATGCCTGACAAGAGAACGAGACTGACTAAATTGTCAGAATCATTGTCTCACCAAAAGAAACCGTCTCCACGATCGAGCTCCGAAGAGCTTCCGTCATAGATGACGGGGCATAACAAACTAATTCGTCGACTATGACACACTGTTGAGTTCTCAAACATCAGACGCGCACCGCCTCCGGATCCTCTCGGACCGGCCTCGGGGCAACCTGCAAAAACTTACCGGAACCGCCTGACTCGGTCAACTCGACGAGTGGAGCGCGTCGGGCTGGTTCTGGCTGCCGCTCTGGCTGCTCCCACTTGTTCGGGCCGAAGGCCCCAGATTGGGGGAGCCGCGCTGTGCGACATGCAGAAACTTAGCAACCCCATCGCGGCATGCCAAATCCGGGGTCACCCCGGCGTCTGTCCACGCCTGGATCACGCCTGCGCAGCGGGGCTGCGGGACGGTACGCCGACACCGTCGGGTCGCCCGTCACCCAGAACCGCCAGGGCCGGTCGGGGGCCTGGCGCAGCCCGACCCGGGGGCCGGTCGACACGTCGGCGACCTGCTCCCCCGGCTCGAGACGCACCTCGCCCGTGGACAGGTCGACCCCGTCGTGCTCGAGGCCGATGCCCAGCGCCCGGCACAGCCGCGCCGGGCCCCGTGCGAGGTCGCGGTCCGAGGAACCGGGCCGCCGCGTCCGGGCCACCTCGATGCCCGCGACCACCTCGCCGGCGCGCACCAGCACCGCTCCCGGGTCGCCCTCGTCGCCCACGACGACGTTGGCGCAGACGTGCATCCCGTAGGTGAAGTAGCAGTAGAGGTGCCCGGCCGGCCCGAACATCACCGCGTTGCGCCGGGTGCGGCCGCGGTAGGCGTGCGAGCCGGGGTCGTCGGGCCCGGCGTACGCCTCGACCTCCGTCAGCCGCACGGCGACGTCCCCGTGCCGCAGGACCGAGCCCAGCAGCCGCGGCGCCACCTCGAGGGAGGAGCCGTCCAGGAGCGCTGCCAGGTCAGCCAAGAGCGCCCCGTGCCGTCGACGACGCCGACGTGAGCTCGGCCAGCTGCTCGGCCACGCGGTCGGGGGCCGTGCCACCGCGACCGTCCCGCGACGCGACGGAGCCCTCGACGGTGAGCACGTCGCGCACGGCGGGCGTCAGCGCCGGGTGGATCGTCGGCCAGCTGCTCGTCGGTGAGCTCGTCGAGCTCGCAGCCCAGCTCCTCGCACCGCCGCACGCACGCGCCCGCGACCTCGTGCGCCACCCGGAACGGCACGTCCTCGCGGACCAGCCACTCGGCGACGTCGGTGGCCAGGGAGAAGCCCTGCGGGGCCAGCTCCGCCATCCGGTCGGTGTCGAAGGCCAGCGTCGCGACCAGCCCGGTGACCGCCGGCAGCAGCACCTCGAGGGTGTCGACCGAGTCGAACACCGGCTCCTTGTCCTCCTGGAGGTCGCGGTTGTACGCCAGCGGCAGGGCCTTGAGCGTCGCCAGGAGGCCGGTGAGGTTGCCGATCACCCGGCCGGCCTTGCCGCGGGCCAGCTCGGCGATGTCGGGGTTCTTCTTCTGCGGCATGATGCTCGACCCCGTCGACCACGAGTCGTGCAGGCGGACGAAGCCGAACTCTCGCGTCGACCAGAGGATGACCTCCTCGGCCAACCGGCTCACGTCGACACCGATCTGGG
Organism: uncultured Actinomycetota bacterium; assembly: GCA_963815335.1. Classification (GTDB taxonomy): domain Bacteria; phylum Actinomycetota; class Actinomycetes; order Propionibacteriales; family Nocardioidaceae; genus Nocardioides. Next base: position 244,673 of record CAWFGL010000016.1, read on the forward strand.
CGCAGACGTACGCGAACTCGGCGGCGAAGTCCCGCGACGAGGTCCCGTCGATCGAGTTCGGCGACGGGCCGCGGAAGCCGAGCTCGGTCGCCACCAGCATCGGGTCGAGGCCGAGGCTCGAGCCGGCCAGCGCTCCCCCGCCGTACGGCGACTCGGCGGACGTACGGCGCCGCCAGTCGGCGAGCCGGTCGACGTCCCGCAGCAGCGGCCAGGCGTGGGCCAGCAGGTGGTGCGACAGCAGGACCGGCTGCGCGTGCTGGAGGTGCGTCCGGCCCGGCATCACCGCGCCGAGGTGCTCGCGGGACCTGGGCGGCGAGCGCGTCCACCAGGTCGAGCACGGCGGCGGCGATCGCGAGCGAGTGGTCGAGCAGGTAGGAGCGCAGCAGGGTGGCGATCTGGTCGTTGCGCGACCGCCCGGCGCGGAGCCGGCCGCCGAGGTCCGCGCCGACCTCGTCGAGCAGCAGCCGCTCGAGCGCGCCGTGCACGTCCTCGTCGGACTCGTCGGGGTGCAGCTCCCCCGCCTCGTAGCGCCGCGCCAGGACGTCGAGCCCCGCGTGCAGCGCCTCCTCGTCGGCGGGCGTCAGCAGGCCGGCCGCACCGAGCGCCTTCGCGTGCGCGTGGGACCCAGCGATGTCGTAGAGCGTCAGCCGCCAGTCGAAGTGCGTCGACCGCGACAGCGCCTCGAGCTCCGGGGACGGCCCGCCGTCGAAGCGGGCTCCCCAGAGCTTGCCCGTGTTCGTCTCTCATCAGTCGGTGCCGAACTCCATCGCGGCCGCGTCCAGCGCGTCGTCCGCGTCCGGGTCCACGCTCGGGTTGTCGGTGATCCGGTCGGCGCCGCCGGCCGGCAGCTCGCCCAGCAGGACGCCGTGCTCGACGAGCACCTGCCCCTGGTCGAGCGGCTGCTTCGCGTAGAGCTCGAGCATCGCCCGCGAGTCGGCGATGTCCAGGTTGCGCATCGTCAGCTGGCCGATCCGGTCGAGAGGACCGAACGCGGCGTTCTCGGTGCGCTCCATCGACAGCTTGTCCGGGTGGTAGGAGAAGTGGGGTCCCTCGGTGCGCAGGATCGAGTAGTCCTCGCCGCGGCGCAGCCGCACGGTCACCTCGCCGGTCACGACCGAGGCCACCCACCGCTGCAGCGACTCGCGCAGCATCAGCGCCTGCGGGTCCAGCCAGCGGCCCTCGTACAGCAGGCGGCCGAGCCGGCGTCCCTCCGCGTGGTAGTTCGCGATGGTGTCCTCGTTGTGGATCGCGTTGAGCAGCCGCTCGAACGCGATCCAGATCAGCGCCATGCCGGGCGCCTCGTAGATGCCGCGCGACTTGGCCTCGATGATCCGGTTCTCGATCTGGTCGGACATGCCGAGGCCGTGCCGGCCGCCGACCGCGTTCGCCTCGTGCACGAGGGCGACCGCGTCGGTCGAACTCGACGCCGTTGATGGCCACCGGCCGGCCCTGGACGAAGCGGACCGTGACGTCCTCGGGCGCGATCTCGACGGCGGGGTCCCAGAACTTCACGCCCATGATCGGCTCGACGGTCTCGAGCGACACGTCGAGGTGCTCGAGGGTCTTGGCCTCGTGGGTGGCGCCCCAGATGTTGGCGTCGGTGGAGTAGGCCTTCTCCTGCGTGTCGCGGTACGGCAGCCCGCGCGCGGTCAGCCACTGCGCTCATCTCGGCGCGGCCGCCGAGCTCGTGCACGAAGTCGGCGTCCAGCCACGGCTTGTAGATCCGCAGCGACGGGTTGGCGAGCAGCCCGTAGCGGTAGAACCGCTCGATGTCGTTGCCCTTGAACGTCGAGCCGTCGCCCCAGATGTCCACGCCGTCCTCGTGCATGGCGCGGACCAGCATGGTGCCGGTGACCGCGCGGCCGAGCGGCGTGGTGTTGAAGTACGCGCGACCGGCGGACCGGACGTGGAACGCGCCGCAGGCGAGCGCGGCGAGCCCCTCCTCGACCAGCGGGCCCTTGCAGTCGACGGCCCGGGCGATCTCGGCGCCGTACTCGGTGGCGCGGGACGGGCACCCCGGAGATGTCCGGCTCGTCGTACTGGCCGATGTCGGCGGTGTAGGTGCACGGGACGGCGCCGTTGGCGCGCATCCAGGCCACGGCGACCGACGTGTCGAGCCCGCCGGAGAACGCGATGCCGACCCGCTCCCCCTTCGGCAGGGAGGTCAGGACCTTGCTCATGAGTGTTCCTTGCTGTGGGTCGTGGTGTCGTCGGAGTGGTCGGCCATCGCGAGGAATCGTCGCACCAGCTCGTCGCCGCCCTGCGCGTCGCGGCCGATGACCAGCACGGTGTCGTCGCCGGCGATGGTGCCCGAGGACGTCGGGCAGCTCGGCCTTGTCGAACGCGGAGGCCAGGAACTGCGCGGCGCCGGGCGGGGTGCGGAGGACGACGAGGTTGGCGCTCGCCTCCGCGCTCACCAGGAGCTCGGCGGCCAGCCGGGCCAGTCGCGTCGCGCCCGCGGCGGTCTCCCCCGGGGTCGACGGCCGGCGGTCCCCTCCCTCGCCGGGCACCGCGTAGACCAGCGCGCCGGACGTCGAGCGGACCTTCACCGCGTCGAGCTCGTCGAGGTCGCGGGACAGCGTCGCCTGGGTGACGTGGACGCCCTGGTCGGCGAGCAGGGCCGCCAGCTCGCCCTGGGAGTGCACCTCGTGGGTGCCGACCAGCTCGACGATCTGCTGGTGCCGGGCGTTCTTGGTCGCGGGCCGCAGCGCCGACTCGGTCACGACGAGGCCTCCATCAGGAACGTCAGGATCGCCTTCTGCGCGTGCCGGCGGTTCTCGGCCTCGTCCCAGACGACGCTCTGCGGCCCGTCGATGACCTCGGCGGAGATCTCCTTGCCTCGGTACGCCGGCAGGCAGTGCAGCACGACCGCGTCGGCCCGGGCGTGGGCCAGCAGCGCGGAGTCGAGCTGGTACGGCGCGAAGACCACGGCGCGGGCGGCCTCCTCGTCCTCCTTGCCCATCGACACCCAGGTGTCGGTCACGACGACGTCGGCGCCGGTGACCGCGGCGACCGGGTCGGGCAGGCCGGTGACCGACCCTCCCGTCGCGGCCGCGATCTTGCCGGCGCGCTCGAACATCTCCGGGGCCGGCAGGTAGCCCAGCGGCCCGGCGAGCCTGAGGTGCATGCCCGCGGTCGCGCCCGCGAGCAGCCACGAGTTGCCCATGTTGTTGGCGGCGTCGCCGACGTAGGCCACCGTCAGCCCGGCCAGCGCGCCCTTGTGCTCGCGGACGGTGAGCAGGTCGGCGATCAGCTGGCACGGGTGGAACTCGTCGGTGAGCGCGTTGACGACCGGCACGCCCGAGTGCTGCGCCATCACCTCGAGGTCGGACTGCTCGAAGGTCCGCCACACCACCGTGGCCACCTGGCGGCCGAGCACCCGGGCGACGTCCTCGACGGACTCGCGGATGCCGATCCCGGCGAGCCGGCCCTCGACGAGCATCGGGTTCCCGCCGAGCTCGGCGATGCCGGCGCCGAACGAGACCTGGGTCCTCAGCGTCGGCTTGTCGAAGATCATCGCGACCGACTGCGGGCCCTCGTAGGGCCGCGCGTCGTAGGGCGCCAGCTTGAGGTGCGCGGCGAGGTCGAGGACCTCGCTCTGCTCCTCGGGGCTCAGGTCGTCGTCGGCCAGGAAGTGTCGGGTCATGGGATCCCTGCCTCGTCCAGGATGCCGGGCCACGCGGCCAGGAACGCCGCCGCGTCGTCCTCGGTGAGGACCAGCGGCGGGGCGAGCCGGATCCGGCCCGGCGTCGGGTTGTTGACGATGAAGCCCGCGGCCAGCGCTGCGGCCGTGACGTCGGCCGACTTCTCCTCGGCCAGGTCGAGACCGATCAGCAGGCCCTCCCCGCGCACCTCGGTCACCCGCGGGTCGGCGGCGAGGCCGTCGCGGATCTTCTGGCCGAGGACGGTCACCCGCTCGAGGAGGCCCTCGGACTCGATGGTGCGGATCACGGCGAGGGCGGCCGCGCACGCGACCGGGTTGCCGCCGAACGTGGTGCCGTGGTTGCCCGGCTCGAGCAGGTCCCCGGCGGCGCCGACGCCGATGCAGGCGCCGATCGGGAAGCCACCACCCAGGCCCTTGGCCACCGTCACGACGTCCGGCACGACCCCCGCCGCATGGTGCGCGAACCACTGCCCGGTCCGTCCCATGCCGGTCTGCACCTCGTCGAGCCAGAGCAGGGCGCCGTGCGCGTCCGCCGTGGCCCGCGCCGCGGCGAGGTAGCCGTCCGGGGGGACGACGACCCCGGCCTCGCCCTGCAGGGGCTCGAGCAGGATCGCGGCCGTCTCGTCGGTGACCGCGGCCGCGAGTGCCTCGGCGTCGCCGTAGGGCACGAAGGTCACGTCGCCGGGCAGCGGGAGGAACGGGGTCCGGTACGCCTCCTTGGACGTCAGTGCCAGCGCGCCCATCGTCCGGCCGTGGAACCCGCCCTCGGCCGCGACCACGTGGGTCCGCCCGGTCCGGCGGGTCAGCTTGAACGCCGCCTCGTTGGCCTCGGTGCCCGAGTTGGTCACGAAGACCTTGGCCGGCCCGGCGTCGAGCAGGGCGACGAGCCGCTCCGCGAGCTCGACCTGGGCGGGGCTGGTGAAGAAGTTCGAGATGTGGCCGAGCGTCCCGAGCTGCTCGGTGACGGCCGCGACGAGCGCCGGGTGGCCGTGGCCGAGCGCGTTGACCGCGATGCCGCCGAGCAGGTCGACGTACTCCTTGCCCTGGTCGTCCCAGACGTGGGCGCCCTCGCCGCGCACGAGCGTCAGCTTCGGCGGGCCGAAGGTGTTCATCAGCGAGGCGGCGTACCGCTCCTGGAAGCCGGTCATGACTGGTCCCGCGCCTTCCGGGTCTTGGTCTCGACGCCCGGCAGCACCTGGGTGCCGACGCCCTCCTGGGTGAACAGCTCGACGAGGACGGCGTGCGGCTCGCGGCCGTCGACGACCGTCGCGCGGGGTACGCCGCCGGCGACCGCGTCGAGGCAGGCGGCCATCTTGGGGATCATCCCGGCGTCGAGCGTCGGGAGCACCTCGGCGAGCGCCTCGGGGCTGATCTCGCCGACGACGTCCTGGACGTCGGGCCACTCGAGGAACAGCCCCTCGACGTCGGTGAGGACGAGGAGCTTCTCGGCACCGAGGGCCACCGCCAGCGCGGCCGCGGCCGAGTCGGCGTTGACGTTGTGGACGACCCCGTTCACGTCGGGCGCGACGCTCGAGACGACGGGGATCCGGCCGGCCTCGATCAGGTCGAGGACCGCCTCCGGGCGCACCTGGGCCACCTCGCCGACGAGGCCGAGGTCGACCTCCTCGCCGTCGACGACGGTGTTGGTCTGCTTGGCGGTGAACAGTCCCGCGTCCTCGCCGGAGAGGCCGACCGCGAGCGGCCCGTGCTCGTTGATCAGCCCGACCAGCTCGCGCTGCACCTGGCCGACGAGCACCATCCGGACGACGTCCATCGCCTCCGGCGTGGTGACGCGCAGGCCGCCGCGGAACTCCGACTCGATGCCGAGCTTGTCGAGCATCCTGCTGATCTGCGGGCCGCCGCCGTGCACCACGACGGGCTTGAAGCCGGCGAAGCGGAGGAACGCGACGTCCTCGGCGAACGCCTGCTTGAGCACGTCGTCGGTCATCGCGTTGCCGCCGTACTTGATGACCACGATCTTGCCGTTGTAGGCCTTCAGCCACGGCAGTGCCGCGGCGAGGACGTCGGCCTTCACCCGCTGGGTCTCGGGGTCGGTCATGACGAGTACGCGCTGTTCTCGTGGACGTAGGCGTGCGTGAGGTCGTTGGTCCACACCGTCGCCCGCTCGGTGCCGGACTTGAGGTCGATCGTCACGGTGACCTCGCGCCCCGAGAGGTCGACGTCGCTCGGGTCGGCGTGCGGCGTCGAGGCCTTGCACACCCACACCCCCTGCATCGCGACGTCGAGGTCGGCGGGGTCGAACGTCGCCTGCGTGGTGCCGATGGAGGCCAGCACCCGACCCCAGTTGGGGTCCTTGCCGAAGACGGCCGCCTTGAAGAGCGCGCTGCGGGCGACGCTCCGGCCGACCTCGACGGCCTCGTCCTCGCTGGCCGCGTTGAGCGTCGTGATGGCGATCGAGTGGTCGGAGCCCTCGGCGTCGTGCAGGAGCTGCATCGCGAGGTCGCTGCAGAGCCGCGTGAGCGCCTCGGTGAAGTCCGGCAGCGACGGGGTGATCCCGCTGGCGCCGCTGGCCAGCACCGTGACCGTGTCGTTGGTCGACATGCATCCGTCGGAGTCGAGCCGGTCGAAGCTCACGCGCGTGGCCGCGCGCAGGGCCACGTCGAGGTCGGCGGCGGGGACGACGGCGTCGGTGGTGATGACGACGAGCATGGTGGCGAGCTGCGGCGCGAGCATGCCGGCGCCCTTGGCCATGCCGCCGACCGACCAGCCGGCGGCCTCGACCACGGCCTGCTTGCTGACCGAGTCCGTCGTCATGATCGCCTCGGCCGCGAGCTGCCCGCCGTCGGCCGAGAGCCCGTCGTACGCCGCGTCGACACCGGCGAGCAGGTCGGCCCGGTCGTTCGCGAGGCCGATCAGGCCGGTCGAGCAGACGACGACGTCGATCGCACCGATCCCGACCTTGTCGGCGACGCGCTCGGCCACCGCGTGCGTGGTCCGGAACCCGTCCGGGCCGGTGTAGCAGTTGGCGCCGCCGGAGTTGAGGACGACCGCCTTCACGACGCCGTCCTTGACGACCTCCTTGCTCCAGAGCACCGGGTTGGCCAGGCAGCGGTTGGCGGTGAACACGCTCGCGGAGTCGAACAGCGGCCCGTCGTTGACGACGAGCGCGACGTCCTTCGCACCGGTGGACTTCAGGCCGGCCGCGACGCCGTGGGCGCGGAAGCCGGCGGGGGTGGTGACACTCATCTCTTCGAATCTCCTGGGGTGGCGGGAACGGCGGGCTCGACCTCGTGCCCGGTTCGTCGCCACGCCTCCTCCGCCGCGTCGGCGGAGCCCGCCGGCACGAGGATCCAGTCGGTGTCGAAGGTCGACAGCGTGAAGACGCTGATGCCCTCGTCGGCCAGTGGCGCGAGCAGCTGGGCCAGGATCCCCGTCAGCGAGAAGTCCAGCGGACCCTCCACCTCGAAGGCGGTGAACGGTGCCTGGTGGGGCGCCTTCTTCGGCACGCTCCGGGCCGCGCACACCACGGAGGTCTCGGTGGCCGTCGCCGTCACGGAGAAGATCGAGGACGACTCGGCCCAGGCGGGCACCTCGGCGCCGGGGCCGAGCTTCACGACAGCCAGGGTCTCGGGGTAGCGGGCCAGCTTCACGGCGCCAGCCCCACGGTGCTCAGGCCGGTCGTCTCGTCGAGGCCCAGCGCGAGGTTCATGCACTGGACGGCGGCGCCGGCGGTCCCCTTGGCGAGGTTGTCGACCGCACCGACCGCGACCATCCGGTTCGCCGCGACGTCCGCGGTGACCTGGAGGTGCACCGCGTTGGAGCCGGTCACGGACTTGGTCTGCGGCCACTGGCCCTCGGCGAGGACGTGCACGAAGGGCTCGTCGGCGTACGCCTTGACGTACGCCGCGCGCAGGTCCGCCTCGGTGACGCCGTCGGTCAGCGGGGCCGAGCAGGTCGCGAGGATGCCCCGCGGCATCGGCACGAGGAGCGGGGTGAAGCTGACCGTGACCGCGGCGTCGACCAGCGCGGACAGGTTCTGGGTGATCTCGGGGGTGTGCCGGTGCGTGCCGCCGACGCCGTACGCCGACGCGTTGCCCATCACCTCGCTGCCGAGCAGGTGCGGCTTGGCCGCCTTGCCCGCACCGCTGGTGCCAGAGGCGGCGACCACGACGACGTCCGGCGTGACCAGCCCGGCGGCCACCGCCGGGGCCAGGCTCAGCGTGGAGACGGTCGGGTAGCAGCCGGGGACGGCGATCCGGGTCGCCCCGGTGAGGACGTCGCGCTGGCCGGGCAGCTCGGGCAGGCCGTAGGGCCAGGTGCCGGCGTGCGTGCCGCCGTAGAACCTCTCCCACTCCCCTGCGTCGGCCAGCCGGAAGTCGGCGCCGCAGTCGATGACCACCGTGGCCTCGGGCAGCGCGGCGGCGATCGCGCCGGACTCGCCGTGCGGCAACGCCAGGAAGACGACGTCGTGACCGGCCAGGACCTCCACCGAGGTCGGCTCGAGGACCCGCTCGGCCAGCGGCACGAGGTGCGGCTGGAGGACGCCGAGCGGCTGGCCGGCGTTGCCGGCCCCGGTGAGGGCGCCGACCTCGACGCCCGGGTGGCCGAGCAGGAGGCGCAGCAGCTCGCCGCCGGCGTACCCGCTGGCTCCGGCGACCGCGACGCTGACCGTGCTCATGTCGCATGACTATACAGAGTTCTGCATGTCTATGAAACTCGGGTGTCCCCGTCGGCGGACACCCCTAGCGTCGCAGACATGGAGCCCCTCCCCTTCCCCGTCTACCTCGACCACATCCGCACCGAGTCGGCCCGCTTCCGGGAGGTGCTCGCCGACTGCGACCCGTCCGCCCGGGTGCCCGCCTGCCCCGACTGGGACGCCGCCGACCTGCTCTGGCACCTCACCACGGTGCAGGCGTTCTGGGCGCAGGTCGTCGGGACCCGTCCCGCCCCGGCCGACGAGGAGGACGAGGGCCGGCTCCCGCGACCCGGCACGTACGACGAGCTCCTGGCGGCGTTCGACGAGCACTCCGCCGCGCTGGTCGCGGCGCTGGCCTCGGCCGACCCGGCCGAGGAGGCGTGGCACTGGTCGAGCAACCGCACGGTGGGCGCGAGCTACAGCCGGCAGGCGCACGAGGCGCTGATCCACCGGGTCGACGCCGAGGAGGCGGCGGGCCTGGTCACGCCGCTCGACCCGACCCTGGCCGCCGACGGGGTCCTCGAGACGCTCGCGGTGATGTACGGCGGCTGCCCGCCCTGGGGGACGCAGGTCCCGTCCGACCAGGTCGTCGACCTGCGGCTCACCGACACCGGTGACGTGCTCCACGTGGCCCTCGCCCGCTTCACCGGGACCGACCCCGAGGGCAAGACCTACGACGAGCCCGACATCGTCCTGGTGGACGACGGTCCCGCGGTCGCCACCATCTCCGGCACCGCCGCCGACCTCGACACCTGGCTGTGGCACCGCGGCGCGGGCCGGGTCGACGTCCGGCTCGAGGGCGACGAGACGGTGTTGGCCGGCCTCCAGGCGATCCTGAGCCACCCGCTCGACTGATCCGCTGAACCGGCGTGAAACCGCCGTGAAGGCGCGGTGAAACCGGCGGCGGGCAGCCTTCCCGGCATGACCACCACACACGACAACGCCCCGGCCGTCCTCGCCACCGGGCTCGTCAAGACGTTCGGCGACAACCGGGCCGTCGACGGCATCGACCTCGAGGTCGCCCGCGGCGAGGTCTTCGGCGTGCTCGGTCCCAACGGGGCCGGCAAGACCACGATGCTCCAGATGCTCGCCACCCTGCTGCCGATGGACGGCGGCCACGCCGAGGTCTTCGGGGTCGACGTCGTCGAGCACCCCCACGTCGTCCGCCAGCTGGTGGGCGTGACCGGCCAGTTCGCGTCGGTCGACGAGAACCTCACCGGCCGCGAGAACCTCTGGCTCTTCGGCCGGCTGCTCGGCCTCCCGTCCAAGAAGGCCCGCATCGCCGCCGACGACCTGCTCGGCCGGTTCGGGCTCGAGGACGCCGCCGACAAGCAGCTCTCCCAGTTCTCCGGCGGCATGCGCCGCCGGCTCGACCTGGCCGCGAGCCTGATCACCCGACCTCCGCTGATCTTCCTCGACGAGCCGACCACCGGCCTGGACCCACGCACCCGCGGCCAGATGTGGGACACCATCCGCGAGCTGGTCGCCCAGGGCTGCACGGTGCTGCTCACCACGCAGTACCTCGACGAGGCCGACCAGCTGGCGCACCGGATCGCGGTCATCGACCGCGGTCGCAAGGTCGCCCAGGGCACGCCCGACCAGCTCAAGAGCCAGGTCGGCAGCTCGACGCTCCAGCTCCGGCTGCTCGACCCGGCCCAGACGCCGGAGGCCGTGGACGTCGTCCGGCGCGTGGTCGGCGACGAGCCGGTGCTGACCCCCGAGGCCGGCGGCATCAACGTGCCGCTGGCCGACGCCAACCGGGCTGCCGACGTGCTGATCGGCCTGCGCGAGCAGGAGCTGCTGATCACCTCCGCGACGGTCCAGAAGCCCACCCTCGACGAGGTGTTCATGGCCCTGACCGGCCACGCCGCCGAGGAGACCGAGACCGACCAGCAGAAGGAGTCCGTGCGATGACGCTCCTGTCCTCCACCGTCGACCAGACCGTCACCGCGGTGACCCAGCAGGGCGTGCGCGACCTGCCCGCCCGCCCGTCGGTCGCCGACACCGTCAGCCAGACGCTGACGCTGGCCTGGCGCGCGATCAAGAAGATGCAGCGCAACTTCGAGCAGATGTTCGACGTCACCATCCAGCCCCTGCTCTTCACCGCGATGTTCGCCGGCATCTTCGGCGGCGCGATCTCCGGCGACGTGCAGAGCTACCTGCCGCTGATCATCACCGGCCTCATCGGCCAGACCGTGCTCACCGCCTGCGTGGCGACCGGCGTCCAGATCCGCGAGGACATGGACAAGGGCGTCTTCGACCGGTTCAAGTCCCTGCCGATCGCCCGGATCGCGCCGCTGGCCGGCCCGATGCTCGCCGACATGCTCCGCTACTTCATCGCCTCGGTGCTGACCTTCGCCACCGGCATCGCGATGGGCTACCGCCCCGGCGGCGGCGTGTTCGGCGTGGCCGGAGCGATCGTGCTGGCGGTCTTCGCCGGCTGGTCGCTCGCGTGGATCTTCGCGTGGTTCGGCACCGTGGGCCGCAGCGCCCAGGGCGTCCAGGGCATCTCCCTGATGGTGATGTTCCCGCTGACGTTCCTGTCCAACGCGTTCGTGCCGATCGAGACCATGCCCGGCTGGCTCGAGGCGTTCGCCAAGGTCAACCCGGTATCGCTCGTCATCAACGCGATCCGGGACCTCGCCAACCACGGCGACATCACCGCGGACGTCGGGCTGGCCGTGCTCGGCCTGGCCGTCGTCGTCGCGATCTTCGCGCCGCTGGCCGTCCGGTCCTACGGCCGCAAGATGTAGCGCTCACAGCAGCAGCGCGACCGTGGCCCGGGCCTCCTCGAGGAGGTCCGGGCCTCGTCGTCCCCGAGCTCGGTGCTGATCCGCCCGGCGACCCCGGGCGCGAGCCGCTCGGCGGCCTCCTCGGTGTGCCGCCTGTTCATGGTCGGCGAGAACCTGCTGTACGCGAACCCGTCCGCCAGCGCGAGGAGCCGCACCGCCACCTCGACCGGTGCGCGGCCGTGCAGCAGCCCGAACGCACCGAGCGCGTAGAGCACCGTGCCGGCGACCGGGAAGTCGAGGTGCTGCCGGTCCGCGTCGACCACGCCGACGGCCTTGGCCCGCAGCTCCTGGTAGAGGTCCTCCCCCTCCGGTGGGCGGGCGTGCAGCGCGTACGCCGTGACGCCGGCCGCCTCCGCGTAGAGCACCCACGGCTCCATGCCGTCGGCGACCCCCAGCCCGGGGAAGCGCAGCGCCCGGAGCCCGTCGATGGCGTCGCGGTACCGGCGCAGCCCGCCGGCCGCGTCGCCCTGCACCAGCGCCAGCTCGGCGCGGGACGTCGTGACCAGGAAGGGCCCGCCGAGACCGGACTTGTTCGCGCCCGCGCGCTCGAGCTCGGCGACCAGCCGCGCGGCGTCGTCCAGGCGACCCTCGTCCATCGCCGCCGCGGCCAGCATGGAGCGCGCCTGGATGGCGTCCTCGTGCGCCCCGAGCCGCTCCAGGTCGGGCAGCGCCGCCTCGAGGTAGCCCACCGAGACGGTGTGCTCCCCCAGCTGCGCGTGGAGTGCACCCAGCAGCGTGCGGAGCATGGCCGTGAGCCAGGGGCCGTCCTCGGGGCGGGCGTGCTCCAGGCCCAGGCGGCCGGCCTCGATGGCGCCCCGCGGGTCGCCGCGGTTCTCGCGGAAGTGCGCGGTCCACATCAGGGCCTGCATCGCCGCGTGCCGGTCGGGCCCGCGTCCGAGCTCCTCCAGCCGGACGAGCGATCCGTCGACGTCGTCGACCGACTGCGCCCTGAGCACCGTCACGGTGCCGCGCGCCAGCGGGTCCGTCGCCCGGTCGCCGTACGCCTCGAGCAGGGCCCGGCACACCGGCGCCTCGGCGAACTCGCCGAGCGCCGCGTTCATCACGACCATCGCGGCGGCCTCGACGGCGGGGTCGACCTCGTCGTCCTCGGGGACCCACCCCGCCAGGGCCTCGTCGACGGCGGTGGCGAGCATGATGACGCGCGGGTTCTCGCCCGTCATGGTCCAGAACGTCCCGAGCGCCGCCATCAGCACGCTGACCGCCGAGGGGTCCGGACCCCGCAGCGCGCGGCGCAGGCAGTCCGCGAGGTTGTTCTCCTCGGCCCGGATCCGGGCCACGGCCTCGACCTGCCGGGAGGTCCAGAGCTCGCCCGCGGCACGCCGGCAGAGGTGCGCCGCCCACCTGAGCTGCGCCGCCTCGGCGTCCGCGTCCTGGCCCGCGCCGACGAGCTGCATCCGGCCGAACTCGCGGACCGTCTCCAGCATCCGGTACCGCGCCGACCCGTCGTCGACGACCGTGAGCAGCGACTGCTCGGCCAGGGACGAGACGGCGTCGATGGCGTCCCGGGCGAGCACCGCGTCGGCCGCGTCCAGCGTGAACCCGTCGTGGAACACCGACAGGCGCTGGAGCGCCTCTCGTTCGTCCTGGCTGAGGAGGTTCCACGACCAGTCGATGACCGCCAGCAGCGTCTGGTGCCGGTCGGGCTTGCTCTGGTCGCCCCCGCGGAGCAGCGCGAACCGGTCGTCCAGGCGCCGGTCGATGTCCGCCACGGACATGACCCGCACCTTGGCCGCCGCCAGCTCGATCGCCAGCGGCAGGCCGTCGAGCCGCGCCGCCACCCGCCGGACGACGTCCTCGGGCAGGGCCACGTCCGGCCGGGCGGCGCGGGCGCGCTGCCGGAAGAGGTCGGCGCCGGCGTCCTCGTCGAGCTGGGGCAGCGGGAAGACGCGCTCGGCGGAGATCGCGAGCGGAGCGCGGGTGGTGGTGACCACCCGCAGCGTCGGCACGGTGGCGACCAGGAACGCCACGAGGTCCGCGACCGCCGTGACGACGTGCTCGCAGTTGTCGAGGACGAGGAGCGTCGGCGCCTGCTCGAGCTGCTGCGCGATCCGGGCCCGGACGTCGCGGCGCTGCTCGGGCGTCAGGTCGCGACGGGCGCTGACCGAGTCCCGGACGCCCAGGGCGGAACCCACCTCACCGACGACGTCGTCGGGCGACCCGACGCCGACGAGCTCGACGAAGTGCACGACCTGCTGCTCGGCCTCGCGCGCCACGACGTGGGCGAGACGGGTCTTGCCCAGCCCGCCCGGACCGAGGATGGAGACGACGCGGGCCTCCCGGACCAGGGCGCGCAGCGCCCGGACGTCCTCGTCCCGCCCCACCAGTGACGTGGAGTCGAAGCGGACGCCCTCGCGCACCGGGTTGTCGGCCGCGAGCAGCTCGGCGTGCACCGCCCGCAGTCCCGGCCCGGGGTCGACACCGAGCCGGTCGGCCAGGTCCGCCCGCAGCCGCTCGTAGCGATCCAGGGCCGCCGGCGCGCCGCGCACGGCCGACTCGCTGCGGAGCAGGGCGGCCAGCGTGGCGTCGTCAGCCGGCGAGGCCTCGAGCAGGGGCAGCGCCTCGTCGTGGTCGCCGAGGACCGACAGGCAGCGACCGAGGACGGCCCGCGCGACCGCGCGGTCGCGCTCGGCACGGGCCCGCACGTCGGCGAGCGGTCCGGAACCCTCGTCGGCGGTCCGACCGTGCGCGAGCGCCTCGCGGGCCCGGTCCCGCGCCTCGACGTGGTCACCGCGCCCCTCGGCCCGGCGAGCGGCGTCGACCAGGTCGGTGAGCACCAGCGCGTCCACGGCCTCGCCTGCCAGCCCGAGCCGGTAGCCGTGGTCGGTGCGGACGACGACCTCCGGGGCGGTCTGCGAGCGGGCCCGGGACACCACCACCTGGAGCGCCTTGGCCGGGTTCGCCGGGACGTCGTCCTCCCAGACGGCGTCGACGAGGGCGTCCTCGGAGACCCCGCTGCGCTCCCCCGCCACGAGGGCGGCGAGGAGGGCGTGCGTGCGGCCGCCGGGCAGCGGCTCGCCCCGCCAGGACACCTCGCCCAGCAGCCTGAGCTCCGTGCTCATCCGGCGAGCCGCTCTGCCGGTGACTCAGCGCTGGACGGCACCGCACCGCTCGGCGGCGAGGGCGACCGCGGCGTCACGGGCGGCGCCGGTCTCCGCCTCGGTGAGGGTGCGGTCCGGCGCCCGGAACCGGAGCGCGAAGGCCAGGGACTTCCGGCCGTCGCCGACCTGGGCGCCGGTGTACACGTCGAACAGCCGCACCGACTCGAGCAGGTCGCCGGCCCCCTCGCGGAGCGCGGCCTCGACCTCCCCCGACGTGGTGGCGGCGTCGACGACGAGGGCGACGTCCTCCTTCGCGACCGGGTAGGTCGAGAACTCGGGACCGGCCACGACCTCGGGCGCGTGGTCCATCAGCGCGTCGAGGTCGATCTCGACCACGGCTGTCCGGGCGGGGACGCCCACGGCGCGGCAGGCCTGCGGGTGCAGCTCGCCGGCGTGCCCGAGGAGCTGGTCGCCGGCGTACAGGGCGGCGCAGCGCCCCGGGTGCCAGGGCGCGTACGTCGCGGAACGGACGTCGAGGTCCACCGAGAGCTCGTCGGCGAGGCGCCGGACGACCGCGATCGCGTCCGCCCAGCCGGCCTCCCGGCCTCCGCCCCACCAGCCGGCCCGCTCGCGCTCGCCGGCCAGGACCACCGCCAGGTGCAGCGGCTGGACGGGGAGCGTGTCGAGCATCTTGGCGAGGTCGTCCGGGGACGGCCGCCACTCGACGCCGAAGATCGGGGTCGGGCCGCGGTCGACGGGGAACGCGACCGTGCCGGTCTCGAACAGGGCCACGCCCGGGGCGCCGCGGCCGAGGTTCCGGGCGGCCGCCTCGAGCAGGCCGGGCAGCAGCGTCGTCGTGTACGACGGCTCCTCGCTCGAGAGCGGGTTGGCGAGCCGGACCGTGTGCCGGCGCGGGTCGTCCGCGGGGAGTCCGAGCCGGTCGAACGCCGCCTCGCCGACGAACGGGAAGCCGACCACCTCCACGCAGCCGGCGCCAGCCAGCGTGTGGCCGATCCGGCGGCGCAGGCGCTGGCTGCGGGTCAGGCCCCGCCCGGTCGCCTCGCGGGGCAGGACCGACGGCACCTGGTCGTAGCCGACGATCCGGGCGACCTCCTCGACGAGGTCGTAGGGGTCGGTGATGTCGGGGCGCCAGGTCGGCGGGACCACGGAGAGGTCGTCCGACCCCTCGACCGCACAACCGACGGCGGCGAGGTGCCGGACCGTCAGGTCGCCGGCGATGTCCATGCCGGTGATCCGGGCGGGCAGGTCCGCGCTGATGGCGATCGCGACGCGCGGCGCCGCCTCGCCGACCAGCGTCACGCCCGGCTCGGCCGTGCCGCCGCCGTGCTCGACGAGCAGCTCGACGACCCGGTCGGCCGCAGCAGGAGTGATGACCGGGTCGACACCCCGCTCGTTGCGCTTGCCGGCCTCCGAGGTGAGCCGGTGGCGCTTGCCGGTCCGGAACATCGAGACCGCGTCCCAGTGGGCCGCCTCGACCAGGATCCGGGTGGTGGTGCCCGACATCTCGGTGGTCTCGCCGCCCATCACGCCGCCGAGGCCGATGATCCCGCTGTCGTCGGTGACGACGAGGTCCTCGGTCGACAGGGCGCGGTCGACGCCGTCGAGCGTCGTGAGCCGCTCGCCCTCGGTGGCCCGGCGCACCCGGATCGGGCCGGACAGCTTGTCGGCGTCGTACCCGTGGATCGGCCGGCCGAGCTCCAGCATCACGTAGTTCGTGACGTCGACGGCGAGCGAGATCGAGCGCTGGCCGCACTGCGCGAGCCGCTGCACCATCCACTCGGGCGTCGGCGCGGTCGGGTCGAACCCGCTGACGATGCGGGCCGCGAACACCGGGCAGCCGTCCGGGTCGTCGACCACGACCGGGTAGCCGTCGCCGTTCGGCGCGGGCACCTCGCGGTCGGCCGGGTCGGTGTACGGCGCGTCGAAGCCGAGGGCCGCCTCGCGGGCGATGCCGCGCAGCGACAGCGCGTAGGCGCGGTCCGGGTTGATCTCGAACTCGATGACCTCCTCACGGAGGCCGAGCACGTCGCGGGCGTCGTCACCGGGCTCGCCGGCGTCCGCCGGCAGCACGATGATGCCGTCGTGGTCCTCGCCGAGGCCGAGCTCGCGAGCCGAGCAGATCATCCCGGCCGACAGGTGGCCGTAGGTCTTGCGCTCGGAGATCTCGAAGTTCCCCGGCAGCACGCCGCCAGGCAGGATCACGACGACCAGGTCGCCCGGCTCGAAGTTGTGGGCGCCGCAGACGATTCCCAAGCCTTCGGCACTGTCGTACCCGTCAAGGTGATTGGCGGCTGGCCCGACGTCAACCTTGCACCAGTTGATGGTCTTGCCGTTCTTCTGCGGCTCGGGCTCGCGGGTGAGCACCTTGCCCACCACGAGCGGACCCCGGATCTGGTCGCCGGGCTTCTCGATCGCCTCGAGCTTCAGCCCGAGCGCGGTGAGCCGGGCGGCGAGGTCCTCCGTCGAGAGGTCGGCCGGCAGGTCGACGTACTCGCGGATCCAGCTGACGGGGGCCTTCACAACTGGCTCCCGAACGCGGTGGTGAACCGGACGTCGCCCTCGAAGAGCTCGCGCAGGTCCTCGAGCCCGTGCCGGAACATCAGCGTCCGCTCGATGCCCATGCCGAACGCGAAGCCCGTGTAGCGCTCCGAGTCGATGCCGCACGCGGCCAGCACGCGCGGGTTGACGACGCCGCAGCCGCCCCACTCGATCCAGCCCTCGCCGCGGCAGGTGCGGCAGGTCGCCCCGTCGAGCTCGCCCGCGCCGCGGCAGACGAAGCAGACCAGGTCGACCTCGGCCGACGGCTCGGTGAACGGGAAGTACGACGGGCGGAAGCGCGTGGTGATGCCCTCGCCGAACATCTGGGTCGCGAAGTGGTCGAGCGTGCCCTTGAGGTGGGCCATCGTGATGCCCTCGTCGACCGCCAGCCCCTCGACCTGGTGGAAGACCGGGCTGTGGGTGGCGTCGTACTCGTCGGTGCGGAAGACGCGACCGGGGCAGACGACGTAGATCGGCGGCGTCCGGGTGAGCATGGTGCGGGCCTGGACGGGCGAGGTGTGGGTGCGCAGGACGCGCGCCTGGTCCTCGGGGTCGGTCCAGAACGTGTCCTGCATCGTCCGCGCGGGATGGTCGGGACCCAGGTTGAGCGCGTCGAAGTTGAGCCACTCGGCCTCGATGACCGGGCCCTCGGCGACCTCCCAGCCCATGCCGACGAAGATGTCGGCGATCAGCTCTGAGCCCGTGGTGATCGGGTGCCGTGCGCCGGCCGGCACCCGGTCGGTGGGCAGGGTGACGTCGACGGTCTCCTCGGCGAGCATCCGCTCCTCGGCCTCGGCCTCGAGCACCTCCTGACGGGCGGCCAGGGCCTGGTTCACGGCGCCACGAGCCTGGCCGATGCGCTGACCGGCCTCCTTGCGGCCCTGCGGGGGCAGCGCGCCGATCTCGCGGTTGGCCAGGGCCAGGGGTGAGCGGTCCCCGGTGTGGTCGATCCGCGCCTGCTTCAGCGCGTCCAGGTCGGCCGCTCCCGCGATCGCCGCCAGCGCGGCGTCACGCGCGGCGTCGACCTCCTCGGGCTGCACTGCGGTGACCTCCACGGGGTCGTAGTCGGTGTTGGGTCCGGACACGGTCCCTCACTCTATGGAGCGTGCCCCCGCTCCCGCGAACGGGTTCAGTGCGTGGCGGGGACGGCGGGCCAGGCCACGATGATCCGGGCTCCCCCACCGGGGGCGTCCTCGATGGTGACCGTGCCGCCGTGCGCCTTGGTGAGGCCGCCGACGATGTAGAGCCCCAGCCCGGATCCGCCGCGGGCGCCGCCCTTCCAGAACTTGGTGAAGACCCGTCGGCGCAGGTCGACCGCGATGCCCTCGCCCTCGTCGTCCACGACCACGACGACGCCCTCCGGCACGACCGGGTCCTCGCCGGTCGCCGCCGTCACGCGCACCGAGACGGTGCCGTCGCCGTGCCGGACGCCGTTCTCGACCAGGTTCACGAAGACCTGGGTGAACTTGTCGGGGTCGGCGAGCACCTCGGGGAGGTCGGTGTCGAGGTACAGGTTGATCGGCCGGGCCGTCCCGACCGCGACGGACTCCACGATGCGGGCGATGAGCAACCCGGCGTCGACCGGCCGCGGGTACATCTGCAACCGGCCGGTGTCGATCCGCGCGACGTCGAGCAGCTCGGCGATCAGCCGCGCCAGCCGGTCGCTGTCGGCCGAGACGGTCTCCAGCATCAGCTTCTTCTGGTCGTCGTTGAGCTTGTCCCAGCGGTTGAGCAGCGCCTGCACGAACCCCTTCACGCCCGTCAGCGGCGAGCGGAGCTCGTGCGCCACCGTGGCGACCAGGTCGGACCGCTCGCGGTCGAGGCGGGCCCGCCCGCGGCCGGAGCGCAGCGTGACCGCTACCCGCTCGACCGGCCGGTCCAGTGCCGACCGGTGGATCTTGGCGGAGACCAGCACCTCCTCGCCGTTGGGCAGGAGCCAGGCCTGCTCGGGGACGGCGGTCCGGGTGGCCAGGCCGTCGTACGGCAGGTTGCCGGCGACCCAGCCGCCGCCGTCCTGGTCGATGACGGCGAGGACGAACTCGAGCGGCTGGCCGACCGGGTTGCCCTCGACGCCGAGCATCCGCACGGCCGGGGCCGAGATCAGCTCGACGCGTCCACGCTCGTCGGCGATGATCACGCCGTCGGGCAGCGCGTCGACGATCTGCTGTGCGTCCGAGGCTGCCACGCCGTCACCTTGGCATACCTGTGTGGCGTGTGGGGCATGCTCGGGCCATGCGCCGCACGACCGTCCTGGTGACCGCCCTGCTCGTCGCCGTGGCCCTGCTCGTCGGCCCGGCCGGGGCCCGGCAGGTGTCGCGGGCCGCGGACCGGCCCGAGTCGTACGCGTTCCTGAAGGCGCAGGTGTTCGTCGCACCCGGGCTCGGCGAGGTCGCGGTGGGCATGCCGAACGAGCGGACCGTGAAGGTCCAGCACCGCACCCCGGGCGGCGAGTGGTCCAGGCCGCGGGTGCTGTTCAGGAAGAAGGGCGTCACCTGCGGGGAGATCGACGGCCGTGGCTCGCCCGGCGGGGTCGCGCTGCTGCTCGAGTGCGACAAGCCGTACTACGAGGACACGGCGCCGGTGAACAGCCGGGCGCTCGTGACGCGCGACCTGACGACCTGGGTCGGCAAGGAGCTCAGGGGCGAGGCCTACCAGGACCCGGCCATCTCCTCCGACGGGAGCCACGCCGCCTGGCTGTACAGCGGGCACGGTCACTACATGGCGTGGAGCGCCGCGACCGGCTTCGCACAGGGACAGACGTCGTTCGACTACGACAGCGGCGGCGAGACCGTCGTCGTCGACGACGCCGGCACCGTGACGGTGATGGGCCCCGACGGCAACGGCGAGGGCTGCGAGCTCGGGGTCTGGGACAAGCCCCTCGTCGGGCCCGAGGACCACTACGTCGTCGCGGGTGTGGACCCGGGCTGCACCGAGGGTGGGGTGGACAACGTCGACGACCGGACCGTCGTGGGCGGCTGGTACCGCGAGGAACGGTTCGTGGTGACGCGCGAGCCGGGCCAGCGGTGGGAGCTCACGCGGATCGCCCCGGTCGACGAGCCGAGCCTGGTTCGCTACACGGGGCCGAGGAAGCGAGTGATCCGCAACCTGTTCTCCGACGCGACGGGCCAGTCCCTGGTATCGCTGGGGAGTCCGGACCGGCGCCACCTCTACGCCCAGGCCTACGACGACGCGACCGGGACCTGGGGCCCGACGACCCTCGCGTACACCGATCGCGGCCGGCGGTGCCGGGACCGCGGCTACTACGGCTACGAGCCCTTCCCCCGGATGCACGTGGTCCCGATCCACTGCGGAGCCCGGCGCGTCCTGCTCACCAGCCCCGACTCGGCGACGTGGACCGCGACGCAGGTCGACGACCGGCCCTACGCCCTGTCCGGGAACCGTGCGCTGCTCGCGGCCACCGGGCCCCGGACCATCACCGTGGTCTCACGCGACCGCACGGAGGTCCTGCCGCGCACCGCCCCTGGTCGGTGCGACTTCGTCTTCCCGATCGCCGCGGACTCGGTGCTGCGCTTCCACGGCGGCCCGGGCGCCCGCTGGCCGACCAGGCTCCAGAGGTCGGTCGCCGGCGGCCGGTGGGTGACGATCCAGCGGAAGGTCCCGATGCCGAAGCAGGGGACCTGTGACCGCGTCAGCTTCCAGGACGACACCTACCCGGGGATGTTCTTCCTGAGCGGCGACGACCGCTACGTCGACCTGCGCGTGCGGCGCGGGGGCCGACACGGCTGGTACGTGGAGCGGTTCAGCTACTGAGCCGGCGCGGGCGGGGCAGTGCTACCGGCCTGTCCGGCCAGCATCCCCCCGACCCCCGGGATGCCCGAGCCCGTGCTGAAGCCCAGGAGGCCGTGCGCGGCCGGCATCGTCACGACCGGGACGTCGCCGTAGTCGAACGTCGCGGTCTGCTCGGTCGCGCCGTCGCCCAGCCCGGTGACGGTCGCGCGCACCAGTCGTCGCTGGGCGTCGAGCCAGAGGTCCCAGGTGGTCGCGACCTGCCGCAGGCCGGACCCCGTCTCGGTCGCCTCCAGCCGGACGTGTCGGGTCGGCACGTCGCCGGGCTCGATGCCCAGGTCGTCGACCGACAGCTCGCCCATCAGGCCGGCGAGCCGGCTGACCAGGTCGCGCTGGCCGTAGGCGAACATCACGAAGCCGGACACGCTCCCCTCGCCCCGCTCGGTGCAGCTGTAGGGCTGCTCGCTCCCGGTGACGGCGCCCTGCACGTTGTTGCCCAGCGCCGCGATCTCGCGGGCGGCGGCCGCGTTGACGCAGACCTGCCGGGTGCGCAGCTGCATGACCTCGCTGCCCCCGCCCCACGTGAGCCGGCGGGCGAACCGCTGTCGCCCGGGGTCGTAGACGAGCTCGACCGTCGTGGTCGGATGCGCTCCCGTGACGGAGACCCGCACCCCTCCGGCCGCCTCGATCGCGCCGACCACCGAGTCGCGAAGGGCGTAGGCGTCGGTGCCGGCCGGCGCCGGTTCGATGGCCGACTGGGGGGCGGCTTCCGCCTCGTCGGGCACCGGGTCGGATCCGCACCCCACGAGAGCGACGCCCAGCAGCGCGCCGAGCACGACCCTCCCTCGTCTCACTCGGGGAGGCTACGCCGCCGGGCCGACTCGTAGAGGCAGAGCGCGGCCGCGGTCGAGAGGTTGAGGCTTTCGGCCCGACCGTGGATCGGGATCGCGACCCGGTGGTCCGCGAGCGCCGCCAGCTCGTCGGGGAGGCCGTGCGCCTCGTTCCCGAACAGCCACGCGGTCGGACCGTCGACGGGCGCGTCGTACAGGCCGACGTCGCCGTCGCCCGTGGTGGCCAGCACGGTCAGCCCCGCGGACCGCAGTGCCGCGACCGCCTCGGCGGCGTCCGGCTCGACGGCGAGCGGAACGTGGAAGAGGCTCCCGACGCTGGCCCGGACCGTCTTGGGGTTGTAGGCGTCGACCGACGTGCCCGCGAGCACGACCAGGTCGGCGCCGGCGGCGTCGGCGCAGCGGACGACGGTGCCCGCGTTGCCCGGGTCGCGGACGTCGGCGCAGACCGCGACCAGTCGGGGGCCGGCGGCGAGCAGGTCGGTGAGCGGCCGGTCCAGGAACCGGCACACGGCGACGAGGCCGGCCGGGGTCACGCTGTCGCTCAGCGAGCCGAGCGCGCGCTCGTCGACGAGGGTCCAGGCGGGCGAGCCCTCGGCGAGCGCGGCGTACCGCTGCGTCGCCTCGGGCGTCGCGAAGACCTCGACGACGCAGCCGGGGCTCGCGAGCGCCCCCTCGACGGCCTTCGGGCCGTCGGCGAGGAACAGCCGCCGCTCGGTGCGTACCGAACGACGGCTGAGCTTGCGTGCCTCCTTGACCCGGGTGGACCCCGTGGTCAGGGGCACCGCCGGGGTGATCAGGCGGAGGCCTCGACCTTGGGCGCGTTGACGTCCTCGGGCAGGGCGGCCCGGGCCACCTCGACGAGGGCGTTGAACGCCGCGACGTCGTTGACGGCCAGGTCGGCGAGGACCTTGCGGTCCACC
The DNA here is from genome assembly GCA_963815335.1 of uncultured Actinomycetota bacterium. Lineage (GTDB taxonomy): Bacteria > Actinomycetota > Actinomycetes > Propionibacteriales > Nocardioidaceae > Nocardioides. The sequence goes on from CAWFGL010000016.1 coordinate 266,922, forward strand.
TCGACCCCGGCCAGGCCGAGGCCCTGGATGAAGCGGTTGTAGGTCATCCCCTGCGCGCGGGCAGCGGCGTTGATCCGCTGGATCCACAGGCGCCGGAAGTTGCCCTTGTTCTTGCGCCGGTCGTTGTAGGAGTAGACCAGCGAGTGGGTGACCTGCTCCTTCGCCTTGCGGTACAGGCGCGAGCGCTGGCCGCGGTAGCCGCTGGCGCGCTCGAGGGTGGTACGGCGCTTCTTCTGGGCGTTGACTGCCCGCTTGACGCGTGCCATGAGTGTGCTCCTTGGTGCTGTTGCTCGAGATTCGGGTGACGGGTCAGGGCTCGGTCAGAGACCGAGCATCTTCTTGGCCCGCGGGACGTCGTTCTTGGCGACCTCGGTGGTGCCGGACAGGCGCCGCGTCACCTTCGAGGGCATCTTCTCCAGGTTGTGGCGAAGGCCCGCCTTCTGGCGGCGGATCTTGCCGGTCCCGGTCACCTTGAACCGCTTGCTGGCACCGGAGTGGGTCTTGTTCTTCGGCATGGCGTTCTCCTCTTGCTGAAAAGTCGTGGGGCTTGAGTCTCAAGCGTTTCCCGATCGAACGCCCCGACTTCGTCGGGGCCTTCGCTCTCTAGGCTTCGATCTCGGGATCCAGGTTCTCGGACCGGCCGCGCTCCTTCTTCTGGGCGACGGGGCGCTTGACGAGCTGAGCCTCGCGCTCGGCGCGCTCCTCGGCCTCCTCGGCGGCGCGTTCTGCCATGCGCTCCTCCTTGGCTGCCTTCATGTCGACCTTGGCGTCGGCCTTCTTCTTGTGGGGGCCGAGCACCATGATCATGTTGCGCCCGTCCTGCTTGGGCGACGACTCGACGAAGCCCAGCTCGGTGACGTCCTCGGCGAGCTTCTGCAGCAGCCGGAACCCGAGCTCGGGGCGGTGCTGCTCGCGACCGCGGAACATGATCGTGATCTTGACCTTGTCGCCGGCCTTGAGGAATCGCACGACGTGACCCTTCTTGGTCTCGTAGTCGTGCGCGTCGATCTTGGGACGAAGCTTCATCTCCTTGATGATCACGTTCGTCTGGTTCCGGCGAGCCTCACGGGCCTTCTGGGCGTTCTCGTACTTGAACTTCCCGTAGTCCATGAGCTTGCAGACCGGGGGCTTGCCCTGCGGCGCGATCTCGACCAGGTCCAGGTCGGCCTCTTGGGCCAGCTTGAGCGCCTGGTCGGTCGGCACGATGCCGACGGTCTCGCCGTTGGGGCCGACGAGGCGTACCTCGGGAACCCTGATCCGGTCGTTGATACGAAGCTCGGTGCTGATGTGTCCTCCTGCTGTCGGTGGCTAGAACCGGCTGCCTTCCCCCGAAACAGGAAAAGGCCTCCGCTGTGCAAGCGGAGGCCAGGATCTGCCTCCCTTCCCCGTGCCGGAGCACGGGTGGCGGAGGCCACCGGCGACCAGACCCGACGACCTGGTCGTGCTACGGCCGGTGCGGGTGGGAGACGGTGATGCTGTCTCCGCTTGCGTGATCTGCTCCCCCAGGTTCGGGGGTGCTGATCGGTCAACAAGGCATCGTACGCCGACATTCCGCGCTCTGCCCAATCGGAATGCGCGCCGTCCCCGGATCCCACGAGCGACTCTCGTCACAATGTCGAGTGTTCGACTTGACTTAGTAGTCTTATCTCCGTAGACACGGTTCCCATGACCACGACCGCGCTCCCACCCCCGGGCGTCTCGGCCGCCGCCCCGCCCGGGACACCACGCCGCCGACGTACTCCCGGACGGCCCCGACTGACGTTCCTGCGCCGCAGCGTCTCACCCCTGGTGCTGATCGCCGGGTGGCAGCTGCTCAGCAGTGCCGGGATCCTGGACCCGACCACGCTCGCCTCCCCGGCCCAGATCGGGACGCGGTTCGTCGAGCTCGTGCAGGACGGCACCCTCGGCGTGGCCACCCTGGTGTCCGTCCGCCGGGTGCTGATCGGCTTCGTGATCGGCGCCACGGTCGCCCTCGTCCTGGCCGTCGTCGCCGGGCTCAGCCGCATCGGCGAGGACGCCATCGACCCGCCGATGCAGATGCTGCGCACGCTCCCCCACTTCGGCCTGATCCCGCTCTTCATCATCTGGATGGGGATCGACGAGCAGCCCAAGATCGCGCTGATCGCCCTGGGCGTGACGTTCCCGCTCTACCTGAACACCTTCGCCGGCATCCGTGGCATCGACCGCCGCGTGCTCGAGGCCGCCAGGTCGATGAACCTGAGCCGGGCGCAGACCATCCGGCACGTGATCATCCCGGGCTCGCTCCCGCACGCCCTGACGGGCCTCCGGCAGAGCCTGGGCATCGCGTGGCTGTCGCTGATCGTCGCCGAGACGCTCCCGAGCAAGGCGGGCCTGGGCTACATGATCAACAACGCCAAGGAGTTCTACCTGATCGACGTCGTCGTGGTGGGCCTGGCCGTCTACAGCGTGCTGGGCCTCGCGACCGACTCACTCGTCCGTCTCGTCGAGAGGAAGGCCCTGGCATGGCGAGCGTGAGCCCCGTGGCGAAGGTGCGCGCGCACAGCCGCGCGTTCGGCAGCAACCAGGTCCTGCGGGACATCGACCTCGACGTCGGCCAGGGCGAGATCGTGGCCCTGCTCGGGCGCTCCGGGTGCGGCAAGTCCACCCTGCTCCGCAGCCTGGCCCACCTGGACGCGGTCCCGGCGGGCGAGGTCGAGGTCGACGGCCGCTCGGCGGTCGCCTTCCAGGAGCCGCGGCTGCTCCCGTGGCGCACGGTCCAGGAGAACGTCGCCCTGGCCCTGCTCAACGGGCCGGAGCGCAAGGACCGCGACGAGCTGGCGCGACGGACGCTCGAGGAGGTCGGCCTCACCGACAAGCTCGACGCCTGGCCGCTGCAGCTGTCCGGCGGCCAGGCCCAGCGCGTCTCGCTGGCCCGGGCGCTGGTGAGCAACCCGGCGCTGCTGCTGCTCGACGAGCCGTTCAGCGCGCTGGACGCGCTCACCCGGATCGAGATGCACCAGCTCGTGATCGAGCTGTGGCGCCGCCACTCGATGGCGATCCTGCTCGTCACCCACGACGTCGACGAGGCGCTCGCGATCGGCGACCGGCTGGTCGTCCTCGACGGCGGCCGGATCTCTCGCGAGTGGTCGATCGACCTGCCCCGCTCGGACCGGGCTCCCGCCCAGCCGGAGATCGCCCGAGTCCGCGCCGAGGTGCTCCAGGCACTCGGGGTGAGGCCGACGCCGCCCAACCCGAAGCGCAACCCCCTGACCAAGAAGCTCGACGACCGAGGAGCAGCATGAACACCCGACCGAACCACCGGTTCCGACCCCTCCTGGCGACGCTCGCCGCGGCCGCACTGGTCCTCTCCGCCTGCGGCGGCGACAAGACCGGCAACGAGGACGCCGTCGACGACGACGGCAACGTCGACCTGTCCAAGGTCACCCTGGTCGTCGGCGACCAGAAGGGCGGCTCCAAGGCGCTGCTCCAGGCCGCCGGCGAGCTCGACGACGTCCCCTACGAGATCGAGTGGAAGGAGTTCACGTCGGGGCCGCCCCTGCTCGAGGCGATGAACACCGGTGCCATCCACGTCGGCGGCGTCGGCAACACGCCGCCGATCTTCGCGGCGGCCGCCAAGAGCAAGATCAAGGCCGTCCAGGCAGCGACGTACGGCGGGGCCGGCGACGCCATCGTGGTCCCTGGTGACTCGGCGATCACGTCGGTCGACCAGCTCAAGGGCAAGACGGTCGCCGTGGCCGAGGGCAGCTCGGCCAACTACAACCTGCTGGCCCAGCTGCAGGAGGTCGGCCTGGACTACTCCGACGTCGAGGTCAAGAACCTCCAGCCGGCGGACGCGCTGGCGGCCTTCAGCGCCGGCCACGTGGACGCCTGGGCGATCTGGGAGCCGTTCACCTCGCAGGCCGAGGCGGCCGGCGGCAAGGTGGTCACCGACGGGTCGCAGATCGTCAACGGCTACGTCTTCCAGGCGGCGTCGAACGCGGCGCTCGACGACCCGGGCACGGAGGAGGCGCTGGCGGACTACCTCGCCCGGATCGCCCGCGCCCAGAAGTGGTCGCAGACCCACCAGGAGGACTGGTCGACGGCGTGGGCGGCGGAGACGGGCCTGCCCGAGACGGTCACGCTGGCCGCGGTCACCAAGCGCGAGATCGAGGTCGTCCCGATCGACGAGGCCCTGATCTCGTCGGAGCAGGAGATGGCCGACGCGTTCACCGACGCCGGGCTCCTGCCGGGGCAGATCGACCTGTCGGACTTCTTCAGCGACCAGTACAACCAGGACGTCGTGGAGGCGGGTGCGGCATGACGGCCCGGCCGAGCGGTCCGCTCACCCTGCACTGGTTCCTGCCGACCTCGGGCGACTCCCGGTCGCTCGTCGGAGCGGGTCAGGGCGTGCCCAGTCGGCCTCAGGGCGGTCTCCGCCCCGAGCAGGGCGAGGGCTTCCGGCCGCCGACCATCGACTACCTGTCCGACGTGGCCCGCGCGGCGGAGCGGGCCGGGTTCACCGGCGCGCTCACGCCGACCGGCACGTGGTGCGAGGACGCGTGGCTCGCGACGGCGGCGCTCCTGCGGGAGACGTCGACCCTGAAGTTCCTGGTCGCGTTCCGCCCGGGCGTCATCAACCCCGTGCTGGCCGCCCAGATGGCGGCGGCCTACCAACGGATCTCCGGCGGCCGGCTGCTGCTGAACATCGTGACCGGCGGCGAGCCCACCGAGCAGGCCAGGTTCGGCGACACGGACCCGAAGGACGTCCGCTACGCCCGCACCGACGAGTTCCTGGAGGTGCTCCGGGGCGCGTGGGAACGCGCGCCGTTCGACTTCTCGGGCGAGTTCTTCGACGTCGCCGGCGCGATGGTGGCGGGCGGCGTCGACCCGCGCCCGGACATCTACTTCGGCGGGTCGTCGGAGGCGGCCGGACCGGTCGCCGCGCGGCACGCGGACGTGTACCTGACGTGGGGCGAGCCGCCGGAGCAGGTCGCCGAGAAGATCGCCTGGATCCGGGGACTCGCCGCCGAGCAGGGTCGGACGCTGCGGTTCGGCCTCCGCATCCACACGCTCTCCCGCGAGACGTCGGAGGAGGCCTGGGCGCACGCGCAGTGGCTCCTGGACGGCCTCGACCCGGCGACGATCGCCGCCGCCCAGCGGGCGCTCAACCAGAGCGAGTCGACCGGGCAGGCCCGGATGCAGGCGCTGCGCGGCGGCCGGACGGCGTACACCGACGCTCGCGAGCTCGAGGTCGCGCCGAACCTCTGGTCGGGGGTCGGCCTGGTCCGCGGCGGCGCCGGCACCGCACTGGTGGGCAGCCACGAGGAGGTCGCGGACCGGCTCGAGGAGTACCACCGGATCGGCATCGAGGAGGTCATCCTCTCCGGCTACCCGCACGTCGAGGAGGCGTACTCGTTCGGCGAGGGCGTCGCTCCGATCCTGCGCGAGCGCCGCCTGCTGAGGGCGAGTCCGCGAGCCGCCTAGGCTGGGCGCATGGATGAGGCCGCCTGGGGCGCGTTGGCGCTGGCGCTGACCGTCGTGGGCGGCCTCTACACGTACGTCGCCTACCAGCGCCGGGGCCTGACGGCCGCCGTCCGGGGTGGCGCGATCACGCTGCTCCCCGTCGCCGCGTGGCTCACCGGCGTCCTCGAGCTGCTGACCGACCTCGGCGGCGCGGTCGGCGACTGGGCCACGGACCTGGCCTTCAGCCCGACGATGTGGCTCGGTGCTGGTCTGGCCGGCCTCGCGGCCGTCCTGTTCGTGGTGTCCGGGTTCCTGGCCGACCGCGGCGTCGGGGCGACGCCGCGCGCGCCGAAGCGGGACTCCAAGCAGCTCCCCGGCGAAGCCCGCGGCGGAACGCGCCGGTCGTGGCCGACCCGGTCGCCACCGGCGTCGACGCCGAGATGGCCGAGATCGAGGCGATCCTGCGCAGACGCGGCATCACGTGAGCTACCTGGAGCGCAACCGGCTCTGGTCCCGCCTCCAGCAGGCGGTCACGGCTCACGAGGAGCCCCTCGCCACGCCGCTGATGGTCGTCGACCTCGACGCCTTCGACGCGAACGCCGACGACCTGGTCCGCCGGGCGCGCGGACTGCCGATCCGGGTGGCGTCGAAGTCCATCCGGGTGCCCGCGCTGCTCCGCCGGGCGCTGGCGCACGAGGGCGTGGAGGGCGTGCTGGCGTACACCCTGGCCGAGGCCCTCTGGCTCGAGAGCGAGGGAGTCACCGACGACCTGGTCGTCGCCTACCCGACCGTCGACCGCGGCGCGCTCACCCGTCTCGTGGAGTCACCCGCGGCCGCGGGCCGGATCACCCTCATGGTCGACGACCCGGCACACCTCGACGTCATCGACTCGGTGCGGTCGTCACGGGCCGTGCAGATCAGGATCGCCATCGACGTGGACGCCGGCCTGTGGGTCGGCGGGCAGCACGTGGGCCCGAAGCGCTCACCCCTCCACGACGCCGACGCCGTGCTCTCCCTCGCGCGCACCATCACCGAGCGGTCCGGCTTCCGCCTGGTCGGCGTGATGACCTACGAGGGCCAGGTCGCCGGCGTCGCCGACGACGTCCCGAGCCAGCGGGCGAGGTCCGCGGTCGTCCGCCGGCTCAAGGCGCTGTCGCTGACCCAGCTCGAGGCCAGGCGCGCCGAGATCGCCGACGGGCTGAGGAGCCTGGTCGAGCTCGAGTTCTGGAACGCCGGCGGCTCCGGCTCGGTCCAGGACACGGCCGCCGACCCCGTGGTGACCGAGATCGCGGCAGGGTCCGGCCTCCTGGTGCCGACGCTGTTCGACCACTACCGCAGCTTCGAGCCGCGGCCCGCGTCGTTCTTCGCCCTGCCGGTCACCCGGCGCCCCTCGCCGACCATCGCGACCGTGCACGGCGGCGGGTTGGTCGCCTCCGGTCCCGCGGGCACCGACCGCCTCCCCACGCCGTGGGCTCCCGCGGGTCTCCACGTCACCGGACTCGAGGGAGCCGGCGAGGTGCAGACGCCACTGACCGGCCGGGCGGCGGCGATGCTCGCGATCGGCGACCTGGTCTGGTTCCGGCACGCCAAGTCGGGCGAGCCGTTCGAGCACGCCAACACGGTGCAGCTGCTCTCCGGCAACCGCTTCGTCGAGCAGGCGCTCACCTACCGTGGCCACGGGCTCGCCACCTGACGTCGCCGAGGTCGTCCTCGAGCTGGCCCGGGCCCGGCCGGCGACCGCGGGCGAGCTGCCGGGTGATCTGCGTCGACGGCCCCGCGGGCTCGGGCAAGACCACGCTGGCCGCAGCGATCGCCGAGCGCACCGGCGCGCAGGTCGTCAACACCGACCTGCTCATGGACGGTTGGGGCGGCTTCGACACGGTGACCAGCCAGCTGACCGCGGTGGTGGCAGAGCTGGCGGAGGGCCGGGCCGGCGCGTACCACCCGTACCTCTGGGGCCAGGGCCGCTTCGACGACGCGGTGGTCACCGTCGAGCCGGCGCCCTGGGTGGTCGTCGAAGGCGTCGGCAGCGGCGAGCCGGCGATCGCCGAGCACGTCACGGTCCTCGTCTGGGTCGAGGTCGACGACGACCTGCGCCTGGCTCGCGGTCTCGAGCGGGACGGCGCCGAGAACGAGCCCGAGTGGCTGGAGTTCATGCCCGCGGAGCGAGCGCTGTTCGCCCGGGACCGGACCTTCGAGCGGGCCGACGTGGTCGTCGACGGGACGGGTGCCCGGCCGCCGGTCGTCCGTCCCTAGAGTCGTCGCCATGTCGCCCAGCGGAGACCAGTTCGAGATCGCCCACGGCGCCTACCGGGCCGTCGTGACCGAGTCCGGTGCGGCGCTGCGGGTGCTGACCCACCAGGGACGCGACCTCGTCGACGGCTTCGCCGAGGACGAGCTCTCCCCCGGCTGCCGCGGACAGCTGCTGATGCCCTGGCCGAACCGGATCCGCGACGGCCGCTACACCTGGGAGGGCGCCGAGCAGCAGCTGCCCCTGACCGAGCCGTCGCGTTCGAACGCCTCGCACGGACTGGTGCGCTGGGTCGCGTGGACCGTCGCGTCGCACTCCGGCTCGGCCGTGGAGCTCACCTACCGGATGATGGCGCAGAGCGGCTACCCGTGGACGCTCGACCTCACGGTCCGCTACGCGCTCGGTGACGACGGACTCACGGTCACCCAGGGCGCGGTGAACCGCTCCGGGTCCGCGGCGCCGTACGCCCAGGGTGCGCACCCGTACCTCAGCGCCGGTCCCGGGCCCATCGACTCCTGGGAGGTGCTGCTCCCCGCAGCGACGCGGTCCCTGAGCGACGACGAACGCCTCCTGCCGGTCGGCCGGGAGGACGTCACCGGCACCGAGGTCGACTTCCGCACCTCACGGACCCTCGGCGAGGTCGGGTTCAACCACGCCTTCACCGACCTGGTCCGCGACTCCTCCCGTGTCGCGACCACCTCGCTGCGGGACCCGTCCGGCACCGGCGTCGAGCTCTGGGTCGACGAGACCCAGCCCTGGCTGATGGTCTACACGGCCGACGACCGTCCCGCCCCGCTCCACCGCCGCTCGATCGCGGTCGAGCCGATGACCGCCCAGGCCGACGCGTTCCGCTCGGGCGAGGACCTGGTGCGGCTCGAGCCCGGGGACGCGTTCTCCTCGACCTGGGGCATCCGGGGGCTCTAGTCCCCCGCCATCGACTGTCGCGCGAGGATCAGGCGCAGCTGTCGCGCGGCCTGCTGCGCCCGGGCCCCGTCCGAGCCCTGGATCCCCATCACCGCGGCGGTCTCGCCGTCGGCGAGGTCGAGGGTCACCCACGGCGCGCCCGGCGGCAGGTGGACGGCGATGATCTCCGCCCACTCGAACTCACGGCGGCGGTAGCCGTTGACGACGACGAGCCGGTCCGCGTGCGCCTCGGCCCGCGAGCGGATCAGCGCGTAGAGGACCGATCCCGCGAGGAGCCCGAGCGCGAGCAGCGTGCCGCGCTGGAACGTCGTGAACTTGGCGCGGGTCTCGTCGTCGAAGCCGAACCAGGAGAACACCAGGATGACCACGAGGCCGGCGGCGATGGCGATGCCGACCACCCGGGGTCCGAGCGGACGCCAGGTGACGGGCAGGTCAGAGTCGGCAGGCATGGATGTCGGTGACCAGGATGCCGCGAGCGCCGACCTCGTAGAGCTCGTCCATCAGCCGCTGCGAGCCGGCCCGCGGCACCATCGCGCGGACGGCGACCCAGCCCTCGCGACGGAGCGGCGAGATCGTCGGGCCCTCGATGCCCGGCGTCAGCTCGACGGCCCGCGCGACACCGTCCTCGGCGATGTCGTAGTCCATCATCACGTAGGCGCGGGCGACCAGGACGCCCTCGACCCGGCGCTTGAAGATCTCGAACCCGTCGGGCTGGTTGCCCTCGCGCGTGACCAGCACCGCCTCGGAGTCGAGGATCGTCTCGCCGAACACCTCGAGCCCGGCCTGGCGCAGCGTGCCGCCGGTCTCGACGACGTCCGCGATCGCGTCGGCGACACCGAGCTGGATGCTGGACTCGACGGCGCCGTCCAGCCGGACGACCTCGGCGCTGACGCCGCGCTCGGCCAGGAACGCCGAGACCACGCCGACGTACGACGTCGCGATCCGGGTGCCGGCGAGCTGGTCGATCGCGGTGAACCTGCCGACCGGCCCGGCGAACCGGAACCGGCTGCGGCCGAAGCCCAGCGAGAGGACCTCCTCGGCGTGGGCGCCGGAGTCGCGCAGCAGGTCGCGACCGGTGATGCCGACGTCGAGGGTGCCCTCGCCGACGTACACCGCGATGTCGCGCGGCCGGAGGTAGAAGAACTCGACGCCGTTGTCGACGTCGGTCAGGGACAGCTGCTTGGCGTCGTCGCGCTGCCGGTATCCGGACTCACGCAGGATGTCGGCCGCGGACTGGGCCAGCGACCCCTTGTTGGGGACCGCGATCTTGAGCGTCATGGGATCTCTCAGAGGTGGGCGTAGACGTCGTCGAGCTCGATGCCGGTGGCCAGCATCAGCACTTGCGCGTGGTACAGCAGCTGGCTGATCTCCTCGGCCGCCCGCTCGGGGCCCTCGTGCTCGGCGGCCATCCAGGACTCGGCGGCCTCCTCGACCAGCTTCTTGCCGATGGCATGCACGCCGGCGTCGAGTGCCGCCACGGTGCCGGAGCCGTCGGGTCGGGTCCGGGACTTCTCGCTCAGCTCGGACCAGAGCTCGTCGAACGTCTTCACAGGCGACAAGGCTACGGGCACAGGTGATCATGGGGCGTGCCCCGTACCGCCACCGAGACCGACTGGCCGATCCGGACGAGCCGACTCACCCTCCGAGCGGCCACCCCGCAGGACCTCCGCGCCGTCTACGAGATCCGCGCCCTGCCCGAGGTCGGGCAGTGGATGCCCGACCTGCCGACGTCGTACGACGCGTGGGTGCTCGCCCAGGGCCAGCGCGGCGGGATCGAACGGATGGTGGTGGTGCTGCTCGAGGAGGTCGTCATCGGGCATCTCTACCTGCACGTCGAGGACGCCTGGTCCCAGGCCGAGGTCCGCGACCGGGCCGTCTCCACCCAGGCCGAGGTCGGCTGGGCGTTCGACCCTGCCCACCAGGGCCAGGGGTACGCGACCGAGGCGGTGGGCGCCCTCCTCCGCCTGTGCTTCGAGGAGCTCGGCGTGCGCCGCGTGGTGGCGCTGGCCTTCGCCGACAACACCCCGTCACTGAGGGTGATGGAGAAGGTCGGCATGCGCCGCGAGGCGCTGCTCGTCAAGGAGTCGCTGCACCGCGAGCTCGGCTGGGTCGACGGCGTGTCCTACGCGCTCCTCGCGGACGAGTGGCGCGCGTGATCGGGCTGGACCGCTCGTCCGAGGCCCCGCCCTTCGAGCAGATCCGGGCCCAGGTCACCGGGCAGGTCGCGGACGGCGTCCTGCAGCCCGGCGACCGGCTCCCCACCGTCCGGGCCCTGGCCGGGGACCTGGGACTCGCCCCGAACACGGTGGCCCGTGCCTACCGCGAGCTGGAGCAGGCCGGCGTCATCGAGACGCGGGGCCGGGCCGGGAGCTTCGTGATGGGTGACCGCGCGGCCGGCCGGGCGAAGGCCGCCGCGGTGGCGTACCTCGCCGAGACGCGGGCCCTCGGCCTGGACGACGCCGAGGCCGTGGACGCGGTGGCGCGCCTGGCCGTCAGCCGGCGAGACCCCTGATCGTCCGGACCGTCGCCAGCGCGGCGGACGCGGCCTCGTAGCCCTTGTCCTCGACCGAGCCCTCGAGGCCGGCGCGGTCCAGCGCCTGCTGCTCGGTGTCGCAGGTGAGCAGCCCGAACCCGACGGGCACGCCGTGGTCGAGCGCCACCCGGCCCAGGCCGTCCGTCGCGGCGTTGCAGACGTAGTCGAAGTGCGGCGTCCCGCCGCGGATCACCACGCCGAGGGCGACGACCGCGTCGTACCCGGCCTTCGCGCACGCGTCGGCGGCCACCGGCAGCTCGAAGGCTCCGGGGACGCGGACCAGCGTCGGCTCGACCTGGTGGTCCCGGCACGCCTTCTCCGCGCCGGCGACCAACCCGTCCATCACCGTCGTGTGCCAGCTCGCGGCGACCACGGCGACCCGCAGGCCGCTCGCGTCGAACGGCTCCACGACGGCCGCGCCCTCGCCGCTCACTGGTGGACCTCCGCGTTCTCCAGGCCGGCCAGGTCGGGCAGCACGTGGCCCATCCGGTCCCGCTTGGTCAGCAGGTACGCGAGGTTGTGGTCGTTGGGGTGCGGGGTCAGCGGCACCCGCTCGGCGACCGAGATGCCGTACTCCTCGAGGCTGGTGATCTTGTCGGGGTTGTTGGTCATCAGCCGCACGGTCTGCACGCCGAGGTCCTTGAGGATCTGCGTGGCGGCGCCGTAGTGGCGGGCGTCCGCGGGCAGTCCGAGGTCGAGGTTGGCGTCGACGGTGTCCCGGCCGCCGTCCTGGAGCTGGTAGGCCTGCAGCTTGGCGACCAGGCCGATGCCCCGGCCCTCGTGGCCGCGCAGGTAGATGACCACTCCCCGCCCCTCCGTGACGATGGTGTCCATGGCCTCGTGCAGCTGCGGGCCGCAGTCGCACCGGTCGCTGTCGAAGACGTCGCCGGTGAGGCACTCCGAGTGGACGCGGGTGAGCACCGGGGCGTCGTCGCTGATGTCGCCGTACACGAGGGCGACGTGCTCGGAGGCGTCGACGGAGATCGTGTAGCCGTACGCCGTGAAGTCGCCGTGGCTCGTGGGCAGCCGCGTCTCGGCGACCCGCTCGACGAGGACCTCGTGGGTGCGCCGGTAGCGGACCAGGTCCTCGATCGAGATCATCGCCAGCCCGTGCTCGTCGGCGAACGCGCGCAGCTCCGCGGCCCGCTTCATGGTGCCGTCGTCGTTGACGACCTCCACGAGCACCCCGGCCGGGGTCAGACCGGCCATCCGGGCCAGGTCGACGGCGGCCTCGGTGTGGCCGCGCCGGGCCAGCACGCCGCCCTCGTGGTAGCGCAGCGGGAACACGTGGCCCGGCCGGGTGATCTCCCACGGCTCTGTCGCCGAGTCCGCGAGGACCCGGGCGGTGTGCGCCCGGTCCGCGGCCGAGATGCCCGTGGTGACGCCGTCCCGGGCGTCGACCGACAGCGTGTACGCCGTCCGCATCTTGTCCTTGTTGTGCGGCGTCATGAGGGGGATCTCCAGCCGGTCGAGCATGTCGCCCGGCATCGGCACGCAGATCACCCCGCTGCTGTAGCGGATCGTGAAGGCCATCAGCTCCGGCGTCGCCTTGGCGGCGGCGAAGATCAGGTCGCCCTCGTTCTCACGGCCCTCGTCGTCGACGACCACGACGGCCTTGCCGGCGGCGATGTCGGCGACGGCGCGCTCGATGGAGTCCATCCGGACCCCCGCGTGCTGCGGCTCGGTCATGACAGGTCCTTCCCGGTGATGTGTCCTGCGGCGAGGAGCTTCTCGACGTGCTTGGCGATCACGTCGACCTCGAGGTTGACCCGGTCGCCGGGCTGCCGGCTGCCGAGGGTGGTGCGGGCGAGCGTCTCGGGGATGAGGCTCACCGTGAAGGTGTCCTCCCTGGCCTCGACGACGGTCAGGCTCACGCCGTCGACCGTGATCGAGCCCTTGTCGACCAGGTAGCGCCCCAGCTCGGGGGGCATGGTCACCTCCACGACCTCCCAGTGCTCGCTCGGCGTGCGGCTGGCGATCGTGCCGACCCCGTCCACGTGCCCCTGGACGATGTGTCCGCCGAGCCGTGTCTGGGGGGTCACCGCGCGCTCGAGGTTGACCCGGTCGCCCGGCTGCACGCCGCGCAGGCTCGTCTTGTCGAGCGTCTCCTGCATGACGTCGGCGGTCCACGTGTCCCCGTCGCGCTCGGCGACGGTGAGGCAGCAGCCGTTGACGGAGATCGAGTCCCCGAGCCCCGCGTCCGCCAGCACGTGCTGGGCGTGGATGGTCAGGCGCAGGGCGTCGCCCTGGTCCTCGATCCCGGCCACGGTGCCGAGCTCCTCGACGATCCCGGTGAACATCAGCTGTCTCTCTTTCGAGGGGTGAGGGTGAGGCGGACGTCGGTCTGGCCGTCCCCGGCGTCGGGCAGGACGGTCACGTCGGTGACGTCCAGCCTCAGCGCTCCGGCCATCGTGGGGATTCCCAGGTCGCCCACGGCCGAGGCGCCGGACCCGAGCAGCAGGGGGGCGACGTAGACCACGACCTCGTCGACCAGGCCGGCGCCCAGGAAGGCGGCGGCCAGGGTCGGTCCGCCCTCGAGGAACACGTGCTGCCGGTCGCGGGCGAACAGGTCGGAGAGCGCCTGCCGCGGGTCGCGGGTGCGCAGGTGCAGGGACTCGCCGGTGCCGGAGGACACGTCGAAGACGCGGTGGGTCGGGTCGAGGTCGCGCTCCCCCATCACCACGCGGAGCGGCTGCTGCGGGAGCTCCTCGTCGTCCTCGTCGCGGACGGTCAGCCGCGGGTCGTCGACGGCGACGGTGTTGGTGCCGACCAGCATCACGTCGCACAGCGCCCGCAGCCGGTGGGTGTCCCGCCGCGAGGCCAGCCCGGAGACCCAGCGGCTCGTGCCGTCGGCCGCGGCGCTGCGGCCGTCCAGGGTCGTCGCGAACTTCCACGTCACGAACGGGCGGCCGTGCTCGACGGCGAACGTCCAGACCCGGTTGAGGGCCCTGGCCTCCTCGCGCCCGAGGCCCTCGACGACGTCGATGCCGGCCTCGCGGAGCCGCTCCGCACCGCCGGCCGCGACCGGGTTGGGGTCGCGCTGGGCCAGCACCACGCGCCGTACGCCGGCGGCGATCAGGGCCTCGCTGCAGGGCCCGGTGCGCCCGGTGTGGTTGCACGGCTCGAGCGTGACCACGGCCGTGGTCCCGCGAGCCGCCTCGCCCGCCCGGTCGAGCGCGTCGCGCTCCGCGTGCGCCGAGCCGGCGCCGCGGTGGTGGCCCTCCGCCACCGTGCGGCCGTCGTCGCCCAGCAGGACGCACCCGACGCGCGGGTTCGGCCCGAGCGGGACGCCGGGGGTGGCGGCCAGCTCGAGGGCGCGCGACATCGCGGCCTGCTCGGCTGCTGTCGTGTCCATCGGTGCCCCTCGTGTCCGCTCGCGGGACTCCGGGGCGACGGCGCGTTCGCGGCCCACCGTCGTGCGGTGGACGTCGCGGACGACACCTGCGTGCGCTTCTCATCCGGACTTTGACCGTCGGTCCAGGATTTCCACCTGGTCAACCGTCCACTGGCGGTGGACGGGTCGCGGACTTCTGATCTCTCAGTCACCGCCGGTGCGGAGTTTCACCGCCCCCAGAGCACGCGAGCTTGTCTGCTCGTCGCTTCGAGTTTGCCACAGGACTCCGTCGAGGGCCCGGTGACCTCGCCCACAGCGGAGCTAGTCGGCGACCGGGGCGAGCGGCCGGACCGGCGGGCTCCACTGCCGCTCCGCGGGGACGGCGACGATCTCCCGCTCCGGGTAGCGGAGCGCGGTGAGCTTGCCGCCGAACACGACGCCCGTGTCGAGGCACAGGGTGTTGTTGACCCACGCCGCCTCGGTCACCGGCGTGTGGCCGTAGACCACGACCGCCTCGCCCCGGTACGACCGCTGCCACGGCAGCCGGATCGGCAGCCCGTCGTCGTCCCGCTGGCCCGTGGTGTCGCCGTACAGCGCGAACGAGCGGGCCCGGGGCGAGTCGTTGCCGTGCAGGTCCTCCCGCAGCCCGGCGTGGGCGACGACCAGCCGCCCCTCGTCGAGCACGAGCTGGAACGGGAGCCCGTGCAGGTAGTCGACGACCTGGTCGCGGAACGCCTGGGTCTCGCGGTCGAGCTGGTCGAGGGACTCCTGGAGCCCGTGCGACGTGCGGACCGGTGCGCCTCTCAGCGCGCGGACGAGCTTGGCCTCGTGGTTGCCGGCCACGCAGAGGGCGGTCCCGGCCTCGGCCATCGCCATGACCCGCCGGAGCACACCGGGGGTGTCCGGTCCGCGGTCGACGAGGTCGCCGACGAACACGGCCACGCGACCGTCCGGGTGCCTGGTGCCGTCCCAGCCGAGCTTCGCCAGCAGGGTGTCGAGCTCCGAGGCGCAGCCGTGGACGTCGCCGACGAGGTCGTACGCCATCAGCCGGCCGCGGACTCGGCCTTGGCGCGCAGCTCGGCGACCATCCGGTCCGGGTCGTCGGCCGAGTAGACGGCCGAGCCCGCGACGAAGACGTCGGCGCCCGCCTCGGCGCAGCGCTCGATGGTCTCGAGCGAGACACCGCCGTCCACCTGGAGCCAGGTCTCGACGCCGTGCTTCTCCATCAGCTGGCGGGCGGTGCGGATCTTGGGCAGGCAGAGCTCGAGGAACTTCTGGCCGCCGAAGCCCGGCTCCACGGTCATGATCAGGAGCATGTCGAGCTCGGGGAGCAGCTCTTCGTAGGGCTCGACGGCGGTCGCCGGCTTGAGCGCCATCGCCGCCCGGGCCCCGGCCCTGCGGATCTCGCGCGCCAGCCGCACCGGCGCCGTGGCCGCCTCGACGTGGAACGTGACGGATCCGCAGCCGGCCTCGACGTACTCCACGGCTCGGCGGTCCGGGTCGTCGATCATGAGGTGCGCGTCCAGCGGCACCTCGGTGCTGCGCGCCAGCGCCTCCACCATGGTCGGCCCGAACGTCAGGTTGGGCACGAAGTGGTCGTCCATGACGTCCACGTGGATCCAGTCCGCACTGCCGATCCTGGCCACCTCCGCACCGAGCGCCGCGAAGTCGGCGTTGAGGATGCTCGGCGTGATCTGGATGCCCACGCCGCAAGCCTAGAGAGTCGGGGGGTCGATGCCGTGGTCGTGGTGCCACTCGACCTGCTGGGCGAACGTGTGCACGAACCCGCAGGCGTCGCAGATGACGCCGGTGCCGGACTTGTTGGCCCAGTCGAGGTTCATGAACGACATACCGGACGTGTTCAGCTTGATCTCGCGGTACGTGAACTCCGTGCCGGCGCACACCAGGCACTGGAGCTGGCGCCCTGCGACGTGGACCTGACTCATGTCACGCATTGTCCGTCACCGACAGGGCAGCCGCCGCCTTCTGGGCCGGGCACCGGCCGTCGGGTCGCCCGCACGCCGCGAAGTCACAGGTCCGGCACCACCACGCGCCCGACGACCCTGCGCGGCGGCGCTCCACCCGGGCAGCCACCCGGGCCTCGACGAGCCGCGCGAGCAGGTCCTCGAGCACGGCGGCCTCGGCCCTCGACAGCCCGGCGGTGCTCTCCCGGACGACGGTGTCGCGGGCCAGCCGTGCGACGGTCGCCCGCCGACGTCCCCTGGCGGTCAGCCGGACCTCGACCCGGCGACGGTCCGCCCCCGGGCGCCGCTCGGCGAGGCCCTCCGACTCGAGCAGCGACACGAGCCGCACGGCGCCCGAGTGGCTGAGCCCGAGGACGTCGGCCAGACGGCCGACGTGGACGTCGGCGAGGAACTCGTCCAGGGCGAGGAGGGCCGTGGCCGCCTCCCCCTTGAGCCCGGCGGCCGACTCCAGGGCTCGCGTCGACTCGTCCGCCAGGTTGAGCGACAGCGAGGCCAGGAGGTTGTCCAGCCGGGGGTTTGCGGAGGGGCGCATCCGGTTAGTGTATGAGTGAGTCATACAACTTCGAGGGAGCTGATCCACATGTCCGGCCACGTCGCCACCGCCGAGGTCCAGGTCGCCGCCGATCCCGAGCGGGTGTGGGCCGCGCTCACCGAGCCCGCGCAGATCGCGGTCTACATGCAGGGCTCGACGGTCACCACGGACTGGCAGGTCGGCTCCCCCATCACCTGGGACGGCGAGCACGACGGACGTGCCTACCAGGACAAGGGCGAGGTGCTCACCTACGACGAGCCCCGCGAGCTCTCGGTCACCCACTACAGCCCGATGATGGGCCAGCCGGACGAGCCGGGGAGCTACCACACGCTCGTCTACACGCTGGAGCCCGAGGACGACGGCACCCGCCTGACGCTCACCCAGGACGGCAACGAGTCCGCGGAGCAGGCCGAGCAGTTCAGCCAGAGCTGGCAGCAGATGCTCGACGGGCTCAAGGAGCACGTCGAGAGCTAGTCGGCGTCCGGCTCGTCCGGCGTCTCCTGACCCTCGGCCTCGTCCCGGTCGGCCCACTCGAGCAGGGGCCGGAAGTCGAAGACGTGCTCGTCGATCGACTCGTGCAGGTCACCGACCTCGGCGAACCTCGCGGGCATGGTCGCCATGGTGAGGTCGCGGGGGTCGGCGGAGTCGACCTCGTCCCACCGGATCGGCGCCGAGACCCGTCCGTCGGGCAGCCCCCGGACCGAGTACGCCGCCGCGATGGTGTGGTCGCGCGCGTTCTGGTTGTAGTCGACGAAGAGCTTGCGCGGGTCCCGGTCCTTGCGCCACCAGGCCGTGGTCACGTCGTCGGTCCGCCGCTCGACCTCCCGGGCGAACGCGAGCGCGCCGCGTCGTACGTCCTTGAAGCCGTGCTCGGGGTGGATGCGGACGTAGACGTGCATCCCCTTGCCGCCGCTGGTCTTCGGGAACCCGGTGGCGCCGAGCTCGTCGAGGACCTCGTGGACGACGTGCGCGACCCGCTGGGCGGTCGCGTAGTCGCAGTCGTCACCGGGGTCGAGGTCGATCCGCCACTCGTCCGGCTTCTCCGTGTCGGCGCGCCGGCTGTTCCAGGGGTGGAACTCCACCGTCGACATCTGCACCGCCCAGATGACCGACCCGAGCTCGGTCACGCACAGCTCGTCCGCGGTGCGGCCCCAGCGCGGGAAGAAGAGCTCGACGGTCTCGACCCAGTCCGGGGCGCCGGCCGGCAGCCTCTTCTGGTGGACCTTCTTGTCGGCGAGGCCCTTGGGGAACCGGTGCAGCATGCACGGCCGCTCCCGCAGCGCGTTGACGATGCCGGGCCCGACGGCGAGGTAGTACTCGACCAGGTCGAGCTTCGTGGCACCGGTCTCGGGGAAGTAGACGCGGTCCGGGTTGCTGACCCGGACCACCCGGTCGTCGACCTCGATCTCGACCGAGGGCGGCTTCGTGGGCACGGTCAGCCCCCGGTCCGCCGGAACAGCGCCATGAACATCGCGTCCGTGCCGTGCCGGTGCGGCCAGAGCTGGATCGTCCCGGGGACCTCGCCGGCGCAGTCGGGCACCTGGGCGAGCAGGCCGCGGGCGTCCTCGAGGACGGCGTCGCGACGCATCTGGGCGATCGCGGTGACCACGGTCTGGGTCTCCGACAGCACCGGTGAGCAGGTGGCGTACAGCAGCACCCCACCCGGGCGGACGAGGTCCAGCGACGCGTTGACCAGCTGGCGCTGCAGCATCGCCAGCTGGAGGAGGTCGTCGGACTTGCGGGCCCAGCGCGCCTCCGGTCGGCGCCGCAGCGCCCCGAGACCGGTGCACGGGGCGTCGACGAGGACCCGGTCGAAGCTGTCGCGGCGGTACGGCGGCCTCGTGCCGTCCGCGGTCACGATCCCGGCGACGCCGTCGGCACCGTCGAGGGAGCGGGCCACCAGCCCGGAGCGGTGCTTCTGCGCCTCGTTCGCGACGAGGAGCGCGCCCCGTTCGGCGGCCAGGCCGGCCAGCAGCGCGGACTTGCCACCCGGTCCGGCGCAGACGTCGAGCCAGCGGGCGTCCGGGCCCTCGACCGGAGCCTCGGCGAGCGCGATCGCGACCAGCTGCGAGCCCTCGTCCTGGACCCCGGCGCGGCCCTGCGCCACGGCCTTGACGTCGCCGGGCACCCCGCCGGCCATCACGGTGCCGTAGGGCGAGTAGGGGGTCGGCTCCCCCGGCAGCTCGTCGCGGGTCGCGCGGCCGGGGCGGGCCACGAGCGTGACGGCGGGCGGGACGTTGTCGGCGGCGAGCAGGAGCGGGAGCTCGTCCTTGCTGATGGCGCGTGCCAGCTCGTCCACCACCCACTCCGGGTGGCTGTACGCGATCGACAGGTGGCGGTGCGGCTGGGTGCGCGCGTCGGGTGCGACCTGAGCGATCCAGGTCTCGAGGTCGTGCTCCGAGACGGCGCGCAGCACCGCGTTGGCGAACCCCGCCGCGCCGGAGCTGGACCGCAGGTGGACGAGGTCGACCGTGGTGCTGATCGCCGCATGGGCGGGCACCCGCATCGACAGGAGCTGGTGCACCCCGAGCCGCAGCCCGTCGAGGACCCGGGCCTCGATCTTGGCGATCGGCCGGTCGGCGCAGGCGCCGATGATCGCGTCGTACGTGCCGCGCATCCGGATGGTGCCGGACGCGAGCTCGGTCGTGAACGCCGCGTCCGGCCCGGTCAGCTTGTAGTGCTTGATGACGGCGGGCAGCACCAGGTTCGTGTACGCCTTCTCGACCCGCACGGTCTTGAGCACGTCGAAGGCGGCGGCGCGCGAGGCGTCCACCTCGATCCGCCGGCCCTGCGCGTCCGTCACCGGGGTGGGCGGTGGCTTCTTCCCGCGGGATCGAGCCTCAACCATCGCGACCCGCGAGGAACGCCCTCGCCAGCGACTTCGGCGCCCTCGTGAGCCACGCGTCGGTGATGATCTCGGCCAGCTCCTCGCGCTCGATCTCCCCCAGCCGCGACTGCCGGACCAGCACCGCGTTGTAGCCGTCGAAGTGCGGGATGGTGAAGAACGGCAGCCCGTCGTCCTCGACGAGCGCCTGCTTCTCCAGCTCGGTCGGCGTGGTGATCACGAGCAGGTCGTCGTACATCTCGCCCGTGTCGGGGTCGACCGCCGACTTGTGCGGCATCCGGAAGAGCAGGAAGCCCTTGCCGCGGACCTTGTACGTCGGCCGGTCACCCCAGGAGGTGCCGAGCTCGACCTCGGGCAGGGCGAGGCAGATCTCGTCCACGTCCCCGGGCGTCGCGACGCGTGTCCCCATGCCGAGAACCTAACCGAACGCCACGGGCGCATCGCCCCGAAGTCCCCGACCCCAGTCCGCGGCCGGCATCTGCCGCGACCCGAACGCCTTGACGTCCCCGAGGCGGACCGCCGTGGTGGCGGTGCCGACCAGGACCTCGTTCTTGCCGACCCGGACCTCGCCGGGCGCCAGCCGCTCGTCCGTGAGCGTGACAGGGCCGAGCTTGAGCCGCGCGTCGTCGTACGTCGTCCACGCCCCGGGCGCCGGGGTGCACGCCCTGATCCGGCGGTCGACCCACTCGGCGGGCTCGGTCCAGGAGACGTGGGCGTCGTCAACCGTGATCTTCGGGGCGAGGGACACGCCGTCGGTCGGCTGCTCACGAGCCTCGATCGAGCCGTCCTGGAGCCCGTCGAGGGTGGCGACGAGCAGCCCCGCGCCGCCCTCGGCCAGGCGGCCGAGCAGGTCGCCGGCGGTGTCGCCGGGCCGGATCCGCTCGGTCATCACGCCGAATGTCGGGCCGGCGTCCAGGGCGGGCACGATCCGGAAGGTCGTGGCCCCCGTGACCTCGTCTCCCGCCCACAGCGCGTGCTGGACCGGCGCCGCCCCCCGCCACGCCGGCAGGCACGAGAAGTGCAGGTTGACCCACCCGAGGGGCGGGATGTCGAGCGCGGACCGCGGGAGCAGCGCGCCGTAGGCGACGACCGGGCAGCAGTCCGGTCCGAGCGCGCGCAGCGCCTCCTGGAACTCCGGCTCGCGCGGGTGGTCGGGCTTGAGCACCGGGACACCGAGCTCCTCCGCGCGCAGGGCGACGGGGCTCGGCGTCAGCCGCCGACCGCGGCCGGACGGTGCGTCGGGACGGGTGATCACGCCGACCAGCTCGTGCGCGGGAGTCCGCGATCGCGTCGAGGGCCGGGAGCGCCGGCTCGGGCGTCCCGGCGAAGACGACCCTCATCGACCGAACCCGCCCGTGGCGTGGGGGCTGACCTTGATCGTCGGCTGCGTGTCGGCGAACCAGTCCGCCTCGCGGATCTCCTTCATCGCGACGCGCCTCGCCTCCCGGTCGAGCCGGTCGACGAACAGGACGCCGTCGAGGTGGTCGGTCTCGTGCTGGATGGCCCGGGCGAGCTTCTCGCTGCCGTCGACGACGAGCGGCTCGCCGTGCATGTCGAAGCCGTGCGCCACCACGGACAGCGCCCGACGGCAGTCGATGACCAGACCGGGGATCGACAGGCAGCCCTCCGGGCCGTCCTGCACGTCCTCGGACAGGGTGAGGGTCGGGTTGACCAGGTGGCCGACCTCGTCGTCGACGTACCAGGTGAAGACCCGGAGGCCGACGCCGATCTGCGGGGCCGCGAGCCCGGCGCCCGGCGCGTCCAGCATCGTGTCGGTGAGGTCCTCGACGAGCTTGCGGAGCTCCTTGTCGAAGTCCACGACCTCGGTGGCGGGGGTGCGCAGCACCGGGTCGCCGAACAGCCGGATGGGGACGATCACGACGTGAAGCCTAAAGAGTGAGTGGATCGACCTGGATGCGGACCGCGTCGAGCTTGCGGGCCGAGCGCACGCGCTGGACCTCGCCGAGCGCGTCGGAGAGGGCCGCGCCGTGCGCCCGGGGCACGCGGACCACGGCGCGCACCTCGCCGCCGTCGATGGGCACCGGCCCGAGCACCTCGGTGCCCTCGGGCCTCGACAGCAGCGTCAGCACGTCGTCGACCGCGCCCACCTCGCCCGTCAGCGTGGCCAGCCGCGACGCCGGGGGCAGGTGGGCCTCGCGGCGGACCTCGGCCTCGCGCTCGGCGAACCCGGCGTGGTCCCAGCGCACCAGGGCCTGGAGCGTCGGGTGCGCGGGGTCGCCGACGGCGAGCGCACGGCCGCCGGAGCGCACCAGGCCGACCGCGTTGCTCCACCGGCGCAGCGCCTCCTCGTCGGCGCGCAGGTGCGCGAGCCCGAGCGTGAGCCAGGTGTCCAGGAGCACCACCGCCGCGTAGCCGCCGGCAGCCGTGGGCTCCGCACCCGGGGTGGCGACCACGATCGCCGGACCGTCGTCGACGGCGGGCAGCACCCGGTCGCCGGCCGAGACGCGGACCACGGCGCCCGGGAACGCGCGGCCGAGCTCCTCGGCGGTCCGGGCCTCCCCCACGACGGGGGCGCGGAGCCCCCGGTCGCCGCACTCCGGGCAGGCCCAGGCGGTGGCCTCGGTGCCGCACCAGCGGCAGACCGGCGGGGCGGTCGGCGACGAGAGCGCGAGCGGCCCGTGGCAGGCGCGGCAGCGCGCGGGCGTCCGGCAGCGCACGCACGCGAGCGTGGTGGCGTAGCCGGTGCGCGGCGTCTGCACGAGCACCGGCCCGTCCGCCAGAGCGTCGCGGATCAGCCGGTGCACCTCACCGGGCAGCCGGGCGGCCCGGGCGTGCGGGTCGCGCTCGAGGCTGTGGTCGTCCGCCCCGGTGATGGCGATCCGGACCCGCTGCCGGACGGTCTCGCGCGGCAGACCCAGCGGCTGGGCCCAGCCGGTCCGCAGCAGCTGCTGGGCCTCGACGCTGCGGGCGAAGCCGCCGACCAGCACCGCCGCGCCCTCCTGCTCGGCGCGCAGGAGCAGCACCTCGCGGGCGTGCGGGTACGGCGCCCGCGGCTCGGAGTGGAGGTCGTCGCCGTCGTCCCAGATGACGACGAGCCCCAGGTCGTGCACCGGTGCGAAGGCGGCGGCGCGGGTGCCGACGACCACGTGCGCCGCGCCGCGCGAGACCGCGAGGAACTCCCGGTAGCGCTTCGCCGGCCCGGCGTCGGCGGTGAGCACGACGTGCCGGCCGCTGCCCAGCACGGCGGTCAGGGCCGCGTCGACGCGGGTGACGTCGCCGTGGTCGGGCACGCAGACGAGCGCTCCGCGCCCTCCCGCCCGCGTGGCCGCGACGGCGTGGGCGACCAGCGTCGGCCAGTCGGCGGCGGGCGGCGCGGACCACACGGCCCGCGGCGAGCCGCCGGTGGCGAGGTGCCCGAGGAAGGCCGGCGCCGTGCCGTGACCGGCCCAGGCGGCCTCCGCGGAGGCGGCGTCGTACGTGCCGGGCGGCTCGCCGGTCGACGGCTGCTTCTCCGTGGTGGCGTGCCGCGGGGGCACCGCCAGCCGGAGGACGTCGGAGCGCGTGCCGGCGTAGCGCCGGGCGACCTCCTCGGTGAGCGTCGCGACCGCCGGGCTGAGGACCGGCTCGGCGCTCACCAGCCGGCGCAGCGGCGTGAGCCGGCCCGTGTGCTCGGTCGTCGCGCCGCGAGCAACCACGAACCCGTCGACGTCCTGGCCGGCGAAGCGCACCTTCACCCTGACGCCGGGGCGGACCTCGTCGGCCATCGAGGCGGGCACGGCGTAGTCGAACGGCCGGTCGAGGTGCGCGAGGGGCAGGTCCACCAGCACCCGGGCCACCGGGTCGACCTCGGCGATCTCCACGGCGGCGGCCTTGCGGGCCTTGGTCGCGGCCGCCTTGCGCGAGCGCGCGACGGTCTCGCGGAGCATCCCGGGCACCAGCTCGGGCTGCTCCGACGCGGCGTCGTCGTCGGGGCTCACGCGGTATTGCTACCAGCCGCCGCCCCCGCGCCGGTCGCGTGTCAGCCGGCGATGGCCGCCTTCAGGGCCTCGGCCCGGTCGGTGCGCTCCCAGGTGAACTCCGGCAGCTCGCGGCCGAAGTGGCCGTACGCCGCGGTCTTGGCGTAGATCGGCCGGAGCAGGTCGAGGTCCTCGATGATCGCCGCCGGCCGCAGGTCGAACACCTGGAGCACGGCCTCCTGGATCGCCTCGTCCGAGGCGGTGCCGGTGCCGAAGGTCTCGATGAAGACCCCGACCGGCTGGGCCTTGCCGATCGCGTAGGCGACCTGGGCCTCGCAGCGGCGGGCCAGGCCCGCGGCCACGACGTTCTTGGCGACCCAGCGCATCGCGTACGCCGCGGAGCGGTCGACCTTCGACGGGTCCTTGCCCGAGAAGGCGCCGCCGCCGTGGCGGGCCATGCCGCCGTAGGTGTCGACGATGATCTTGCGGCCGGTCAGGCCGGCGTCACCCATGGGGCCACCGACCACGAAGCGGCCGGTCGGGTTCACGAGCAGGCGGTAGCCCTCGGACGGCAGGTCGAAGGAGGACAGCACCGGGTCGATGACGTGCTTCTTGACGTCCGCCTCGAGGGTGTCGAGGTCGACCTCCTCGGAGTGCTGCGAGGACAGCACGACCGTGTCGACGCGCACGGGGCGGTTGTCGGCGTCGTACTCGATGGTGACCTGGGTCTTGCCGTCCGGGCGGAGGTACGGGAGCGTCCCGTCCTTGCGCACCTCGGTGAGCTGCTCGGCGAGCCGCTGGGCCATCACGATCGGGAGCGGCATCAGCACGTCGGTGTCGTCGCAGGCGTAGCCGAACATCAGGCCCTGGTCGCCGGCGCCCTGCTTGTCCATCGCGTCCACGGAGCCGGTGCGCGACTCGTGGCCGGTGTCGACGCCCTGGGCGATGTCGCCGGACTGGCCGCCGATGGCGACCATCACGCCGCAGGAGGCGCCGTCGAAGCCCTTCTCGGAGGAGTCGTAGCCGATCGTCAGGATCCGGTCGCGGACGACCTGCTTCACGTCGACGTACCCGGTGGTGGTCACCTCGCCGGCGACCACGACGAGGCCGGTGGTCAGCAGCGTCTCCACGGCCACCCGGCTGTGCTTGTCCTGCCGCAGCATCTCGTCGAGGACGGAGTCGCTGATCTGGTCGGCGATCTTGTCCGGGTGACCCTCGGTCACGGACTCCGAGGTGAACAAGCGTCCAGGCACAGCAGTACTCCGATCGATCTACGCGGCAGGGCGGGTCAATCTTGCAGTCTGGCGGCGACTTCGTCCCAAATGGCGTGCGCCACCGCGGTCTTGGACCCGCGGGGCACGTCCCGGGTCCCACCGTCGGCGGCCAGGATCACCGCCTCGTTCTCGGCGCTGCCGAACACGGCACCGCCGCTCACGTCGTTGACGACCAGCAGGTCGCAGCCCTTGCGGGCGAGCTTGGCGCGGCCCAGCTCCAGGACCGTGCCGGAGGCGTCGCCGGTCTCGGCGGCGAAGCCGACGACGACCTGGCCCTCGCGGGTCCGGTGGGTGCTCAGCTCGTGGAGGATGTCCGGGTTCTGCGTGAGCTCGATCGTCGGCGCCGAGCCGTCGTCCGACTTCTTGATCTTGGCCTCGCTGCGCGTGGTCGGCGCGAAGTCCGCGGGGGCGGCGGCCATCACGACGGCGTCGGCCCCGGCGGCGGCGGCCAGGACCTCGTCGCGCAGCTGGGCGGTGGTCTCGACGCGGACGACCTTGAGGCCGGCCGGGTCCGGGAGCGTCACGTTGGCGGCCACCAGGGTGACCTCGGCACCGCGGGCCACCGCCGCGCGGGCGAGGGCGTAGCCCTGCAGGCCGGAGGAGCGGTTGCCCAGGAAGCGGACCGGGTCGAGGTACTCGCGCGTCCCCCCGGCGGACACGACGACGTGGCGGCCGGCCAGGTCCTGGCCGTGCCGGCCACCGAGGACCTCGGTCACGAACTCGAAGATCTCGGCCGGCTCGGGCAGCCGGCCCTTGCCGCTGTCGGCGCCGGTGAGCCGGCCCTCGGCGGGCTCCAGCACCAGCGCGCCGCGCTCGCGGAGCGTGGCGACGTTCGCCTGGGTGGCCGGGTGCTCCCACATCTCGGTGTGCATGGCCGGCGCGAAGACCACCGGGCACCGCGCGGTGAGCAGCGTGTTGGTCAGCAGGTCGTCGGCCAGGCCGTGCGCGGCCTTGGCCAGCAGGTCAGCGGTCGCCGGCGCGACGACGACCAGGTCGGCCGACTGGCCGATCCGGACGTGCGGCACCTCGTGGACGTCGTCCCAGACCTCGGCCGAGACCGGCTTGCCGGACAGCGCGGCCCACGTGGGCGCGCCGACGAACCGCAGCGCGGCTGCGGTCGGCACGACGGTGACGTCGTGGCCCGACTCGCTCAGGCGCCGCAGCAGCTCGCACGACTTGTACGCCGCGATGCCACCAGAGACTCCGAGGACGACGGCGGCCAAGTGCTACTCCGAGGAGGCGGAACCGAGGCTCGCGTCAGCGGCGGCAGCCTTCGCGGCGGCCTCCTCGGCGGCGAGCTCGGCGGGGTCCACGTCCTCGCAGGTCAGCAGGTCGCCGTTGATCTCGCGGAGCGCGATCGACAGCGGCTTCTCCTGGACGTGGGTCTCCACCAGCGGGCCGACGTACTCCAGCAGGCCCTCGCCCAGCTGGGAGTAGTACGCGTTGATCTGCCGGGCGCGCTTGGCGCTGTAGAGGACCAGCTTGTACTTGCTGTCCGTCTTGGTGAGCAGGTCGTCGATGGAGGGGTTGGTGACACCCTCGGCGGCGATAAGTGGTGCAGACACGCAGAAGCCTCGCTCAGTCAGTCGGAGTCGCTCAGGTGATCGGGATCAGAACTGTCCCGGTCGAGCACCATCAAGGCTACCAACTCATCGGCTGCAGCGTGAACTTCGTGGTTCACGATGGTCACGTCGAACTCCGCCTCGGCGGCCAGCTCCTCGACCGCCGTCTGCAGCCGGCGCTCCCGCTCGGCCTCGTCCTCGGTCCCCCGGCCGACCAGCCGGCGCACCAGCTCCTCCCACGAGGGCGGGGCCAGGAAGACGAAGAACGCCTCCGGCATGGTCTCGCGGACCTGCCGGGCACCCTGCAGGTCGATCTCGAGCATGGAGGGCCGTCCGGCGGCCAGCGCCTCGTCCACCGGGCCGCGGGGGGTGCCGTACCGGTTGGCGTTGTGGACCACCGCCCACTCGAGCAGCTCGCCCTCGGCGACCATCCGGTCGAACTCCGCGTCGGACACGAACCAGTAGTGGACGCCGTGCTCCTCACCGGGTCGCGGCGCGCGCGTGGTGGCGGAGACCGAGATCCAGACCTCGGGGTGGTTCCCGCGGATGTCCGCGGCCACGCTGCCCTTGCCGACCGCCGTGGGTCCTGCGAGGACGGTCAGCCGGGTACGCCCGGAGCTCACGAACCGAACTCGCGCTCCAGCGCTGCGACCTGCTTGGTGCCGAGCCCGCGGACCCGGCGGCTCTCGGCGATGCCCAGACGCTCCATCACCTGCCGCGCACGCACCTTGCCCAGGCCCGGCATCGACTGGAGCAGGTCGACGACGCGCATCTTGCCGATCACCTCGTTGGCGTGGCCCTCGGCGAGCACCTCGGAGATGGTGGCCCCGCTGTGCTTCAGGCGGTTCTTGACCTCCGCGCGCTCACGTCGCGAGGCGGCGGCCTTCTCGAGCGCGGCCTGTCGCTGTTCCGGTGTGAGCGGGGGCAGAGCCACAGGCCAGGATCCTTCGGTCACGTCGCGTTCAGGGAGCGGAGGTCAATCTAGTCAAGAAGATTCCGGAGCCACAACGTGCGTCCGGGGTGAACCCTCACAAACGCAGTGGGGTCTTGCACACATCGCGGGCCTGCTGCTCGACCGCCGAGAACGCCGCGACCGAGTCGGGCGCCGCGAGCTCCTGGGCCGCCGCGTCGATGCGGTCCTTGTCCTCGTCGCCCAGACCCTCCGGCGGGTCGTCGCGGTCGTACGTCGCCGGGTCCACCCCGGCGTCGTCCAGTGCGTCCTCGAGGGCGGTCAGCCCGCTGACGACGATCTTCCAGTCGTCACGGATGTCGTCGGGTGCGGCGTCCTCCAGGTCGCGGAAGATCGGCAGCGCCCGCAGCAGCACGTCCGGCCCGCCCTCGCCCAGGACCTGGGAGAGCTCCTCCTGCTTCTCCGACACGACTCCGCAGTAGTCGTCGTACGGGTCGCCGGAGCAACCCGCCAGCACGGTCGTGAGGAGCGCGGCGGCCACGGTCGTGCGGAGGGCCGTCATGCGGTCATCCTCGCTCACCGCCCGCGGAGGCCGATCTCAGCAGGCCCCCGTGCCGTGGGAGCCGGAGGGCACCTGACGAGTGGACACCTGCACGAGCGCTGAACGATGGCGTCCACCCTCCGCGATTCGCGCTCGAGGAGTCAAGGGTGGATCTCGATCCTTCAGCCCTCGTGCAGCAGCCCGCAGGTCGGTCGGCCGCCCCTGAGCTGCCGCCAGGCCCCATCCGTCCCCCACGTCCCCTAACGTCCTGCTCGTGACCGAGTTCGCCCACGTCCTGCGCGCGCTGCGCGAGGACCGCCTGCTGACCCAGGAGGGTCTGGCGGAACGGGCGGGGCTGACGGTCAAGGCCGTGGGGGCGCTGGAGCGTGGGGAGCGACGCCGGCCCTACCCGCACACCGTGCGGTCCCTCGTCGAGGCCCTGGCGCTCGACGACGACGAGCGGGCGAGGCTGCTCGCGACCTTGCCCTCGCGGTCCGGCGCCACGGCTCCGGCGGAGCCGGAGGCGCCCGAGCAGGCGCCCATCACCGTCGGTCGGCTGGGGCCGGTGATCGGGCGCGATCGCGACCTGGAGGCGGTGCTCGCGGCGCTGCGGGCGGACTCGCGGCCCGTGGTCACCCTCACCGGGCCGGGCGGGGTCGGCAAGACGACGCTCGCCCTCGCCGCCGCGGCGGCGGCGGGACCGGCGTTCACCGGCGGCGTCGTGGTCGTCGAGCTGGCCGACGTCACGACGGCCACCGGGGTGCTGGCCGCGGTGGCCACAGCTCTCGGGGTGCCCGACGCCGGGTTCGAGGGCGGGGTCGGCGAGCTCGTCCCGTACGTCGCCGGCCGTCGGGTTCTCCTGGTGCTGGACAACGTGGAGCAGGTCCTCGACTGCGCACCCGACGTCGCCGAGCTGGTCCGCCACTGTCCGGAGCTCACGGTCCTCGTGACCAGCCGCGCTCCCCTGAGGATCCGCGCCGAGCAGGAGATCCGCGTGGCACCGCTCGACGAGCCGGCGGCCGTCGAGCTGTTCCTCGAGCGGCTGGCGAGCGCCGGGGTCACGCTGGAGAGCGGGCCCGAGGTCGCCGACCTGTGCCGCCATCTCGACGGCCTGCCGCTGGCGCTCGAGCTGGCGGCGTCCGCCGCGGTGGCGCTCGGACCCTCGAGCCTGCGCGACCACCTCCACACCGCGCTGGGCGACGGGCCGCGCGACCTGCCGGAGCGGCAGCGCTCGATGCTGGCGACCCTCACCTGGAGCCTCGACCTGGTCGGGCCGGAGGAGCGTGCGCTCCTGGGGCGGCTCTCGGTGGTCCCCGGGGGCTTCTCGCTCGACGCGGCGGACGCGGTCGCGGGTGGCACGGCGCTGGGGCCGCTCCGCCGGCTCGTCGAGCACTCGCTCGTGTCCCGGTCCGGCGACGTCCGCGGCACGGCGCGGTTCCGGCTGCTGGAGCCCGTTCGGCAGCACGTCGCGGGCAGGCTGGACACGGTCGAGCACGAGGTGGCGCTCACCGGGATGACCGGCCACGTGCAGCGGCTCGCGCGCAGCGTCTCCGACGACGTGACCGGGCCGGACGCCGCCTCGGCGCTCGACCTGCTGGAGGCCGACGTCGGGCAGATCCGGGTGGTCTTCCGACGACTCGTCGCCCAGGGCCGCCACGACGAGGCGGCGGAGCTCGCCTGGCGGCTGTGGCTGTTCCTCGCCCACCGTGGTCACGGTCGCGAGGGACTCGCGTGGTTCGCCTCCCTGGACTCCGGCACGTTGTCCGACGAGGCACGGATCCAGCGGGACGTCGCGCGGAGCGGGCTGGACTTCCTGGTGGGCGACATCCCCGGACAGCGCCGTCGCGGTGAGTCGGCCCTGTCCCTCGCCGAGCAGGTCGGTCGCCACGACCTGGCGGCGGAGGCCGGCGTGCTCGCCGGCTCCGCAGCCTTGTTCGCCGGAGACCTCGCACCGGCGCGGAGCATGCTGGAGGTGGCGCGCGGTCGCGCCGTGCGGGCGGAGCGGCCCTGGCTGGAGACGCACGCGCAGATCGCCCTCGGCCAGGTCGCGCTCCTGGCTCGGGAGCCGACGGCCGAGGAGGTGCTGCTGGAGGGCGTGGCCGCCGCCCGCGAGCTGGGCAACCCCTTCACCCTCGGGATGGCGCTCAACGTGCTCGCCACGCTGACCGGTCTGCAGGACGAGCACGAGCGGACGGCCTCGCTGCTCATGGAGTCGGTGAGTCTCTCGATCGAGGCGCGCATGAGCTGGACGCTCGCCTACACCCTGCCCGCGCTCGCCGGCGTCGCGGTCCGGCTGGGGCAGGCGTCGGCGGGGGCCCGGCTGTTCGGGGCCTCGGCCTCCTACTCCGCCCAGCACTCGGTGGCCGCCAACTTCCAGGCCAGCCGGGAGCTGGCGGACACCGAGCTCGCGATCGCGCGACAGGTGCTGGGCGAGGCCGCCTTCCGGACGGCGTGGGACGAGGGCCGTCAGGCCTCCGCTGCCGACGTGGTCGACCTCGCCCGCGACCTCATCCCTGGCGGACCCGGGTGATGTAGCGGCGGTACTGCCGCCGACCGATGGTCGTCAGCAGGAGCCGGATCGGCAGGGGCTGGGCGCCGAGCATCATGGCGCGCTCCTCCGGGGAGGTCTCCTCGAGCAGGGCCCCGAACATCAGCGGCAGCCAGTCGCGTCGCATCTCGTGCCTCCCGTGCGCGCCGAGCCGGCTCCACTCCTCCTCCGTCACGTGCTGCTCCGCGAGCGGGAGGATCTCCCTCTCCTCGAGCTCGAGGTGCTCGAGCAGCGCGGCGAAGAAGTCCTCGACGAGCAGCGCGAGCTGCTCCGCGCGGACCGTCGAGGCACCTCGCTCCCACTCACCGATGAGGGGCTCGAGGCGGTCGGAGAAGTCGTCGACCTTCGCGTGCTGGTCCTGCATCGTGTGGATGAGGTCGGCCGAGGGCGCCGCTCGCTCGAGCAGGAGCGGCCACAGCAGCTCGTCCTCGCCGGTGTGGTGCATGTGCAGGCCGGCGATCACCAGACGCAGGTGCTCGGCGACGGTGTGCGCCCGCGCGGTGTCGCCGGCGGCGGTCGCTCGCACGAGGCCCGGGATGAGCGTGAACTCGCGGCGGAAGACGCGGTGGACGACGTACATGTCGCGCACGTCGGCCATGGGGACGGTGGCGGTGGCGGTGCTCATGAGGGGCTCCTCTGTCTGGTTTCTCGGATGCCCTCCACCTTCCGGCGTCGGCCCGTCCGGGCCCACCCACGTGACCTCCACACCACCCCCACACTCGAGGCGAGCCGGCAGACCCGGTGGGGCGTGCCGGCCTCTGTCCGCGGACAGAGCTAGGGCTGCAGCCCTCTCAGCTCGTCGTTGAGCCGCAGCGCCTCGTCGCGCATCGCCTCGAGCGAGGGCCCGCGGCGCAGCAGCTCGCGCGACGAGCTCGGGGTCACCGCGTGGACGGCACCGGCGAAGATCCGGCGGACGTCGGCGACGGTGCCGCCCTGGGCGCCGAAGCCGGGAGCGAGGATCGGGCCGTTGAAGGCGAAGTCGAGCTCGCTGTCCCCGATGGTGGCGCCGATGACGGCTCCGAACGAGCCCAGGGGCGACTCCCCCGCGTTGAGCTGCCGCAGGTGGTCGAGCACCCGTCCCGCCACCAGCGAGCCGTCGTCGGTGCGGGCGTGCTGGACCTCGGGGCCCTCCTTGTTGGAGGTCAGGGCCAGCACGAAGACGCCCGCGTCGAACTTCCGGGCGGTGTCGATGAAGGGGTCGAGCGAGCCGAACCCGAGGTACGGCGACGCCGTGATCGCGTCGGAGCCGAGCGGCGAGTCCGGGTCGAGGTACGCGTCGGCGTACGCCTGGGTCGTGGAGCCGATGTCGCCGCGCTTCACGTCGAGCAGCACCAGGGCGCCGGCCGCCTTCGACTCGGCGACGACCCGCTCCAGCACGGCCACGCCGCGGCTGCCGAACCGCTCGTAGAAGGCGGACTGCGGCTTCACGACCGCGCAGTACGGCGCCAGGCCCTCGACCGCGGTCAGCGCGAACCGCTCCAGGCCCGCCACGTCGTCGGGCAGGCCCCACTCGGCGAGCAGGCCGCTGTGCGGGTCGATCCCCGCGCAGAGCGGGCCGCGGGCCTCGAGCGCGGCGGCGAAGCGCTGACCGAACGTCATGCCTGGATCCCCCTGATGACTCGACGGGGCCACCCCGGACCCTCGTAGATGAACGCGGTGTAGCCCTGGAGCAGGTCCGCCCCGGCCTCGAGACGCGCCTGCGCGTCGGCGGGGGTCGTGATGCCACCGACCCCGACGAGCGTGAGGTCGTCGCCGACCCTCCCCCGGAGGAGGCGCAGGACCTCGAGCGACCGGGACGTGAGCGGCCGGCCCGACAGTCCCCCCGCCCCGGCGGCCTCGACCTGCGCGGGCGTCGAGACGAGGCCGTCGCGCGAGATCGTCGTGTTGGTCGCGATGATCCCGTCGAGGTCGGTGGCGACGGCCAGGTCGGCCACCGCCAGCACGTCCTCGTCCGCGAGGTCCGGCGCGATCTTGACCAGCAGCGGGACCCGGCGGTCCGGGACCTCCCGGTCGGCCGTGAGCCGGACGTGCGCGAGCAGCGGCTCGAGCTTCTCGACGGCCTGCAGGGTCCGGAGGCCCGGGGTGTTCGGCGAGCTGACGTTGACGACCAGGTAGTCGGCGTACGGCGCCAGCAGCCCGGCGCTCAGCCCGTAGTCCTCGAGAACGGCGCCCTCGTCGTCCTCGGGCACGACCTTGGTCTTGCCGATGTTGACGCCCAGGACCGGTCCGCCGGTGACGCGACCGCGTGCCTCGAGCCGGCGCGCGACGACCTCGGCGCCGTCGTTGTTGAAGCCCATCCGGTTCACCACGGCGCGGTCGGCGGTCAGGCGGAACAGCCGCGGCTTGTCGTTGCCCTGCTGGGGACGTCCGGTGACGGTGCCGACCTCGACGTGCCCGAAGCCGAGAGCGCCCAGCGCGTCGATGCCGACCGCGTTCTTGTCGAAGCCCGCGGCGAGGCCGAGCACGTTGGGGAACTCGAGACCGAGCGCTCGCACCGGGCGCCCCGGCACGGGTCGGCGTGCCAGTACGGGGCGGGCGGCCCGGACGGCCCGGAAACCGAGGTGGTGCGCCTTCTCCGGGTCGACGCGGGTGAAGCCGTGGTCGAACAGCAGGGAGTACGCGCTCACGCAGACGAGTCCTTGGCGGGGAACCAGTCCTGCAGCGACCGGACCCCGATCGAGCCGCGGATCGACGCCTCGATGCCCTGGACCGCCGCACCGAGCCCCTGCACGGTCGTGATGCACGGGATGTTCGCCATCACCGCCGCGGTCCGGATCTCGTAGCCGTCGAGTCGCACCGATCCCCCGCCCGCCGAGCCGAACGGGGTGTTGATCACCAGGTCGATGTCGCCGTCGAGGATCCGCTGCACCGTGTTGCGGGAGTCGCCGTCCCCGGGCCCCTCGAAGTGCTTGCGCACCACGGTCGCCTGCACGCCGTTGCGGCGCAGCGCCTCGGCGGTCCCCTGGGTCGCCAGGATCTCGAAGCCCATGTCGGCCAGCACCTTGATCGGGAAGATCATGGTCCGCTTGTCGCGGTTGGCCATCGAGACGAAGACCTTGCCGGACGTCGGCAGCGAGCCGTACGCCGCGGCCTGGGACTTCGCGAAGGCCTGGCCGAAGTTGGCGTCGAGCCCCATCACCTCGCCGGTGGACTTCATCTCCGGCCCGAGCACCGTGTCGACCTGCTGGCCGTCGGGGGTGCGGAACCGGTTGAACGGCATCACCGCCTCCTTGACCGCGATCGGCTGGTCCGGCGGCAGCGTGCCGCCGTCGCCGGTGGCCGGCAGGAGGCCCGACGCGCGCAACGACGCGATCGACTCGCCGAGCATGACCCGGGCCGCGGCCTTGGCGAGCGGCGTCGCGGTCGCCTTGGACACGAACGGCACCGTCCGCGACGCCCGCGGGTTGGCCTCGAGGACGTAGAGGATGTCGGCGCCGAGGGCGTACTGGATGTTCAGCAGCCCGCGCACCCCGACACCGCGCGCGATCGCCAGCGTCGCCTCGCGGATCCGCTGGATCTCCGAGTCGCCGAGCGTGATCGGCGGCAGCGCGCACGACGAGTCGCCGGAGTGGATGCCGGCCTCCTCGATGTGCTCCATCACGCCGCCGAGGAACAGGTCCTCGCCGTCGAAGAGCGCGTCGACGTCGATCTCGACGGCGTCGTCGATGAACCGGTCGACCAGCACCGGGTGCTCGGGGCTGACCTGGGTCGCGCGGCCGATGTAGCCCTCGAGGGCCTCGTCCCCGTAGACGATCTCCATGCCGCGGCCGCCGAGGACGTACGACGGCCGCACCAGCACCGGGTAGCCGATCTCGGCCGCGATCGCCTTCGCCTCGGCGTACGACGTCGCCATGCCGTGCTTGGGGGCCGGCAGCCCCGCCTCGGCGAGCACCCGGCCGAACGCGCCGCGCTCCTCGGCCAGGTGGATGGCCTCGGGCGAGGTCCCGACGATGGTGACGCCGTTGTCCTTGAGCGCCTGGGCGAGGCCGAGCGGGGTCTGGCCGCCGAGCTGGCAGATGACGCCGGCGACGGGACCGGCCGCCTCCTCCGCGTGCACGATCTCGAGCACGTCCTCCAGCGTCAGCGGCTCGAAGTAGAGGCGGTCGGACGTGTCGTAGTCCGTCGACACCGTCTCGGGGTTGCAGTTGACCATGACCGTCTCGTAGCCGGCCTCGGAGAGCGTCATCGACGCGTGCACGCACGAGTAGTCGAACTCGATGCCCTGGCCGATCCGGTTCGGCCCCGAGCCGAGGATGATCACCGCTTCCTTCGTCCGCGGCAGCACCTCGGTCTCCTCGTCGTAGGACGAGTAGTGGTACGGCGTCGCGGCGGCGAACTCGGCCGCACACGTGTCGACGGTCTTGTAGACCGGCCGGATGCCCAGCGCGTGCCGGACGCCGCGGACGACGTCGGCGGTCATGCCGCGGATCTTGCCGATCTGGACGTCGGAGAAGCCGTGCCGCTTCGCCTCGCCGCAGCAGCGCGGGCGTCAGCTCCTCGGCGTTGGTGACCTCGACGGCGATCTCGTTGATCAGCAGCAGCTGGTCGACGAACCACGGGTCGATGTGGGTCGCCGCGAACACCTCGTCGGCGGTCGCGCCCGCGCGCAGCGCGTCCATGACCTTCTTGAGGCGGCCGTCGTGCGGGACCTTGATCTCCTCGAGGATCGCGTCCTTGTCGAGCTCGACCCACTCCTGGGACCAGTCGAACGGCGCGTCCTTGCTCTCCAGGGAGCGCAGCGCCTTCTGGAGGGCCTCGGTGAAGTTGCGGCCGATCGACATCGCCTCGCCGACCGACTTCATGTGCGTCGTCAGGACCGGGTCGGCACCGGGGAACTTCTCGAACGCGAACCGCGGCACCTTGACCACGACGTAGTCGAGCGTCGGCTCGAACGCCGCGGGGGTGGAGCCGCCGTCGGCGCGCAGGGTGATGTCGTTGGGGATCTCGTCGAGGGTGTAGCCGATCGCGACCTTGGCGGCGATCTTGGCGATCGGGAAGCCGGTCGCCTTCGAGGCCAGCGCGGACGAGCGCGAGACCCGCGGGTTCATCTCGATGACGACGATCCGGCCGTCGCGCGGGTTGACCGCGAACTGGATGTTGCAGCCGCCGGTGTCCACGCCGACCGAGCGGATGATGCCGATCGAGAGGTCGCGGAGCTGCTGGTACTCGCGGTCGGTCAGGGTCATCGCCGGCGCGACGGTGATCGAGTCGCCGGTGTGCACGCCCATCGGGTCGAGGTTCTCGATCGAGCACACGATCACCACGTTGTCCTTGGTGTCGCGCATGACCTCGAGCTCGTACTCCTTCCAGCCGATGATCGACTCCTCGAGGAGCACCTCGGTGGTCGGGCTGGCGGCCAGGCCCGCGCCGCCGATGCGGCGCAGGTCGGTCTCGTCGTAGGCCATGCCGGAGCCGGTGCCGCCCATCGTGAACGACGGGCGCACCACCATCGGGTAGCCGAGGGTGTCGGCGGCGGCGAGCAGGTCGTCCAGCGAGTGGCAGATCACCGAGCGGGCGCACTCGCCGCCGAGCTCCTCGACGATCTTCTTGAAGACCTGCCGGTTCTCGCCGCGGTCGATCGCCTCGATCGAGGCCCCGATCAGCTCCACGCCGTACTTCTCCAGGACGCCGGCTGCGTCGAGCGCCATCGCCGTGTTGAGCGCGGTCTGGCCGCCGAGGGTCGCGAGCAGCGCGTCGGGGCGCTCCTTCTCGATGACCTTCTCGACGTACTCCGGCGTGATCGGCTCGACGTAGGTCGCGTCGGCGAACTCGGGGTCGGTCATGATCGTGGCCGGGTTGGAGTTGACCAGGACCACGCGCAGGCCCTCGGCCCGCAGCACCCGGCACGCCTGCGTGCCGGAGTAGTCGAACTCGCAGGCCTGGCCGATGATGATCGGCCCCGAGCCGATCACCATGACGGACTTGATGTCCTCGCGCTTCGGCATCAGACGGTCCCCTCGAGCAGCTGGACGAAGCGGTCGAAGAGGTAGGCGGCATCGTGCGGGCCGGCCGCGGCCTCCGGGTGGTACTGGACCGAGAAGCCCTTGAGCCTGCCCGCGTCGTCGCGCAGCTCGAGACCCTCGACCACGTCGTCGTTGAGGCAGACGTGGCTGACCGTCGCGGCGCCGTACGGCGTCTCGGTCGGCCCGTCGAGCGGCGCGTCCACGGCGAACCCGTGGTTGTGCGCGGTCACCTCGACCTTGCCCGTCGTCCGGTCCATGACCGGCTGGTTGATGCCGCGGTGGCCGTACTTCAGCTTGTAGGTCTCGAAGCCGAGGGCCCGCCCGAACAGCTGGTTGCCGAAGCAGATGCCGAAGTAGGGCAGGTCGTGCACCAGCGCGGCGCGCAGCAGCTCGACCTGGTCGGTGGTGGCCGCGGGGTCACCCGGGCCGTTGGAGTAGAAGAGACCGTCGGCACCGGTCGCCACGAGGTCGTCGTACGACGCCGTCGCGGGCAGCACGTGCACCTCGATGCCGCGCTCCGCCATCCGGTGGGGCGTCATGGACTTGATGCCGAGGTCGAGCGCCGCGACCGTGAAGCGGCGCTCGCCGTGCGCGGGCACGACGTACGTCTCCGCGGTGGACACCTCGCCGGCGAGCTCGGAGCCGGCCATCTCGGCGCTCCCGAGCACCCGCTCGAGCAGTGCCTCGGCGTCGGTCTCGGTGGAGGAGATGCCGACCCGCATCGCACCGCGCTCGCGCAGGTGCCGGGTCAGCGCGCGCGTGTCGATGCCGCTGATGCCGACGACACCCTGCGACCTGAGCTCGTCGTCGAGGCTGCGGCGGGACCGCCAGCTGGACGGCACCCGGGCGGGGTCCCGGACGACGTACCCGGCCACCCAGATGCGCGAGGACTCGGCGTCCTCGTCGTTCACGCCGGTGTTGCCGATGTGCGGGGCGGTCATCACGACCACCTGTCGGTGGTACGACGGGTCGGTCAGGGTCTCCTGGTAGCCGGTCATGCCGGTGTTGAAGACCGCTTCGCCGAAGGTCTCACCGTCGGCGCCGTAGCTCTCGCCGTGGAAGGTGCGACCGTCCTCGAGGACCAGGATCGCGGGGGCGTGCGTGGGCAAAGCCGAATCTCCTTCTCCGCCTCACGGGACGGTGGTTAAAGGATGTCGAACGGCTGCGACCCTACCAGCGCGCCGACCGCTGGCCGGACCGGCGCACGGGCGGTCCGGCCAACGGACGGTCGGCTCAGCGAGTCATGACCACCTTGAGCGCCTTGGTGTCGGCTGCGGCCCCGAAGGTCTCGTAGGCCTCGAGGATCTGGTCGAGGTCGAAGTGGTGGGTCGCGAACTTCTCCGCCGCCAGCTTCTGCTGCGCCACGAGCTTGAGCAGCATCGGCGTGGTCGAGGTGCTGACCAGGCCCATGGTGATGGCGATGTCGCTGATCCACAGGTCCTGGAGCGCCAGGTCGACGGACTTGCCGTGGACACCGACGTTGGCGACGTGCCCGCCCGGGCGCACCATCCTGGTGCACGCGGTGAAGGTGTCCGGGATGCCGACCGCCTCGATGGCCACGTCGACGCCGAAGCCGTCGGTCATGGCCATGACCTGCTCCAGCCAGTCCGGGTCGCTGCTGTTCACCGCGTCAGTGGCGCCGAAGCCGAGTGCCTGGTCGAGCCGGTTGGGGTCGACGTCGAGCGCGATCACCCGCGAGGCGCCGTACAGTCCTGCGGTCATCATCGAGGCCAGGCCGACCGGCCCGGCACCGACCACGGCGACGACGTCGCCGGGCTTGACCTGCCCGTAGCGGACCCCGATCTCGAACCCGGTGGGCAGGATGTCGGACAGCATCACTGCTGCGTCGTCCGAGACGCCCTCGGGCACCTTGTGCAGCGAGCCGTCGGCGAACGGGACCCGGACCAGCTCGGCCTGGGTGCCGTCGATGAGGTGGCCGAAGATCCAGCCGATGCCGGAGGCGCCCTCGTCGGCCAGGCAGTGGGCGTAGAGCCCCTGGTGGCAGTAGGAGCACGAGCCGCAGGCGACGATGCAGGAGATGATGACGCGGTCACCGACCGCGAACGAGGTGACGGCCGGGCCGGCCTCGACGATGGTGCCGACGCCCTCGTGGCCGAGGATGCGGCCGGGGGTGACCGCCGGCACGTCGCCCTTGAGGATGTGCAGGTCGGTGCCGCAGATCGTGGTCGTGTCGACGCGCACGATGACGTCCGTGGGCTTCTGGATGCGGGGGTCCGGCACCTCCTCCCACGACTTCTGGCCGGGACCGTGGTAGACGAGCGCTTTCATGGCGAGTGCCTCCTCCGGGGCCCGAGCACGGACTCTCCGACCTCCTGGTCACCCTGCTCCCACCGTGTCTCCGGGCGCCCGGATGCGGCAGGGCCCAAGGTCACCCGGGTCCCGGGCCCTGGGTCGGTCCTGGGTCGGCCCTGGGTCGGCTCAGAGGACGGCGTCGAGGAAGGCGCGCGTCTCGGGATGGGCCGGGCTCTCGATCAGCTGCTGCGGCGGACCCTGCTCGAGGATCCGGCCCTCGTGGAAGAACGCCATCCGGTCGGCGACCTCGCGCGCGAAGCCCATCTCGTGGGTCACGATCATCATCGTCATCTTGAGGTCGGTGGACAGCGTCTTCATCACCGACAGCACCTCGCCGGTGAGCTCGGGGTCCAGGGAGGACGTCGGCTCGTCGAAGAGCATCACGTCCGGCTCCATGGCCAGCGCCCGGGCGATGGCGACGCGCTGCTGCTGCCCTCCGGAGAGCCGGATGGGGTGCTCCTTGGCCTTGTCGGCCAGGCCGACCCGGTCGAGCAGGTCCATCGCCCGCTTGGAGCAGTCGGCGCTGCTCACGCCGGCGCATCGCGGCGCGGTGGTGATGTTGTCCAGCACGGTCATGTTCGGGAACAGGTTGAACTGCTGGAAGACCATCCCGACGTGCAGCCGGAGCTGACGGATCTGCTCCTGCTTGCGGCGGGTGCGGTGGCCGCCCTCCAGACGGATGCCGGCGACCTCGATGGAGCCGGCGGTCGGGTCCTCGATGAAGTTCACGCAGCGCAGGACCGTGGACTTGCCCGAGCCGGAGCGACCGAAGATGACCACCACCTCGCCACGGTGGACCTCCATGTCGACACCGTTGACCACCTCGAGGTGGCCGAAGCTCTTGTGCAGGCCGTCGATGCGGACCACGACGTCGTGGGAGTCGCTCACATCGCCCCCAACCCACCGGCGCCGTGCGGCTGGCCCTGCTCACCGGCAGCCTGCATGGCCCGGGCGACATGGGCCCGGTCGTACCCGCGGCCGATGCGCTTCTCCAGGCGCGACTGGAGGAACGTGAAGATCACCGTGAGTCCCCAGTACACGAGGGCCGCGGCGACGTACGCCTCGAGGTTCTTGAAGTCCGCCTTGCCGACCAGCTGGGCCCGCCGGAAGATCTCCAGGCTCGCGATCGTGGTGCCCAGGAACGAGACGAGGGCGGTGTCCTTCATCATCGCGATGAACTCGTTGCCGGTGGGCGGGATGATCACCCGGATCGCCTGCGGCAGCACCACCTTGCGCATCTTCTGGCCGTACGTCATGCCGAGCGCGTCGGCCGCCTCGCCCTGGCCTCCCGCCACCGACTGGATCCCGGCGCGGAAGATCTCGGTCATGTAGGCGCCGTAGTTGAGTCCCAGGGCGATGGTCCCGGCGGTGGCCGCGTCCAGGAGCAGGGCCTGGTCGAAGCCCTCCGGCAGCCAGGTGTACTGCAGCTCGAGGTTCCGGCCGACCGGCGGCAGCGCCAGGTAGAGCAGGAACATCTGGACGATCAGCGGGGTGCCCCGGAAGAACGAGACGTAGAACCCGGCGATGCCGTACGCCACCGGGTTGCGCGAGAGCCTCGAGAGCGCGCCGAGGAGGGCCAGCACCACGGCGAGCACGATGCCGCCGAGCGCGATCACCATCGTGTAGCGCAGTCCGCCCACGATGTACCGCAGGTTGTCCCGGATCCAGTCGGTGTCGAAACCCGCCGCGTTGCCGATGAAGGCGAGCACGCCGAACAGGACCAGCCAGACGACCGCGACCTTCAGCCGGAACGGGACCCGCGCCGACGCGAGCTGCAGGCGTTCCCAGGCTTCACCCATGTGGGTGTCAGCTCTGGGTGGTGAGGTCCAGGCCGTACCACTCCTCGGAGAGGGCCGTGAGCGTGCCGTCCTCGTGCATCTCGGCGACGATCGCGTCGACCGCTTCGTAGAGGCTCTCCGCGTCCGGGTCCGCGCTCTTGTCGAAGCCGACCGAGAGCGGCTCGTAGAAGACCGGGTCACCCACGATCTTCACCGGGTTGCCGGCGTCGATGTAGCCCTGCGCGGTCGTCACCGAGGTGATCACGGCGTCGACCCGGGTGTTGGCCAGGTCCTGGAGGGCGGTGGTGTCGGTGTCGTACCCCGCGACCTCGGCGTCGTCGATGATGAAGTCGAACTCGTAGCCGTCGATCTCCAGCGTCTTGGTGAGGAACTGGTCGTACGTGCAGCCGGCGCAGACGCCGATCTTCTTGCCGTCCAGGTCGTTCTCGAGGTCGGCGATCGACTCGTCACCGGCGCCCACCACGACCACGGCCGGGGTGTAGTTGTACGGCTCGGTGAAGTACAGGACCTCCTGGCGGTCGTTGGTCGGCGTCATCGACCCGACCGTGGTGTCCCAGCGGCCGTTCCAGCCGCCGGCCGTGATCACGTCCCACGCGGGGGCCTCCCAGGCGACGTCCACACCGAGCCGCGTCGCGATCTCGGTGGCGACGTCGATGTCGAAGCCGACGTACTCACCGGTCTGCTCGTCCAGCGACGACTGCGGCGGGTAGGCCGGGTCGGTGGAGACGGTGAGCACGCCCTTGTCGCAGACCTCGGCGAGCAGGCCGTCGGTCTCGCCGGCGCAGGCGCCGTCCCCGGCGGGCTCGTCGGTCGGGTCGTCCGCCGGCGCGCTGGTCTCGGGGTCGTCCCCCGCCCGGTCGTCGTCCCCGTCGTCGCCGTCGCTGCCGCACGCGGCCAGGACGAAGGCGAGCAGGGCGGCGAGGACGGCGAGCCAGAGCGATCGGATGCGCATGGCCGGGACTATGCACCCGTGGGAGGGCGACGTCCAGTACTACTGACCCGCGAGTCAGCTAGCGGTCAGGTGCCCGGCCATCCACGCGAACGCCTGGAGGGTGTGGTCGTTCCAGAAGACGCGGGTGTGCCCGCCGTCCTCGTACACCTCGACCTCGGGCTCGTCCGGCAGCCGCTCGACCACCGCCCGAACGTCGTCGTAGAAGCCGTCGTCGGTGCCGCACCAGAACCCGGTCGGCTCCCCCGCCAGGGCCGACAGGTCGGCGAGGGCGGGGTCGCCGGCGGAGACCGCGGGGCTGAACAACGCCCAGGCGGCGGCGTACCCCGGGTCCTCCAGGGCGAGGCGCAGCGCGCCGTAGCCGCCACGGGACCAGGCCCACACGACCCGCCGGCCCGAGTCGAAGCCACGCTCGTCCAGCCAGCCCGGCAGCTCCTCCTGGAGCATGCGGAACGGGTCGGAACCACCGTCCGGCACCCATCCCGACGGCCCGTCGTCGGTGCCGGCCAGCACGAACGGCGGCGCTCCGGCCTCGACCGCCGCCGTGAGGAACCGCGCGAACCCGAACCCGCGGAAGGCAGCGGCGCTCGCACTCGCGCCGTGCAGCACGACCACGACCGGCAGCCCTGCTCCGTCGCCGTACCCGGCGGGCACGGCGGTGAAGAGGTCGACGTCCCCGCCCATCGCGGCGGACGCCACCGACTCGACCCGGACCCGTCCCTCGGCGGCGTCGGGGACGAACCACACCGGCTCGTCGCGGGTCGCCCGCCACACCGCGGCGCCGCCACCTGCCAGTCCGAGCGCCGCGACCCCGCCCACGACGGCGCCGCGCCGCGTCGGCCGGACCACGGCCTACTGGAGCTTTCCGTCGAGGACGGTCGCCCGGCCACGGAGGAACGTCGCCACCACACGTCCGGGCAGCTCCATGCCGCGGTACGGCGTGTTGCGGCTGAGGCTCGCGGACTCCGACGGGTCGACGACTCGGCTGGCGGCCGGGTCGTAGAGCACCACGTTGGCCGGCTCACCCTCGGCGAGCGGCCGGCCCTGGTCGGCCACCCGGCCGATCCGGGCCGGCGCGGCGGACATCCGGTCGGCCACCCCTGCCCAGTCGAGCAGGCCGGGGTCGACCATCGTCTGCTGCACGATCGACAGCGCGGTCTCGAGCCCGAGCATCCCGAACGCGGCGGCGGCCCACTCGCAGTCCTTGTCCTCGTGCGGGTGCGGCGCGTGGTCGGTGGCGACGCAGTCGATGGTGCCGTCGGCCAGCCCGGCCCGCAGCGCCTCGACGTCGGTCGCCGAGCGCAGCGGCGGGTTCACCTTGTAGATCGGGTCGTACGTCGCCGCCAGCTCGTCGGTCAGCAGCAGGTGGTGCGGACAGGCCTCGGCGGTCACGTTGACGCCCTTGGCCTTGGCCCAGCGGACGATCTCGACGGAGCCGGCCGTGGACACGTGGCAGACGTGCAGCCGCGACCCGACGTGCTCGGCGAGCAGCACGTCGCGGGCGATGATCGCCTCCTCGGCGACGGCCGGCCACCCGGCGAGCCCGAGGCGACCCGAGAGCTCGCCCTCGTTCATCTGGGCGTCCTCGGTGAGGCGCGGCTCCTGGGCGTGCTGGGCGACGACGCCGTCGAACGCCTTGACGTACTCCAGCGCCCGGCGCATCAGCACCGCGTCGCTCACGCACTTGCCGTCGTCGGAGAAGACCCGCACCTTCGCCGCGGAGTCGGCCATCGCGCCGAGCTCCGCGAGCCGCTCACCGCCGAGGCCGACGGTGACCGCGCCGACCGGCCGGACGTCGCAGTAGCCCGCCTCGCGGCCGAGCCGCCACACCTGCTCGACGACGCCGGCGGTGTCGGCGACGGGCTCGGTGTTGGCCATCGCGTGCACCGCGGTGAAGCCACCCAGCGCCGCGGCCTGCGTGCCGGTCTCGACGGTCTCGGCGTCCTCGCGGCCCGGCTCGCGCAGGTGCGTGTGGAGGTCGACGAGCCCCGGCAGGGCGACGAGCCCCGTGGCGTCCACGACCTCCGCGCCGTCGGCGGTCAGTCCGTCGCCGAGCCCGGCGATCACGCCGTTCTCGAGGAGCAGGTCCGTCGCGGCACCACCCAGCAGCGCGGCGCCCTTGATGAGGTACGTGGTCACTCGTCTCCCTCTGATGATCCGACTGCGGGTTCGGACCCGCCGAGCAGCAGGTACAGGACGGCCATCCGGACGGCGACGCCGTTGGTGACCTGCTCGACGATCACCGAGCGGTCGGAGTCGGCGACGTCGGCCGTGATCTCCATGCCGCGGACCATCGGGCCGGGGTGCATCACGATCGTGTGGTCCTGGAGCG
This sequence comes from uncultured Actinomycetota bacterium, assembly GCA_963815335.1. Lineage (GTDB taxonomy): Bacteria > Actinomycetota > Actinomycetes > Propionibacteriales > Nocardioidaceae > Nocardioides. The sequence continues at coordinate 310,858 of CAWFGL010000016.1, forward strand.
TGGCCATCCGGCGGGCGTCGAGCCCGTAGCGGCGGCTGTACTCGCGGGGGGTCGGGAAGAACCCGCCGTTCATCCGCTCCCGCTGGACCCGCAGCATCATCACCGCGTCGGCCTTCGGGATGACCGCGTCGAGGTCGTACGACGTCTCGACCGGCCAGCTCTCGACACCGACCGGGAACAGCGTCGGCGGGGCGACGAGCGTGACCTCCGCGCCGAGCGTCCGCAGCAGCAGCGCGTTCGAGCGCGCGACCCGGCTGTGCAGCACGTCGCCGACGATCGCGACCCGGCGCCCCTCCAGGCCGCCCGGCCTGGACTCTCCCAGGTGCGTCCACATCGTGAAGGCGTCGAGCAGCGCCTGGGTCGGGTGCTCGTGGGTGCCGTCGCCGGCGTTCACCACGCTGGACCTGACCCAGCCCGAGTGCGCGAGCCGGTGCGGCGCCCCGCTCGAGCCGTGCCGGACGACGACCGCGTCGGCACCCATCGCCTCGAGCGTGAGCGCGGTGTCCTTGAGGCTCTCGCCCTTGCTCAGGCTCGAGCCCTTCGCCGAGAAGTTGATGACGTCGGCGCTGAGCCGCTTGGCGGCCGCCTCGAACGAGATCCGGGTGCGGGTCGAGTCCTCGAAGAACAGGTTGACCACCGTGCGACCGCGCAGCGCGGGCAGCTTCTTGATCGGGCGGTCGGCCAGCGCGCGCATCTCGGCCGCGGTGGTCAGGACGAGCTCGGCGTCGTCGCGCGTCAGGTCCGCGGCCGACAGCAGGTGGCGCTTCATGCGGTGGCGCTCCCCTCGATGGTCACGGCGTCGACCCCGTCGGTCTCGGTCAGCGTGAGGCTGACCCGCTCGACCAGCGAGGTCGGCAGGTTCTTGCCGACGAAGTCCGCGCGGATCGGCAGCTCGCGGTGGCCGCGGTCGACCAGGACCGCCAGCCGGACGGCCGACGGCCGGCCCACGTCGTTCAGCGCGTCGAGAGCGCTCCGGATGGTGCGGCCGGAGAACAGGACGTCGTCGACCAGGACCACGACCTTGTCGTCGACCCCGCCCGGCGGGATCTCGGTCCGCATCAGGGTCCGGGCCGGCTTGAGGCGGAGGTCGTCGCGGTACATCGTCACGTCGAGCGAGCCGACGGGGACGTCGTACCCCTCGACCGACGCGATCCGCTCGGCGATCCGCTTCGCCAGCGGGACCCCGCGGCGCGGGATGCCGAGCAGGACGAGGTCGCGGCCGCCCTTGTTGCGCTCGAGGATCTCGTGCGCGATGCGGGTCAGGGCCCGGGAGATGTCGCGGTCGTCGAGGACCGTGCGGCCGTCGGCCGTCGTGCTGTCGGAAGGGCTCGCAGTCATGCGTGCTCCGACCTCCTTCTCCGCCTCACGGGACGGGCTTCAAGGACGTCTGGGTCGCAGTCACCCTACCCGCGTGCTCACTCGGTCGACAGACCGAACCGCTCGATGTAGGTCGAGAACTGCTCGCGGATCGCGGCCGGCTCGAGGCCGTACTCCTCGGGCGTGTAGGTGTGCAGGCCGTGCTTCCCCTTCGGGTTGTCGGCGATGAACTCCTTCATCGCGGCGGCCGCCTCGTCCGTCATCTCCAGGTCGAGCGAGCGGTAGACGTCCTCGATCACGGCGAACTGGTCGGCGACGAAGTCGGTGAAGTACATGTCGTAGAACGTCGCGTCCGGGAACTCCTGAGCCGCCCTGATCTCGAGGGTCCTGGTGACGACGCGCTCGAGCCGGGCCGTCCAGTCCTCGGCGATCTCGAACGGGTCGACCTCGTCGCTGAACATCCGGCGCACGTGCGCGGTCAGGCTGGCGTACGACGTCACCGAGCGCACCGGGTCGCGGTGGGTGAACACGATCCGCGCGTCCGGGTAGACGCGCAGCAGGTGCTCGAGGCCCCACATGTGGGCGCCGGTCTTGAGCACCCAGCGGTCGTGCGCCGGCCCGCGGCTCTGCAGGTGCTGGAGCTGGTGCAGGTGGAAGTCGTAGACCGGGCCGAAGTCGGCCTCCTGGTCGACCCAGTCCATGTAGGTCGGCACCCGGAACTGGTTGTGGAACAGCGGCGTCACCATCGTCTCGCCCATGAGCACGACGCACTCCTGGGTGAGCTCGGCACCGATCGGGTGCATGGCGCGGAAGACCCGGTCGCTCTCGGTCTCGTTCTCCGGCGTGGGCATCAGCGACGCCGCGAGGGCGATCCGGGGGTCCGTCGTGAACGTGGCCGCCTCGGGCGGCGGCGAGGGGAACATCGTCTCCCAGGTGAGCGGCGCGCGGCTGGCCGGATCCTTGGCGAGGATGTCGTGCAGGATCGTCGTCCCGGTGCGCGGGAACCCGATGATGAAGACCGGGCGCTCCACCCGCTGCTCGGCGATCTCGGGGTGCTTCTTGCGGTCCTCGACGTAGTTGAGCCGGTTGACCAGGTGCAGCAGGATCCGCTCGCGGGCGACCAGCTCGCCGAACTCGGTGAGCCGGGCCTCGCCCGCCAGCGAGTCGGCGAACCGGGTGAGCGGGACGGTCAGGTCGTCGCCCGTGTCCGTGAGTCCGCCCGCGCGCTGGGAGGCCTCGGTCAGGAGCTCATCGGCAGTCGTCATGGCGGGACTCTGGACCCGAAACTGAGACTCTGTCAATATTGAGACTGTGACTCAGGGCCTGCGAGAACGGAAGCGCGTCTCCACCCGGCTGCGGATCGCGACCGAGGCCGCCCGGCTGGCGACCGAGCGCGGCGTGGCGGGCGTGACCGCGGACGAGATCGCGGACGCGGCCGACATCTCGCGGGCGACGTTCTTCCGGTTCTTCGCCACCAAGGAGACCGCGATCGCGGAAGGCTTCAGCGGCCCCAAGGTCGACGAGCTGCTCGCCGTCCTGGCCGGCCAGCCGGCTTCCCTGTCGCCCCTCGAGGCCGTCGCCCGGACCTTCGCCGACCTCGGTCAGCTGCTCGACGCCGACACCCGCGACCTCGTCCTCGAGCAGGCCCGGATCGCGGCCGGCTCCCCCGCCCTCCAGGCGTGGATGGCCTCCGCGTGGCAGCGCGACGAGGTCCTGGTCGCCGGCGTCCTCGCCGACCGGCTCGGCGTGGATCCCCTGGACGACCTGCGGCCACGGATGGTCGCCGCGGTCGCGATGGCCGCGATGCGGCTCGGCCTCGAGCGCTGGGTCGCCGCCGAGGGCGAGGTCGACCTCGCGAAGCTGTTCGACGACTCGCTGCGGGTCGTCCGCTAGGCGGGAGCGAGCGCCGTCGATCTGATCACCCAGGTTGATCAGGTTTTCCACAGGTGGGCCTCAAAAAAGAAACGGACGTCCGCTTCTTTTCGAGACCCGAGGCGCCTACGTGTGGTGCCCGAGAAGGACCTGATCAGCCGACATCCGACGACGGACGCAGTGGCGGCGCCGGGGCGTCCACCGACGGGCGTTCGGTGCCACCGTCGACGTGCAGCAGCTTTCCCGTGACCCACGACGAGGCCGGCGAGGCGAAGTAGAGCGCCGCGGCCGCGATGTCCTCCGGCGTGCCCGGGCGCTTCATCGGCGTGTTGGCGTCGAACTCCGCGCGCAGCTTCTCGTCGGTGAGCACGACCTCGAGGCTCTTGGTCGCCACGCCGCCGACGCCGATCGCGTTGACCCGCACGAGCGGCGCGAGCTCGACGGCCAGGTTGCGGGTCATCTGGTTGAGGGCGGCCTTGCCGGCGGCGTAGGCGACGAAGTTGTTGAGGACCAGGTCGGCCGAGCGCGACGAGATGTTGACGATCGAGCCGGAGCCGGCCGTGTCGACCATCGCCCGGGCTGCGAGCTGGCTCATCAGGAACGGCTGGGTCACGTTGAACTTCATGGCCCGTTCGAAGAAGCCCTCCGAGGTCATCATCGCCGGGCGCGGGCCGGAGCCGCCGGCGTTGTTGACGAGGATGTCGAGCCGGCCGAAGGTCGAGACGGCCGTGTCGACGAGCCGCTTGCGGTCCTCCTCGACGAGGACGTCGGTGACCACCGCGACACCGCGGCGACCGGTCTCCTCGATGCGGGCGACCACCTCGTCGAGGTCGGCCCGGGTGCGTGCGCCGATGACGACGTCCGCACCCGCCTCGGCGAGGGCGATCGCGATCCCGCGGCCGATGCCCTGGCCGCCCCCGGTGACGACCGCGACCTTCCCGTCGAGACGGAACCGGTCGAGGATGCTCATCGGGCGAGGTGGGGTGCGGCGCGACCGGCGATCAGCGGCAGGTCGAGATAGGTCTTGATGCCGGGCTCGGCGGCGACGACGTACGGGATCGCGCTGACGCAGTGGTTCGCGGTGGAGACGACGCCCGGGTTCCGCACCAGCCCCTCCTCGATGGTCTCCGGCTGGAGCCCCTTGAAGGTCAGCTTCACCGTCGGGTCGCCGGTCACCTCGACCTCGAACCGCTCACCCTCCGGACCGATCTCCCAGGCCGGGTCGAGCGCGCCCTCGCCCATCAGCCAGTTGACGGTGGCCGTGATGACGACCTCGCCCCGGACCTTCGCCTGCCAGCTGAACCGCTGGCCGGCGACCAGGCCGGGCTCGATGACCCCGATCGGGGAGTCGATCGGCGCGGTCGCCACGGCGACCTCGTGGACGGTCGTGAGCTCCGGGTCGATGTCGAAGCCCATCTCGTCGGCGATCATCCGCACCGACTGCTTGAACCCGCCGCTGAGCAGGCCGACGATCATCCCGTCCTTGGCCTCCTCGGGGGTCGCCCCGAACGCCATGATGTGCCGGATCACGTCGGGCGCGCCGTACGTGCGGATGTCGGAGAACTCCTCCGACCGCACGTGCGTGACGCTCGCCGACAGCGCCGAGATCGTGAGCGGGAACCGCTCCGTGATCCCGCCGGGGTGGATGCCGGTGCCGTGCAGCGTCGAGCCGCCCGCCTCGCAGGCGGCCAGCGAGCGCACCGGTGGTCGAGGGGTCGGGGTTGACCCAGCCGACCGGCGTGACGACGTTCTTGCCCGCGCGCAGCAGCGCGACGACCTCGTCCTCGTTGGGCATCAGCGGCGAGTACACGACGCAGTCGGCGTCGCCGTCGATGATCTCCTGCTGGTCGGTCGTCGCCAGCACGCCGACCGGGCCCTCGCCGATGATCTCGCCGACGTCCTTGCCGTGCTTGTCCGCGCTGTGCACCCACGCGCCGACGAGCTCGAGCTCCGGGTGCGCGAGCACGTCCTGGATGGCGGCCTTGCCGACCCCGCCGGTGGCCCACTGCGCGACTTTGATGGTCATGTCCGCGAACCTAGAACACGTTCTAGTTCGCGTCTAGAGCGCGGCGGACATCCCCGCGCACGCGTGCAACCAGGACAGGCGCGTCTCCTGTGAGAGCTGGTGGTACGGCAGCACCGAGCCGGCGACGAGCGCCGGGTCGTACGGCACGCGGTACACGCCGCGGGTGCGCTGCTGGTAGACGTCGACGAGGTCCTGGGCGAGCTTCTCGTCCACCTGCGGCGACGGGTCGGACAGCACGGTCACCGTCTTGTACTTGAGGTTCTGGTAGCCGGCGTCCTGCAGAGCATCGAGCATCCACAGACCCGAGTAGCCGGTGTCCTCGCGCACCGTGCTCGTCACGACCAGCAGGTCGGCGGCGTCGGCCGCGGCGAGCCAGTTCTCGGCGCGCATGTTGTTGCCGGTGTCGATGAGCAGCAGCCGGTAGAAGCGCTCCAGCAGCTGGTGCACGGACTTGAAGTCGTCGGCGTGGATCTGGCCGGTGACGTCGGGCCGCTCGTCGGAGGCGAGCACGTCGAAGTGCGCGTCGCCCTGCGACCGGACGAAGGCGCCGAGGTCGCCGATCCGGGACTGGAAGACGTCCTGGAACCGGCCGAGGTCCTCGAGCAGCTCGCGGGTGGTGTTGCGGTGCGTGCTGCGGGTGCCGCGGATCCCGAGCGTCCCCCGGGTCTCGTTGTTGTCCCATGCGATCACGCCGCCACCGCGCACGGTGCCGAACGTGTAGCCGGCCGCGAGCACGCCGGTGGTCTTGGCGGCGCCGCCCTTGGGGTTGATGAAGGCGATGGTCCGCGGACCGTCGAAGTCCTTCTGGATGGCGATCCGGTCCTGCACGTACTGGCGCTCGGCCGGCCCCATCCGGGGCCTCACCAGTCCCCCGGTCGCCCTCCGGATGCCGGCGCGCCAGCCCCACGTGGCGGGGCCGAGGTCCTGCTGGCCGGCTCGCCGGTCCAGGAAGTCGGTCGCCGACATGAACCGTGGCACCTCGGGGTCCTCGACCACCTCGGGGACGGGCGGAGGCGCGACCCGCTCGAGCACCGCCGCCGGCGGTGGGGCGGTCGGACGGGGGCCCAGCGCCGGGACCGACGGCACCGGGCTCGGCTCCGGCTCCGGCTCGGGGACGGGGTCAGCAGCAGGGGTCTCGGTCGGTGCCGGGGCGGCCGGGGTGATCGACCTCGTCGCCTCGTCCGGAGGCAGCGGGTCCGTCAGCGGGTCCGGTCGGGTCTGCTGCGCGGCGTACGCCGCGAGCTCCTCGGGGGTGTAGAGGCGGTCGCTGGTGTCGTCCGCCAGGTGCTGCGGGGAGTCCGGCATGGGGCCTCCGTGTTTTCGAGATGTCCGAGATCTGGTGCGTTCGCGAGCCTAGTACCCAGAAGAGCCCGAATCCTGGTGCAGACGCCCCAGCGCGACCTGGATCGTGCGGTGGAACGTGGGGTAGGCGAAGTGCATCCGGCGCAGCACCGGCAGCGGCACCTCCGCGTGCACGGCGGTCACGAGCATGCCCAGCACCTCGCCCCCGTACGGCGCGACGACGGTGGCGCCCACGAGGACGTCGCGGTCGAGGTCCGCGACGAGCTTCACGATGCCGGTCGTACCGGGCCCGTGGATCCAGCCGCGGCTCGAGCGCTCGATCTCCGCCGTGGTGACACCCACCCGCCAGCCCTTCGCGCGCGCACCGGCCTCGGTGAGCCCGACGCCGGCGACCTCGGGGTCGGTGAAGGTCACCCGGCTCACCGCGCGGTAGTCGGCACGCACGTCCTCGGTGCCCAACAGGTCGGCGACCACGACGAACGCCTGGTACCGGGACACGTGCGTGAACGCCCCGTGCCCCGTGATGTCCCCGACCGCCCACAGGCGCTCGCCCGCGCGGGAGCGGTCGTCGACGTCGATCACGGTGCCGGCCGGGTCCAGGCCGACGGTCCCGAGTCCGACGTCGGCCAGGTTGTTCGAACGCCCCGCGACGACCAGCAGCTGGTCGGCCACGAGGTCGTCGCCGTCGACGGTCACGATGAAGCGGCCGTCGTGCCGCACCCGCTGGACCTCCACGCCGGGTCGGACGGTGATGCCCTCCGCGCGCAGGACCTTGGTCACGACCGCACTCGCCTCGGGCTCCTCGCCGGTGAGGATGCGGCTCTCGTTCTCGAGCAGGGTGACCGAGGAGCCGAAGCGGGCGAACGCCTGCGCGAGCTCCACACCGTTGGGTCCGCCGCCCACCACGACCAGGGTCTCCGGCACGGTCTCGGTCCGCATGACCTCCCGGTTGGTCCAGTACGGCGTGCCGTCGAGTCCCTCGATGGGTGGCCGCGCCGGCTCGGTGCCGGTGTTGAGGACGACGCCGCGGGCGGCGTCGAAGGCGACGGGACCGGCGTCGGTCTCGACCCGCACCCGGCCGGGACCGTCCAGCCGGCCGTGGCCGCGGACGATGCGGACGCCGGCCTCCTCGAGCGGCTCGGCGTGGTGGTGGTCGGTCCAGTCGTGGTTGGCCTCGCGGATCCGGGAGGCGACCAGCGACCAGTCGGGTCGGAGGTCGACGTCGCCGGCCAGACCGGGGACGCGCCTCGCCTCCGCGAGCAGGTCGGCCGGTCGGACCATCAGCTTCGAGGGCGTGCACCCCCAGAACGGGCACTCGCCGCCGACCAGCGCCCGGTCCACCCCCACGACGGCCAGCCCCGCCTCGGCCAGCTTCCGCGCGGCGTACTCCCCGCCGGGGCCGAGACCGAGCACCACGACGTCGACCTGGTCCCGGGGAATGTCCATGCCGCCACCTTTGCATCCATCGCATGATGGGCCGGTGACGACGACCCGACGCACGCTCATCGGTGCCGGCCTGGCCGGAGGTGCCGCGGTCGCCCTGGCCGCGTGCACCGACGACGGACCGGAGCCCGCCGACCAGCCGACTCCGGAGGCCGGCTCGGACGGCGCGACCCACTCGGCCGAGGTGCCGGTCCTCGACCCGCAGGACTGGGACTCGGTGCAGGCGCAGTTCCTGCTCGACCCGTCGAAGGCCCAGTTCGCCGCGTTCGTGCTGTCCCCGCACACGCACGTGCTCGACGCCGCGATCACCGGCTACCGCGACGAGCTCGGCACCGACACCGAGGCGGCGCTGGTCACCGACCTGGAGAGGGAGGACGCGACGCGGACGGCGGCCGCGGCGTACCACGGCGGTGCGGCCGGCCAGTACGCGCTGACCGACAGCACCACGATGGGCCTCGGCCTGATGTACGGCGGCCTGTCGCTCGGCCCCGGCGACGAGGTGCTGACCACGCAGCACGACTTCTACTCGACCGAGGCGAGCCTGCAGCTGCTGCGGCAGCGCACCGGCGCGACGATCCGCCAGGTCAAGCTCTACGAGGACCCCGCGAAGGCGACCGTCGACGAGATGGTCGGCCGCCTCGCCGCCGGGATCACCGACCGGACGAAGGTCGTCGCGATCACGTGGGTCCACTCGAGCACCGGCGTCCGCGTCCCGGTGCGGGAGATCTGCGACGCGCTGGCCGCGATGAGCCGGGTCCCGCGCAGCCAGTACGTCGTCTGCGTCGACGGCGTGCACGGGTTCTCCGCGGTGGACGTCGACCTGCAGGACCTCGGCTGCGACTTCCTGGCGGCGGGCACCCACAAGTGGCTGTTCGGACCGCGCGGCACCGGGATCCTGTGGGGCCGCAGCTTCGAACCCCTGACCGAGGTGATCCCGACGTTCTCCGGGCCGGGCTCCCCCGCCGGCCGGCTCACGCCCGGCGGCTACCACTCGTTCGAGCACCGCTGGGCGCTCGCCGACGCGTTCGGGTTCATGAGCAGCATCGGCCGCGACCGGCTCGTCGCCAGGACCGTCGAGCAGGCCACGCAGCTCAAGGAGGGCCTCGCGGCCCTGCCCAACGTCATCCTCAAGACGCCGCTGGACCCCGCACTGTCCGCGGGCATCGTGTGCTTCTCGGTCGACGGCTACACCGACCCGCCGGACGCGGTCCTCAAGCTCCGGGACGCCGGGATCGTGGGCAGCTCGACGCCGTACCGGACGTCGTACGTGCGTCTCGGGCCGAGCATCGCGACCGACCCCGACCAGGTCGACGCCGCGATCGAGGCCGTCAGCGCGCTCTGAGGTGGGCCAGCGCGCGGCCGGCCGCCCGGTAGCCGCACATGCCGTGCACACCGGCGCCCGGCGGGGTCGCCGAGGAGCAGAGGTACATCCCGGGGACCCCGGTCGAGTAGGCGTCGAGAGCCAGCCGCGGGCGGCCGACCAGCTGGCGCAGGTCGTTGGCGCCGCCCGCGATGTCGCCCCCGATGTAGTTCGGGTTGTCCGCCTCGAAGCCGGCCGGGGTCCGCACCGCCGTCTGCACGACGCGCTCGCGCAGGCCCGGCGCGAACCGCTCGAGCTGGTCGAGCACGACCTGCTCCCCCGGGCCGTCCCAGCCCGCCGGGACGTGGGCGTAGGCCCAGATCGGGTGCACGTCACCCGCGGCGCGCGTGGGGTCCGCCAGCGACTGCTGCGCGACCAGGATGAACGGCCGCTCGGGCATCCGACCGGCGCAGATGGCCGCCTCGGCCTCGGCGATCTCCTCGAACGTGCCGCCGACGTGGACGGTGCCGGCCCGGCGCGCTGCCTCGTTGGTCCACGGGACCCCTCCCCGCACCGCCAGGTCGACCTTGTACGCGGCGGGGCCGTACTTCCAGCGCCGGTAGGCGCGCCGCGTGCGGCCGGGCAGCTCGTCGCCCAGGATCTCCGCCACCGCGCGCGGGCCGGTGTCGAACAGGGTGACCCGGGCCGACGGGAGGTCGGCGCGCGAGTGCACGGGATGGCCGGTCACGATCGTCCCGCCGAGCGACTCGAGCAGTGACGCGAGCGCGTCGGTGATGGCCGCCGAACCGCCCCGGGCGACCGGCCAGCCGTGCTTGTGGCCGGCCGCGGTGAGCATCACCGCCACGCCGGCGGTGGCGGGCCGGTTGAGCGGCCGGAAGATGTGGGCCGCGGACCCCGCGAACAGCGCCCGGGCCTGCGGCGTCCGGAACCGCCGGGCCAGCACCGTGGCCGGAAGACCGGCGCGCAGGCCGAACCGCGCCATCCGCAGCGGGTGGCTGGGGAAGCGCAGGAGCGGGCCCAGCACGTCCTGGGCGAGGTCGTCGAAGCCGGCGACCAGTGGCGCGTAGGTGCGCCGCCAGGCCGGACCGTCCACGCCGAGGCCGGCGCAGGTCTCGTCGAGGTCGCGCACCATCACGCCGGCCGAGCCGTCGTCCAGCGGGTGCGCCAGGTCGATCTCGGGGTAGCACCACGCCAGCCCGTGCTCGGCCAGCGGCAGCGACGCCAGGAACGGCGAGGCGACGCCGAACGGGTGCACCGCCGAGCACAGGTCGTGGATCGCCCCGGGCACGGTGAGCTCGGCGCTCCGGGTCCCGCCGCCGATCGTGTCGGCGCCCTCGAGCACCGTGACCGAGAGGCCCTCCTGGGCCAGCGCGACCGCCGCGGCCAGGCCGTTGGGCCCGGCGCCGACGACGACCGCGTCGAGCTGGCTCACGCCGTGGGCAGCGGGACGGTCTCGGACGACGTCACGTGCACCGGGATGTCCAGGTCGGTCGGCTGGCGGGTCACCATGTCGGCCACGTTGACATACCCGGTCTCGAGCACGCCCACCGCGGGGTCCACGAGGCGGTAGCGCTGGGTGCCCCGGTGGAACGGCTGGGCCTCGAGCATCACGACCCGGACCTCGCCCGGCTCGAAGTGGCAGCGCTTCTGCAGGGCCGCCGCGAGCCGCTCGTCGTGCAGGTGGCCGTCGCCGAAGTTCCAGCCGAGCGCCGTCCCGGCGACCATCTCGCCGTCGATGACGAAGTAGTCCTCGTGCTCGGGTCCGCACGCACGTTGGATCAGCGCGAACAACGCCCGGCCATGGGTGTGCATCCCGCGGAACGCGTAGCCGAGGTTCATGGTCAGGGCGACCATGTCGTCGTCGCCGTAGACCTTCTGCAGCTGCTGGTGCGGCATGAGCGACGCCTTGACCAGGTTCGTGTCCATCTTCTCCAGTGGCGAGTCGCCGCGGAACGCCCACATCGAGGTGTCCCAGTTGCCGGCGTAGTAGCGCATGGCCGGCAGGAACGAGACCTTGTCGGGATACAGGTTGCCGATGACGACCGTCCCCACGACGACCACCATCAACAGGACCACCGGCACCGGGTCGGTGATGTCCGTGATGCCCACCTCGGCGCCGCCGACGAACAGGTTGACGATCCCGATCATCATGAAGACGTTCCACTCCAGCGGCACGCCCATCGGCAGGCTCGACAGGATGTGGAAGTGGAAGGCGAGCATGCCGACCGCCGCGACCTTGGTGACGATCCCGCCGTCGCCGAGCAGGAGCAGGAGCGGGACGGCGAACTCGAAGACGGTGCCGCCGTGGGCGAGGGCTCGGGAGAGGCCGGACGGCCGGAGGTCCTCGGGGAAGTCCTGGTGGAAGAGCCGCTTGATCCTCTTCGAGCGCCAGATCGGGCTGTTGCTCTCCATGGCAGCGACCACGAACGGGAAGTGCCGGTTGAGCTTGGACGTCGCCGCGCCCCACCAGATCGCGACCATGACCAGCTGGGCGGCGATGAACGCGTCCACGCCGCTGTTGATGAACAGGTAGGTGACGGCGAGCGTGCCGTACACCTCGGCGCGGGCCGCCAGGAAGATCACCTTGTCCCGCAGGCCGACCAGCGCGAGGGCGACGAGCACGACGAGGACCTGCTCCCGGGGCAGCGCACCCCAGGCGGCGACGAACAGCGACCCCACCAGCGCGACGTACAGCACGACGTCCACGACGGTGCGCGAGTCACCGCCGGTGAGCGGGACGCGGTTGCCCCACGGCGCCAGCCGGATCGTCCCGGGCCGGAGCCAGTAGAGGAAGGAGCCGAGCGGTGGGGTGAACCGCAGGTTGAGCGGCCCGAACCCGCAGCCGAGGCCGAGGACCTCGAAGAGCATCGTCCAGAGCACGAACTTGTAGAACACCGCCGGGGCGTCCCACCAGGTGCTGACGGCCGTGAAGCCGTCGATGCCCGGCGTCGACAGGACGAAGCCCCACCCGACGAGGACGTACAGCACGATCTTGACGAGGTAGACGATCGTCACCGCGTCGGGCGAGCCGAAGCCCACCTCGCAGAAGTGCCGCACCAGCGGCTTCATCCGCTCCTGGCGCGTTCCCTGCCGCCAGGTCGGGAGGTCGAGGTCCGGATGGTTCGGCTGGATGAAACCCACGGGTGGAACGTAGTGGGTCGGCGCCGTCGCAGTCTCTACCCTGGACCTCGTGCCCGTCGTGACCGAGATCCGCCGCTTCCCGGTCAAGTCGTGCCGCGGCGAGCAGCTGACCGAGGGCGTCGTCGAGCCCTGGGGCCTGCGCGGCGACCGCCGCTGGATGCTGGTCGACGAGGCCGGCGAGCTGGTCTCGATCCGCGAGCAGAAGCGCATGCTGCTGCTCCACCCCGAGATCGACGAGGACGGCGGGCTCGTCGTCCGGGACACCTCGGGCGGGCTGGAGCCACTGTCCGTGGCCGTGCCCTCGACCGGTGAGCTGGTCCCGGTGAGCCTGTTCGGCAACACGCCGTTCCTCGCGGCGGTCGCCGACGACGAGGCGCACGCCTGGTTCAGCAAGGCCGTCGGCGAGAGCGTCCGGCTCGTGCACGCCGACGACCCCTCGCGACGGAACGCCAACCCGGCGTACGCGCAGGCGGTCGTGCCGATGGCGTTCGCCGACGGCTACCCGCTGCACCTCACCACCGAGGAGTCGCTCGCCGACCTCAACGAGCACATCGCCGCAGGGCCGATGGCCGGGCAGGGACCGCTGCCGATGGTGAGGTTCCGGCCCAACATCGTGGTCTCCGGTGCCGAGCCGTGGGCGGACGACGGCTGGGCACGCCTCCGGATCGGCGAGGCCACCTTCCGGGCGGTCAAGGGCTGCGCCCGCTGCACGATCCCGACCACCGACCACGAGACGGCCGAGCGGTTCAAGGAGCCGACCGCGACCCTGGCGCGGATCCGGCGCTGGGACGGCGCCGTGTGGTTCGGGACCAACCTGGTCTGCGACAACCCCGGCGTCACGATCCGGGTGGGCGACGAGGTCGAGGTGCTGGAGACCCGCGACGGCTCCGACGGTCCCCCGCGCTAGACCCGGCTGCGCAGGACGGCGCCCAGGACCCCGTTGACGAAGCCCGGCGACTCGTCGGTCGAGAGGTCCTGCACGAGCGCCACGGCCTCGGAGACCGCGACGGCGTCCGGGACGTCGTCGACGTAGAGGAGCTCGTAGACGCCGAGCCGCAGCACGTTGCGGTCGACGCCGGGCATCCGGTCGAGCGTCCAGCCCTGGGCGTGCTCGGTGAGGAGCTCGTCGATGCGCTCCTGCTCGGCGATCACGCCGCGCACCAGGGTCTGGGTGTACTCGTTGGTCGGCGCGTCGCCATCGGCGATGGCGCTCTCGAGCGCCTCGAGCGCGGACTCACCGCGCAGGTCGGCCGCGAAGAGGACGTCGAGCGCCCGCTTGCGTGCCTTGGAACGTGCCGACATCAGGAGCTGATGCGACCCAGGTACGACGAGTCGCGCGTGTCCACCTTGATCCGCTCGCCGGTCGTGATGAACAGCGGGACCATGACGGTCGCGCCGGTCTCGACGGTGGCCGGCTTGGTGCCGCCCGTGGAGCGGTCGCCCTGCAGGCCCGGCTCGGTGTACGTCACCTGGAGCTCGACCGAGGCGGGCAGCTCGACGTACAGCACCCGGCCGTCGTTGGAGGCGACGATCGCCTCCTGGTTCTCCAGCATGAAGTTCTTGGCGTCACCGACGACGGCCGGGGAGACCTCGACCTGGTCGTAGTTCTGGACGTCCATGAAGACGTACGACGTGCCGTCGTTGTAGAGGTACTGCATCGTCCGCTTGTCGACGTTGGCCGTCTCGACCTTGGTGCCGGCGTTGAACGTCTTGTCGACGGTCTTGCCCGACTCGACGTTCTTCAGCTTCGTCCGCACGAACGCCGGGCCCTTGCCGGGCTTGACGTGCTGGAACTCGGTCACGGACCACAGCTGGCCGTCGATGTTGAGAACCATGCCGTTCTTCAGGTCGTTCGTGGATGCCATGCGCGCAGTTCAGCCTTCGAGTATCGGTGGATGCAGACGGCGCCCGTGGCGCCAGCGGGCAAGCCTAGCCGGGGATCGGCGGGCTGGGACATTCGCCGGCCGCGGCTACTGCAGCTGCCACACCACCTGGACACGAGCGACCAGGTCGCTCTCGCCGGCCCGGATCGGCAGGGACGCGGTGTCGGCGACGGCCTCGGAGCGGTAGGCGCTCAGCTCGTACATCTGGTCGCGGTCGTTGGCAGGCGCGACCTCGGTGAGGGTGATGACGTCGCCGAGCTCCTGACCGGTCGCCTCGGCGTACTCCTCGGCCTTCGCCCGTGCCTGGGCGACCGCGTCGGCGCGGGCCTCGGCGAGGACGCCCTCGGGGTCGCCGACCTGGAGTCGGAGGTCGCCGACCCGGGCCGCGTTGCCGGCGGCGGCGATGATCGCGGGCACGATGTCGCCGGCGCCCTCGAGGTCGGCGACGACCGCCAGGGACTGGCTGACCCGGTAGCCGCGGAACACCCGGGTGTTGCCCTCGTAGTCGTAGACCGGGTTCATGCCGAGCCCGGTCGTGCGGATGTCGGACTTGTCGACGTCCTGCTGGTCGAGCGCCTTGAGCACCGACTTCATCAGCGTGCTCGTCTCGTCGAGCGCGGCGTCGAGGTCGTCACGCGTGAGCCCGACGTTGACGTCGAAGGCGATCTTGTCGGGGACCGCGGTGGCCGTGCCGGTGCCGACCATCGTCAGCGTGCGGTTCGGTGCCGGCGCGGTGGTCGCGGCCGCGGGGGCGGTGGCGGGTGGGGCCGCCGCGTCGCCGCGCTCGGCGCCGAGCAGGTAGGCCACGGCCATCGAGATGACCAGTGCGAAGAGCACCAGCCCGGTCGTCAGGAGTGAACGGATGCTGAGGTTGATGCTCTTGTCCATCTGGCTGGGACGCCCGAGCAGCCCGGAGGGTTCCCTCCCCGGCCGCGATGCGCTCCAGGGCCATCCGGTAGCCGTCGATCCCGTGCCCGGCGACCACCTCGACGGCGTACGCCGTCACGACCGAGTGGTGCCGGAACTCCTCGGGGCGCTCCTTCGGGTTGCTGATGTGCACCTCCACCAGCGGCGCGGTGAGCTGCGCGCAGGCGTCGAGGAGCGCGAACGAGTAGTGCGTCCAGGCCGCTGCGTTCAGCACCACCGGGGTCGCCTCGTCGGCGGCGGCGTTCAGCCAGTCGAGCATCTCGCCCTCGTGGTTGGTCTGCCGGACCTCGACCTCGAGGCCGAGGGCGCCGCCCCACCCGGCGCAGAGCGCCGCGAGCTCGTCGTGGGTCGTCGTGCCGTAGATCTCCGGCTGCCGGCGGCCGAGCCGGCCGAGGTTGGGGCCGTTGAGGACCAGGACGCGGGTCATGAGAGCTCCTCGTAGGCGGCGCGGAGCAGCTCGTCGGACGGACCGCTGAGCACCGCGGGCCGGGCCAGGCCGTCGAGCACGACGAACCGCAGCGTGGTGCCCCGGGCCTTCTTGTCCACGCGCATCACGGCCAGCAGGTCGTCGAACGGGGCACCCGACCAGGACGTCGGCAGGCCCACGGAAGCGAGGACGGCAGCGTGCCGGTCGGCCGTCCCGACGTCCAGCCGTCCGGCGAGCCGGGCCAGCGCGGCGACGTACACCATGCCGAGCGCGACGGCCTCGCCGTGCCGCACTCCGTAGCCGGTCACCTTCTCGACCGCGTGCGCCAGGGTGTGGCCGTAGTTGAGGACCTCGCGGCCGGGATGGCCGTCGGCTCCCCCGGTCTCCTTGAGGTCACCCGCGACGACGTCGGCCTTGACCTGCACCGACCGCTCGACGAGCTCGGCCAGCACGTCGGACGCGGGGTCGAGCACGGCAGCGGGGTCCTTCTCGACCAGCGCGAGGATCTCCGGGTCGGCGATGAAGCCGCACTTGACCACCTCGCCGAGCCCGCTGACCAGCTCGGCCGGTGGCAGCGTGGCCAGCAGGTCGAGGTCGCACAGCACGCCGGCGGGCTCGTGGAAGGAGCCGACCAGGTTCTTGCCCGCGCCGGTGTCGATGCCGGTCTTGCCGCCGACGGCGGCGTCGACCATGCCGAGCAGCGACGTCGGGACGTGGACCACGCGCACGCCGCGCAGCCAGGTCGCGGCGATGAAGCCGCCGACGTCCGTCGTGGCGCCGCCGCCCACGGTGACGACCGCGTCCGAGCGGGTGAACCCGGCCGCGCCGAGCCGCTCCCACGCGTCGGCCACCACGGACGCGGCCTTCGCGGACTCGCCGTCCGGCAGCTCGATGTCGAGGACCTCGGGACCGTCGAGCTCGACGTTCAGCCCGGGCGCGTGGACGACCGCGACCCGCTGGGCGTCGCCGAGCAGCTCCCCGAGACGGCTGCGGACCCCGTGGCCGATGTGCACGTCGTACGGCGCCGGGCCGGCGACGTGGACGGTGCTCATGCCAGCGCCTCGACGATCTCCGCGGCGACGTCCTCCGGCGGACGCTCGTCGGTGTCCACGGTCAGCGTGGCGACCGACTCGTAGATCGGCGCGCGCTCGTCGAGCAGCGCCTTGATCTGGGCGCGGACGTTGCCGAGCAGCAGCGGGCGGCCGCTGCCCAGGCCGACCCGCTTCACGGCCTCGGCGAGGCCGACCCTGAGGAAGACCACGGTGTGCCCGGCGAGCAGCTCGCGGGTCGCGGGGTCGAGCACCGCTCCCCCACCCAGTGACAGCACGCCGTCGTGGGTGGCGAGGGCCTCGGCGACCGCCTTGCGCTCGAGGTCGCGGAAGTGCGCCTCGCCGGAGTCCACGAAGATGTCCGAGATCGAGCGGCCCTCGAGCGCCTCGACGTCGGTGTCGGTGTCGCGGGCGGCGACGCCCCAGGCGTCGGCCAGCAGGGCACCGACGGTGGACTTGCCGGCACCCATGGGGCCGACGAGCACGACCCGTACGGTCACGTGAAGCTCAGGTTGTCGAGGTACGACTGGGCGTTGCGGGCGGTCTCCTGCACGGAGTCGCCGCCGAACTTCTCCAGCACCGCGTCGGCCAGCACGAGTGCGACCATCGCCTCGGCCACGATGCCGGCGGCCGGGACGGCGCAGACGTCGGAGCGCTGGTGGTGCGCGACGGCGCCCTCGCCGGTCGCGACGTCCACCGTCCTGAGAGCGCGCGGGACCGTGGCGATCGGCTTCATCGCCGCACGGACCCGCAGCACCTCGCCCGTGGTCATGCCGCCCTCCGTGCCGCCGGAGCGACCGCTGACCCGGCGGATGCCGGCGTCGGTCGGGACCATCTCGTCGTGCGCGAGCGAGCCCGGCGTCGCGGCGAGGGCGAAGCCGTCGCCGACCTCGACGCCCTTGATCGCCTGGATGCCCATCAGCGCCCCGGCCAGCCGCGAGTCGAGGCGGCGGTCCCAGTGCACGTGCGAGCCGAGGCCCGGCGGGAGCCCGTGCACGACGACCTCCACGACGCCGCCCAGGGTGTCGCCGTCGTCGTGCGCCTGGTCGATCCGCTCGACCATCGCCTTGCTCGTGTCGGGGTCCAGGCAGCGCACCTCGTCCGCGTCGAGACGGGCGACGTCGTCCGGCTCCGGCCAGAGGCCGTCGGGGGCACGGACGCCGCCGAGCTCGATGACGTGGGAGACGATCCGGGCGCCGACCGCCTGCTCCAGGAAGTTCGACGCCACGCGACCGAGCGCGACGCGGGCCGCCGTCTCGCGCGCGGAGGCACGCTCCAGGACGGGACGGGCCTCCTCGAAGTCGTACTTCTGCATGCCGGCCAGGTCCGCGTGGCCGGGTCGCGGCCGGGTCAGGGGTGCGTTGCGCGCCGAGCCCTCGAGCAGCGCCGGGTCGACCGGGTCGGCGGCCATCACGGTCTCCCACTTCGGCCACTCGGTGTTGCCGACCTGGATCGCGACCGGGCCGCCCTGGGTCAGCCCGTGCCGGACGCCGCCGGTGATCGTGACCTCGTCCTGCTCGAACTTCATCCGGGCGCCGCGGCCGTAGCCCAGGCGGCGCCGGGCGAGCGACTCGCGGATGTCGTCGGACGTCACCGAGACGTGCGCAGGCAGCCCCTCGAGGATCGCGACCAGGGAGGGGCCGTGGGACTCACCCGCAGTCAGCCAGCGCAGCATGGGCCCATTGTTTCAGTTGTAGAGCAGGTCGGTGACCGGCTGTCCCACGACGACGCCCACGAGAGCGCCCAGGAGCATGAACGGGCCGAACGGGTAGCCCGTCCGGTCCACCCTCCTCAGCAGCGACAGGACGCCGCCGAGGACGCCGCCGAGCAGGAAGCCGCCGTAGATGCCGACGACCAGCTCGCTCCAGCCGAGGTGCCCGAGGGCGATGCCGAGCACGCCGGACAAGCGGACGTCGCCGTACCCCATGCCGCGGGGGTACACGAGCCACAGCAGGACGTAGAGGCCGCCGGCCGTCAGCCAGCCCAGCGCCGCGCGGACGAGGTCGTCGGTGTCGCGGGTGATCACGGTGACGACCAGGACGAGGGCGACCAGGCCGACGTACGTCGGCGCGATCACCTTCGTCGGCAGCAGCCGGGTCCGCCAGTCGACCACGGTGAGCGCGACCCCGATCGGCACCAGCGGCACGAGGTAGAGCAGCGGCCAGTCGAGCCCGACGACCGCGCCGATCGCCGCGCCGGCGACCACGCAGGCGAGCGCTGCCTTCCATGCGAGACCGGGAGCGGCTGCGATGTCGGCGTAGAGGGCCTTCACCTCGGGAGCCGCGGGCTCCTTCCCCTCGACCGGCTCGGGCGCAGGCTCGGGGTCCGGCTCGGGGATCCGGGCGACGAGCATCGGGACGAGGGCGCCGAGTCCGCCGGCCAGCACGCCGGCGACGGCCGCGCCGACCAGGTCCAGGTCGCTCATGCCCCCGACCTCGCGGCCAGGGCGTCCTCGGCGGCGCGGCGCATCGCACCCGCCGGGGCGTCGAACCGGCCGGTCATCGCGACCACCTGGTTCAGCGCCTGGGCGACGAGCAGGTCGAGACCGGTCAGCAGGGTGTGCCCGGCGGCCGAGGCCGCGGTCGCCAGCGGGGTCGGCCACGGGTCGTAGAGCACCTCGAACACCACCGGCACCCCGGCCACGGACGCGAGCACGTCGGGCGCCTGCACCGAGGCCGGGACGGTGGACACCAGGACGTCGGCGTCGAGCGAGGTCGAGCGGACGTCGGCGAAGGTCCGCACGTCGACCGCGATCGGCTGCGGGTGCGCGGCGGCGACGGCCAGGGTCTCCTCGGCGCGGGCCGGGTCGCGGACGACCAGGGTCGCCTCCGTCGTGCCGTGCTCGGCCAGCGCCAGCAGGACCGACACCGCGGTGGCGCCCCCGCCCAGCACGATCGCGCGCCGCATCGGGTCCAGCTCACCGAGGACCATCAGCGCGCCGGTGACGTCGGTGTTCAGACCGTGCCGCTGGCCGTCGGGCTCGATCAGCACGGTGTTGCACGCCCCCGTCGCGCGCACCCACTCGTCCTGCGAGTCCAGGAGCGGGATCACCTCCCGCTTGAGCGGCATGGTGAGCGAGAACCCGCGCCAGCCGTCGCCGAGACCGTCCAGGAACCCCGCCAGGCCGCCGGACGGCACCTGGACGGCGTCGTACTGCCAGTCGAGCCCGAGCGCGTCGTACGCCGCACGGTGGATGACCGGCGACAGCGAGTGGCCGATCGGGTCACCCAGGACCGCGCACCTCATCGGCACCCCATCAGCAACGGTCGGACTGGGTCTCGCAGTACTCGTCGAGCTCGCTCTTGAAGCTCGAGGAACTCGTCGTAGCTGTCGGTGAACTTGGTCTCGCCGGTGGCCAGGTTGACCGTGACGTAGAACAGCCAGTTGCCGTCCTCCGGGTTCAGCGCGGCCTCGATCGCCGCCTGCCCGGGCGCCTCGATCGGGCCGGGCGGGAGGCCGGGGTTCCGGTAGGTGTTGTACGGCGAGTCGACCTCGAGGTCCTCGCTCGACGGCACGGCGACGAGCTCGCGGTCGAGGGCGTAGTTGACCGTGGCGTCGATCTGCAGCAGCCCGTTGGTGATCCCGTTGCCGGGGTTGTCCAGGCGGTTGTAGATGACGCGGGCGATCTTCGGCGTGTAGTCGCCGCGGCCCTCGGCCTCGAGCATCGCCGCGATCGTCATCATCTCGTGCGGTGTGTAGCCGAGCTGCTCGGCCTTGGCCTCGAGGTCGGTGTCGGCCGCGGCCTGGCGCCAGCGGTCCACCATCGCCTTGAGCATGTCGGCGGGCTTCGCCTGCGGCCCGAACTCGTACGTCGCCGGGAACAGGTAGCCCTCGGGGTTGCCCTCGGCGTACTTCGGAAGCCCGAGCGCGGCCGGGTCCTCGAGGGCCTTCTCGAACTCCTTCTTCGAGTAGTCGGTGTTCTTGGCCAGGATCGCGACGATGTCGACGACCCGGAGTCCCTCGGGGATCGCGACGGTGGCCGCCGTCGCGTTCGCGGGGTCGACCAGGACGGCCAGGGCGTCCGCGGCCTTCATCTGGGTCTTCAGCGGGTAGAAGCCGACCTGGATCCCGGTGGCGTCGGGATTGGCGCTCGCCGCCTCGGTGAAGGCGTCGACGGACTTCACGATGTCCTGGTCCTTCAGGTTGCGGCCGATCTGGGCGATGCTGTCGCCGTCCTGGACCTCGAAGAGGATGTCGTCCTGGCCGGGGCCGGCGTAGTCGGGCGTGCCGCCGAACTGGTCCTGGACGAGGTCGATGCCCTTGGTGACACCGAGGTAGAGGCCGCCGAACAGCAGCGCCAGGATGACCAGCCCGATGAGGCAGCCCGGTCCGCGGCGGCGCTTCTCGGCGCGCCGGGACCCCGGCTCGGCGGTGGTGCCGTCGAGGAAGCTGCCTGAGTCCACACCAGCGTCGGTCATGGGGTCCTCTCGACGATCTCTCCGGGGGCGAGGCCGCTCGTGCGCTCGGTGTCGAGCACGTGCTGAAGGATCAGCACGGCCGCCGCCTGGTCGACGACCGCACGGCGCTCGGCCCCGGATCGCCCTCGGTCGCGCAGCATAGCCTCCGCGGACACGGTGGTCAGCCTCTCGTCGGCGAGCCGCACGGGTCGCGGCGCGACCCTGGCGGCGAGCCCGGCGGCCCACTCCCTGACCTTCACCGCGGCCGGCCCCTCCCCGCCCTTGAGCGACCGGGGCAGCCCGACGACGACCTCGAGCACCGGCGTCCCGCCGGAGTCCTCCTCGAGCTCGGTGAGGATCTCCACGATGCGCGCGAGGTCGCCGCGACCGCGCTTCACGGTCTCGACCGGGGTCGCCAGGAAGCCCGTCGGGTCGCTGCGGGCCACGCCGATCCGGGCGTCGCCGGGGTCCAGGCCGAGCCGTACGCCGTGCCTCAAGCCTTCGAGACCTCCGCCTTGACCAGCGTGAGCGCCTCGTCGATCCGTGACGCGTCGGTGCCGCCGCCCTGCGCGACGTCGTCCTTGCCGCCGCCCTTGCCGCCGACCAGCGGGCCGACCGCGCGCACCAGGTCGTTGGCGCTCAGGCCCCGGGCGCGCGCCTGGTCGTTCAGCGCCGCCACCACGGAGACCTTGCCGTCGGCGTCCCCGATCACGACGACCGCCGCCGGCCGGTCGGTGATCCGGCCGCGGATGTCCAGCGCCAGGGTCCGCACGTCGCCGCCCGACGCTCCGGGAGCGCGCTGCGCGACCACCGCGACGCCGTTGACGTCCTCCGCCCGGGCGGCCAGCTCGCCGGCGCCGGCCAGCAGCCCCGCGGTCCGGACCTTCTCGAGCTCCTTCTCCGCGGCGCGCAGCCTCTCGACGATGTCGTTGACGCGCTCGGGCAGCTCCTCCGGACGCGCCTTCAGCGCCTCCGACAGCTGCGCGACCAGCACGTGCTCGCGCGCCAGGAACTGGTAGGCGTCGGTGCCGACCAGCGCCTCCACGCGGCGCACGCCGGAGCCGATGGACGACTCCCCCAGCAGCTTGATCACGCCGAGCTTGCCCGAGCTGCCCGCGTGCGTGCCGCCGCAGAGCTCGCGGGCCCAGTCGCCGACCGAGACCACGCGCACCTGGTCGCCGTACTTCTCGCCGAACAGCGCCATCGCGCCCGACCTCACGGCGTCCGCCTGGCTCATCACCTCGGCGTGCACGAGCAGGTCGTCGAGGATCACCTCGTTGACCGTGGCCTCGACGTCGGCCATCACCGAGGCGGGGACCGCACCGGTCGAGGAGAAGTCGAAGCGGAACCGGCCCGGCGCGTTCTCGGAGCCGGCCTGCGTGGCCGTCTCGCCGAGCGCCTCGCGGAACGCCTTGTGGACCATGTGGGTCGCGGTGTGGGCGCGCGAGATCGACGCGCGACGTGCCAGGTCGACCGCCGACTGCGCGCGCAGGCCGGGGGTGACCTCGCCCGAGAGGACCCGGGCGGAGTGCACGATCAGCCCGGTGACCGGCGACTGCACGTCCCGGACCTCCAGGCGCGCGCCGTTCTCCAGCTCGATGACGCCCTGGTCGGCGAGCTGGCCGCCGCCCTCGGCGTAGAAGGGCGTCCGGTCGAGCACCAGCTCGACGTCGTCGCCCTCGCGCGCGGACGCGGCGACGCCGTCGGCCGTGACGATGCCGGCCACCGACCCCTCGGTCGTGGTCTCGGAGTAGCCGGTGAAGTCGACCGGGCGGCCGAGGGAGTCGGCGATCTCGCGGTACGCCGCGGCGTCGCGGTGCGCGCCCTTCTTGGACCGGGCGTCGTCCTTGGCACGCTGACGCTGCTCGTCCATGAGGCGCCGGAAGCCGGGCTCGTCGACCTCCAGACCCTGCTCGGAGGCCATCTCCAGCGTCAGGTCGATCGGGAAGCCGTAGGTGTCGTGCAGCATGAACGCGTCCGAGGCGGCCAGCGCGCTCGAGTCGTGGGCCGCCATCTCGACGAACTTCTGCTCGCCCTGGCGCAGCGTCTGCCGGAAGGCGTCCTCCTCGGCGTACGCGACCGTCGAGATCCGCTCCCAGTCGCGGTGCAGCGCGTCGTAGGTCTCGCCCATCTTGTCGCGGCTGACCGGCAGCAGCTCGGGCAGGGCGCGGTCCTCGTAGCCGAGCAGCCGCACCGAGCGGATCGCGCGGCGCAGCAGCCGGCGCAGCACGTAGCCGCGACCCTCGTTGCCCGGCGTCACGCCGTCGCCGATGAGCATCATCGAGCTGCGGATGTGGTCGGCGACGACCCGGAACCGGACGTCGTCACCGTGGTCGGCGCCGTACCGGCGACCGGTCAGCTCCTCGGCCTTCTGGATGACCGGGGTACATCACGTCGATCTCGTACATGTTGTCGACGTCCTGGGTGAGCAGCGCGACCCGCTCCAGGCCCATGCCGGTGTCGATGTTCTTCTTCGGCAGCGAGCCGACGATGTCGAAGTCCTCCTTGGACCGCACCGCGCTGAGCTCGTCCTGCATGAAGACGAGGTTCCAGATCTCGAGAAGCCTGTCCTCGAGGGCGAACGGCATGTCCGGACCCAGCGACGAGGGGTCGAAGTCCGGCCCGTGCTCGCTGCCGCGGTCGTAGAGCAGCTCCGAGCAGGGACCGCCCGGTCCGGGGACGCCCATCGACCAGTAGTTCTCCTTGCGGCCGAGGCGCAGGATCCGCTCGTCCGGCAGGCCGGTGACCTTCTTCCACAGGGCCAGCGCCTCCTCGTCGCCGTCGAGGATGGACGGGTAGAGCCGGCCCTCCTCGAAGCCCCAGCCCCCGTCGGCCTGGGACTTGGTGACCAGGTCCCAGGCGAGCTCGATCGCCCCCTCCTTGAAGTAGTCACCGAAGGAGAAGTTGCCGCACATCTCGAAGAACGTTCCGTGCCTGGTCGTCTTGCCGACGTCCTCGATGTCCGGGGTGCGCACGCACTTCTGCACGCTGACGGCGCGCGGGTAGGGCGGCGTCTCCTGGCCGAGGAAGTACGGCTTGAACGGCACCATGCCGGCGTTGACGAAGAGCAGCGTCGGGTCGTCGAGGAGCAGCGAGGCGGACGGCACCGCGGTGTGGGCGCCGAGCGCCCCACCGTTCTCGAAGTGCGCGACGAATCGTCGTCGGATCTCCGCGGTGTCCATCAGTCCGTGCCTTCCTTCGTGGTGAGCTCTGGCCTCCCATGAGGCGCGAGCGCGAACCTCTCGCGCAACTCGGTTTCCTTCTCGGCGCGGCCCTGGGCCACCTCCTCGCGGAACATCTGGAGTCCCACCTGGGCGCCCTTGAGCCGGTCGGTCATCCCGTCCACGGTCAGGACCTCGGCCGCGCGACGGCCGCGGATCACCGCGTAGATCCCGACCCCGGCCCCGGCGACGAACCAGAGGCCGCCCTTCATGCGGCCGTACCTGCCCGCTCGACCCCGTCGCCGGCCATCGCGGCTCGCTGGCGCGCCTCCCACTCGCGGCGGGCCTCGCGGATGTCGGCGCGACGCTGCTTGCGCGACCGCTTCACCTCGCGCCGCATCTCGAACCGGATCCGGTTGCGGTTCTCCGGGCTGAGCGCGCGGCGTACGCCGTGGAACAGCGACGCCGTCTGCACCACGGTCTCCCGCAGCACGATGTCGGCGAACAGACCCGGCGCCACGGCCGGCGCGGCCTCGACCTCCGGCTCCGGCTCGACCTCGCCCAGGTGCGTGATGACGTACTCGGTGGGTGCTCGGGCGGCCTCGGGGGCGTCGAGTGACCCATATGGACGGTCAACAACGGCTCCAGAGCGTCCGAGCGGGTCACTCGACGCCGCTAGCCGCGCCTCGAGACCCGACACACGGCGCGACAGGCGAACGGCGAGTGCCGCCACTCCGACCACCAGCAGCGCGAGCACGCCGGTCAGGGTCAGGAGGAGCGCGGTCATGACGCCCGAGCCTAGTCCGTGTCGCCCCGGATGATCTTCCGCACCCGCTCCCACCGCTCCTTGACCGCCGCCTCGGCGCCGAGGGACGTCGGCTGGTAGTACTCGCGGTCGGCGACGACGTCCGGGGCGTACTGCTGGGTGGCGATGCCGTAGGGCTCGTCGTGGCTGTACGTGTACGTCGTGCCGTGGCCGAGCTTCTTGGAGCCGGCGTAGTGCGCGTCCCGGAGGTGCGGCGGGACCTGGCCGATGTTGCCGGCCTTGATGTCGGCGACCGCGGCGCCGATCGCCGTCGTCACCGCGTTGGACTTGGGCGCCACCGCGATGGCGATGGTGGCCTGCGCCAGCGTCAGCTGTGCCTCGGGCATCCCGATCAGCTGCACCGCCTGGGCAGCGGCCACCGCGGTCGGCAGCGCGGTCGGGTCGGCCAGCCCCACGTCCTCCGAGGCCAGGATGACCAGCCGCCGGGCGATGAACCGCGGGTCCTCCCCCGCCTCGAACATCCGCGCCAGGTAGTGCAGCGCGGCGTCGGCGTCCGACCCGCGCACCGACTTGATGAACGCGCTGATGACGTCGTAGTGCTGGTCGCCCTGCCGGTCATAGCGCACCGCCGCCTGGTCGACGGCGGTCTCGGCGGTCTCGAGGTCGATCACCGTCGAGCCGCGTGACGTCGCGGCACCGGCAGCGGCCTCGAGGTACGTCAGCGACCGCCGCGCGTCACCGCCCGCCAGCCGGACCAGGTGGTCGAGCGCCTCGGGGGCCATCTCGAACTTCCCCGCCAGACCGCGCTCGTCGGCCAGCGCCCGCTCGACCACGACGCGGACGTCGTCCTCGGTGAGCGACTCCAGCCGGACGAGCAGCGACCGTGAGAGCAGGGGTGAGATGACCGAGAAGAACGGGTTCTCCGTGGTCGCCGCGACCAGGTTGACCCAGCGGTTCTCCACGCCGGGCAGCAGCGCGTCCTGCTGGGCCTTGCTGAACCGGTGCACCTCGTCGACGAACAGGACGGTCTCCTGCCCGGTCGCCACCAGCGTGGCCCGGGCCGCCTCGATGGCCGCGCGGACCTCCTTGACGCCCGCGGAGACGGCGGAGACCTCGACGAACCGCCGGTTCGTCGACAGGCTCAGGATCGAGGCGATGGTGGTCTTGCCGGTGCCGGGCGGACCCCACAGCAGCAGGGACATCGACTGGTCGCCCTCGATCAGCTGGCGCAGCGGCGCTCCCTGAGCGCGGAGCTGGGACTGGCCCGCAAGCTCGTCGAGCGTCCTCGGCCGCATGCGGACGGCCAGCGGCGCGCCCTCACCGATCGCACCCGCGAGCGTGCCGCCACCGGCGGGCGCACCCGCGACCTCGAACAGACCTTCCACGAGGAAGACCCTAGGTGCGGGAACCCTCCAGCTTGAACCAGTCGTCGGCGTAGCCGGGCTGGGTCACCAGCGGAGCCGCCGGCCCGGTCGTCGTGTTGCCCTGGTCGTCGACGCCCAGCAGGCCCGCGGTGACCGGTCGCGACGGCGCGTGGCCGAGCTCGCTGGCGAAGTGACAGGCGACCTTGTGGCGCTTGCCGATCTGGAGCAGCGGCGGCTCGACCTTGGCGCAGATCTCCTGGGCCAGGTGGCAGCGGGTACGGAACCGGCAGCCGGACGGCGGGTTGATCGGGCTCGGGACGTCGCCCTCGAGCCGGATCCGCTCGCGGCGTCCGCCGATGACGGCCTGCTTGACGTCGGGCACCGCCGAGAGCAGCGCCTGCGTGTAGGGGTGGTGCGGGTGGCCGTACAGCGTCTCGCGGTCGCCGATCTCGACGATCTTGCCGAGGTACATCACCGCGACCTCGGGACAGAAGTGCCGGACGACGGCCAGGTCGTGCGCGATGAAGAGGAACGCGATGTCGAACTCCTTCTGCAGGTCCTGCAGGAGGTTGACGACCTGGGCCTGGATCGACACGTCGAGCGCGGAGACCGGCTCGTCGGCCACGAGCAGCTTCGGCTGGAGCGCGAGCGCCCGCGCGATGCCGATGCGCTGGCGCTGGCCGCCCGAGAACTCGCTCGGGTAGCGGTTGTAGTGCTCGGGGTTGAGGCCGACGACCTCGAGGAGCTGCTGCACCCGGGTGAGCACCTGCTTCTTGGGCACCACGTCGTGCACGATGAGCGGCGCGCCCACGATCGAGCCGACGGTGTGACGCGGGTTCAGCGAGCTGTAGGGGTCCTGGAAGATCATCTGGACGTCCTGCCGCATCGGCTTCATCTCGCGGTTCGTCAGCGGGACGATGTCCTGCCCCTGGAACCGGATCTGGCCGCCGGTCGGCTTGTAGAGCCGGGTGATCATCCGGCCCGTCGTGGACTTGCCGCAGCCGGACTCGCCGACGAGGCCGAGCGACCCGCCGGCCGGGACCTGGAACGAGATGCCGTCGACGGCCTGCACGTGGCCGACCGTGCGGCGGATGATGCCGCCGGACTTCACCGGGAAGTACATCCGCAGGTTCTCGACCTCGAGGATCGGCGGCCGGGTCGGGTCGAGCTCGGTCGGCGCGTGCGGCTCGGTCACGCTCGCCTGGATCTGCTCGATCACGTCGCCCGTGATCTCGGCGACCTCGTGCGGGTCGTCGGTGGCGTCCAGCGCGGCGCGGGCCTCGGGCTCGCCCGGGCCGGTGGTGGGGTTGGCCGTGGGGTCGCTCATCGGGGCGCCTCACCGTCTGTGGTCGGGTCGGCCAGCTCGGCCGCCAGCTCGGGGTCGACCTCCGGGAGGACCTCGGTCGCGTAGATGGTCTCGGGGTCGGCCAAGTGGCACCGCTTCATGTGGTTCGGGGTGCGGCCCGGCAGCAGCTCCGGCAGCTCGACGGTGCAGAGGTCGGCCGGCACCTTGTCCTTGTGCGCGCACCGCGGGTGGAACGCGCAGCCGGAGGGCGGGTTCAACAGGCTGGGCGGGGTGCCCGGGATCGGGATCAGCCGCGAGTCGGTGCTGGCGGACACGTCGGGCACGCTGGACAGCAGGCCCCAGGTGTACGGCATCTCCGGGTGGCTGAGGATCTCCTTGGTGGTGCCGTACTCGACCGCGCGGCCGCCGTACATGACCAGGACGTCGTCGGCCATCTCCGCGATCACCCCGAGGTCGTGGGTGATCATGATGATCGCCGAGTTGAACTCGCGCTGGAGGTCCTGGAGCAGGTCGAGGATCTGCGCCTGCACGGTCACGTCGAGCGCCGTCGTCGGCTCGTCGGCGATGAGCAGCTTGGGTGAGTTGATCAGGCCCATCGCGATCATCACGCGCTGCCGCATGCCGCCGGAGAACTGGTGCGGGAAGTCGTCGATGCGGGCGTCCGGCTGCGGGATGCCGACCCGGTCCAAGGCCTCGACGGCCTTCTTGCGGGCGTCTCGCTTCGAGGCCTTCGGGTGGTGCAGCGCGTAGGCCTCGATCAGCTGGGCGCCGACCCGGTAGAACGGGTGCAGGGAGGCCAGCGCGTCCTGGAAGATCATCGCGACGTCGTTGCCGCGCATCGTGTTGAGGCGCTTCTTGGACAGACCGATGATCTCGGTGCCCCCGACCCGGATCGAGCCGGTGATCCGGGACCGCTTCTCGTCGTGCAGGCCGAGCACGGCCATGCTCGACACCGACTTGCCCGAGCCGGACTCGCCGACGATGCCGAGGGTCTTGCCCAGCTCGACGCTGTAGCTCAGCTCGGTGACCGCGTTGACGAGCCCGTCCTCGGTCGGGAACTTCACCGTGAGGTCCTCGACGACCAGGTAGGGCTCAGCCGCTCCCACCGCGGCGTCCCCGGGCCGCGGTGCAGTCAGCGCGGTCATGCGAGCCGCACCCGCGGGTCGAGGAAGCTGTAGATCACGTCGACGATCAGGTTGGACATCACGATGAAGAAGGCTGCCACGAGCACGGTCGCGGTGATCACCGGGAAGTTCAGGGTGCCGATGATGGCCTCCAGGGCCCAGCGACCCATGCCGTCGATGTCGAAGATGTACTCGGTGAACACGGTGCCACCGAGCAGCGTGCCGAAGTCGAGGCCGAAGATCGTCACGACCGGGATGATCGCAGCACGCAGGGCGTGGCGGAACACCACGACGTTCTCCTTCTGGCCCTTGGCCACCGCGGTGCGGATGTAGTCCTCACCGAGGGTCTCCACCATCTGGCCGCGGGTGTACCGGGAGTACGACGTGGCGTTGGTCAGGCCGAGCACCAGCCAGGGCAGCAGCAGCCCACCGAACCAGGCCGCTGGACTGTCGAAGAAGCCGTTGTACTCGGTCTTCGGGAAGAGGTCCCACTTCTGGGTCAGGAAGATCCACGCCAGCAGGGCGAGCAGGTAGTAGGGGACGGCCGAGATCACGAGCGTGCTCGTCACCAGGGCTCTGTCCACGAAGGTGCCGCGATATCGGGCGGCGAACACGCCGGCGATCACGCCGACGGTGAGGTAGATGAGCGATCCGCCGATCGCGAGCGACAGCGTGGCGGGATAGCGCTCCTTGAGCTCCTTGGTCACCTCGATGTCGTTGGTGTACGAGATGCCGAGGCACGGGGCGGAGCAGTCGTACTTCTCCGTCTCGGAGTAGACGACCTCACGGCCGGCGACCAGGCCCTTGGCCCAGTCGGCGTACGCCGTGTGGACGGGCTTGTCGAGGCCCATCGCCTGCTCGAGGCGGGCGAGCTTCTCCGGCGTGCAGCGCTGCTGACGGTCGCACAGCGGCTTCGCCGGGTTGTCGGGACCGAGATAGAACAGTGCGAAGACGGCCATCGAGGTGAGGATGAGCACCAGGAGCGCCGCGAAGAGTCGGCGCACGATGTAACCGAACACGAGATCCCGCCCTTTCAACAGCCTTCAGTTCACCACGGAGCGAGTCTCCGCGGAAGTGGGTCCGGCCGGGGTGGAGCCGCAGCTCGCAACCCCTCCCCGGCCGGTCACGCATCTGGCGGTCGGTGCCCCGGGTCTCCCGGGGCACCGACCTCACCTCACTGGGTCAGCCAGATGTTCTTGAAGGTGGGCATACCCAGGACGAGGTCGTCGAAGTGCCCGTTCACGTTGGAACCGTGGGCCTGCGAGACACCGTCGTAGGTGATGGGGATCAGCGGGAGGTAGGTCTCGCTGATGTACTCGTCCAGCTCGCCCCACGCGTCAGCCTGCTCGTCGACAGGAAGCGCCAGCGTCTCGGCGATCCGGTCGTCGACGTCCTGCTCGGAGAACAGGGCGTAGTTCTGGCTGATCTGGCCGAGGGCGGCGACGTCCTCGGTCTTGTGGAGCACGGGGAACCACGAACCACCGGACGGCCAGTCCGCGCACCAGCCGGCGCTACGGATGTTGATGTCGGCGTTCGGGTCCTCGCGGACCGTGGACAGCTCCTCGAGGGTGGTCGGGACCGGGGTGGCCTTGAAGCCGCCCTCCTCGAGGCCCTTGGCGATCTCGTCCTTGGCCGCGACCGAGTTCGGGTCGTCGGTCGCGAACAGGAACTTGAGCTCGTAACCGGTCTGGCCGGCCTCCTCGAGCAGCTCCTTCGACTTCGCCGGGTCAGGCGTGCCGGGGGTCAGACCCTCGACAGCGACGTACTCCTTGCGACCGGGGGTGCCGGGCGGGAGGAGCGAGGACGCCGGGTAGCGGTTGACGCCCTCGATGAGGCCGCCGGCCTTGATCGCCGCACGGGTCGGGTACGCGTAGGCGATCGCCTGGCGGACCTTGATGTCGGTGATCTTCCGGTAGTCCGGCGCCCAGTAGCGGGTGCACGGGGTCGAGCCGAGGACCACGCGGTCCGGCGCCTCGGAGTTGAACTTGGGGTAGTTCGTTCCGAGGATGTCGTCGAACGTCAGCGTGTTCTTGGCGTCACCCTGGTCGTTGAGCAGGATCTCGTCGATCTGCTCGTTCGGCACGGTGAAGTCGAACTCGTACGAGTCCGGGTACGCCGTGCGGCCCGGGTCGGTCGCCGGGTCCCAGAACTCGTTGCGGACCAGGGTCAGCTTCTTCTTCGGGGTGTACTCGGCGAACTTGTACGGGCCGGTGGCCAGCGGGTGGTTCTTGTACTTCTGCGGGTCGGACGCGTCACCCTTCGGGATCGGGCCGTTGGCCGAGAAGGTGCCCCAGTAGGCCATGTCCGGGAACGGCTGCGACATCTTGATGGTGATCGTCATGCCGTCGACCGAGATGGCGTCGAGCTCGGCGCCCTTGCCGGTGTACGGGCCGAGGTACTCCTCGCCGCCCTCGAAGTACTGCTTGCTGTAGAAGCCGGGCGACTCCGGGAACGTGTCGAGGTCCATCGTCCGCTCCATGCCGAACTTGACGTCCTCGGCGGTCACGGGGGTGCCGTCCTCGTACTTCACACCGTCACGGATCGTGAACTTCCACTCGGTGAAGTCCTCGTTCGGCGTGCCGAGGTCGGTCGCCAGGTCGGGGATCAGCACGACCTTGCCGTCCTCGTACGAGAACTGCGTCAGCGACCGGTTGACCAGCGCCGTCGAGATGGAGTTGGTGTGGACGTAGTAGATCTCGCTCGGGTCCATGGTCTCGAGCGGGGTGAACGCGATGACCTTGACGGTGCCGCCGGTCTGGGCGCCCTCGATCTCGACCGGTCCCTCGCGGTCCGGGTCGGTGAAGTCGCCGGTGTTGCCGCCGTCGTCTTGCGAGGCGCCCGCTCCGGGGTCCTTGTCCCCGTCATTGCCGTCGCCGCCGCAAGCGCTCAGCGCGAGTGCGGCAGCGGCGGACAGAGCTACGAGAGCTCGTGTTGTCCTTCGCATGTGCTAGCCACCCTTTCCGTGGTGATTCCCGAACGGTGAACCTTCGTCACCGGCGAGTCTTGGGGTCGAACGCGTCGCGGACGGAGTCACCCAGGAGGTTCAGGGCGAGCACCAGCGTCGCGATCACGCCGACAGGGACAAAGAGGTAGAGGGGGTAGGTGTCGTAGAACAGGCGGGCCCGCTCCACGATCTGGCCGAGCGACGGCTCACCGGTCAGGCCGATGCCGAGGAACGACAGGCCGGCCTCGGCCGCGACGTACGCCGGCAGGCCGAGCGAGATCGCGATGACGATCGGCGCGACCAGGTTGGGCAGCAGCTCCTTGAACAGGATCCGGCTGGTCGGCGCGCCGATGACCTGCGCGGCCTGGATGAACTCCCTCTCGCGCAGCGAGAGGACCTGGCCGCGGATCAGGCGCGCCAGACCCATCCAGCCGAAGAACACCAGGATCAGGATCAGCGAGATCTTCTGGGCCTGCGCCAGCGACTCCTGTGTCTTGCCGAACCGGCTGATCAGGATCGGCGCGACCGCCAGGGCGCCCAGCAGGAACGGGAACGACAGGAACAGGTCGATGACGAACGAGATGATCCGGTCGAGCCAGCCGCGCGAGAAGCCGGCCACCAGGCCGATCACGATCCCGACGACGGTGCTGATGATGGTGGCGACCGTCGCGATGAGCAGCGAGGTGCGCAGGCCGAGCAGGAGCCGGGCCAGGTTGTCGTGGGCGGTGGCCGGGGCGATGCCGAGCGGGTGGTCCCAGGTGAACGAGCCGCCGGGCGGTCCGACGATCGGCAGGCCGAACACGTCGGTGTCGCTGACCGGGTCCATGGCGTACTTGCCCTGGGTCGTGCCGGAGATGTGCATCAGGTCGTTGATCACCGAGGCGAAGACGCCGAGCAGCACCAGGATCACCACGATGCTCGCGCAGATGACGGCGACCGGGTCACGACGCAGGCGGCCCAGGGCGATCTGCATCGGCGATCTGCCGTGGAAGTCCTTGTCCTTCTTCCCGCGGGGTCGGGGAGCCTCCTCCCCCTGTGACATCTCTGCCACTGATTCCGTTGCCGGAATACCCATGTTCACCTCGAGAAGCGCTGAACTGCGTCGGACAAGGTCGCGGTCGAGGACGCGGCAGGTAAATGCTTTGTCTTACAACCGCAGGCGACTGTATGTGAATCAGGGGCGAACAGGGATCTCCCGGCGGTAACAATCTGATCTCGGGTGCCCGAGACGCCGCGAGAAGCCTTCCCGTCGCTCAGGCCTCCGGCGCGACATCCTCCGCGGGAGGCGCGTCCACGCCAGCCTCCTTGCGCTGTGCGGGCGTGATCGGCGCAGGGGCGTCCGTCAGGGGGTCCACGCCGCCTCCGGACTTGGGGAACGCGATCACCTCGCGGATCGAGTCCGAGCCGGCGAGCAGCGCCGCCACCCGGTCCCAGCCGAACGCGATGCCGCCGTGCGGCGGTGCGCCGAAACGGAATGCGTCGAGCAGGAAGCCGAACTTCTCCTGCGCCTCCTCCTCGCCGAGGCCCATGACCGCGAACACGCGCTTCTGCACCTCGGACGAGTGGATACGGATCGAGCCCCCGCCGATCTCGTTGCCGTTGCAGACGATGTCGTAGGCCCACGCGAGCGCGCTGCCGGGTTCCTGGTCGAAGGTCTCCGCGTCCTGCGGCGAGGTGAAGGCGTGGTGCACGGCGGTCCACGCGCCCGCGCCGACCGCGACGTCGCCCGCGGCGGTCGCGTCGTCGGCGGGCTCGAAGAGCGGCGCGTCGACCACCCACACGAAGCTCCAGGCCGACTCGTCGATCAGGCCGCCGCGGCGGCCGATCTCCAGCCGTGCGGCACCGAGCAGCGCACGGCTGCTCTTGACCGCACCCGCGCCGAAGAAGACGCAGTCACCGGGCTGGGCGCCGACGTGGGCGGCCAGGCCGGCGCGCTCCTCCTCGGACAGGTTCTTGGCGACGGGACCGCCGAGCTCGCCGTCCTCCTGGACGAGGACGTACGCCAGGCCCTTGGCGCCGCGCTGCTTGGCCCACTCCTGCCAGGCGTCCAGCTGCTTGCGCGGCTGGCTCGCGCCGCCCGGCATCACCACGGCGCCGACGTACGGCGCCTGGAAGACCCGGAACGGGGTGTTGGTGAAGTAGTCGGTGCAGTCGACGAGCTCGAGGCCCATCCGCAGGTCGGGCTTGTCGGAGCCGTAGCGCGCCATCGCGTCGGCGTACGTCAGGCGCGGGACGGGCGTCTGCACCTCGTAGCCGACCAGCGACCACAGGGCGACCAGGATCTCCTCGGAGATCGCGATGACGTCGTCCTGCTCGACGAAGCTCATCTCGATGTCGAGCTGGGTGAACTCGGGCTGCCGGTCGGCACGGAAGTCCTCGTCGCGGTAGCAGCGCGCGATCTGGAAGTAGCGCTCCATGCCGGCGACCATCAACAGCTGCTTGAACAGCTGCGGGCTCTGCGGCAGCGCGTACCAGCTGCCGGGCTGGAGTCGTGCGGGCACCAGGAAGTCGCGCGCGCCCTCGGGCGTGGAGCGCGTCAGCGTGGGGGTCTCGATCTCGATGAAGTCGTGCTTGTCGAGGACGTCGCGCGCGGCCTTGTTGACCTTGCTGCGCAGCACCATCGCCGAGCGCGGGCCCTCGCGGCGCAGGTCGAGGTAGCGGTGCTTGAGGCGGGCCTCCTCCCCCACGTCGACGCGGTCGTCGATGGGGAACGGCAGCGGGTCGGCGGCGCTGAGCACCTCGACCGTGCCGGCCACGACCTCGACCTCGCCGGTGGCGAGGTTGGGGTTCACGTTCTTCTCGTCGCGCGCGGCGACCGCACCGGTGACCTTGAGGCAGTACTCGTCGCGCAGCCGGTGCGCGACCTCGTCCTCGCGGATGACGACCTGGACGACGCCGCTGGCCTCGCGCAGGTCGATGAAGGTCACCCCGCCGTGATCACGACGGCTGGCCACCCAGCCGGCGAGGGTCACGGTCTGGCCGACGTGCTCGGCGCGGAGAGCGCCGGCGTCGTGGGTGCGGATCACTGTTCAACCTCTTCGGGTGTCTTGCGGACGACGTGCGGTCGCACGTCGGCTTCGGGCGGGCTCCAGGTCTCGGGGTCCGCCGCGACCTGGTCGCCGCTGCGGATGTCCTTGACCTGGTGTCCATCGTCCCCGTTCGCGGGGAACCAGACGAACGGGATTCCGCGGCGCTCGGCCGTGCGGATCTGCTTGCCGAACTTCTGGGGTGCGGCGGCGACCTCGCAGGGGATGCCCCGCGCCCGCAGGGCCGTGGCCGCGGCGTCGCTGGCGGGCCGCGACTCCTCGTCGGTCAGCGCGACGAGCACGGCGCTGGGCACCGAGCGGCTGCCGGCGAGCACGCCGTCGGCGATCAGCGGCACGAGGGTCCGCGAGACGCCGAACGAGACGCCGACGCCGGGGTAGACGTTCTTGCCGTCGTCCGCGAGGGCGTCGTACCGCCCGCCGCCGCCGACCGACTTGAGGTGCTCGTAGCCGGCCATGAAGATCTCGACGACGGTGCCGGTGTAGTAGTCCAGGCCGCGCGCGATGCGCAGGTTGGCCTCGACCGAGACCCGGTCCGTCGCCACGGCGGCGCAGCCCTCGACCACGGCGGCGAGCTCGGCCAGGCCGGTCTCGAGCAGGTCGTCCTCGACGCCGATGGCGCGGACCTGCTCGACGAAGCTGCTGTCGGACACCCTGATCCCCGCGAGCTCGAGGCAGCGCTGGGCCTGCTCGGCCGTCGCCCCCGCGGTGTCGACCAGCTGCTGCGCGACGACCTCGGCCGGCACCTTGTCGAGCTTGTCGATCACCCGGATCGCCGCGGTGACGTCGGGGATGCCGAGACCGCGGTAGAACCCCTGGATGAGCTTCCGGTTGTTGAACTGGAACGACACGGGAGGCAGCGGAAGGGCGGCGAGCGCGTCCACCATCACCCGCATCACCTCGACGTCGTGGTGGAAGGCGAGCTCCCCCACACCGACGATGTCGACGTCCGCCTGCGTGAACTGGCGGTAGCGGCCCACCTGCGGCCGCTCGCCGCGCCACGCGGGCTGGATCTGGTAGCGCCTGAACGGGAACTCCAGCTTGCCGGCGTGCTCGAGGACGTACCGCGCGAACGGCACGGTCAGGTCGAAGTGCAGGCCCAGGCCGGAGTCGGAGCCCTCGTCGTCGGACATGGCCCGGCGGAGGACGTAGATCTCCTTGTCGATCTCACCGCCCTTGGCGAGCCGCTCCATGGGCTCGACGACCCGGGTCTCGATGCCGGTGAAGCCGTGCAGCTCGAAGACCCGTCGCAGGTCGTCGACGACCCGCTGCTCGACGACGCGTTCGGCGGGCAGCAGCTCGGGGAACCCGCTGAGCGGGGTGACCTTGCCGCTCACTGGACGGGGAGGTCGAGGAGGAAGGGGTTGGTCGCGCGCTCGCGGCCGATCGAGGTCTGCTCGCCGTGGCCGGGCAGCACCACGACGTCGTCGGCCAGGGGCAGCACCTTGGTCGCGAGGCTGCGCAGCATCGTCGGGTGGTCGCCGCCCGGCAGGTCGGTGCGGCCGATCGAGCCGGCGAAGAGCAGGTCGCCGGAGAACATCACCTCGGAGACGTCCTGCTGGTCGTACGGCGAGCGGAACGTGACCGACCCCTCGGTGTGTCCCGGGGTGTGGTCGACGACGAACCTCAGGCCGGCCAGCTCGAGCTCCTGCAGGTCGCCGAGCTCCTGGACGTCGTCCGGCTCGGCCCACGAGTAGTCGCCGCCGAGCAGCATCTGCGCGGTCTCCCGCGACATGCCGGCCATCGGGTCGGCGAGGAGGTGCCGGTCGGCCGGGTGCACCCAGGCGGTCGCGTCGTACGCCCCCGCGACCGGGGCGACGCACCACATGTGGTCGACGTGGCCGTGCGTGACGAGCACGCTGACCGGCTTGAGGTGGTGCTGGCGGACCACCTCGGCGACACCCTCGGTCGCCTCCATGCCGGGGTCGATGACCACGCACTCGGCGCCCGGAGCCGTCGCCACGACGTAGCAGTTCGTGCCCCACGGTCCTGCGGGGAAGCCGGCGATCAGCACCGGGCAAGGCTAGCCGCTGGCATCAGACCTTCTAGAGTGAGGCCTTCTGCAACGAGAACGGCAACGATGAGCAGCGATGAGGGTGTTGTGACCAGCCACGAGTGGGGCCGCGTCGACGACGACGGCACCGTCTACGTCAGGACCGCCGACGGGGAGCGATCGGTGGGTCAGTATCCCGTCGGCACCCCAGACGAGGCCCTGCACTTCTTCACCGAGCGCTTCGCGGCGCTGGCCTTCGAGGTCGAGCTGCTGGAGCAGCGGATCCGCTCGGGCGTGATGTCGCCCGAGGAGGCCGCCGAGTCCGTCAGGACCGTGGCCGCCCAGGTCACCGACGCGAACGCCGTCGGCGACCTCGCCTCGCTGACCGGCCGCCTCGACGCCCTCGGCCCGGTGATCGCGCTGCAGCGCGAGGCCCGCAAGGCCGAGAAGGCACAGCGGGCCGTGGAGTCGAAGGCCGCCAAGGAGAAGATCGTCGCCGAGGCCGAGCAGCTCGCCACCAGCAACGACTGGCGGGCCGGTGCGAACCGGCTGCGGGCGCTCCTCGACGAGTGGAAGGTGCTCCCCCGCATCGACCGCGCCTCCGACGACGAGCTGTGGAAGCGCTTCTCGTCCGCGCGCACGACGTACACCCGCCGCCGCAAGTCGCACTTCGCCGAGCAGAACGAGAAGCGGGAGGGCGCGAAGGTCGTCAAGGAGCGCCTGGTCAAGGAGGCCGAGTCGATCGCCGACTCCACCGAGTGGGGTCCGACCGCGGGCAGGTACCGCGACCTGATGCGCCAGTGGAAGGCCGCGGGCGCGGCTCCCAAGGACATCGACGACGAGCTCTGGAAGCGGTTCCGCGCCGCCCAGGACACCTTCTTCGGCAACCGCGACGCCACCAACGCCGCGCTCGACGCCGAGTTCGCCGCCAACGCCGAGGTCAAGGAGGCGATCCTGGTCGAGGCCGAGGCGCTGCTCCCGATCACGGACCTCGAGGCGGCCAAGAAGTCGCTGCGCGACCTCGCCGACCGCTGGGAGGCCGCCGGCAAGGTGCCGCGCGACCGGATGAAGGACCTCGAGGGCCGGATGCGCGCCGTCGAGCAGGCCGTCCGCAAGATCGAGGACGACCGCTGGAAGGCCTCGGACCCGGAGAAGTCCGCCCGCGCCGACGACATGGTGGCCAAGCTCGAGGCCGCCATCGCCAAGGCCGAGGCCGACCTCGAGTCCGCCAGGACCGCCGGCAACGACAAGAAGGTCGCCGAGCTCGAGGCCGACCTGACCTCCCGCCGGTCGTTCCTCGACATGGCCAAGCAGGTCAGCGCCGACTTCAGCTGACGTCGAGTCGCCACTTCCTGACGCTCGAGTCCGGGCAATCCGTCGCGCGTTCCGACGGAACTACGGACTCGATGGTCAGGAAGTGGCGACTCGGCGTGTCTAGTGGGCGCCGAGCTCCAGCATCACCACGCCGCCGATGATCAGCGTGATGCCGGCGACCATCAGCGGGGTCAGGGGCTCCTTGAACAGGACCTTGCTGAGCATCGCCGTGAGGGCGACGCCGACGGCGGTCCAGATGCCGTAGGCGACGCCGATGCCGAGTCCCTCGCCGAGCGCGCGGGCCAGGAGCACGAAGGACGCGGCGTAGCCGGCGAGCACCACGACGTACCAGGCGCGTCGCCCGGTGGCTGCTGCTCGCAGCGACAGGGTGGCGGCGACCTCGGTGAGGATCGCGGTGATCAGGTAGACCCAGGTCACGGCGCCTCCTCCACCGGTGGGTGCGAACCGGCCTCGACGAGGACCACGCCGCCCACGATGAGGACCAGCCCGGCGACCATGACGAGCGTGAACCGCTCGTCGAAGAGCACGGACGAGAACGCGGCGGTGGCCGCCACGCCCAGGGCGCTCCAGATCCCGTAGACCACGCCCAGCGCGGAGCCGGCCTGGAGCAGCCGGACGAGCGCGTAGAACGACACCGCGTAGCCGACCGCGGTCACGACGTAGAGCCACGGCCGGTCGACGGCTCCGCGCAGGGCCAGGGTCCCCGTCACCTCGGTGACGATCGCCAGGGCGAGCAGCGCCCAGCGACCCCTCACTCCCCGCTCACTGGGTGACGCGGTAGGCGTCGAAGACGCCGGGGACCGAGCGCACGGCGCGCAGGACGTTGTCGAGGTGCTTGGCCTCGGCCATCTCGAACGTGAAGCGCGCCTTCGCGACCCGGTCCCGAGTGGTCTGCAGGTTGGCGCTGAGGATGTTCACGTGGGCGTCCGACAGCACCATGGTGATGTCGGCGAGCAGGCGGGCCCGGTCGAGGGCCTCGACCTGGATGTTGACGAGGAATGTCGACTGGCCGGTGGGCGCCCACTCGACCTCGAACACCTTCTCCGGCTGGCTGAGCAGCGCGCTCGCGTTGGTGCAGTCCTTGCGGTGCACCGACACGCCGCCGCCCTTGGTGACGAAGCCGAGGATGTCGTCCGGCGGCACGGGCGTGCAGCACTTCGCGAGCTTCACCCAGACGTCGGGCGCACCCTTGACGATCACCCCGACGTCGCCGCCGGAGCTGCCGAGCTTGCTGCGCGAACGCCGCCCGGTGATGGTGACGGCCTCGGCGAGGTCCTCCTGCGCCCCCTCGCTGCCGCCGTGCATCTCCATGACGCGCCGCACCACGGCCTGCGCCGAGACGTTGCCCTCGCCGACCGCGGCGTAGAGGGCCGTGATGTCGGCGAGCTTGAACTGCTCGGCGGCCTGGGTGAGCGTCTCCTGCGACATCAGTCGCTTGAGGGGCAGGCCCTCCTTGCGCATGAGCTTGGCGATCTGCTCCTTGCCCTGCTCGATCGCCTCCTCGCGCCGCTCCTTGGTGAACCACTGGCGGATCTTCGAGCGGGCGCGCGGTGACCGGACGAACGTCAGCCAGTCGCGCGACGGCCCCGCGGTCGCGGACTTCGAGGTGAAGACCTCGACGACGTCGCCGTTCTCCAGCGTCGACTCGAGCGGCACCAGGCGCCCGTTCACACGGGCACCGATGGTGTGGTGGCCGACCTCGGTGTGCACGGCGTACGCGAAGTCGACGGGCGTCGCGCCGGCCGGGAGCGCGATCACGTCGCCGCGCGGGGTGAACACGTAGGTCTCGGCGCGGTTGATCTCGAAGCGCAGCGACTCCAGGAACTCCCCCGGGTCCTCGACCTCGCTCTGCCAGTCGAGGAGCTGCTTGACCCACGTCATGTCGCCATCCGACGAGAGAGCGTCGCCGGACTTGTCGGTGTCGAGCTTGCCGGTCCGGCCGTCCTCCTTGTACTTCCAGTGCGCGGCCACGCCGTACTCCGCCCGGCGGTGCATGCCGAAGGTGCGGATCTGCATCTCGACCGGCTTGCCCTGCGGGCCGATCACCGACGTGTGCAGCGACTGGTACATGTTGAACTTCGGCATCGCGACGTAGTCCTTGAACCGGCCGAGGACCGGGTTCCACCGCGAGTGCAGCACACCGAGGACCGAGTAGCAGTCGCGGTCGTCCGCGACCAGGATCCGGATGCCGACCAGGTCGTAGATGTCGGAGAACTCGCGGCCGCCGACGATCATCTTCTGGTAGATCGAGTAGTAGTGCTTCGGCCGGCCGGTGACCGTCGCCTTGATCTTGGCCTCGCGCAGGTCGGCCTCGACCGCGGTGATCACCTCGGCCAGGAACTGGTCGCGGGACGGCGCGCGCTCGGCGACCATCCGGACGATCTCGTCGTAGATCTTGGGGTGCAGGGTCGCGAACGCGAGGTCCTCGAGCTCCCACTTGATCGTGTTCATGCCGAGCCGGTGCGCGAGCGGC
Source organism: uncultured Actinomycetota bacterium (assembly GCA_963815335.1). Classification (GTDB taxonomy): domain Bacteria; phylum Actinomycetota; class Actinomycetes; order Propionibacteriales; family Nocardioidaceae; genus Nocardioides. The sequence continues at coordinate 351,473 of CAWFGL010000016.1, forward strand.
GCGTAGATGTCGAGCGTCTCGCGGGCGACCCGCTCCTGGGTCTCCTGCCGGACGTAGCGCAGGGTCCGCATGTTGTGCAGCCGGTCGGCGAGCTTGATGACCAGCACCCGGATGTCGCGCGACATCGCGACGATCATCTTGCGGATGGTCTCCGCCTGCGCCGAGTCGCCGTACTTGACCTTGTCGAGCTTGGTCACGCCGTCGACCAGCTGCGCGACCTCGTCGCCGAAGTCGGCGCGCACCTGCTCGAGGGTGTACGGCGTGTCCTCGACCGTGTCGTGCAGGAGCGAGGCGACCAGCGTCGACTCGGTCATGCCGATGTCGGCCAGGATCGTGGTCACCGCGAGCGGGTGGGTGATGTACGGGTCACCGCTCTTGCGCATCTGGGTGCCGTGCATCTCGGCAGCCACGTTGTAGGCGCGCTCGAGCAGGGCCAGGTCGGCCTTGGGGTGGTTGGCGCGCACCGAGCGGAACAGCGGCTCGAGCTGGGGGTTGCCGGGCTGGCTGCGGGTGCCGACCCTGGCCAGCCGGGCGCGCATCGACCGCGGCGAGACCGGCGGCGACGCTGCCGGTGGCGCCGGAGCAGCCGTGCGCTCCTCGGTCACCTTGGCAAGTGTAGGCGCGGCGGACCGAGTGGTCAGACCGTCATCAGCGCGGTCAGCGGCAGGTCGCCGATCGCCTCGCGGCCCGGGAGGAAGCCCAGCTCCATCAGGACGGCGACGCCGACGGACGTGCCGCCGCACCGGTCGACCAGCTCACGGGTCGCCGCCACCGTGCCGCCGGTGGCCAGCACGTCGTCGACGAGCAGCACCCGCTCCCCCGGCGCGACGCCGTCGCGATGCACCTCGAGGGTGGCCTCGCCGTACTCCAGGGCGTAGGACACCGCGTGCGTCTCGCGCGGCAGCTTGCCGGCCTTGCGCACCGGCACGAAGCCCGCACCGAGGGCCAGGGCCACCGGCGCCGCCAGGATGAACCCGCGGGCCTCCATGCCGACGACCTTGTCGACGACCGTCGCGCCGGACTCGTCACGCCCGGCGTCGGCGAGCGCCTGGATGACCGTGCTGAACGCGTCGTGGTCGGCGAGCAGCGGGGTGATGTCCTTGAAGACGATCCCCGGCTCGGGATAGTCCGGCACGTCGAGGACGAGCCGCTCCAGAGCCTCCCGCGCGCTCACCGGCGCTACTTCTTGCCGCGCTTGGACTTCGGCTGCCGCGAGGGCTGCACCCGTCCGGACGCCGGGCTCTGGCCGACCGGGCGCGGACGCCGTGGGCGTCGGTGCGCCCCCGACCGAGTGCCTCGCTGGCCCGCTGCGGGGCCGCCGGGGAGGGCCCGTCGTCGAAGTCGTCGTCGAGGTCGTCCTCGAGGTCGGCGTCCACGGGTGGTGGCGCGCCGTCCTCGGAGAGCACCGGCATGTCGTCGGCGAACGACGGCACCGACGCGTACCGGTCGGCGTCGCGGCGGGCCCGCGCCTTGGCACGGCGCTCGGCCAGCACGACCTCGGTCTCGTTGGACTTCAGGTGGACGAGCACGCGCGGCGCCAGGAAGACCGACGAGTAGACGCCGACCGCCATGCCGACGAACTGCGACAGCGCGAGGTCCTTGAGCGAGCTGGCACCGAGCAGCGCAGCGCTGGTGAACAGGATCGCGCCGATGGGGATCAGCGCCACGATGCCGGTGTTGACCGACCGCACCAGGGTCTGGTTGACCGCCAGGTTCGCCGCGTCGGCGTACGTCTGGCGCTTCTGCCGCATCTGGTGGGTGTTCTCCTTGACCTTGTCGAAGACGACGACGGTGTCGTAGAGCGAGAACCCGAGGATGGCGAGCAGACCGGTGACGGCGGCCGGGGTCACGGGGAAGCCGGACAGCGAGTAGACGCCGATCGTGATCGCGATGTCGTGCACGAGCGCGACGAACGCGGCGAGCGACATCTTCCACTCGCGGAAGTAGACCGCGATGAACAGCATCACCAGGATCAGGAAGACCGTGACACCGAGGAGTGCCCGCTGGCCGACCTCCTTGCCCCAGCTCGCGCTGATCTCGTCCTGGGAGATCTCTCCGGTCACCGGCACGGTGTCCTGGATGACGGCGGCGACCTGGTCGCTCTCCTCCTGGGTGAGCTCCTCCACCTGCACCAGCAGCGCCTGACCGGCCGTGGTGACCGTGGGGTTGTCGGTGCCCTCGACGCCCGAGTCGGCGATCGCGCCGCGGACCTCGTCGGCGCTCGCCTGGCTCACGTCGGAGGCGGCGAGCGGGACGCGGTACTGCGTGCCACCGGTGAACTCGATGCCGAACGCCATGCCGTTGAGGGTCACGACGGCGATCGCCGCAGCGACCAGCACGCCCGAGATGGCGTACCAGCGACCGCGCTGGTGGACGAAGTCGATGGACTTCCGACCGTTGTAGAGCTCGTTGCCGAGCCGCGACATCCTGCCCATCAGGCCTTGCCTCCCGCCGGGACGGCCGTGGTGGTCTTCGGGGCGTCCATGCCGAGCGTCTCCTTGCTGAGACCGGACAACCGGTGCCCGCTGTTGAAGAAGGTGAACCGGCCCAGCCAGCTCACCATCGGCTTGGTGAACCAGAACAGGATCGCCAGGTCGACGAGCGTGCTCAGGCCGAGCGCGAAGCCGAAGCCCTTCACCGCGCCGGTGGCGAAGATGTAGAGCACGGCCGCCGAGAGCAGCGACACGACCTGGGCGGCCAGTCGCGTCACCTTGGCGCGCTTCCAGCCGGTCTCGACGGCGACCCGCATCGACTTGCCCTCGCGCATCTCGTCCCGGATGCGTTCGAAGAAGATGATGAACGAGTCGGCCGTGATGCCGACCGCGATGATCAGGCCGGCGATGCCGGGCAGGGTCAGCGTGAAGCCGGCGGTCTCGCTGAGCAGCAGGACCAGGACGTACGTCATCGCCCGCCGCTGCCAGCAGCGACGCGACGACGACGGTGCCGAGGCCGCGGTAGTAGAGCAGGCAGTACACGAGCACCAGGCCGAGTCCCAGTCCGCCCGCGATCAGACCGGCGCGGAGCTGGTCACCGGCCAGCGACGGGCCGATCGTCTCGGTGGACGGGTCCTCGAACGCGATCGGCAGGGAGCCGTACTTGAGGCTGGTCGCCAGGCTCTCCGCGCTCTGCTGGGTGAAGTTGCCCGAGATCTGCGCGCGGCCGTCGGTGATCAGGCCCTCCATCGTCGGGGCGGACAGCACCTGACCGTCCAGGACGATGGCGAACTGGTCCTCGGTGCCGACGAGGGCCCGGGAGATCTCGGTGAAGACCTTGGTGCCCGTGCCGTTGAAGTCGAGCGTCACGACGTAGGCGACCGAGCTCTGCGGGATCTCGGCCGCGGCGTCGTCGAGGTCGGTGCCCTCGATCATCGCCGACGTCAGCAGGTACTTGGTCGACGTGCCCGTCTCCGGGTCGTACTCACAGGTGACCAGCGGCTTCTCGGGGTCGTCGACCACGTTGGCGGGCGAGCCGTCGGCCGGGCACGTGAACGTGTTGTAGGCGTCGACCGCGGCCTGGTTCGGGCTCTTGTACCAGCTGAGCTGGTCGGCGACGGTGTCGCCACCGTCGGGCGCCGGCGTCGGCTCGGGGGCCACGGAGGCGCCGTCCGACGGGCTCCCGCTGGGGTCCTGGGCTGCTCGCTGGGCTGCTCGCTGGGGTCGGCGCTGGGCGACTCCGTCGGGGACGGCGACTCCTCGCCGTACGAGACACCGGTGCGGTTCGCGCTGCCGGAGGCCGTCGGCTCCTCGCTGGGAGCGGGCGCGTCGGTGGTCGCCCCGTCGGTCGGGGTCGCCTCCGCGGTGGGCGGGATCACGACGCCGTCGCCGTCACCGGAGATGTCGCCGCCGTCGGTGGCCGGGGTGCCGGCGGTGCACGGGACGCCGCCGCGGTCGGTGCAGGCCACCAGCCGGAACCGCAGCTGCGCGGTGCGCTGCACGGTGGCGAGCAGGTCGCGGCGGGTCTTGCCGGGGATCTCGACGACGATGAACCGGCCGCCCTGCGTGACGACCTCGGACTCGGCGACACCGGACCCGTTGACGCGGTCGTCGATGATCTGGCGCGCCAGGTCGAGGTTCTCCTGCGGACGGGTCGCCCTTGGCGATCAGGGTGATCCGGGTGCCGCCCTGGAGGTCCAGGCCGAGCTCGGGCTTCCAGGACAGCCCCGCGACGGCCACCAGGCCGTACGCGATGGCCAGGCCCAGGAAGAACACGATCAGTGTCCGGCCCGGGCGTGCCGACTTCGCAGCCACTACTCGTTCCCCTCTTCGCCCGACTCGGGCACGTCGTCCGTCTTGGCAGTCTCGGTGTGGGATGGCAGCTGGACGCCGACGGCGCCGCGTGCCACCCGGATGACCACGCCCTCGGCGATCTCGACACGCACGTCGCCGTCTCCGACCTCGCGCAGCACGCCGTGGATCCCCGAGGTCAGGACCACCTCGTCACCGACGCTCAACGATTGCTGCATCTCGCGGAGTTCCCGCTGACGCTTGGCCTGGGGACGGATCAGCAGCACCCAGAACAGCAGCGCGATGCCGATGAGAGGCAGGAATTCCACGAGGTCCTCACGAGGATGGATCAGAAGTCAGTAGCGGCCGCGACGGGCCAGCCCGTGAGTGTACTTGCGGGTCTCCCGAAAGTCTTACTCGGCGCGACGCCCTTGCAAGCCTTCCGGGAGGCCCGCACGTCGATCAGTCCTGGAACAGAGTCGCATCGTCGGCCGCACCGGCGCCGCGACCACTGGGGATCCCGAGGCCGAGGTGGTTCCACGCCGCGGCCGTGGCGACCCGGCCGCGCGGCGTGCGGGCCAGGAAGCCCATCCGCACCAGGAACGGCTCGGCGACCTCCTCGACGGTCTCGCGCTCCTCGCCGACGGCGACCGCCAGCGTCGAGAGGCCGACCGGGCCCCCGTCGAAGCGCACGCAGAGGACGTCGAGCACGGCCCGGTCGAGCCGGTCGAGCCCGAGCTCGTCGACCTCGTACAGGTCGAGGGCGGCCTGGGCGACGTCGAGGGTGACCACGCCGTCGGCGCGGACCTGCGCGTAGTCGCGGACCCGGCGCAGCAGCCGGTTGGCCACGCGGGGAGTGCCGCGGGAGCGGGACGCGATCTCGGCGGCGCCGTCGTCGGTCAGCGGCACCCCCAGCAGCCCGGCCGAGCGGTGCACGATCAGGTCGAGCTCGGCGGCGTCGTAGAACTCCAGCTGACCGGTGAAGCCGAACCGGTCGCGCAGCGGCCCCGGCAGCAGCCCGGCCCGGGTCGTGGCGCCGACCAGCGTGAACGGCGGGATGTCGAGCGGGATCGCCGTGGCACCGGGCCCCTTGCCGATCACCACGTCGACGCGGAAGTCCTCCATCGCGAGGTAGAGCATCTCCTCGGCCGGCCGGGACATCCGGTGGATCTCGTCGACGAAGAGCACGTCGCCCTCGTTGAGGCCGGACAGGATCGCGGCGAGGTCGCCGGCGTGCGTGATGGCCGGGCCACTGGTCAGCCGCAGCGGAGCGGTCATCTCGGCGGCGATGATCATGGCGAGCGTCGTCTTGCCGAGACCGGGAGGGCCGGACAGCAGCACGTGGTCGGGAGCCCGCTCGCGCCGCCGCGCCGCCTCGAGGACGAGTCCCAGCTGGGCGCGGACCCGCTGCTGGCCGACCACCTCGTCCAGCGTGCGCGGACGCAGCGCCGCCTCGACGACCCGCTCGTCGCCCTCCGCCTCGGCCGCGGTCAGCGAGACGAAGTGGGCCGTCTCGGCCTCGATCAGCTCGTCCTCGTGCATCCGCTACGCCTTCGAGAGGGTCTGGAGGGCCGCGCGCAGCAGGGCCGGGACGTCGGGCGTCGGACCGGCCTCGTCGGCCACCGCGTCGATGGCGCGCTCGGCCTCGCGCTGCGGCCAACCCAGTCCGATCAGGCCCTGCTGGACCTGGTCGCGCCAGGTCGACGCGGCGGCGGCGGTGGCGGCACCGCGACTCGCGTGCGGGGCACCGATCCGGTCCTTGAGCTCGAGGATGATCCGCTGGGCACCCTTCTGGCCGATCCCGGGCACCTTGGTCAGCGTCTTGACGTCGTCGGAGGCGATGGCCAGCCGGAGGTCGTCGGGCGACAGCACCGCGGTGATCGCCTGCGCGACCTTCGGCCCGACGCCCGAGGCGGTCTGGCACAGCTCGAAGATCTGCTTCTCGTCCTCGTCGACGAAGCCGAAGATCGTCAGGGAGTCCTCGCGGACCACCATGCTCGTCGGCAGCGTCGCGGTCTGGCCGGTGCGCAGCGTGGCCAGCGTGTTGGGCGTGCACATGAGCTCGAGGCCGACTCCCCCGACCTCGAGGACGGCACTCGACAGGGTCACCGCGGCCACCTGGCCGCGCACGAAGGCGATCATCAGCGTGCCTTTCCGGCGGCCGCGAGGGCGGCGTCGAGCCTGGCCTGGGCGCCGCCGCGCCAGATGTGGGTGATGGCCAGCGCCAGGGCGTCCGCGGCGTCGGCCGGCTTGGGGGCGGCGTCGAGCCGCAGGATCCGGGTCACCATGAGCCCGACCTGCGCCTTGTCGGCGCGACCGTTGCCGGAGACGGCCGCCTTGACCTCGCTCGGGGTGTGCAGCACGACCGGCAGGCCGCGCCGGGCGGCGGCACACATCGCGATGCCGCTGGCCTGCGCGGTGCCCATGATCGTGCTGACGTCCGAGCGCGCGAAGACCCGCTCGACGGCGACGGCGTCCGGCCGGTGCGCGTCGAGCCACGCCTCGATGCCCCGCTCGATCGCGACCAGGCGCTCGGGCACGGCCAACGAGGACGCCGTGCGGATGACGCCGACCTCGACCAGCGTCAGCGGTCGCCCGACCTCACCGTCGACCACGCCGACACCGCAGCGGGTCAGGCCGGGGTCGATGCCGAGCACGCGCATGCGGCGCCTTCCGTGTCGTCCGAACAGGTGTTCGTACGAACGCTAACGGCGCACGCGGGCGGATCGGCGCGCGACACGCAGGCTCAGGCGTCTTCCAGTTGCTCCATGACCGCGTCGGAGACGTCGTAGTTGGCGAAGATGTTCTGCACGTCGTCGAGGTCCTCGAGCACGTCGACCAGCCGGAACATCTTGGTGGCGGCGTCCTTGTCCAGCTCGACCTGCATGTCGGGCACGAACGACGCCTCGGCGGAGTCGTAGTCGATGCCGGCCGACTGCAGCGCCGTGCGCACCGCGACCAGGTCCGAGGCCTCGGAGACCACCTCGAAGCTCTCCCCCAGGTCGTTCACGTCGTCGGCGCCGGCCTCGAGCGTGGCCTCGAGGATGTCGTCCTCCGTGACGGTCCGGGACTCCTGGGCGGTGGGCACGAGCACCACGCCCTTGCGGTGGAACAGGAAGGACACCGAGCCCGGGTCGGCGAGCGAGCCGCCGTTGCGGGTCATCGCGGTGCGGACCTCCATCGCCGCCCGGTTGCGGTTGTCGGTGAGGCACTCGATGAGCATCGCGACCCCCGCCGGGCCGTAGCCCTCGTACATGATCGTCTGGTAGTCGGCCCCGCCGGTCTCGGCGCCGGAGCCGCGCTTGACCGCGCGGTCGATGTTGTCGTTGGGGACCGACGACTTCTTCGCCTTCTGGATGGCGTCGTAGAGCGTCGGGTTGCCCGTCGGGTCACCGCCGCCCATCCGGGCCGCGACCTCGATGTTCTTGATCAGCTTGGCGAACATCTTGCCGCGCTTGGCGTCGACGATCGCCTTCTTGTGCTTCGTGGTCGCCCACTTGGAGTGGCCGGACATGGCTTCCTCTTCAACCTCTACGTCAGATGCGAGCCGGACAGGAACAGCGCGTGCACCCGGGAGTCGCCCCCCACCTCGGGGTGGAACGACGTCGCCATCAGCGGCCCCTGCCGGACCGCGACGATCCTACCGGCGGCCTGGCCGGCCTCGACCCGGCCGAGGACCTCGACGTCCTCGCCGACCTCCTCCACCCACGGTGCGCGGATGAACACGGCGTGCACGGTCCCGTCGACGCCGTCGAGGTGCAGGTCCTCCTCGAACGAGTCCACCTGGCGCCCGAACGCGTTGCGCCGCACGGTGATGTCGAGGCCACCGATGGTCTCCTGGCCGACGATGCCGTCCTCGATCCGGTCGGCGAGCAGGATCATCCCGGCACAGGTGCCCAGGACCGGCAGACCGTCGGCCACGCGCTCGCGCAACGGGTCGAGCAGCTCGAACGTCCGGGCCAGCTTCGCCATCGTCGTCGACTCGCCGCCGGGCAGCACGAGGGCGTCGACGGCGGCGAGCTCGGCGGGCCGCCGGACGGTCACGGCGTCGACGCCCAGGGAGCCGAGTGCCTGCAGGTGCTCACGGACGTCGCCCTGGAGGGCCAGCACGCCGACAGTGGTCACCGGCCGATCGTAGGGACCGGGCCGGACGTCACTGCAGGCGGCCGGACCGCGCCCGGCGGCGGGCCTGGACGATCAGGGCCACGACCGCGGCCGCGACGAGGAACACGGGGGCCAGCCACAGCTGTGCGCCCGCGGCGTCGAGCAGCGAGGGCGCGCCCGCCTCCTCGGTCCGGGACCCGCTGACCACGAGGCCGAGGTGCAGCGCCTGCGAGTCGAGGGAGGCGCCGATCGGTGCCGTGGAGGCGAACGTCGCCGAGATGGTCACGGGGACGCTCTCGCCGCCGGCCAGGTCGTCGATCACGATGTGCTGGGTCGCGGTGGCCTCGCCCAACGGGGCCGAGGGCCCCTCGTCGACGGCCGCGCCGAGAGTCAGGTAGCCGTCCCGGACGAGCGCGTCGATCGACCGGGCGGTGACCGCGACCTCCGCGTCGACGGCGTCCGGTCCGGCGTTCTCCACGTAGACGATGACGCTCCGGACCTCACCGGGCTGCCACGGGTCCGGGGACTCCAGGAGCGCCCCGTCGAGCTCGCTCGTCCCGTGGACGCCGTCGAGGCTGATCAGGATCGAGTCCTGCGACTCGTCCTCGAAGAGGGCGAGCACGGCGAACAGGCTGAGCGGCGCGACCACGAGGAGGATGAGCGCGACGAGACCGAGGCCACGGTACGACCGCTCCATCACGCCCCCTCTCGTCCCCGTGCGGCTGTCCCACCTGCAACGGCCCCCCGGCCGTCGAGACACGCCTCACCTGCGGAAATGGTCGTTCGCGACCGGTTTCCTGACGACCCATGGTGCCCTGACCGTCCGATCGGGCGATGCGAAATGCCCCGGACGGGCGGATCCGGTCTAGGCGCAGGTGGAGCCCTGGAACAGGAAGACCGTCGAGATGCTCGCCGGACCGGCCTGCGCGCTCACCCAGGACCCCCGTACCGCGGCGACGCGAACGGTGTAGCCCGTGGGGAAGAACGTGTCCGCGGGCGCCCACTGCGTCGTGGGCGGCGTGACCGTCGCCGTGGGGGTCGCCGACCCGTTGAGGTAGACCCGGTAGGCCGTCGGGGTGTACCCGCTCGGCGCGGTCCAGCCGATGTAGTCGTTGTTGCCAGCCGCGTTGACGCACGCGACGCCGGTGGGCGGCGTCACGGTCGCCGCCGAGAAGGCGCCGGTGGTCATGGTCGCCGTGTCGTTGAAGGCCGCCTGGGTGCCGGTCACGGCGGTGGCCACCACGGTCGCGGCCACGGCGGTGGCGGTCACGGCGGCGCGCCCGGAGCGCCGACCGCGCCGGTGCCGACGGTCCGGAGCGGTGCGCGACCCGGTGGGGCCGTCGTCGGACGACACCAGGAAGAGCGCGATGCTGATCGCGGCGATGGCGACGAGGCCGGGCGGGGTCATGGCGTACGCGACGACGTAGCCGGCGTAGGGAACCGAGAAGTCGACCCGCTGGACGGTCTGGACGACGTACAGCTCGGCGTCCGGGGTCGAGTTGGCGTCTCCCTGGAGCACCAGGCTCGCCTCGTCGCCGCGCACCGTGGACGACACGACGCGGTGGGTGATCTGGGCACCGTCCGACGAGCGCACGGTCACGACGTCGCCGGACCGGATCTCCGGCGCATCGAGCGGCCTCGCGAAGGCGAGCGAGCCGGTGTCGATCTCCGGTGACATCGACCCGGACCGGAACACCAGGAAGCTCGCGTTCAGCGCCACGACCGCGACACCGGCAACGACGGCGAGCAGCCCGGCGAGCGCGCCGAACCACAGCGCGCCCTCGCGGGCCCCGCGGAGCAGCCTGGTCGTGGTCATGTGGTGTCGGTCCTCGGTCGTGGTCGGTCGGCGATCAGGGGGCGGTCAGCTGACGCGCGTTGAACACGAGGCTGGCGCTGGTGGTCTGGCCCTGGAGCGCGTTGCCCGCGGTGCTGTTGAGCCGCACGACGACACACGCCGTCTCCTGCGTGTTCGCGGCGAGCGTGCGGTCGGCGGCGAGCGACGCCGAGGTGCCGGTGAGGGTCACGCCGTTCGCGTCGGTCGGCGTGGTGCCACCGCAGGCCCCGAGCCGGTTGCCGTTGGCCTCCGTGCCGGTGTTGGTCGCGGTCACGCCGAAGTAGACGGCGTACTGCATCCCGCCGGCCACGGCCAGGCCACCGGTGGCCGTTCCCGCGACGTTGTACTTGAGGCCGGTCGTGCCGTTGTTGCGCACGGGGAAGCTGGTCGCGACGCTCTCGCCGGGAGACATGTTGGGCAGCGTGAAGCCCGCGTTCGCGGTGGTCCCCGGGTTGTTGGTGGTGCCCGGCCCGGCGAGCTGGCCGTTGATCATGATGTCGAGGGTTCCCGAGGCGAACGGGCCGGTCGTCATGGTGGCCGAGTCGGTCCACGAGGCGAAGGTCCCCTGAACGCTCATCCCGGTGGCGAGGAACGCCACGACGGCGAGGGACAGGACGGCGCGGCCTCGGCCACGGCGCCTGCGCACGGGTGCGTCGAGTGGGTGAGTGCTCATCGGTGTTCTCCAGACAGGTGCGGGGTCGCGAGGAGTCGGGACGACTCCCGGCGGGCGAGCATCAGCGCGCCGCCGGCGAGAAGGAGGAGCCCGAGTGGGAGGACCCACCAGGACGTCGGTGAACCGGTGGCGGGCAGCAGCCCGCCGGGTCCGTCGTGGTCGCCGTCCGAGCCGGAGGCGCGGGCGTCGACGAGGGTGACCTTCAGGTCGAAGTCGGTGGCGAGGACCATGGTGCCGTTGGGCGCCTCGGGTGCGAGGGCGACCCGGACGGTCACCGGCACCTCGGCGCGGGACGGGACGTCCTTCCGCGCGAGCAGCCGGAGCGGCTCGCCCTCCCGGACGGTCATCCAGGGACCCGTGCCGGCGCGTGCCGACACCGTCAGGTGCCCGGAGTCGAACAGGTTCTGGCGCGCCTGCGGCACCAGGTCGATGGTGAGGTCGCCGGCCTCGTCCGCCTGGTTGCGGACCCAGATGTCCGTGGTCCGGACGTCGCCCGGGACCCAGCGGACCCTCGGGTCGAACAGCGGCGCGTCCAGCGACTCCTCGTAGTGGGTGCCGTCGAGACTGACGCCGACGTCCTGCCGAGTGTCCTTCCCGACCGTGTCGTCGGCCGAGGCCGGCGACGCGAGAACCAGGGTCGCCACCGCAGCGGCCAGCGCGGCACTGAGCAGCTGCTTCATGCCGACACCTCCTCGCGTCGTGGTGGGACCGGGGCGGACGGGTCGTCCTGTCGGCGGCGACGGGCACCGGCGACGAACATCGCTGCGGCGTACGCCAGCAGCAGTGCGGCCACGACCTGGATGACCAGGTCGCGCTGCGTGGTGCTGAGCCAGCGGCCGACGTGACCGAGCCACGGGACCGCGTACCAGACCTGACCCCTGACCTGCTCCGGCCGGACCCACTCGGGGTCCGCCGCGCCGTTCGCATCCCCGCGGGTCTGCCACTGGACCTCGCCGTCGAGTGCCGTCCGGACCGCGACGACGCGGTGCGTGACGACCTCGGGACGCCCCGACTCGAGCTGGTAGGTGATGACCGCGCCCGTGGCGATGTCCCCCGGCTCCACCGGCCGGACCACGACGAGCGTGCCCGGCGGCAGGTGGGGGGTCATGGAGCCGGTGAGCACGGTGTACGGCGTCGCGCCGGCCAGTCGCGGCACCAGGAGCCCCACGGAGAGAGCGAGCAGGCAGGCGCCGACGACCAGCCACGAGGCCAGTCGCCGGCACCAACCCAGCACGGTCATCGAATGAAGCCCTGTCTCAGCTCAGCCTCAGTTGGGGTTCGTGCCCGTGGTGGTCTGGGTGAGCGAGACGGTCAGGGCGTCGAGCGTCTTGGTGAAGCCCTGGGTGTCGTTGGCGTTGATCGTCGTGGCGTTGCCGAACGGCATGGTCACCACGATGCGGGCAGCCAGCGTGCCGTCGTTGGTGTCGGTGATGACGTCGGCCCCGGTGAACGGGTTGCCGTTCAGGGTGTAGGTCGCGGCGACCGGGAGCGACAGCGTGCTGCCGGGAGCGTTGGCCGGCGTGTAGGCCAGCGTCGCCGGGATCGTCGGCGTGGCGGTGAGGTGGTCGCCGACGGCCGCGACGGTGAACGTGCAGACCTTGTAGATCGAGTCGCCGGGCACGATGCCGTTCACGACGTTGGTGTTCGCCGCGCTGCCGCTGGCGTACTGCCAGGCCGACGTGCACGAGACCGGGTCGATGCTGAGCGAGCCGGACGTGACCGAGCCACCGTTGAGGGTGGCGTCGTCACTCCAGAAGGCGAGGGTGCCGGCTCCGCCGAGGAGGAGGACGGCAGCGGCGCCTGCAGCGAGTGCGCCCTTGGTGGTGGTGTGCATGTGGAGCTCCGTTCGATGACGTGACCAGTTCTTTTCTGGTCTCTCTCACCAAACGACGCAAACGTTTACGAATGACGGCCTCGACCGCGGAATGACCCGTCTGGAAGCGTCCTCTGACCGAACGGACGATGCGTCGGTAACGGGAGACCCTCCGCGTGTTACCCGCCCGTTAGTCGGCGCTGGCCACGCCGTTGCCCACGCGGTCGTACCCGCTCTCGACGACGTCGAGGCGTGCCGTCCACGGGTCCGGCCCGGCGGCGGCCCCGGTGAGCGCGAAGGTGAGCAACCGGCCGGTGTCGGCCCGCGGCCAGCCGTCGGGCTCACCATCGGTCGCGAAGTCCACCCAGAGGTCGGCCACCTCGTCGGCGAGCGCGTCGGCGTTCTCCACCGGCGTGCCCTGGCGTCGGGTGTCGTCGAAGACGAAGACCAGCTCCGAGGCGTGCGGCGCACCCCCCGCGCTCTCGAGCACCGGCGCGGTGGCGATCCGGAACAGGTAGCGGAACGCCGGGCTCTCGTCCGCGTGGAGCAGCGCGAGGTGACGTGCGGGCTCGGTGAACATGGTGTCGGCCAGGAGGTGCCGGTCGAGCTCCGCCGCGCTTCCGTACGCCGGCTCGACCCGGTCCCGCTCGGCGAGGAGCAGCGCACGGACGGCGCCCACGACCGGACCCGGGCTGACGAAGTCGGGCGAGATCTCGAGGTCCGTGGTGCCCACCAGGAACGGCACCTGCGCCTCGTCGCCGGCCTCGAACGCCGCCGCGACACTCGTCGGCAGCACCTCGTCGAGGACGGGCACCTGCCCGTCGAGGAGCTCTGTCGGGATCCTGGCCAGCTCGTCCGCGTCCAGCGCGCGGAGGTCGTCGGCCGACGGGTCCGGTCCGGCCAGGCCGGCGACGGCCGCCGCGGCGTCGGCCGTGGCCCCCTCCCAGCTCAGGTTCGGCTCCCGGCCGAAGCCGGACTGCGAGATCGCCCGGTCGAAGAGACCCTCGGCCGCGGGTGAGGCCATCAGGGAGCTCACCGAGATCGCCCCGGCCGACTCGCCGAACAGCGTCACGTTGTCGGCGTCCCCGCCGAACGCACCGATGTTGTCCCGCACCCACGTGAGCGCGGCGACCTGGTCGAGCAGCCCGAAGTTCGCCAGCCGGTGACCGTCCTCCTGCACGGCGGGGTGGGCGAAGAAACCGAGCCGGCCGAGCCGGTAGTTGATCGTCACCAGCACGACGCCGCGGCGCACCAGCTCGGGGCTGTTGTACATCGCCTGGCTGCCCGAGCCGGTGACGAAGCCGCCGCCGTGCACCCACACCATCACCGGCAGGTCGTCACGCGCGTCGGCCGGCCGGTGGACGTTGAGGGTGAGGCAGTCCTCGTCGCTGGCCGGGACGTCGCCCAGGGCGCCCGCGAGCGAGCCGCTGAGGTCCTGCGGGCAGATGGCGCCGTACTCGTCGGCCTTGCGGGTCCCCGACCAGGGCTGCGCCGGCTCCGGCGGCCGCCAGCGCAGGTCGCCGACGGGCGCGGCGGCGTACGGGAGGCCCTTCCAGGAGATGACGCCGTCGTGCTCGACGCCCCTGACGTCTCCGGCGTCGGTGGCGACGACCTTCTCCCGGTGGTAGCCCGGGTCCTCCGGGGCCTCGTCCCGGCAGGACCCGACCAGGGCGGTCGCGACGAGCAGGAGTGCGACGAGCCCCCGGCGAGGCATCTACCAGCCGCGCTCGGCGAGCCGGTGGGGCTGGGGGATGTCCTCGACGTTGATGCCGACCATGGCCTCGCCCAGGCCGCGGGAGACCTTGGCGACCACGTCGGGGTCGTCGTGGAAGGTCGTGGCCTTGACGATCGCCTCGGCACGCTCGGCCGGGTTGCCGGACTTGAAGATGCCCGAGCCCACGAACACGCCCTCGGCGCCGAGCTGCATCATCATCGCCGCGTCCGCGGGGGTCGCGATGCCACCCGCGGTGAACAGCACCACCGGCAGCTTGCCGCGCTCGGCGACCTCCTTGACCAGGTCGTACGGCGCCTGGAGCTCCTTCGCCGCGACGTAGAGCTCGTCCTCCTCCAGGGAGGAGAGCCGGCGGATCTCGGCGCGGATCGTGCGCATGTGGGTGACCGCGTTCGACACGTCGCCGGTGCCGGCCTCGCCCTTGGAGCGGATCATCGCCGCACCCTCGGTGATCCGGCGCAGCGCCTCACCCAGGTTGGTCGCACCGCACACGAACGGCACCGTGAACCGCCACTTGTCGATGTGGTTGGCGTAGTCGGCCGGCGTCAGCACCTCGGACTCGTCGACGTAGTCGACGCCCAGGCTCTGCAGCACCTGCGCCTCGGCGAAGTGCCCGATCCGGGCCTTGGCCATCACCGGGACCGAGACGGCCTCGATGATCGAGTCGATCATGTCCGGGTCGCTCATCCGCGACACGCCGCCCTGGGCACGGATGTCGGCGGGCACCCGCTCGAGGGCCATCACGGCGACCGCGCCGGCGTCCTCGGCGATCTTGGCCTGCTCGGCGGTGACGACGTCCATGATGACGCCGCCCTTGAGCATCTCGGCCATCCCGCGCTTGACCTTGGTCGTGCCGGTGACGATGTTCTGGGGCTCTTCGGTGTGCTGCTCGGACATGCCCCCGAGTCTAGTTCTGCGGCGTGGTCCCGGCCGATTCGGCGCCGTGGGCGGCGACGGCCTGGCGGCGCACCTTGAGGATCCGCTGGACGACGGTGATCGTGCTGAGCACGGCGATCAGCCACAGGGCGACCTCGTAGACCACCGGCACGTCGAGCAGGTCGCCGAAGAACGTGGGCACCAGCAGCCCGACCAGACGGTCCGGCCGCTCGGCGAGACCGGTCTTGGCGTCGTACCCCAGCTGCTCGCCCTTGGCCCGGGCGTACGACGTGATGCTGCCCATGGTCAGGCAGACCAGGCTGATGACGAGGTAGAGCCGGTCCTCGGCCTGCCACGCGAAGTACAGCGCCATGCCCCCGAACAGCGCGGCGTCGGCGACGCGGTCGAGGGTCGAGTCGAGGAAGGCACCGAAGTTCGACGACCGACCCAGCTTGCGGGCCATCGCGCCGTCGATCAGGTCGCTGAACACGAACGCGGTCACGACGAGCACGCCCTGCCAGAGCATCCCCTGCGGGAAGAACACGAGCGCGCCGGCGGAGACGCCGACGGTGCCGACCACCGTGATCACGTCCGGGCTGATGCCGAGCCTGATGAACAGGTTGACGAAGGGCGCGAGCATGACGCCCTGCCAGAAGGCCTTGAATCTGTCGAGCATGGTGGGGGGAGGCTAGTCGGTGTCGCCCCCGGATGCCGAAGGCAGGCGTACCGTCACAGCACGGAGCCAGTCAGGCTTCCGACCAGAGGACGCACATGAGCGACAAGTCGCCGCGCCAGAACAAGTCAGCCAAGTCCGGCAAGTCCATCAAGGAGAAGCGCGCCGACAAGCGCGCCAAGGCCGACGGGGCGGCCGCCAGCTCGATGGAGACGCTGACCACCAAGAAGGGCCGCTAGCCGCCTAGGCCCAGGCCTCGGCCAGCAGGGCCCGGGTGTCCACCAGGAGCTCGGGCAGCGTCTTGGTGCGCCCGATGATCGGCATGAAGTTCTGGTCGCCCAGCCAGCGGGGCACCACGTGCTGGTGCAGGTGTGCGGCGATGCCCGCGCCGGCGATGTGGCCCTGGTTCATGCCGATGTTGAAGCCGTCCGCGCCGGAGACCGAGCGGACGACGCGCATCGCCTCCCGCGTGAGGTCGGCCATCTCCGCGGCCTCGGCGTCCGTCGTCTCGGTGTAGTCGGCGATGTGCCGGTAGGGACAGACCATCAGGTGTCCCGGTGCGTACGGGTAGAGGTTCAGGACCGCGTAGGTGTGCTCACCCCGGTGCACGACGAGCCCCTCCTCGTCGCCGAGGCTCGGGATCCGGCAGAACGGGCACTCCCCCGCCGATCCGTCGGACGGCTTGTTCTCACCGCGGATGTACGCCATCCGGTGCGGCGTCCACAGGCGCTCGAGGTCGTCGGCGTCGCCGACACCGGGCTGGTGGAACTCGTCGGCCACTACTCGGCTCCGTCGAAAGCCGCTTCGAGCAGTCGCTCGACCGGCACGTCGGGGTCGAGCTCGACGCCGCGTGCCTTGGCCATGCCGGCGATCTGCAGCCAGATGGCCTCGGTGGCGATCGCGACGAACTCGTCGGCGGCCGGCTTGCGCTCGGGCCGCGACAGCCACCTCCGCACGGAGGTGAACACCGCACCGACGAGGCCGAAGACGAGCGGGTCGAGCGCGTCGACCTCGTGCTCCTCCAGCTCCACGTGCAGCACCTCGACACCCACGTTGATGAGGTCCTCGACCTGACCGGCGATGTGGCCGATCGCCCGCTCCATCTGGCCGGGGCCGACCCCGGGCGGGTCGGCCTGGGCGAACTCGTGCAGGGCCGGGTGGGCGACCGCCCAGCCGACGTACGCCGCCACGATCCGGCGGATGATCTCGACCGGCGTCCCCTCGAAGGACAGCGCCGGGACCAGCTCGCCCCGGAGCAGCTCCAGGACCGCCCCCTGGACGGCGGCGTCGAGGTCGGCGCGGTCGTTGAAGTGCCGGTAGACGACCGTGCGGCTCAGGCCGGCCCGATCGGCGATCTGCTGGACGTGCACCTCGGCGCCCGCCTCGCTCTCGCCGAGCACCTCGATCGCGGCGTCGATGATGACCTGGCGACGGACCTGGTTGTGCCGGTCCCAGCGGGCCTGGCGACCGTCCGCCTTCGGGCCGTCCTGGGACATCGGCTCTCCTCTTGCGACCGAGCGGGATCTCGGAGCTCAGGTCGAGGGTATCTGCGCGACCGCGACGTGGACGCGGCACGCCGCGACCTCGCCGCCGTCAACGCCTCGCGATCCGGGCCAGTGCCGCGCGGGCCACGTCGACGACCTCGCCGCTGGTCAACGAGACCGCCTCCTGGCGCAAGGCGTCGAGGTCCGCAGCGCCCAGGACGTCGGCCACGTCGACGAAGCTGCGGCCGCTGTGGCGGGCGATGTCGGGGTCGACCCGCGCGGCCTCGGGCGTCGCGTCGGCGCGGAGCAGCAGCAGGGCGGCCTCGCGGGTGCACCCCTCGGCGAGGAGGAGGGTCGCGGCGTTGCGCGCCGTCGTCCACAGCTGTGGTCCGTGGCCGGTCGTGCGCCAGTAGTCGAGCAGGTACCCGTAGCCGCCCGCCGCGGTGGGAGCGTCCCCGGTCCGGGCCTGGGCAGCGGCGAGCGCGACCCCGGCCACGCCGGCGACGAAGTTCGCGCCGACACTGAGCGCCTCCTCGACCGCGGCGACGTACTTCGGGATCCCGGCGACCGGCTCCTCGACGGCCACCTGCTCCCCCTCGACGTAGGTGAGGAAGGCGTGGCTGCTCCCGTGCGGGGACGCGGCGTACCGCTCGTGTGCCTCGGCGAGCAGCGACGCGGCGAGGACGTGGTCGCCTCCGTAGCCCGCGGCCAGCGCGGCGCTCCCGAGCAGCCCGGCCGCCGACGGCCCGGCTGCCCGCCCCGAGCGGGCCCAGTCGCGGGCGGCGTCCGCGAACTCCCCCCGGTAGTGGGCGACCCCGGCCAGGGCCGACCAGCACCGCGCGGCCCTGAGCTCGTCCGCCCCACCGTCGGGCACGGCCAGGCCCCGTCGGGCCAGCTCGACGGCTCGGTCGTACTCCCCCGCCTGGCGAGCCGCCTCCGCGGCGGCGCCGATGATCTCGACCTCGAGCGCGTGTCCGTGCGTCTCGGGAGCGGCGGCGAGCTCGAGGCACCACGACCACACCTCCCGGAGGTCTCGCCAGATGGCGGGCTGGTCCACGGCGAGGGTGATCCGCACCCGGGCGTCGACCGCACCGGTCTCGCGCGCGACGTCGCGCGCGGCACGGAGGTTGTCGAGCTCGGTGCGGAGCCGACGGTCGGCCTGCGCCTCCGACGGCGAGAGCAGGTCTGCCCCGATCTCCTCCGCGGCGCGCACCGCCCACCTCACGAACCGGTGCTCGGCGGCCTCGCGCTCACCCACGGCGGCGAGCTCCTCGAGCAGGAGTGCCCGCACCGTGAACAGCAAGCGGTAGCGCGTCCGTCCGGCGTCGACGTCGAGCAGCGACGCGTCCACCAGCCCGTGCAGCAGGCGGACGGGGTCGTGGCCCGGTGCGACCTCGGAGGCGACGTCCTCGACGGCGTCGAGGTCGAGCCCACCGGGGAACGCGGCGACGGCGCGCAGCAGCGCCTGCTGGGCGGCGGTCAGGCGGTCGTACGACCAGCGGATCGTCAGCCGCAGGGTCCGCTGGCGGGCCTCGTCCGCGCCGGTGGCGTCACCGACGAGGTCCAGGGCCCGGCCCAGCCGGTCGCGCACCGCGGCGAGCGGCAGCATCGTGACCTGTCCGGCGACGAGCTCGATCGCGAGCGGGAGTCCGTCGAGGTGTCTCAGCACCTCCACCAGCGGTCCGGCGTCGAGCGCCGTCAGCTCGTAGCCACGATCACGTCGGCGGACGTGCTCGAGGAAGGCCCGCACGCTGGGTTGCCTCTCCAGGGTCACGAGGTCGCCGACGTCACGCGGTGTCGGCAGCGGTTGCAACCGGACGACGTGCTCGTTGGCCGCGTGCAGGGTCACGCGGGACGTCGCCAGGACGCGGACCCGGGGCGCCTGCCGGTCCACGGCCTCGACGAGCTCGCGGCAGGCGTCGGCCACGTGCTCGGCGTTGTCGAGCACGAGCAGCATCGAGACGTCGGCCAGTGCGGCGGCCACGTCGCGCACGGACGACGGCCCGGCGCCCACCAGCCGCAGGCCGAGCGTCGAGGCCACGGCCTGGGCGACGCGTGAGGCGTCCTCGACGGCGGCCAGGTCGACGACCACCGTGTCCACCTCGTCCTGCTCGGCGACCGACGCGGCCACCTCGAGCGCGAGCCTGGTCTTGCCGACCCCGCCGGGGCCGGTCAGGGTGACCATCCGGTGACCCACGAGCAGCCGCGCGACCTCGTCGTGCTCCTGCTCGCGACCCACCAGCGGGCCGGACGGCCGCGCGACGGACCGCCGGGGCGGTGCCCACGCGCGCTGAGCCTCGGGCGCCGCCATCTCACCGGCGGCGATCTCCTGCTCGAGCCGCCCGAGGGCCGGACCGGGGTCGAGCCC
The DNA here is from genome assembly GCA_963815335.1 of uncultured Actinomycetota bacterium. GTDB lineage: Bacteria > Actinomycetota > Actinomycetes > Propionibacteriales > Nocardioidaceae > Nocardioides. The sequence continues at coordinate 371,253 of CAWFGL010000016.1, forward strand.
GGTCTCGTCAGCCAGCCGACGGCGGTACGACGCGCCGGCCGCCATCGCGTCGGCCGACCGCCCCTCACGCGCGAGCGCCTGCATGAGCAGGAGGACGCCGCGCTCGCGCAGCGGGTCCGCCGCCACGGCGCTGCTCGCCTCGGCCACGGCGGCCGCGTCGCCCACCTCGATGCGGGCACCCACCAGGGCGTCGTGCAGCCGGAGCCGCAGCTCGTCGAGCGCGACCGCCTCGACCTCGAGGTCCGGATGACCGCGGAACTCCGCGAGCGCAGGGCCGCGCCACAGGCCGAGCGCCTCCGCCGTCCGGGCGACCACCTGGGTCGCTCCCAGGTCGGCCACCTCGGCGACGACGAGCCGCGCGACGGAGGCGTCCAGCTCGTCCTCGCCCAGGACCAGCACGTAGCCGGCACCCTCGCGGACGAGCCGGCTTCCAGCCGCCCCGAGGTCCGCGCGCAGCCGCGAGACGTGGTTGTAGAGGGCCTGCGCCGCGTCGTCGGGCGGGTCGTCCGGCCACAGGGCGTCGACGAGCCGGTCGACACCGACCAGCCGGCCGCGCGCCAGGGCCAGCGTCGCGAGGAGGGCCCGGCGTCGGGCGCCCGGCACCCGCACGTCGACACCGTCGACCGACAGCGCGAGCGGGCCGAGGACGCCCACCCGGACGGGAGGCGATGCTGGCACCGGCTCCATGGCGCCTCAGTGTGCCGTAGCCGAGGCCGGTGCGGGCTCCGCCAGCGCCTCCGTCGCGACCCACGCGCGGTACCGCTCGAGCCCCACGGCATCGACGAGGCCCGCCGTCTGGCTGGCCTGGGCCAGCAGCGCGTCGACCTTGCGGCTCAGGGCCCGGCCCGTGAGGACGTGACGCAGCGCGAGCTCGTCGGGTTCGCAGATGCGCGGCTGGCCGTGCTCGTAGACGCCGAAGTCCTCGTCCAGCCGCGGGTCGACCCGGTCGGCCTCGGTCGCGACCGCGTGCAGCAGCCGGGGTGCCACCGAGGCGCGCGCGAGGGCGAGGTCGACCCAGGCGCTGACCGCGCGGTGGTCGGGGTGACCGGTGAAGCCGTCCGGTCCGAAGGTCACGACCGTGCGCGGCCGCACCTCGTCGAGCAGCTCGACCAGCCGCACGACGGCGGGCTCCGGGTCGGCCGTCGCGCACCCGCCGTCCTCGTACCCGAGCCACTCGTGCTCGGTGACCCCGAGGATGCTGAGGGCCTCGTCCAGCTCGCGCGTGCGGAGCGCAGCCGTCGCCGCACGGGCCTCCGTCGAGAGCTCCGGTCCGCCGGCCTCCCCCCGCGTCGCGGTCACCGCGACCACGCGGTGCCCGGCGTCGACCAGCGCGGCTGCGGTGCCGCCGGTCAGGTACGTCTCGTCGTCGGGGTGGGCCCACACCAGGAGGGTCGTGCCCATCCAGGACAGGTCGGTGGCCGTGTCGGTCTCGGTCATGCCCCGACCATCCGGCGACCCACTGTCACGGCGCTGTCACGGCGCGACGGACGCCGCCCGTTCCGCGACAGCGCGGTGCGAGCGCCTCCCCCGACGGTGGTGTCGACGGCGGGCCACGAGGGTCCGTCCCGACGAGAGGAAGCACCATGACCGTCACGACCAGCACCGAGCGGCACGGCGACGCGGGCGGCACCCAGACCCCCGCGGAGATCGACCCGGCCAAGGTCGAGGCCTTCGCGACCAAGGTCGTCACCGACCTCGGCATCGGCCACCACACCCTGCTCGCCTACCTCGGCTACCGGCTCGGCCTCTACCGCGGCCTGGCGGAGCACCCGGGCAGCACGAGCGCCGAGCTCGCCCAGCGTCTGGGCTACACCGAGCGGTACGTGCGGGAGTGGCTCGCCGCCCAGGCGGCCGCCGGCTACGTCAGCTACGACCCGGCCGACCGCACCTTCACCCTCCCGGCCGAGCACGCCCTCGTGCTCGCCGACGAGGACGGCCCGGCGTTCATGGCGTCCGGCTTCGAGGTCCTCGCGTCGGTCTGGCCGACCGTGGACCAGCTCGCCCACGGCTACGCCAGTGGCGAGGGCCTCGGTTGGCACGCGCACGACTCGCGCCTGTTCGTCGGGTTCGAGCGCTTCTTCCGCCCGTCCTTCCGCAACGTGCTCGTGCCCGAGTGGCTGGCGGCCGTCCCGGGGCTCGTCGAGCGGCTCGAGGCCGGCATCCGCGTCCTCGACGTGGGCTGCGGGCTCGGCACCGCCGTCATCGCGATGGCGGAGGCGTTCCCCGCCTCGACGTTCGTCGGGATCGACCTCCACGAGGAGTCCGTGCGCCGCGCGGCGCTCGCGGCCAGGGGCGCCGGCGTCGGCGACCGGGTGCGGTTCGAGGTCGCGGAGGCACAGGCCTACGAGGGCACGTTCGACCTGGTCTGCATGTTCGACACGCTGCACGACCTCGGCGACCCGGTCGGCGCCCTGGCGTACGCCAAGTCACACCTCGCGGACGACGGATGGTTCTTCGCGGTCGAGCCCAACGCGGGCGACCGGCTCGAGGACAACCTCCACCCCCTCGGGCTGATCTGGTACGCCTCGGGCCACAACCTGTGCGTGCCCAACGCGGTGTCGCAGGGCGGGGACGCGCTCGGCAACCAGGCCGGACCGGCCCGCACCCTGCAGACCTTCGCGGACGGCGGCTTCACCGACGCCCGCAAGGTCGCGGAGTCGGCATTCACCATGGTGATCGCGAGCCGGCGATGAGTGCCCGGCTCCCGCGTTGACCCCGGTGGCGGCCGGGTGCCCTCAGGGCACCCGGCCGTCGTCGTTCGCCGCGGAGCGCTCGAACGCCCTGACCCAGTAGTACGGCTGCACCTCGTCCAGGGTCCTGGGCTCCCAGGCGGTGGGATCGTCCGCTGCGGGCACCGCCACCTCGACCGACCCGCCCCAGTGGAAGAGCCGCTCCTGGCAGATGCCGCAGGGGGTCAGCACGAGGATGGGGTGGTCGCCGGACAGCCGGGACACGCACACCGACGCGGTGACGGCCTTGCCGAGCTTCTCGGCCTCGCACATCGCGCCGACCTCGGCACACAGCATGCCGCTGCCCCACTCGGGTTCGAAGAACACGCTCGTCAGGATCGTGCCGTCCTCGGTGTACATCGCGGCCGCGATGCCCTCGGCACCCGGGAACCTGGTCTCCAGCTGCTCTCGAGCCGCCGCCACCAGGGAGTCATCGAGCCTCATGCGTCCTCTTCTCGTCGGTCGTCGTGGTCACGCGCGGGCGAACCAGCGGGCGAGGTGCTCCGCGATGCCCGGACAGGTGACGTTCTTGTCGCGGCCGTCCTGGACCCACTGGCCCAGGACAGCCTCGCCGCCCTGGATGGACCAGTCCCTGCCGCAGCGGTCCAGCGCCTCGGCCTGCGACGTCTGTCCCGCCGCCCGCCACTCGGGCAGGCGGAGCGAGAGGTCGCCGACGAGCGACTCCCAGATGTACGGCGTCGAGTAGACGCCGACCCGGTACCCGGCGTCGAGGTAGCCCTGGGCCGCCCCGACCACGACCTCGGCGTTGGCCGCGGTGTCGGCGCTCCACTCGTAGAACGGCACCTGCTCGACGTCGAGCCAGACCAGCGGTGACTCGAGGCCGGACTCCTTCATCGACGCGATGTTGAACTGCGCCTGCGCGTACCCGGCGCCGCGCAGCCCGCCGTGCTCCGTCTGGGCGGCCTCGTCGGGCCAGCTGATCACGGAGTACGCCGCGATCAGCAGGCCGCGCTCCTTCACCCACGCGACCTGGTCGGCGAGGCACGGGTTCGCGTGGAAGCCCGGACCGTTGGTCAGGCCGACGACGACGTACTCCGCCTCGTCGGTGGGCATCGGTTGTCCCGAGGTCTCCTTGTGCTCGATCCCCAGGCCGGGCGGGCACTGCGGCCAGCTGATGTCCGCGCCGATGACGGGGCCCTCCCGAGGCGGCACGTCGTCCTCCTGCGCGTTGAGCAGCGCCGCCTGCTCCTGCGCTGCCGCGGCGAGCTGCACCAGCTCCTCCTGGCGCTGGAGCTCCGCCTCGTCCACCGGGGGTGCGGTCGGGAGCACCGGCTCGGAGGCCGAGGGCGCCTCGGGCTCGGGCTCCTCCTCGGTGGTGGTCCCGGATCCGCCGCCGCACGCGGTGGCCAGCAACGCGACGACGGCGACGAGCGCGTGCCTCACCCCTTCTCCCAGACCGAGACGTGCGAGCGGCTCTCGGCCGTGAACGGTGAGCGGTCGAACCAGGCCCAGCGCTCGCGGAGCCGCAGTCCCGCGATCCGGGCCATCAGGTCGAGCTCGGCCGGCCAGGTGTAGCGGAACGGGACCGAGTGGCGCTCGAACGCACCGTCCTCGCGTCGCGAGTAGTGGTGCGACCACATCTGCTGGGTGACCGGGTCGTACTCGTCGATCCCGTGGTGGTCGTCGCCGTGGTGGAAGACCTGGTACCGATGTCCGGCCTGGGCGTGCAGCACGCCGGCCACCCCGGTCTCGACGACGAAGCAGCCGCCGGGCCGCAGGTGCCGGGCCGCGTTCTCGAACGTCGCGACCTGGGCGTCCTGGGTCGTGACGTTGCCGATGGTGTTGTAGACCAGGTAGACGAGGTCGAAGCCGTCGCCCGCCACGGTGCTCGTGAAGTCGCCGATCGCGACCGGCAGCTCGGCTCCCCCGGGCTTGACGCGGAGCCGGTCCACCATCGCCTGCGACAGGTCGATGCCGTGGACCTCGATGCCGCGCCGGGCCAGGGGCAGGGCGATGCGCCCGGTGCCGATGGCCAGCTCGAGCGCGCGGCCGCCAGGGCCCGCCACGTCGGCCAGGAAGCCGCTCTCCAGCGCCAGGTGCTCGGGCGCGAACCGGCCGTCGCCGTCGTCGTACTCCGACGCGACGTCCTCGTCGAAGTGGTTCGGAAGGTCGGTCACCCCGGAGGTCAGACCTGTTCCCGCGACTCCACCGCTGCCAGCACCCGTGCGATCGCCTCGTCGACCGGGACCCCGTTGTCCTGGCGTCCGTCGCGGTAGCGGAACGAGACGGCGCCGGCCTCGACGTCGTCGTCGCCGGCGATCATCATGAACGGCACCTTCTGGAGCTGCGCGTTGCGGATCTTCTTCTGCATCCGGTCGTCCGACTCGTCGACCTCCACGCGGATCCCGGCCACCTTGAGCTTCGCGGCCACCTCGTCGAGGTAGTCGTTGTGCCGTTCGGCGATCGGGATGCCCTGCACCTGCACCGGCGCGAGCCAGGGCGGGAAGGCACCGGCGTAGTGCTCCACGAGGACGCCGATGAAGCGCTCGATCGAGCCGAACTTGGCGGAGTGGATCATCACCGGCTGCTGCCGCGACCCGTCGGAGGCGACGTACTCGAGGTCGAAGCGCTCGACCGACGGCTGGTTGAAGTCGTACTGGATGGTCGACATCTGCCAGGTCCGGCCGATCGCGTCGCGCGCCTGGACCGAGACCTTCGGCCCGTAGTACGCCGCGCCTCCCGGGTCGGGGACCAGCTCGAGACCGGACTCGACGCAGACGTCCTCGAGCACCTTGGTCGCGACCGCCCAGTCCTCGTCCGAGCCGATGAACTTGTCCGGCTTGGAGTCGTCGCGGGTCGACAGCTCGAGGTAGAAGTCGTCGAGACCGAAGTCGCGGAACAGTCCCAGGCAGAACTCGAGCAGGTGCTTGATCTCCCCCGGCGCCTGCTCCTTGGTCACGTAGGAGTGCGAGTCGTCCTGCGCGAACCCGCGCACCCGGGTCAGGCCGTGGATCACGCCCGACTTCTCGTGCCGGTAGACGCTGCCGAACTCGAAGAGCCGCAGCGGGAGCTCGCGGTAGGACCGCTGCCGCGACCGGTAGATCAGGTTGTGCATCGGGCAGTTCATCGCCTTGAGGCGGTAGTCCATGCCGTCGACGTCGAGCGCCGGGAACATCCCGTCGCCGTAGTACGGCAGGTGGCCGGAGGTGTAGAAGAGCCCCTCCTTGGCGATGTGCGGGGTGCCGACGTACTCGAAGCCCTCCTCGATGTGCCGGCGGCGGACGTAGTCCTCCATCTCCCGCTTGATCACCCCGCCCTTCGGGTGGAAGACCGGCAGGCCGGACCCGATCTCGTCGGGGAAGGAGTAGAGGTCGAGGTCGCGGCCGAGCTTGCGGTGGTCGCGGCGTTCGGCCTCCTCGATCCGGTGCAGGTGCTCGTCGAGCGCCTCCTTGGACTCCCAGGCGGTGCCGTAGATGCGCTGGAGCTGCTTGTTCTTCTCGTCGCCGCGCCAGTACGCCGCCGCGGACCGCATCAGCTTGAACGCCGGGATCCGCTTGGTGGTGGGCAGGTGCGGGCCGCGACAGAGGTCGCTCCACGCGGTCTCGCCGTTGCGGTTGACGTTGTCGTAGATGGTCAGCTCGCCGGCGCCGACCTCGACGCTGGCGCCCTCCGCCGCGTCCTCGCTCCGGCCCGAGCCCTTCAGCCCGATCAGCTCGATCTTGTAGGGCTCGTCCTTCAGCTCGTCCAGGGCGTCGGCGTCGGTGGTGACCCGTCGGGAGAAGCGCTGCCCCTCCTTGATGATCTTGCGCATCCGGGTCTCGATCTTCTCGAGGTCCTCGGGCACGAACGGGGTCTCGACGTCGAAGTCGTAGTAGAAGCCGTCCGTGATCGGCGGTCCGATGCCCAGCTTGGCGTCGGGGAACAGGTCCTGGACCGCCTGCGCCATCACGTGCGCGGTCGAGTGCCGCAGGATGTCGTGGCCGTCCGCCGAGTCGATGGCCACGCCCTCGACCTCGTCGCCGTCCTGGAGCTCGTACGACAGGTCCTTGAGCTCGCCGTTCACCCGGGCGGCGATGACGTCCGCGCTGTCCTTGAACGGCTCCCAGGCCTTGGTGCCCGTCGTGACCGCGACGTCCTCACGCTGACCTGCGTGGACGAGGGCGATCTTCAGCTCGGACATGCGGCAAGGGTAACGACGACCACGGTGCCGTCGCCTCGGGGTTTCGCCGCGGCCGGGTGGGTCAGGAGAGCCGGTAGAACCGCCAGAACCCGAAGTCCTCGATCGGGAGCACCTCGAACGAGCCGAAGCCGGCGGCCTCGCCGTACCCCTGCAGCGTGGACGGGCGCATCACCGTCCCCGTCCCCACGCTCGGGGGCGACGAGAGCCCGTCGGGCAGGCACACGAAGAGGCTGAAGCCGTACATGATGCGCTCCAGGTCGTCACCGTCCGGGGCGAACTCGTCGGCCACGGCCTCGTCCATCACGACCAGCGACCCGCCGGGGGCGAGCGTCCGCCGAACCGCACTGAGCACCTCGACAGGTCGGGGCATGTCGTGCACGCACTCGAAGGCGAAGGCCACGTCGACGGTCCCCTCGGGGAGGGAGGCTGCGTCCTGGCAGACGAAGCTCACCCGCTCGGCCAGCCCGGCCTCGCGGACGTTCGTCGTCGCCAGGTCGACCGAGGGCTGGTCGATGTCGACGCCCAGCACCGTCGCGTCGGGGTACGCGCGGGCCAGGGCGATGCTCGACCAGCCACCGCCGCAGCCCACGTCGAGCACCCGACAGCCCGGGGTGGCGAGCGCGTCGTGGATCGCCGGCACACCCGCGAGAGCGGGGCCCAGCTGCTTCTCGTACCACGGGCGGTTGGCGTCGGCCTGGGACTCGCGCGCGTCGTCCCCGAGGTCGTCCCAGCTCACCCCGCCGCCGTTGCGGTAGACCTCGAGCAACTGGGGCAGCACCGGCCCGACCGCTGCGAACATCCGGCTGAGCGGAGCCATGTAGGCCAGGCTCGTCGGGTCGGTCATCACCTCGGCGGTGCTGGCCGGGATGGCGAAGCGGCGCTCGTCGGACGCCCCGTCGGCCTCCACCGCCAGCAGTCCCACGACCGCCTGCTGCTCGAGCCACTCGCGGGCGTAGCGCACCTGCGTGCCGGTCCGCTGAGCGAGCTCGACCGCACTGGCGGACCCGTCGTCGACCAGGGAGCGGTACCAACCCAGGCGGTCTCCGAGGAACACCGACATGATCTCGGCCGTGCCGAGGACCGAGCCGAGCAGGCGCTCCGCGACCTCGTCCGCCGTCTGCTGCGATGCGTTCACGGGCTCACTATGGCGGGTGCCGATGCTTCGAGGTAGACCTCTTCGCGCGGCTCATGCCAAGTGATGGTGGGCGATACTGGGTTCGAACCAGTGACCTCTTCGGTGCCAACGGCAGAGCCGCGCTACCACGCGTCGGTGGGCGATACTGGGTTCGAACCAGTGACCTCTTCGGTGTGAACGAAGCGCGCTACCACTGCGCCAATCGCCCGCATGTGCTGCGGTTCTGCGGTCGCCGATGCTAGCCCATGCCGAGCAGGCTTCCCTCATTCGCGTGCCAGGTCTCCTGGGCCGCCCGGGTGACCGGACCGGGGACCTCGAGCACCCGGTCGTCCCACCGGGAGACGGGCTGGACGTCGCGCGTGGTCGAGGCCAGGAAGATCTCGCTGGCGTCGCTCACGACCTCGATCGGCTCGTCGACCTCGACTCCCCCGCACCACTCGAGCACCAGCGCCCGGGTGACCCCCGCCAGGCAGCCGCTGTCCAGGGTCGGCGTGCGGAGCTCGCCGTCGACGACGTAGAAGACGTTGGAGCCGGTGCCCTCGCACAGGTGGCCGGCGAGGTTGGCGAAGATCGCCTCGGTCCCGCCTCGTCGCTTGGCCTCGGCCAGGGCGACCACGTTCTCGGCGTAGGACGTCGTCTTGAGCCCGGCGATCGCGCCGCGCTCGTTGCGAGGCCACGGCACGGTGACCACGGCGACGTCCTGGGCGGACGCCGGGAGCTCGTCGGCGACGACGATGAGGGTCGGCTCCCCGTGGCCGCGGCCGGAGCCGAGCGGCGCGGGACCGGCCGTGTAGGTGACCCGCAGCCGGGCCATCGGCCACGACGTGCCGTCGAGGACCGCCTCCACCCCGCGGCGTACCGCCTCGAGGTCCGGGGCCACGAGGCCGAGCCCGTCGGCACTGCGCACCAGCCGGTCGAGGTGCAGCGTGAGCGCGAACGGCTGCCCGTCGAGCACCTTGATCGCCTCGAAGACGCCGTCACCGACGGTCACCCCGTGGTCGCTGACCACCACCGCCGGCTCGCTCGCGTCGTCCAGCAACCGACCATTCACCCAGGCACGCACCCGTGCATCATGCCGCGCCGAGGGTCGGCCTCAAGTTTGTCCCACCGATACCATCGGGTACGGTTCTCAAGCGCTCAGACAGTACGGGCGCATGCGGACATAGCTCAGTTGGTAGAGCGCAACCTTGCCAAGGTTGAGGTCGCGAGTTCGAGTCTCGTTGTCCGCTCGGAGAGGGTCTCGACCCATCCGCGGTGGGTTGGCCGAGAGGCGAGGCAACGGACTGCAAATCCGTGTACACGGGTTCAAATCCCGTACCCACCTCGACAACTTCACCAGAGGGCGATTGGCGCAGCGGTAGCGCGCTTCCTTGACACGGAAGAGGTCACTGGTTCAAACCCAGTATCGCCCACCAGCACAGACACAGCCCCTGGCCTGCGAACGCGACGCCCGTCCCCAGACACAGTGGGGCGGGCGTTCTGCGTTCAGGCTGTCAGAACTTGCGGGTGATGCCGTGACCCTCGGTGTCGACGTCCTCGTCGGTGTGCTCCTCGTCGACGAGGACTGCTCATCGATGACGCGGCAGCTGTGGCCCTCGGTATCGTCATTGTCCTCGTCGCTCGGACTCAGGGGTCTACGGCGAACCGGATGCGGGGCATGTGGCCTCGTGTCCTCAGGACCGTCCACGCGGTTGCTGGAGATAAAGCCGTGGCCCTCGACGTCGGAGAATTCTCGTCGCTGCGCTCGGGGGCCTCGAATGCCGCGCTTGACAGGCATGTGGCCTTCGACACGTGTCGGTTGTCGGGACCCTCGAGGCCTCGGCCACGGGAGACGTGACCCTCGACGTCCTCGGTGGCCTCGATGCGACCGCTCAGTGCGCCCTCGTCGACGAAGGTGGCGATCGGGTTGCTGTCCACTGACTGCTCCTCAGGTTCGGATGAGACCCGGCGGCCTCGACTGGGACAACCCCTGACCTGCGACGACGCAGGACCAGGGGCTGTTTCTCTCTGGCGAAGGAACCGGTCAGCCCTTGCCCCGGCCTATGTGCTCCTCGGTGTCTGATCGCCGTCACCGGCTGACGCGGTGACCCTCGGTGTCCTCGTCATCGCCTGTCACCCGGCTGACGCGGTGACCCTCGACGTCCTGGTCGTCCTCGGCGATGCGGGCGATCTTGTGACCCTCGACGCTCTCGTCACTGGGCTCCTCGGCGTCGACGAACTTGATGCGCGGCATGTGACCCTCGACGTCGTCCGTCTCGGGGCCGTCGACGTGCTTGGGGATGCCGTGGGCCTGCACGTCGGCGTCGTCCTCGACGATCCCCCTGCGCGGGGACTCGTCCATCGGGTTGCTGTCCATGATGTGCTCCTCGGGTTCGGGTGAGACCTGACGGCCTCGACTGGTGAAACCATCGCAGCGCCCGAGGCCCCGCACTGTTCGCTGCCTGACACTGTGCGCGCCCGCCTGCCGACACGCAAGGACCCACCCCAGGGCGGTCAGTCGAGGCAGAACTCGTTGCCCTCGATGTCCTGCATCACGACGCAGGACTCGTTCTCCTCGTCGGCGTGGAGCGTGTAGGCGTGGGTCGCACCGAGGGCGACCAGCCGGTCCCGCTCGGCCTCGAGGGTGGCCAGGCGCTCGGCCCCGACGAGGCCGGTGCCGGCCCGCACGTCGACGTGCACCCGGTTCTTGACCACCTTGCCCTCGGGCACCCGCTGGAAGTACAGCCGCGGCCCGACCCCGGTCGGGTCGACGCACGCGCCCCCGAAGTCCGGTTCGACCTCGTACCCGAGCACCTCGCACCAGAACCGGGCCAGGCGCTCGGGATCCGCGCAGTCGAAGGTGACCTGGACCTGTCTCAACGTCGCCACCGGACCACCGTACGGCGGCGGCGGGCCGCGTTCCGGCCCGGCCGGGAGGCCGTCGAACTACGCTCACCGCCGTGAGGACCCCCGTTGCCGAGTACCAGGTCGACGCCACCTCGGCGAGCATCATCGAGGCCCTGCAGAGGGACGGCCGCCGCTCGTACGCCTCCATCGGCGCCGCGGTCGGCCTGTCCGAGGCAGCGGTCCGGCAGCGCGTGCAGCGGATGACCGAGACCGGTGTCTTCGAGATCGTCGCGGTCACCGACCCGCTCCAGCTGGGCTTCACCCGCAGCGCGATGATCGCCGTCACCGTGACCGGCCCGCTCGAGCCGGTGGCCGACGCGCTGGCCGACATCGACGAGGTGTCGTACGTCGTGCTCACCGCCGGGATGTGGGACGTGCTCGCCGAGGTCATCTGCCGCGACGACGAGCACCTGCTGAGGGTCGTGTCGGACCAGATCCGCAGCATCCCGGGCATCTCCGGCACGGAGACGCTGGTCTACCTCAGCCTGCACAAGCAGACGTACGACGAGGGCGTCCGGCTCCGCCCCTGAGGCCCGCTACTTCTTGGCGAGGGCCTTCACGATCGCGCCGAGCACGAACGGCGCCGCGACCCGGACCGCGATCGTCGCCGCATCCCTCTTGTTGATCCTCCAGCGCGGTGGCACGGCGCGAGCGACGGGCGGCCCGTACGGGACCTCCGGCACCGGCTGCTCGCTCATCCGGGGAGCCTAGGCGAGGCAGGGCGTGATGATCCGGAGGACCGTCGCGGGGTCGATCTTGGGGTTGTTGAGCTGCTTGACCGTGAGACGACGCACCAGGAGGTCGGCACTGCACCGGGCCTGGGCGATCGGCGCGCCGGTGTCCACCAGCTGGGTCGACAGGTAGGTGCGGTTGAGCGCGAGACGGACCGCCGCCCGCGAGCTCTCGTTCGCGACCTTCCGCGCCTTGGCGCCGGGGTCGCACGACTGGAACACGAGCCTGGACCCGTCGATCTTGCTGCGCGCGGCCCCCTTCGCCCCCTTGGCCACCCACGCACCCAGGGCGTTCTTCATCTCGGTCAGGTCCTCGGGGGTGTCGCCGGCGTACGCCACGCGGATGCAGCTGACGCCCTTCTTCTCGTACGCCACGTAGGCGTCGCCGCCCCAGCCGTCCGCCGCGGTGAGCGCCTGCTCGACGGGCACCCGCTCCGCGAGCATCAGCAGCCAGCCGATCGCCCCGAACGTGCCGTCGTCGAACTCGTCCTCGGCCTCGGTGACCCCCGGGGTGTCCACCGGGATCGCGACCGCATGGTCAGCGATCAGCGTCCAGGGATCGAGCTGGTGCTCCTCGGTGCTCGGCGGGCGTTCGAACAGCTCGTCGACCGCCTCGTCGCCGCCGTCCTGGACGGCGGTCGCCAGCATCGCCTCGCCGAAGACGTACGGCGCCGACATCAGCGTCTGCAGGACCTCCGGCACCTTGGCGAGGTCCTTGTCGGCCTCGTCGCTCTGGGACTTGGTGTCCTTCTCGAGGGCCTTGAGCTCCGGCTTGCCCAGTCCCTCGCGCCACTCGGCCTCGATGCGCCTGGCGTCGCCCTCGATCAGGGAGTCGAGGGCACCGGACGCGGCGTCGTCGTCCTCGGCGTGCTCCTTCATCGCCTCGAGGTCGAAGTGCTGGTCCTGCAGTGCGTGGGTCAGCTCGTGCACGAGCGTGGACTGGACGGCCGGCGTCAGCTCGGTGCCCCGGAGGCGGATCCGCTCGTCCTCGTAGGAGTAGTAGCCGATGATGCCGCCGCCGTTGAGCTCGTTGACCTTGTCGAACAGGTCGAGGTCGCCCTCGAGGAGGCCGAGGGCGCGGAAGAAGCCGGTGAGCTGCTCGATCTCCTTGCGGTCCTCGTCGGACAGGTCCTCCTCGTCGGCGGTCACCTTCTCGGTGAACTCCGCCTCGGCGAGGAAGTCGACGTAGACCGGGTGCTCGAAGTCGAGGTCGCGCTCCTTCTCGACGATGTCGACGAAGGGCTGCACCCGCTCGTCCCACTTGTCGGGGTGCGGCGGACCGGTCTCACGGATGACGGTGACGTAGACGACTGCGGCGACCGCGAGGACTGCCAGGGCGAGCACGGCGAACGGCCACACGCGCCGCGCGGGCGGCGGCGTCTGTTCGGTCAGCTCGGCGGCATCCGCCGCCTGCTGAGCCCAGGCGGCGGTGTCCCCATGCACGGCAGTCACTCAGGAAGCGTAGGTACCTCTGGCCGCGTCTCGTGGTGGAACGAGGCAATCGGCCTAGCGGAAGATCGCCCGGAAGATCGCCCGGATGATCAGGGGCAGGAGCAGCCGGATCGCCCACTTCCCGGCGGTGCCGGCCACTCCCCTGCCGCTCAGGTCGATGGTCGCGCCGGCGGTCGGCGCCGCGTCCGTCGCACCCGCCGGCGGGCCGTACGGGACCGGGGCGGCCGGAGGGCTCGGCTGGACCGGCGGGATCGGCTCGACCGGCGGTGTGGGCTGGCTCATGGGCCCATTGTCGGACCCGGCCCCGCAGGAGCGCAGCACTGTCCTCGGACCCGATCGGTCGCCGGGCATAGCCCGGTCGGGTGGTGGACCCCAGAGCGCACGGGGGAACTTCCGACACTGACGTGACCGGCGAGGAGAAGTCGCGTTGGCTTCTCCAGGGGGTCACCACACAGGGGGAACGCATGAGCGACAACGCAGGACCGACCGAGAGCGCGCTGCAGGCGTGGGCCTCCACGGTCATGTCCGGCTCGGGGGCGACCGAGGGCGAGAAGGTGGGCGAGGTCGACCGCGCACCGGGGCACGCCCACTACGACCCCGCTGACGTGATCAACGTCTTCATGACCGCGCGTGAGTCGGCGAAGGCCCGCAACCAGGCGAGCCCCGACGAGCGGGCTGACGCTCAGCCCGAGTAGGGCACCTCGGTCTGCCAGGTCGCCTCGTCCTGGTTCATCGCCGCGAACAGCGCCTCCGCCACCCGGTCGGGCGTGAACGGACCCTCCTTGGCGAGGGTGCCGCGGACCGTCACCGACACCGCCCGGATGCCGTCCGGTGCGAGCGTCGCGTCGATCGACCGCACCAGGTTGCGGACCCCGGCCTTCTGCACGCCCAGGGACGCGGCCCGGTTCCAGGGCTCGTCCGCGGCCATCGACCCGGTCACGGTGACCCGGGCTCCCGCCGACATGAACGGCCGGGCCGCCTGCACGACGGTGAGCAGCGCTCCCACGCCCAGGGCGACGTCCTGGAGCAGCTCGGGAACGCTCAGCTCGAGCGGGTCCTTCTCACGGAAGGCGCTCGGGTTGAAGTGCACCAGGTCGACGCGGCCGGTGTGCTCGGCCATCCGCGTGACCGCCGCCGTGGCCGCGTCGGTGTCGGTGACGTCGGCGAGCGCCGTCCCGACCGTCGACCCGCGTCCGCGGAGGTCCTCCGCCAGCTCGTCGAGCACGTCCTGTGCCGCACCCAGGAGGCCGACGTCCCAGCCGTCGTCGGCGAGCAGTCGGGAGAACGACCCACTGACACCCGGCCCAGCACCGACGATGATCGCGACACGGCTCATGGAACCACCCTAGGCACCGATGATCCGCCCAGGTACAGAGCCCGCCGGCGGGCCTCGAGTGGGGGGATGACTCGAGTGCCCGCCGGCGGACACGGGAGGGAGCGTCAGGCGGGTACGGCCTGGCGCTCGGCGCCGGCCGCGTCGGCCAGCAGCGCACTGGCGAAGGACGTCAGGAAGCCGAGCGTGAACGGCTTGACCACGAACTCGTCGGCGCCCCGGCCGTAGGCCAGGGCGGCCTCGCCCTTGCGGGCGTAGTCGGCCATCACCACGACGGTGGGCCGCTCGTCGCAGTCGGTCGCGCGGATCGCGCTCAGCACGTCGAGGCCGCCCACGCGGGGCAGGTCCAGGTCGACGAGGGTGAGGTCGAAGTGCTCGTCACGCCAGGCGTTCAGGGCCGACTGTCCGTCGGCGAAGGACACCACGTCGTGGCCCCAGGCAGTCAGGCGCAGCCGGACGAGATCGCGGACCGACTTGTCGGTGTCGGCGACGAGGATGCGTGCCATGGCGATCGACTCCTGGGGTGAGCTGAGGGGGTGCTCCGTGCAGGTACTTCGTCGGCTCAACGCATTCCGTACCCCCTGAGGTACGTGCAGGACGCAGGTTCCCCCGATCGATCCCCAGGTACTAGCCCGAACGGGCCATGCCGGGCCGCCCGAAAGGACGACCCGGCTGCCCGGGACGGGCGCCGCAGGGCGCCACGCGACGCCGCGTGACGAGGCCCCCCGGCAACGTCACGCGAGCGGTCACGCAGCGTCAGGCGGCAACCTTCACCGGGATGACCCGGTCGATCGCGGCCGGAAGCTCTCGCGGCCGACGGTGGCTGGGCCGGACCCGCTCACGGAGCGAGCGCGACCGGCGCCACTCGGTGACCAGCGTGCGGAGCACGCGGAGACCGTCGGACACGGCGTGCAGGTTGGACGTCGCCGTGGATGCGCAGCAGCTCGACGGACGGCACCTCGACGATGTCGACGCCGGCGGCCGCGAAGCGGCAGTTGATGACCGTCTCGATCTCGAACCCGTCGCCCCACTGCATCCGGCCGTTGCGGGCCAGCGGCGCGCGGTGGTCCGGCAGGTCCAGGAGCGGGAGCATGTCGGCCCAGAACGCGTTGTAGCCGTAGCAGAGGTCGGTGTACCTGGTCCCGAAGCCGGCGTTGAAGACGGCGTTGAGTCCCCAGTTGCCCGCGGCGCGCACCGGCGTGATGTCGGACGACCCGCCGCCTGCGGTGAAGCGCGACCCCTTGGCGAAGTCCGCGCCGTCCTTGAGGACCTGGACGAAGCGGGTGATCTCGGCCGGGTCGGCGGAACCGTCGGCGTCGAACATGACGACGATGTCGCCCGTCACCCTGGAGAAGCCCGCGGCGAGCGCGTTGCCCTTGCCCTTGCGGGCCTGGAGCACCGTGACGACGCCGGGCAGGATGCGACGTGCGGTCGCGATCGTGCCGTCCACCGAGCCGCCGTCCACGAGGATGACCTCGTGGACGTCCGGCAGCTGCGGCAGGACGACGGCCAGGTTCTTGGCCTCGTTGAGCGCAGGCACGACGATGCTGATGCGCGGAGTCGCAGTGTTGCGACGCGGCGCTCGGATGAACGTTGACACGTTGGTGAAACCCCCATGGCTTCAGCCGACCCCCCGGACGGCTGGAGCTGACCCCCCGGACAGCTCGAGATGAAGATATGCCTAAGGGGGTATTCCGCGCAACATTTCGCCGCCTGGTCTGGATCACCTGGCGAAATCGCCGACACACGACGGAATCCGTTGCGAACGTCCGAAATGACGACGGCACCCACCCCGGGGGTGGCTGATCGGGGCTGACGGGACGGATGACAGGATCGGGCGCATGGCCGATCTGACCGACCGGGAGCAGGAGATCCTCGCCTTCGAGCGCGAGTGGTGGCGCTTCGCGACCGCCAAGGACCGCGCGGCCCGCGACCGCCTCGGACTGTCCGTCACCGACTACTACCGGGCGCTCTCCGAGCTCATCGACCGGGACGAGGCTCTCGAGCACGACCCGCTCCTCGTGCGCCGGATGCGACGCCTTCGGGCCATCCGACGGCGCGAACGAGCAGCCCGTCGAACTAGCTGATCACTAGTTCATGTAGCCCGATCGGGTGGTCTTCGCCCGAACCGGCGTCCAGGACTTCCGTGGCGGCCCGGCATGTGGGTACTTTCTCCTCGTTGAACCGCTGGTGACCCGAGACGCCAGCGGTTCAGCTCATTTCCGGGGCCTTCCGCTCCTCAGCTCGGCGTGAGCAGCTCCGCCGGCAGCCACTCCTCGACCAGCGCCCACGCGCCGCTGCGCAGCAGGCCGACGTAGACGACGCGACCCTGCCAGCGTCCGTCCGCCTCCCGCCACTCGACCAGCAGGCCCGGGCGCTTCACGCCCCGGCCGTCGGCGGCGTCGGCCACCCAGCAGTGCCGGGCGGGGCAGGGCGGTCCCTCGGCGGGCGGGTCGGCGGGGATGCCGGCCCGGGCGCGTTCGGCGAGCGGGATGCCGCTCCCACGCTTCCCCCAGCCCCCGCCCATGCCACCGGCCATGGCCCATGGTGACACAGATTCGAACAGGTGTTCGATGCAGCGTCAGTCCGCGTCGGTGGCCAGGTCCTCGTGGTGGGTGCCGGGTCGCGGCGCCCACGGCAGCTCCTTGGCCGGCCGCACCACGATGAGCCGGTCGCCGCGGGCCAGCTGGGTGACCGTCGGGTCGAAGTACCGGTAGACCTTCTCGTCGCGGACGACGGCGATCACCTGGTCGGGCAGCTGCTGCGGCTGCTTGCCGACCTCGGAGACGAGCAGCTCGCGCTCGGCGACCTCCAGGCCCTCGCCGTACGACAGCAGGTCCTCCATCACCGCGCCCAGCGTCGGCGACAGGGACGACAGCCCGAGGAGCCGGCCGACCGCGTCCGACGACGTGATCACCGAGTTCGCGCCCGACTGCTTCATCAGGGGCGCGTTCTCGTGCTCGCGCGCCGAGGCGACGATGTAGACCTCGGGGTTGAGCTGCCGGACGGTGAGCGTGGCCAGCACGTTCGAGTCGTCGCGGTCGGTGGTGATGATGACGTGGTCGGCATCGGCCACGCCGGCGCGGCGCAGCACCTCCCGACGGGTGGCATCGCCGGTCACCACGGCCAGGCCGTCGGCGTGCGCGTCGGAGAGCGCCGTCGCGCTCGGGTCGACGATGACGATCGAGTCGCGGTCCCAGCCGTTGCCGACCAGGGTCTCGACCGCGCTGCGGCCCTTGGTGCCGTAACCCACCACGACGACGTGACGTCCCATTTTTCTCCTCCAGCGGGCGACCCGGATCTGCTCCCGGCCCTGCGATGCCAGCACCTCGAGGGTGGTCCCGATCAACAGGACCAGGAACGCGATGCGGGCGGGCGTGATGATGAACGCGTTGAGCAGCCGGGCGTGGTCGTCGACCGGCGCGATGTCGCCGTACCCGGTCGTGCTCAGCGTGACGGTCGTGTAGTAGATCGCGTCGACCAGGCTGATCTTGTTGGACGGGTCGTTGTTGTCGGCGTACGAGCCACGGTCGAAGTAGACGAGACACACCGTGCCGACCAGGATCGCGACCGCGGCGAGCAGCCGCTTCGAGAGCTCCCACCAGGGCGACCGGCTCCGGTCGGGGAGGGCGACCTTCCCGCGGCCGAGGCCACCGGGCTCGCTGCTCGCCTCCGACACGCTCCTGAAACTAGTGCCTCGACCAGGGATTGGCGTGGTGCCTCGCGTGCTCAGGGTGCGTGCATCGCAAGGCGCCGGAGCGAAGCCATACCGGGGTCGTCCAGCAAGCGACGGCAACGCAGCGAGGTGCGTGCCCTGGGTGCGCGAGGCGCGCGCCAGGCCCTGGTCGAGGCACTCACTCGTCCGGGGGGTCGGCGCGGCGCAGGAGGCCGCTCCGGGCGCGCGTCGTGCTCTTCTGCGGGAACACCGTGTCGAACGAGGCGTTGACCGCGGCGCCGATCAGCACCGCGATGGCCACCAGGTAGAGCCAGAGCAGCACCGCGATCGGCGCCGCGAGCGGTCCGTAGATCGAGCGCGAGTCCGCGGCGGTCACCGTGAGCACCCAGCGCAGCAGGAACGAGCCGCCGACCCAGGCCACGAGGGAGAAGACCGCACCCGGCAGGTTGAAGCGCCAGCTCGTCCGGACCGGGACCGAGAGGTGGTACAGCGTCGCGAGGAAGCAGATGCAGATCACCCCGACGGCCGGCCAGTAGAACTGGAGCAGGAAGTCCGCGCTGTCCGGCAGCCACTCCCCCAGCAGCGTCGGCCCCACGACCATCAGCGGGATCGCCGCGATGCCCGTGATCAGCGCGAGGATGTAGAGCACGAAGGACAGCGCCCGGGTCCGGATGATCCCGCGGTGCCCGCCGAGCCCGTGCATGACGGTGATCGTGTCGATGAACACGTTGAGCGCGCGCGAGCCGGACCACAGCGCCAGCACGAAGCCGAGCGAGATGACGTCGAACCGGCCGCCCCGCAGGACGTCGTTCAGGGTCGGCGCGATGATCTTCTCCACGGCCGTGTCGGTGAGCAGCCGACCGGACAGGTCGAGCACGGCGTCCCGGATGTCGTTGATCTGGCCGGCGTCGAGCCGGCTGGTGACGTACCCGATGGCGCCCGCGAGCGCGAAGATCAGCGGCGGCACCGACAGGACGGCGAAGAACGCCGCCTCGGCGGCCAGGCCGGTGACCCGGTAGCGGAGGCAGCTGCTGACCGTCGTGACGATCAATCGCCACACCAGGTCCCGGGCCACCGTGACCCTCTCCGAGAGCGGAGCCGATGCTCGGTCCGCACGCTCGGACATGCGTTTACGGTATCCGCATGGCTGAGCCGCATCGGGGAGACATCCGCAGCGCCACCAACCAGGTCCCCCTCCTCGCCGGGCACAACGTGGTCACGGCCGACGCCGCCCTGAGTCGAGGCGGTCGTCCGGCACGCCGGCCCGGACGTGCTCGAGTCGCTGGTGACGCTGGGCGCCGAGGCCGGGCACCGAGGAGGCGCGCGAGCACGGGCGGCTGGCCAACGAGCACCACCCCGAGCTGCGTCAGTACGACCGCTACGGGAACCGGGTCGACGAGGTCGACTTCCACCCGTCCTGGCACTGGCTGCTGGAACGCGCGATCGGGCACGGTCTCGGGGCCACCCCGTGGGAGCGCCAGGCCGACGGCGACGCGCACGCCCACGTCCGGCGCGCGGCCGGGTTCATGGCGTGGTCGCACACCGAGCCGGGCCACGGCTGCCCGGTCTCGATGACGTACGCCGCGATCCCGGCGCTGCGCGTGGACGACGCGATCGCCAAGGAGTGGACGCCGCTGCTCGCGTCCACGACCTACGACCCGGGCCTGCGCGTCCCGGCCACCAAGCTCGGCGTGCTCGCCGGCATGGGCATGACCGAGAAGCAGGGCGGCTCCGACGTCCGGGCCAACGTCACCGAGGCCCGCCCGACCGAGACGGACGGCACGTACACGCTGCACGGGCACAAGTGGTTCACCTCCGCGCCGATGAACGACGTGTTCCTGGTGCTCGCCCAGGCCGAGGCCGGCGTGACCTGCTTCCTGGTGCCGCGCGTGCTGCCCGACGGGACCCGCAACCGCCTCGACGTCGTGCGGCTCAAGGACAAGCTCGGCAACCGGTCCAACGCCTCCTCCGAGCTCGAGCTCGACGGCACCGTGGCCCTGCGGCTCGGCGACGAGGGCCGCGGCGTGCGCACCATCATCGAGATGGTCGCCGCGACCCGGCTCGACTGCGTGGGCGGCTCCGCGTCGCTGATGCGGCGGGCGGTCTCGGAAGCCACCTGGCACACGGCCCACCGGTCGGCGTTCGGCTCGCTGCTCGTCGACAAGCCGCTCATGCAGAACGTGCTCGCCGACCTCGCCGTCGAGTCCGAGGCCGCGACCGTGCTCGCGATGCGGCTGGCCGCGGCCGTCGACGACCTGGCCGACCCGCACGAGGCCGCTCTGCGCCGGATCGCGCTGCCGCTGGCCAAGTTCTGGGTCTGCAAGCGCACGCCGGCCGTGACCGCGGAGGCGCTCGAGTGCCTGGGCGGCAACGGCTACGTCGAGGAGTCGCTGATGCCGCTCCTCTACCGCGAGGCGCCGCTCAACTCGGTCTGGGAGGGCTCGGGCAACGTCAACGCCCTCGACGTCCTCCGCGCGCTGGCGCGCGAGCCCGAGGCCCTGGACGCCTGGATCACCGAGGTCGGCAGGGCCAGGGGCGGCGACCCCGGCTCGACCGGGCCATCGACGACACGCTCGCCCTGCTCGGCTCGATGCTGGGTGACCCGTCCGCGCTCGAGGTCGGCGCCCGGCGCCTGGCCGGCCGGATGGCGGCGGTGCTGCAGGGCTCGCTGCTCGTCCGGTTCTCGCCGGCCGAGGTCGCCGACGTGTTCTGCGCGTCGCGGCTCGGCACGTCGTACGACGGCACGTTCGGCGCGCTCGACGGTGGTGACCTCCGCGGCATCGTCGACCGGGCGTTGCCAATCTTGTAAGGCTGCCTTACATTCTTCGCATGGAACCCCGATCGGCCCTCGGCGTCGCCGACGTCAGCGACGAGCACCTCGCGACGATGGTCGCCTCCCTCCTCGGCTGCGACACGGTCGAGCTGAGCGACGTCCGCGTCGAGGAGGTCGCCTACGACATCCCCGCGATCACCACGGCCTCCCGGCACTGGGTGAGCGGCACGGCCACGTCCGAGCGCGGCGCCGAGCCGTGGCGGGTCTTCGTCAAGCACATCCAGGCCTGGGAGCGGCACCCGTTCTTCCAGCACGTCCCCGACGAGTTCCGCGAGCTGGCCGTCGCGGGCGTCCCGTGGCGGACCGAGGCCGAGATCTACCGGTCCGACCTGAAGGACCGGCTCCCCGACGGGCTGACCATGCCGCGCGCCCTGGACGTCGTCGACCTCGACGACCTCTCCGCGGCCCTCTGGATCGAGGAGGTGCCGGAGCGCGCGGCGACCTGGGACCTCGACCGCTACCGCCGGGCCGCGTACCTGGTGGGTCGGCTGGCCGCGAGCCACGACGTCGCTCCCCTGGCCGGCCTGCGGGACGTCGAGTGGAACCTCGGCATCTACACGACCGGACGTCTCGACGTGCAGGTCATCCCGATGCTGATGAGCGACGAGATCTGGCAGCACCCCTTGTGCTCCGCGTTCGACACCGGGCTGCGCGACCGGCTGCGGGCCGCGGCCGCCCGGGCGCACGAGCTGGCCGCCGAGGGCGACGCCCTCCCGTGGCTGACCAGCCACGGCGATGCCTGCCCCAACAACCTGATGGCGTCCGACCGGGACGGCGAGCTGGTGCTGATCGACTTCGGCTACTGGGGCCGGGCGCCGGTCGGCTTCGACCTGCAGTGCCTGCTGGTCGGTGACGTGCAGATCGGCAAGCGGTCCGCGGAGACGCTGGCCGAGGTCGACGAGACGATCATCCCGGCGTACGTCGACGGGCTCCGGGCCGAGGGATGCGACATCGCGGAGGACGTCGTCCGCCGCGCGCACGCGATCCGCTCCATGCTGATGACCGGGCTCTCGACCCTGCCCTTCGACCTGTTCGAGGCGCCGATGACGGAGACGACCCGGCGGATCGCCGCCGACCGGGCGCTGATCGCGCGCTACTGCCTCGACGCGCTGGACGCCACGGCGTCCTCGTAGGACTCGTCCACCATGTCGGCCTCGTCGAACGGGCGGTTGCCGGCGAGCACCTCGTCGAGCCGCTCGCGGTCGACTCCCCCGGTCCAGTGGCCGATGAGGATCGTGGCGACCGAGTTGCCGGCGAAGTTGGTCAGGGCACGGGCCTCGGACATGAACCGGTCGATGCCCACGATGATGCCGACGCCGTCGACGAGCTCCGGCCGGTGCGAGCTGAGCCCGCCGGCGAGGGTGGCCAGGCCCGCGCCGGTCACGCCCGCGGCGCCCTTCGACGCGATCACCATGAAGACCAGCAGCGAGATCTGCTCACCGATCGTCAGCGGGTCGCCCAGCGCCTCGGCGATGAACAGCGAGGCCATGGTCAGGTAGATCGCGGTGCCGTCCAGGTTGAAGGAGTAGCCGGTGGGCACGACCACGCCGACGGTGGTCTTGTCGACGCCCGCGTGCTCCATCTTCGCGATCAGGCGCGGCAGGGCCGACTCCGAGGACGACGTCGACAGGATCAGCAGGAACTCGCGGCCGAGGTAGCGCAGCAGCGAGAAGAGGTTCACGCCCGTCGCGAGCTTCAGGACCGTGCCGAGGACGACGAACACGAAGACGGCGCAGGTCAGGTAGAAGGCGAGCATCAGCACCGCCAGGCTCTTCAGCGCGTCGAACCCGGTCTCGCCGACCACCGCAGCGATCGCTCCGAACGCCCCGATCGGCGCCGCCCACATGATCATCGCGAGGACCCGGAAGACCAGCCGCTGCAGCACGGTGATGACGCCCAGGATGGGCCGCCCGGCGTCCCCCATCCGCTGGAGGGCGAAGCCGATGAGCAGCGCGACGAGCAGGGTCTGCAGGACCTCACCGCTGGTCAGGGACGAGAACAGCGAGTCCGGGATGATGCCGAGCAGGAACTCGGTGGTGCTCCCGTGACCCTCCTCGGCCGCCTTCTGGCCGGCGCTGACCGCCGCCTCGTCGACGTCGAGCCCCTCGCCCGGCTTGATGATGTTGCCGACGACCAGCCCGATCGCGAGGGCCACGGTCGACATCGCCAGGAAGTAGCCGAGCGCGAGCCCGCCCACCTTGCCCACGCGCGCCGCGCTCGCGACCGATCCGACGCCGATGATGATCGTGCAGAAGATGACCGGCTGGATCATCATCGTGATCAGGGAGACGAAACCCTCGCCGAGCGGCTTCAGCTCCACGGCGAAGTCGGGGAACAGCAGACCGACGAGGATGCCGAGTCCCACGGCCACGATCACGGCCAGGTAGAGGAAGTGGGTGCGGTCGCGCCGCGGCGCGGTCGTGCTCTCGCTCATGACCGGGCCTGTACCCGATCGGGTGAGCCGGGTCACATCACGTGCGTCAGGTCAGCTCGAGGCCCGGGTAGAGCGGGTTCTTGTCGAGCATCTCGGCGGAGGCGTCCTTGACCTTGTCGGCGATCCCCTCGTTCAGCACGTACGACGCCTTCGACGGCTTGCCGTCCTTGGTCGTGCCGGGCTGGGTGTTCTGCAGGACCTGGACGATCAGCTCGGCGGTGCGGTCGAACTCGTCGTGGCCGAAGCCGCGCGTGGTCAGCGCCGGGGTGCCGATCCGGATGCCGGAGGTGTACCAGGCGCCGTTCGGGTCGGACGGGACCGAGTTGCGGTTGGTGACGATGCCGGCGTCGAGGAGCGCGAACTCCGCCTGGCGGCCGGTCAGCCCGAACGACGACACGTCGATCAGCACGATGTGGTTGTCGGTGCCACCGGTCACGAGGTCGGCGCCGCGCGACATGAGTCCGTCGGCGAGCGACTTCGCGTTGTCCGCGATGCTCTGGGCGTAGGTGCGGAACGAGTCCTGGCGGGCCTCGGCCAGCGCGACGGCCTTGGCGGCCATCATGTGCGAGAGCGGGCCGCCCAGGACCATCGGGCAGCCGCGGTCGACCGAGGACGCGTACTCCTCGGTCGCCAGCACCAGGCCGCCGCGCGGGCCGCGCAGCGACTTGTGCGTCGTGGTCGTGACGACGTGGGCGTGCGGGACGGGGTCCTCGTCGCCGGTGAAGACCTTGCCGGCGACCAGGCCCGCGAAGTGGGCCATGTCGACCATCAGCGTCGCGCCGACCTCGTCGGCGATCTCGCGCATCTTGGCGAAGTTCACCCGGCGCGGGTACGCCGAGTAGCCGGCCACGATGATCAGCGGCTTGAACTCGCGGGCCTTCGCGGCGACCTTGTCGTAGTCGAGCAGTCCCGTCTCCGGGTCGGTGCCGTACTGCTGCTGGTGGAACATCTTGCCGCTGATGTTGGGGCGGAAGCCGTGCGTCAGGTGGCCGCCGGCGTCCAGCGCCATGCCGAGCAGGCGCTGGTTGCCGAGCTCGTGGCGCAGCGTCTCCCAGTCCTCGTCGGTCAGCTCGTTGACGTTCTTGGCGCCGTACTTCTCGAGCCACGGGCCCTCCACGCGGTGCGCGAGGATCGACCAGAAGGCGACCAGGTTGGCGTCGATGCCCGAGTGCGGCTGCGCGTACGCGTACTCGGCACCGAACAGCTCTCGGGCGTGCTCGGCGGCGACGGCCTCGACGGTGTCGACGTTCTGGCAGCCGGCGTAGAAGCGGTGCCCGACCGTGCCCTCGGCGTACTTGTCGCTGAACCAGGTGCCCATCGTGAGCAGCACCGCGGGCGACGCGTAGTTCTCGCTCGCGATCAGCTTGAGCGAGCCACGCTGGTCGATCAGCTCCTGCCGGGTCGCGTCCGCGATCCGGGGCTCGACGGAGGCGATCACCTCGAGGATGTCGGAGTACGCGCTGCTGATCTTGGAGTTGAGGTCGGCCACGGCCGCAGCCTAGTAGCCCGCAGGTGCGTCTCACATCACAGACACAAGTCCCACATCATGAGATTTCGGTTTGTGGACAGACGTCCCGAGGGCTGAGACTGCTTGACATGATCTCCGGTGCTACGCACGCCTACCTCGTGGTACGTCGCCACGTGGACTTCGGGCGCACGCGCAGCATGATGTGTCGCCATCGCTGAGCAGACCATTCCAGTCCCGCTCGCCCGGCCCCCGTCCATCGACGTACGGGAACCGCGTGGCGACCAGCCAGCGAAGGACCACCGTCCGACATGACCGACCTGCGCTTCTCCGCCAAGAAGGCCGAGAACACCGAGATCCCGCGCCCCAAGCGCGGTGAGGGTCAGTGGGCGCTCGGCTACACCGAGCCGCTGAACAAGAACGAGCAGTCCAAGAAGGACGACGACCCGCTCAATGTCCGGGACCGGATCCTGCACATCTACTCCAAGCGCGGGTTCGCCTCGATCGACCCGGCCGACCTGCGCGGCCGCTTCCGGTGGATGGGCCTCTACACCCAGCGCGCCCCGGGCTTCGACGGCGGCAAGACCGCGATGCTCGAAGAAGAAGAGCTCGACGACGCGTACTTCATGATGCGGGTCCGATCGGACGGCGCCCTGCTGTCGGCCGCCGCGGTGCGTGCGCTCGGCGAGATCGGCCGCGACCACGCCCGCGACACCGCCGACGTCACCGACCGCGAGAACATCCAGTACCACTGGATCGAGATCGAGGACGTCCCCGCGATCTGGGAGAAGCTCGAGGCCGCGGGTCTCGACACGATGGAGGCCTGCGGCGACTCGCCTCGGCCCTTCCTCGGCTCCCCCGTGGCCGGCGTGTCCGTCGACGAGATCATCGACGGGTCCTCGGCGCTGGACGAGATCAAGCGGCGCTACATCGGCAGCCCCGAGTTCTCGAACCTCCCGCGCAAGTTCAAGACCGCGCTCACCGGGCACCCGAGCCACGACGTCTCGCCCGAGACGCACGACGTCGCCTTCGTCGGCACCGTCCACCCCGAGCACGGCCCGGGCTTCGACCTGTGGGTCGGCGGCGGCCTGTCCACGAACCCGATGCTCGCCCAGAAGGCCGGGGTCTGGATCCCGACCGAGGACGTGCCCGACGTCTGGGCCGGTGTCGCCTCGATCTTCCGTGACTACGGCTACCGGCGGCTGCGCTCGCGCGCCCGCCTGAAGTTCCTGGTCGCCGACTGGGGCATCGAGAAGTTCCGCGAGGTCCTCGAGAACGAGTACCTCGGACGCGCGCTCGTCACCTGCGAGTCGCCGGCCTCGCCGGTCGGCCACCGCGACCACGTCGGGGTGCACCCGCAGAAGGACGGCAAGAACTACATCGGCGTCGCACCGGTCGCCGGTCGCGTCTCCGGCACGGCCCTGATCGGGCTGGCCGACCTGATCGAGCGGCACGGCATCGCCGGCGCCCGCCTCACGCCGTACCAGAAGATCGTGCTGATCGGCGTCGACCCGGCGGTGACCGAGCAGGTCGTGACCGAGCTCGACGCGCTCGGGCTGCCGGCCCGCCCGTCGAGCTGGCGGCAGAACACGATGGCCTGCACCGGCATCGAGTTCTGCAAGCTCGCGATCGTCGAGACCAAGGCCCGGGCTCGCGACCTGGTCACCGAGCTCGAGAAGCGCTTCCCCGAGCTCGACGTGCCGATCACGGTCAACGTCAACGGCTGCCCCAACGCCTGCGCCCGCACCCAGGTGGCCGACATCGGTCTCAAGGGCCAGCTGGTCATGCAGGACGGCGAGCAGGTCGACGGCTACCAGGTGCACCTCGGCGGCGCGACGGGACTGCAGGCCAACTTCGGCCGCAAGCTGCGTGCCCACAAGGTCACCAGCGCCGGCCTGGACGACTACGTGACCGTCGTCGTCTCGAACTTCCTGGCGGACCGCGCGGACGACGAGTCGTTCGCGACCTGGGCGGCGCGGGCCGACGAGGAGCTCCTGCGCGGCGAGCTGCCCGCCCTGGAGGCGGTCCCCTCATGAGCGAGCGCGGCTTCCCGGTGCACTGCCCCTACTGCGGCGAGCAGGACCTGTGGCCCCACAGCGAGGTCCACGGGTCGTGGGAATGCCGCGGGTGCCTGCGCGCCTTCTCCCTGAAGATGCTGGGCCTCGTCAGGCCGAGCGCCGGACGGGAGAGCACGTCATGAGCGCCACCACGAAGACCGCGCGGGACTCGCGCGGCATCGCGACCGAGGGCCGCAACCCCGAGGAGCTGCGCGACCTGGTCTCGCACTGGGGCGCCGAGCTGGAGCTCGCGCCGGCCGAGCACATCATCGAGTGGGCGGCCGCGACGTTCGGCGACCGGTTCTGCATCACCTCCTCGATGGGCGACGCCGTCCTCGCGCACCTGGCCGCCAAGGTCGTGCCGAACGTCGACGTGGTGTTCCTCGACACCGGCTACCACTTCGTCGAGACCATCGGCACCCGCGACGCGGTCGCCGGGACCCTGCCGGTCAACCTGATCACGATCACCCCGGTCCAGTCCGTCGCCGAGCAGGACGCGACGTACGGCAAGGACCTCTACAAGACCGACCCGGACCTGTGCTGCAAGCTGCGCAAGGTCCAGCCGCTCACCGACTCGCTCGAGAACTACGACGCCTGGGCCACCGGTCTGCGCCGCGCCGAGACCCACAACCGGGTCATCGCGCCGGTCATCGGCTGGGACGCCAAGAAGGGCAAGGTCAAGGTCTCTCCCCTGGCTCGGTGGAGCGACGAGCAGGTGGAGCGCTACATCGCGGACAACGGTGTCCTGGTCAACCCGCTCGTCTACGACGGCTACCCGTCCATCGGGTGCGCCCCGTGCACCCGCCGGGTCGCTCCGGGCGAGGACGCCCGCAGCGGTCGCTGGGCCGGCACCAACAAGACCGAGTGCGGGATCCACTCATGAACCGCATCACCGGCAGCACACGAAAGGTGGTCGCTGAATGACCGCACCCGCCCTGGTGGCACTCGCCCACGGCAGCCGTGACCCGCGCTCGGCCGCCACGATCAAGGCCCTCGTCGCCGAGGTGAAGGCCATGCGGCCCGACCTCCGCGTCGAGCCGGCCTTCCTCGACCTGTCCAAGCCGTCGTTCCCGACGGTCGTGGACCGGCTGGCGAAGAAGCACGACGAGATCGTCGTGGTCCCGCTGCTCCTCACGGACGCGTACCACGCGACCGTCGACGTCCCGAGCGCGATCGCCGAGGCGTCGACCCGCCACCCCGGCGTGCAGATCCGCGGCACCCAGATCCTCGGCCTCGAGCCCTGCTTCCTCGAGGTCCTCGACCTGCGGATGCGCGAGGCCCTCAGCTCGGTCCGGGCGCGCGAGCTCGACGCCCTGGTGCTGGCGGCAGCCGGCTCCAGCGACCCGCTCGCGAACCAGGCCGTGGCCCGGCTCGCCCGGCTCTGGGGCTCGCACCACAAGCTCCCGGTCACCGCGGCCTTCGCGTCCAGCGCTCCCCCGGCCACCGGAGAGGCCGTCCGCGCCTTCCGCGCCGAGGGCCGTCGGCACATCGCGGTCGCCTCGCTGTTCCTGGCCCCCGGCTTCCTGCCGGACCGGGCCGCGGAGCTGGCGGTCGAGGCCGGCGCCGTCGCCGTCTCCGAGCCACTCGGCGCGCACCCCGAGGTCGCCCGCACCATCCTGGCCCGCTACGCCGTTGGCGCGGTCGAGCTCGTCCCCGTCTAGCGGTCCCACCACGCGAGGACGGCGGACACCCGTCGGTCGAGCGTGGGCTCGGCCAGGTCGAGCTTCTGGAAGATGGCGGAAACGTGCTTTTCCACCGACGACAGCGACAAGTGCAGCCTGGCGGCGGTCGCTTGGTTCGTGAGGCCCTCGGCCATCAGGGAGAGGACCTCGCGCTCGCGGTCTGTCAGGAGCACGAGGCGGTCCGGCCCGCGGCGACCGACCAGGAGGTCGACGACGTCCCTGTCGAGCACCGACTCCCCTCGCGCCGTCCGGCGCAGCGCGTCGACGACCTCGTCGCGCTGCCCGATCCGCTCCTTGAGCAGGTAACCGAGACCGGCGGAGCCGTCGGCGAACAGCGCGCGGGCGTAGGCCTCGTCCAGGTGCTGGCTCAGCACGACCACGCCTGTGGTCGGATGCTCGCGCCGGATCGCCAGGGCAGCGTCGATCCCGTCGGTGGCGTGGCCCGGCGGCATCCGGATGTCGGTGAGCACGGCATCGGGACGGCGATCCGCGACCGCGGCGCGTAGCGTCGGAGCATCGGCCACCGCCGCGACCACCTCGACGTCGGGCGCCGTGGCCAGGAGTGAGGTCAGCCCCTCGCGGACCAGGTAGTGGTCGTCGGCGACCACGACGCGCAGCGGCTCACCCACGCGTCAGGTCCGGGACAGCAGCCTTGACGAGCGTTCGACCGGGCCTGGAGTCGATCTCGACACGGCCACCGACCGCGTCGATGCGATCCCGCAGCCCCTGGAGTCCCTGCCCCTGAGCATCCGCACCGCCCACGCCGTCGTCCTCGACCTCGAGCTCGATCCACTGGTGGACCTCACGCAGGCGCACCGTCACCGAGGTCGCCTCGGCGTGCTTCAAGACGTTGGCCAGCGCCTCGGTCGCGAAGAGGAGCAGGGCTCCGGACACCTCCGCGTCGAGCCGCTCGGTCTCGGCGAGCTCGAGCAGGACCGGGATCGGTGACCGCTCGGCGACCGCACGCACGGCGACCGCCAGCCCCAGGTCGTCGAGCGCCGATGGACGGACACCGTGCGACACCTCACGGACGGTGTCGTACGCGCCGTGTGCCAGCTCGGCGACCTGGTCAAGGGCCCGTTCTCGGACGGCCGGGTCGTCGCTGGTCCGCGCCACCTCGGCCTGCGCGATCAGGGCGAGCAGCTCCTGCTGGGCTCCGTCGTGGAGGTCCCGTTCGATACGCCGGCGCTCGGCTTCGCTCGCGACGGCCAAACGGTGCCGAGACTCCTCCAGCTCCTCGACCCGCACGGCGAGGTCGGCAGTGAGCTGTGAGGTCTGGTCGGTGAGGGACAGCAGTCGTCGGCGGACCGGTCCGAAGGCGACCGTCAACGGCACGACCGGCGCGGCCAGCAGGAAGGCGGCGTCCCCGGCCCCCGGGTAGGCGCTCCCTAGGAGCGTGCCGGCCAAGGCCAGCAGGGCCACCACGGCGACGCCCACCACCGGCCACCACATCATCCGACGAACCTCGCCGTCAGCGCGGAGGAGCCGGACCACGAACGTCACCAGGGCCGCTGCCGGCAGGACCACCAGCGGTGCTGCTGCGAGGTCGGCCAACCGGGAGGGCAGGAGATGAGTCAATGGCCCCAGCTCGGTCGTCTCGTCGACGACCGCAGGCGTAGCACCCGCGAGACTGCCGAGCACCGCGAACAGAGCAGCAGCGGAGCCGGCGCCGATCACCGCCCGGCCCGGGCGACCGCCTCGTGGGAAGACGGTGACGATCCAGAGCAGCGAGACGAAGCCGCTGAAGAAGAGCACCTGTGACGCCAGGTGGAGCAACGCCGACCCGGTCCCGGTCTCCTCCAGCGCCAGTTCGGAGACGCCGAAGGCCATCAAGTGACCCACCCCCACGGCCGCCAGAGCGGCGGCGATGCTCCGCGGCGTACCCAGGCGCAACCCGAGCCCCCCGGCCAGCACGAAGCAGGCCGGGACGAGGAACAGCTGCAGGGTTTCGGCGTCCATTCGGCACCAGTGTGGACGGGCGGCCACCAGGACGGAATGCGGCGCACCGCAACGTTCTGTGCGGCGCACCGGCTGCCCCTTGCGACGTCCGGTTCCTAGCGTCGTCGGCGACGACTACTCGCACCACACGTGGAGGTCCCGATGTCCCGCTCCTTCCGCACCGGCCAGGTCCTGCTCGCGGTCCTGGGCCTGCTCTGCACCCTGATCGCCATCTCGGTGTTCTTCGTTCCCGACCCCTTCGAGCCGGATGCCCAGGCCCTGATCGGAACCTTCGGCACGGGGATGGGCCTGATGGTCGTCGCGCTCGCCACGGTGGGCCTCGGCTCGCGTCAGACCTGGCCCTGGCTGGTCCTGTGGGCGCTGCCGGCGTTCTTCGCCAGCCACGTGGCGCTGCTCGGCACTCTCGCGCCGGACGGCGTCTTCGCGCTCATCGCCGCGGGCGCCCTCGTCCTGACCCGGCCACGGAACGCCGAGGCCGGCCTGGCAGCCGCCTAGCCGACGAGCTGCTCGAGCAGCCGCTCCAGCTGGCGCCCGGGGTCGGTGGTCACGCCACCGTGCACCGGTCCCGGCTGGAGGACGGTGCTGCGTGGTGCCTTGAGGAAGCCGAACCGCTGGCTCAGGGGTACGGCGCCGGGCCCGCCGGCCGTCGGGTGGCCGGCGCACACGGCCTCGACGAAGGCGAGCGACTCGCAGACCTGGTCGACGTCGACGCGCGGGTCGAGCGAGCGCAGCCGGTCCTGGTCGACGTGCCACACCGCCTTCAGGAAGTCCGCCGACTGGCAGTGCAGCACCACCCCGACGTTGAGGAACTCCTCGCGGTCGACCCGGGGCACGCAGCGGAGCACGATGTACTCGTAGGACAGTCGTTCGCTCATGCCACCACCTGCGGCAGCCACTGGCGCGAGTCGAGGCGGGCGGACAGGAAGGCGACGTACGCCGCCCGCAGGGCGTCCGGCGAGTCGGCGCCGGGCACCGGCTCGAGCCAGGCGTCCGGGACGTCGGCCAGCACCTCGGCGAACGCGTCCGCGCCCAGGACGGACCGGACCTCGTCGTCGACCCGGCCCAGCCCGTCGGCGTGGGCCTGGAAGACGTGGTGGTCCGGGGACCACGACTGGGCCGCGAACCGCGCCGGGTCGCCCACGCCGCCGTCCCACCCGTGGTGGAAGTACAGGCAGGCCCCGTGGTCGATCACCCAGAGGCCGCCGTGCCACAGCAGCAGGTTGGGGTTGCGCCACGTCCGGTCCACGTTGGCGGTGAAGGCATCGAGCCAGAGCACCCGCGCGGGGTCCGCCGACTCCGGCGGCTCACCGTCGTAGCCGAACGAGCCCGGCAGGAAGTCGGTCCCGAGGTTCAGGCCCGGGCTCGCGTTCAACAGGTCCTGGACCTCCTGGTCGGCCTCGTAGCGGGCGATCTCCGGGTCCAGGTCGAGCGCGACCATCCGCGGGGTCGACAGCCCGATCCGCTCGGCGAGCCCCCCGACCACGACCTCGGCGACCAGCACGCGCACGCCCTGACCCGCGCCGCGGAACTTGCAGACGTACGTGCCCAGGTCGTCGGCCTCGACGATCCCGGGCAGGCTGCCGCCCTCACGCAGTGGTGTCACGTAGCGGGTGACCCCGACGGTCTCGATCAAGACACCGGCTCTTCGTTCTCCAGGCGGGCCCGCTGCTCGGCGACGTCGAAGTCGGCGGCCGGCCACTGCGGGTCGAGCCCGGCGAGCGCCTCGTGGAGGAGCGTGCCGACGGCGAGGTTCCGGAACCACTTCCGGTCCGCCGGGATGACGTGCCACGGGGCGTGCTCGGTGTTGGTGCGCTCGAGGGCGATCTCGTACGCCTCCCGGTACTGCGGCCACAGTGCCCGCTCGTCCAGGTCGCCGGAGTTGAACTTCCAGTGCTTGGTCGGGTCGTCCAGGCGGGCGAGCAGCCGCTCCTTCTGCTCCTCGGCGGAGATGTGCAGCATGCACTTGACGATGGTGGTGCCGTCGGCGACCAGCCGCTCCTCGAAGTCGTTGATCGCGCCGTACCGCCGTTCGACCTCGTCCGCGGACGCGAGCGAGCGCACCCGCACGATCAGCACGTCCTCGTAGTGCGAGCGGTCGAACACGCCGACGTAGCCGCCGCCGGGCAGCGCGTTCTCGATCCGCCAGAGGAAGTCGTGGCTGAGCTCCTCCTTGGTCGGGGCCTTGAACGAGGTGATCCGGACGCCCTGCGGGTCCATCAGCCCGACCGTGTGCTCCAGCGTGCCGCCCTTGCCGGAGGTGTCCATGCCCTGCAGGACGAGCAGGACCCGGCGCTGGGAACCGGTCGTCCCCTCGGCGAACAGCCGCTCCTGGAGCTCGTCGAGGTCCTGCCCGAGCGAGTCGAGAGCCGCCGCGCCGGCCGCCTTGTCGCCGGTGAAGCCGGGTGTGCCGTCGGCGGCGATCGCGCTGAGGTCGACGGGTCCGGGCGGGAGTCTCAGGTCCTCGCTGGTGGTCACCAGGTCAACCTATGACCGTCGGGACGTCGAGCGTGCACCCGACCATCGTGTGCACCTCGCCGTTCTCCTGCGGCTCGTCGAACCAGAGCCCCTCCGAGAACCCCGCCTTGGCCAGCACCCGGAGCGAGGCCGCGTTGCGGTGGTCGGGCGCCGCGAAGTACGCCGTCGCCTCCGGGAAGCGCGCGCGGGCGTTCCGCATCCAGGCCCAGATGACCCGCTGACCGAGGCCCTGGCCGCGCCACTGCTCCGTGCCGATGGCGTAGTCGACCCCGATCGCGTCGGGGTCCGGGCCGAGCAGCGAGTAGTCGGGGTAGTCGCCGATCCGGTAGTCCTGCACGAAGCCGACCGACCGGCCGTTGATCTCGACCACCCACATCCGCGTCGGGCTGAGGCCGTCGACGCGCTCGGCGTACTTGCGGCGCATCCCGTCCGCGCTGGTGTCCAGCTCACCGGCCGACCACCAGCGCACCACGTCGGGGTCGGAGCGCCAGCCGACCACGGCGTCGAGGTCGCCGTGCGTCATCTCCCGCAGCGCGACCCGGTGGTCGTCGAGGACGAAGACCTTGGGGTCCCCCGACAGGTCCACCGGTTCCGGCTCCACCCCGCCGCCGAGGCGGCGTGCCGTGGCCAGCCAGGACTCGCCCGGCTCGACCCCGCAGCGCAGCTCGTCGTCGCCGTGGCGTACGACGACCTCGACGGGGGTCAGGCTCACCCGCCCATTGTCCTGCGGCTAGCGCGCCTGGCTGAACAGCGAGCGGATCACGCCACCGATGCCCAGGACGGCGAACAGGCCGAACATCGCCATGTCCTTGTCGTACTCGCGCAGCAGGGTGGAGTCGAACAGCTGCTCGCGGATGAAGGTGGCCTTGCTGTCCCCCAGGTCGAAGCCGAGCGCGGACAGCTCGTCGTAGGCGTCCCACAGGTCGCTGGCGACGATGGCGAAGAACGACACCACGACGCCCAGGATGATCAGCAGCACGAGCGGCGCCAGGCCCTTGCGCGCCGGGCGCCCGGCGGCAGCGGCGTAGAGGTAGGCCGCACCGATCGCCATCACGAAGCTGGTGATGGCGGCGATGTAGCCCGTCCGCCAGATCGCCACCGTGATCGCGATGCCGAGCACGATCGGCAGCAGGGACGCCAGCAGCCCGAGGGCCACCCGCTCCCTGGGCTCGACGGGCTCGACGGGCTCGACGGCGCCGTCGACGACGGGCGTGGGCTCGGGCTGGGCAGGGTGCTGCTCGGTCATGGTGTCCCCGTGGACTCAGGGCCGGATCACGGCCCGCTGAATGATTCGAGGAACCCTAGACCGGGAACTCCACGTCTGCGAGCTGTTCGCGCACGATGGCGTAGGAGAGCCCGGGGGCGTAGCCCTTCCGGGCCAGCATCCCCACGAGCCGACGCGCCGCCGTGGTCTGGTCGACGCCGCGGAGGCTGCGCATCTTCTTGGCGACCAGCTCACGGGCGGCCCGGGCCTCGTCCTCGGGGTCGATCTCGTCCAGCGCCTCGCGGGCGACCTCGTCGTCGACGCCCTTGCGGCGCAGCTCCTGGGCAAGCACCCGGCGGGACAGGCCCTTGCCCTGCTGCCGCTGGCTCACCCAGGTCCGGGCGAACGCGCCGTCGTCGACCAGCCCGACCTCCTCGAACCGGTCGAGCAGCTCACCCGCCACCTCGGTCGGCACGTGGCGCGAGGCCAGCTTGTCGCTGAGCTCCTGGCGGCTCCGGGCGCGTCCGCTCAGCTGGTCGAGCAGGATGCGGCGGGCCACCGACTCCGGGTCCGCGTCGGGGCCCGCCGCAACAGAGTCCTCAGGGAGAGGCTGCTCCATCCAGCGATCAGAAGGCATCGACGCCGACCGGCTCGAGCGGCGCGGCCGGCTCGGCCTCCGCGTCGAGGGTCGGACCGACGCCGAGCTTCTCCAGGATCTTCTTCTCCAGCTCGTCGGCGAGGTCCGGGTTGTCCTTGAGGAACTGCCGGGAGTTCTCCTTGCCCTGGCCGAGCTGGTCGCCCTCGTAGGTGTACCAGGCACCGGCCTTGCGGACGAGGCCGGCCTCGACACCGACGTCGATCAGGCCGCCCTCGCGGCTGATGCCCTGGCCGTACATGATGTCGAACTCGGCCTGCTTGAACGGCGCGGCGACCTTGTTCTTCACGACCTTGACGCGGGTCCGGTTGCCGACCATGTCGGTGCCGTCCTTGAGCGTCTCGATCCGGCGCACGTCGAGCCGCACGGAGGAGTAGAACTTCAGCGCCCGGCCACCCGTGGTGGTCTCGGGCGAGCCGAACATGACGCCGATCTTCTCGCGCAGCTGGTTGATGAAGATGGCGGTCGTGCCGGAGTTGTTGAGGGCACCGGTGATCTTGCGCAGCGCCTGGCTCATCAGCCGGGCCTGGAGGCCGACGTGGCTGTCGCCCATCTCGCCCTCGATCTCGGCGCGGGGCACGAGCGCGGCGACCGAGTCGATGACGACCAGGTCGAGCGCACCGGAGCGGATCAGCATGTCCATGATCTCGAGCGCCTGCTCACCGGAGTCGGGCTGGGAGACCAGGAGCGCGTCGGTGTCGACACCGAGCGCCTTGGCGTAGTCGGGGTCGAGCGCGTGCTCGGCGTCGATGAAGGCGACGATGCCGCCGGCCTTCTGCGCGTTGGCGACCGCGTGCAGGGCGACGGTCGTCTTGCCGGAGGACTCCGGGCCGTAGATCTCCACCACGCGACCGCGCGGCAGGCCGCCGATGCCGAGGGCGACGTCGAGGGCGATCGCCCCGGTGGGGATCACCTCGAGCGGGGCGCGGACCTCGTCACCGAGCCGCATCACCGATCCCTTGCCGAACTGCTTCTCGATGTTGGCGAGGGCGGAGTCGAGAGCCTTCTCGCGGTCGTTGGCCATGGTGGTGCCTTCCTGGTCGTGTCGTGGAGTCGGTGTTCCTTCGACGCTAGGGAGGGCCACCGACACCGGGACCACGCTCATGGCCGGCTGTGGAGGACACCTCCTGCGTCACACCTTGTGGACAGGAACGTACCGAACAGATGTTCGATCAGATCGACGACACGCCGACCGGCAGCGTGACCAGGAACCGGCACCCGGCGGGCTCCCCCGCCTCGGCCTCACGCACGTTCTCCACGCGGACGACGCCGCGGTGCGCCTCGACGATCCCCTTGACGATCGCGAGCCCGAGACCGGCACCCGAGTCGTCGGGTGTCCGCGCCGGAGCGCCCCGCCAGGCGACGTCGAAGACCCGGTGCATGTCCTCGTCGGAGAGCCCACCGCACTCGTCGGTGACGCTGAGCTCGACCCCGTCGTCGACCGCCCGCGCGTGGATCTCGACGGACCCGTCGGCGGGCGTGTGCCGGATCGCGTTCATGATCAGGTTCGTCATCACCCGGGACAGTCCGTCGGCGTCGGCGACCACCTCGATGCCCTCCTCGACCCGGCCGCCGAGGCGCACCGACCGCGACCGGGCCACCGGATCGGCCCCGGCGATGGCCTCGCTGACCACGTCGCGCAGGGCGACGGGCTCGCGGGCCGTGGCGAGGACGCCCGCGTGGATCCTCGACAGCTCGAAGAGGTCGTCGACCATCCGTGCCATCCGGTCGACCTCGGCCCGGATCTGCCGGTGGTAGCGCTCCGGGTCCTCGGCGATGCCGTCCTCGAGGGCCTCGGTCATCGCCCGCATGCCGGCCAGCGGGGTGCGCAGGTCGTGCGACACCCACGACACGAGCTCGCGACGCGAGGACTCGAGCTGGACCTCACGGAGCCGCGACTCCTCGAGCCGCGCGCTCGTGCGGGCCAGCTCCTCGGACAGCGCCTGCAGCTCGCTGGGGCCGCGCTTCTCGGCGACGTACGACCCGTGGGCGTCGAGCCGACGGGCGTCGCGGCGCAGGGCCTCGGACCACCAGAGATCGCGGCACCGACGGCGAGCGCCACGAGCACGGCGACGACACCGGACGCCGCCATCACGATCGTCACGACCTCGCGGTCGTGCGGCGAGATGAACATCAGCCGCGAGATCGCGACGATGCCGGCGAGGGCGGAGCCGATCGCCACGACCACGATCAGGGCCAGCTGCCAGACGATGGAGCGGTGCCGGATCGTCCAGGCGGCGAGCAGGCCCAGCACGCCGACCCCGACGGCACAGCCGGCCGCGACGAGCAGGATCTGCACCTGGTCCCCGGTCATGACGACGCCTCCCATCGGTAGCCGACGCCCCACACGGTGCAGAGCCGCACCGGCCGGGTCGGGTCCGGCTCGACCTTCTCTCGCAGGCGGCGCACGTGCACGGTGACCGTCGACTGGTCGCCGAACGACCAGCCCCAGACCTGCTCGAGCAGCTCCTCCCGCGAGTACGCCGTGCCCGGGTGGGCGAGCAGGAAGCGGAGCAGGTCGAACTCGCGGCCGGTCAGCGCGAGCACCTCGCCGTCGCGATACGCCTCGTGGCGGCCCTCGTCCACCACCAGGTCGCCGTCGACGAGCCGCCTCGGCAGGGCCGGTGTGCTCACCCGCCGCAGCACCGAGTCGACGCGAAGCGCGAGCTCCCGCGGGCTGAACGGCTTCGTCACGTAGTCGTCGGCCCCGACCTCCAGGCCGACGACCCGGTCGGTCTCCTCACCGAGGGCGGTCAGCATGATCACCGGCACGTCGCCGTCCAGGCGGAGCCGGCGGCACACCTCGATCCCGTCGATGCCGGGCAGCATCAGGTCGAGGACCACCAGGTCGTGCGGCGCCTCCCGCTGGAGGGCGAGGGCGGTCTCGCCGTCGCCGGCCTCGGCCACCTGGTGGTCGGCCGCGCGGAGGTAGGAGACGACGACCTCGCGGACCGTCGGGTCGTCGTCGACGACCAGGACGCGCGCCATGCTCACCTCCGGCTCTGCCGTCGTGAGCGTACGAGCGTGGCCACGACGGTCGCGAGGAGGACCACCCCGGCGAGGGCGAACCAGCCCGCCGCGTAGCCACGGTCGAGGAGCGTCGGGTTGTCGGGTCGCGCTCCGAAGCGACCCAGGACCGGCACCGCCAGGACCGTCACGCTGCCGAGGACGACGAGGGCACTGGCGGCCGGCACCCTGGCGGCGACCGGGACGAGCCGGGCGCCGAGGACCACCAGCCCGAGCACGATCGGGGCGAGCACGAGATCGTGGAGCACCACTCCGGACGCGAGCCAGATCGCGGCGTTCAGCAGCTGGTCGGCGTCCTGGCGGCTCAGGAGCAGGTAGGCGCCGTACCCGCCCACGAGGACACCCAGGCCGACGAGCAGCGCGCGGAGGCGCATCAGAGGACCTCGATCCGGTTGACCCACTTGGTCTGGAGGACCCCCGGCCGGTTCGGCGCGATGATCCGCGCCGGGTAGCCGTGGTCGACGGAGAGCGTCTCTCCGTCGAGCATCAGCGCGAGCAGCGTCCGGTCGTCGTCGGCGAAGTTGCCCTGGAGGGTGGTGCGCCGGAACGCTCCCTTCTCCTGGAGCGAGCTGATCCCGAGGTCGCCGTCCCGCGGCGCGCCCACGAGGTCGAGGAGGTCGCGCAGCCGCACGCCCGTCCAGGTCCCGCTGGCGCTCCAGCCCTCGACGCACGCGATCGGCAGCGTCTCCTGCCGTTGCACGAGCCCGAGCAGGTCGTCACGGCTCAGCTGCACGGCGTTGTCGCCGTGCACGACCGTGAGGACGTACGAGGGGCTCACCGCGCTCGCCGTGACCCCCGCTGCCTTGGCCGACTTGTTGATCGGGATGCCGCCCGGCCCGTCTCCCGAGCGGACGCCGAACACCGAGACGTTCCGCAGCAGCGGCACCGTGCTGCCGGCGGTCGCCAGGACGGCCAGCCCGCTCGCGACCCAGGTGGTCCGCAGCAGACCCCGTCTCGACATCGGGCTCTCCCGGGTCGCGGTCGGCCGGTCGTACGACGCGTCGTCGACGTCGCCGGAGAGCGCGCCGCGGATGATCGGCAGCTTCACCGCGATGTGCGTGACGAGGGCGCCGATCGCGATCCAGGCCATCGAGTAGTGCGTCGTCCGGAACGAGAAGTCCCAGGGGTACCACTGCGCCGAGTTCGCCAGCCCGCTCGCCAGCTGGAAGATCGAGGCTGCGACCAGCACGCCGATCGACGCCCGTTCCAGGGCCTCGACGGCCAGGGCCCGGAGCCCTGTCGGCGGCCGGACGAACAGCCGCGGGAAGACGCTCCAGAGCTTCACGAGCAGCAGCGGCACCGAGGCGGTCCCGGTGACGACGTGGAGCCCCTGCGTGAGCCGGTAGCCCCACGACGGGCTGGTCGGGAACGGGATCGGGTGGTCCGGGTTCTGCGCGTAGTGGCTGATCAGGCCGGTGACGAAGCAGATGCCGAAGCAGATGCCCAGCCAGAGCCCGATGCGCGCCGCGACGGTGGCGCTGCGCAGGCGGGAGGTGAAGTCCGCCTCGGTCGGAGGAGCCGGGAGCTTCACGCGGTCGTCTCCACGACGGCGCACCAGCGGTCGGCGAAGCGGTGCACGCCGGTGGCCTCCAGGCCCGCCTCGTGCGCGATGCCCTCGATGTCGTCCACGCCCACGACCGACCACGGGAAGATCTGCGCGACCTGGCCGCGGTCCCTGAGCACGGCCCGGCCCGTGCGGGCCTGGGTGCCGGGCGGGGCCAGCTCGACCACGACACGCCCCCGGGGGTCGAGGACCTGGCGGAGCCGGTGCAGCAGGGCGACGGGGTCGCCCCCGATGCCGACGTTGCCGTCGGCGAGCAGGGCGGTGAACCAGCGTCCCTCGCCGGGCAGCGGCGCGAAGACGTCGCGGCGGATGGCCGCTCCCCCGCGCCGGACGGCCTGGCCGACGGCCTCCCGCGTGACGTCGATGCCGAGCACGACGTGCCCACGGAGGCTGAGCGCCTCGGTCAGGCGGCCCGGGCCGCAACCGACGTCGAGGGTGGGGCCGTCGCAGAGGGCGAGCATCGCGAGGTCCTCGCCGTCGGCCTGGTGGATCCAGTCGCCGAGGTCGAGCAGCATCTCCACGCGCTCGGCGCTCATCGGGACACCCCCGCCCAGACCCGGGCGAACTCGGTCTCGCGGTGGCCGTCGGCGACGGCGTCGGCGTCGGCGCGCGTGTCGACGTCCCGCATCGTGCCGGTCCCGGCGACCTGGAGCCCGCGGCCCTCGAGCGCGGCCAGGGTGTCGTCGTACGTCGTCGGGGTCGACATCGGCACGGTGCGCAGCGCGTCCGCACCGGACGGCGTGTGCAGGCCGAGGACCCACCAGCCGCCGTCGTCCGCCGCGCCGAGGACGGCATCGGCGTCGGCCAGGGCCGCCGCGGTGTCGTGGAGGTCCTGCGCGCGCAGCTGGGGGGTGTCCATCCCGACCTGGAGGACCGGCTCGCCGGGCGGCACGTCCGCGTGCGCGTTGGCCAGCCGCTCGCCCAGGTCCAGCCCACGCTGCCCGGAGACCCGCCAGCGCGCGAGCGCCCGGGCGATCTCGTCCCCGCGGACGGCGTCCTCGAGGTGGCCGTCCAGGGACAGCAGGCAGCGTTCGGCCCC
The DNA here is from genome assembly GCA_963815335.1 of uncultured Actinomycetota bacterium. Lineage (GTDB taxonomy): Bacteria > Actinomycetota > Actinomycetes > Propionibacteriales > Nocardioidaceae > Nocardioides. The sequence goes on from CAWFGL010000016.1 coordinate 411,730, forward strand.
GAAGGCCGCGGTGCAGGCGACGATGGTGTCGAGCAGCGCGGCGGCCGCCAGGTCGGCCGCCACGGCCATGCCGACCTCGGCACCGAGCCGGGTCTTCACGCGGCCGGGCACCGGTGCCTTCGCGACGACGAGGGCCGCGTGGTCATGCCAGCACCCGGTAGAAGTCGCGGGCGGCCCGGGCGGTGCCCCGCACCGAGCCCGACACCTTGGAGCGGGTGCCCTCCGCGCGCGGGTGGTAGGCGACGTCGCGCTCGACGACCCGCCAGCCCGCGGCGGTGGCCTTCTGGAGCAGCTCGACGGGGTAGCCGAACCGGCGGTCCTCGACGTCCAGGGCGAGCAGGGCGTCGCGCCGGCTCACCCGGAGCGGCGCGATGTCGTGGGCGGCCATCCCGATCCGGCGGCGCAGCCACCAGACGACGAGGTTGTTGCCGAGCCGGGCGTGCCAGGGCCACACCCCTCGCGCGACGGGGCGTCGGCGGCCGACCGCCAGGTCCGCACGGCCGGAGCGGACCTCCTCGAGCAGCGGCAGCAGGTCGGCCGGGTCGAACGAGCCGTCGCCGTCCATGAACGCGACGTGGTCGCTCGTGGCTGCGAGCAGCCCGGCGTGGACCGCGGCGCCGTAGCCGGGGACCGCCTCGTGCACGACGGTCGCGCCGAGTCCGCGGGCCACGTCGGCCGTGCCGTCGGTGCGACCCGTTGTCCACGACGACCACCGCGAAGCCGGCCGGGATGCGGCCCAGGAGGGCCGGCAGGGCCGCCGCCTCGTCCCGGCACGGGAGCACCAGGTCGCACCGGATCGTCACGTCATCGACGTTAGGTGCGGGAGCGGCCGCGAGGGGGTCGCGACTCCTTACGGTCCCGTGACGCCGTCCGCTGACGGCCGTCGCCGGTGCCCCGCCGCCTAGGGTCGGGCGCATGGGGTCGACGTCGGTCGTGCGGGGCCGCGCACCGCTCGTCGGACTGGTCGTCACCGCGATCCTCCTCCTCGTGGCGTTCGGACTGCCGCACTGGGCGGATTGGGAGGTCGCGGCCCGCGCGCCCCGCAGCGCCGTCCCCGACGGGGTACCCCCGTTGCACGGCTACTGGTCACCGCAGTGGTTCGGACCGGGCACCCTGCCGGCCGTCCTGGTCGTGCTGCTCGGGTGGCGGTACGCCGCGGACCTCGCGGCCCGGCTGCCGTGGCGGCACCTGCTGCTCGCGTCGTACGTCGTGAGCCTGGCGTGGCTGCTGTCGCTGGCCCTGGTGGACGGGACCGACGGCCTGTCGCGGGTGCTGGGCAACCCCTACGAGTACCTCCGGACGGCGCGTGAGCGTCGACGACGTCTCGGTCCTGCTCGACACCTACGTCGACCGGATCCCCTACGCCGCGGACGACAACTGGCCGACCCACGTCGCCGGCCACCCGCCCGCGATGCTGCTGTTCTTCGTCGGGCTGGTGCGCGTCGGTCTCGGCGGCGACCTGGTGGCCGGCGTGGTCGTGACCGTCGTCGCCGCCTCGGTCGCCGCGGCCGTGCTCGTCACGCTGCGCGCCCTCGGGGCCGAGGACGTGGCCCGCAGGGCGGCCCCGTTCCTCGTCCTGACGCCTGCCGCGGTCTTCCTGGCCGTGTCCGCGGACGCCGTCATCACGGCCGTCACCGCCTGGGGCATCGCCGCCCTCGCGCTCGCCGCGACGAGCGCCGGGCGTCGGTCGACCGCCTGGGCCGCGCTGGCCGGACTGCTTCTCGGTGTGAGCGTGCTTCCTGTCGTACGGCATGCCGCTGATGGGCGTGCTCGCGGTCGCGGTCCTGGTGGCCGCCCGTTCGTGGCGGCCGCTGCTCGTCGCGGTGCCGGTCGCCCTCGGTGGTCGCGTGGCCTTCGCCGGGCCGGCTTCGCGTGGTGGGACGCCTACCCGGTGCTGAGGGAGCGCTACGTCGACGGCATCGCGGCCGACCGCCCGATCTAGCTACTGGTGGTGGGGCAACCTCGCCGCGCTGGTCGTGTCGCGCGGGACCGCTGCTCGGCGCCGGCCTCGCGTCGCTGCGGCGGTCGAGCGACCGCGTCGCGTTGCTCCTGGTCGGCGCCGCGGTGCTGATGGTCGCTCTCGCCGACGCCTCCGGCATGAGCAAGGCCGAGGTCGAGCGGATCTGGCTGCCGTTCGTCCCCTGGCTGACGATCTCGCTCGCGCTGCTGCCCGACGGTTGGCGGCGCTGGGGGCTCGGTCTGCAGGTCGCCGCGGCGCTGGTGCGTCCAGCACCTGCTCTACACGGCGTGGTGACGTGCGTGCCACGCACGGCACGTCGTCAGGCGGGGTCGGTGACGGTGAGCGGCTTGCCGGCCGCCCGGGCGTACGCGATCTCAGGACGCTCTGTCACGCCCCGACCCTAGGGGCGCTGGTCCCGCAGCGGCGCGGTCGCGAACGCGTGCAGCCCGTCCTCGGGCAGCACCTCGGCCGTGAACCCCAGCTCGGCGGACGCCCGGGCAGGGGAGGCGACGATGTGCCGGACGTCGCCGAGCCGGTAGCCGCCGGTGACCTCGGGCTCGATGTCCCGACCGGTCCCCTGCGCCACCAGACCGGGCCACGTCGAGGATGCGCGACCGGGTGGCCGGAGGCGACGTTGTAGGCGGCGTAGGCGCCGGGCTCCGCCTCGACCACCGCCCGCATCGCCGCCAGGTTGGCACGGGCGACGTCGTCGACGTGCACGAAGTCGCGCATCTGGCCGCCGTCCTCGAAGACCTGCGGCGCCTCGCCGCGCTCGAGCGAGGACCGGAACATGGCTGCGACGCCTGAGTACGGCGTGTCCCGCGGCATGCCCGGGCCGTAGACGTTGTGGTACCTCAGCGCGACGGCCGCCGCGCCGGCCTGCCGAACCCACGACGAGGTGTAGTGCTCCTGCGCGAGCTTGCTGGCGGCGTACGAGCTGCGCGGGTCGAGCCGGGCGTCCTCGTCGACCAGCGCCCAGGTCAGCGCGGCGCCGCAGATCGGGCAGTGGTTGTCGAAGTCGCCGGCGTCCAGGGCGGCGACGGCCCGCGGCGGCAGGCACCTGGTCGCCGTGCTCGGCGCACGCGTAGCGGCCCTCGCCGTAGACGACCATCGACGAGGCCAGCACCAGCCGGTCGACGCCGACCTCGTGCATCGTGGCGAGCAGGGCGGCGGTGCCGAGGTCGTTGTGGGCGGCGTACGCCGGCAGGTCGGCGACCGTGACGCCGGCGCCGACCACCGCGGCCTGGTGGCAGACGACGTCGACGCCGTGGAGCAGGTGCGCCCAGTCGGTCGGCGTCGCGGACGTCGACCTGGTGGGTGCCCTCGGGTGCGGCGGCCGAGCCGTGAGCCTTGTCGAGCATCAGGTCGACCCGCACGACCTCGTCGCCCGCCTCGTCGAGCGCCCGGCCGATGGCGCCGCCGATGAACCCGGCGGAGCCGGTCAGCAGGACCTTCACGGGCACCTCGGTACGTAGGTCAGCTCGACGCCGTCGGCCCAGGTGTCGCACGAGCACCCGTCGGGTGACGGCAGTGCCTCGATGGTGCGGGTCAGGAGCCCGGTGAGCCGCTCGAGGTTCGGCGCGGAAGAGCGCGAACACCTCCTCCTGGCCGACGCCCTCGCCGCTCTCGGCGCCGGCGTCCATGTCGGTGACCAGCGCGATCGCGGAGTAGCACATGCGCAGCTCCCGGGCGAGCGCCGCCTCGGGCGTCCCGGTCATGTTGACCAGCGTCCAGCCCTCGTCGGCGTAGCTGCGCGACTCGGCGCGCGTGGAGAAGCGCGGGCCCTCGATCACGACCATGGTGCCGCCGTGCGTGATCGACGGGTCGGCCGCGACGACCGCGCCGGAGAGCCGGCGGCAGTAGGGGTCGGCGAACGGCAGGTGGACGGCACCGCGCTCGACGTACGAGCCCGACCCGGCGGTGGGTCCGGTCGACCAGCTGGTCCGGGACGACGACGTCGCCGGGCGCCACCTCGTCCCGAAGCCCGCCGACCGCGCACGGCGCGAGGACCTGGCGGACCCCGAGCGAGCGGAGCGCCCAGAGGTTGGCGCGGTAGTTGATGCGCGTGCGGCGGGTGGTCGTGGTGCGCGCCGTGCCGCGGCAGGAAGGCGACCCGGCGACCGGCCACGGTGCCGACGGCGACGGGCGCGGACGCGTCGCCGTACGGCGTGGTGACGGCGTGCTCCTCGGGGTCCTCGATGAACGAGTAGAAGCCGGTGCCGCCGATCACGGCCACCTCTGCGACAGTCACGCGGGCAACTGTGCCAGCCGCCTGGACGCGGACGCCGCGAGGACGACCAGCAGCGCCAGCGACACCGTCGCCGCCGCCAGGCTCGGGTAGCCGAGCTGTCCGGTGATCACGCCGGCGATGCCACCGGCGCAGGCGGCGGTCAGCCCCATGACGAGGTCGGCACTGCCCTGGACGTCGGTGCGCGCCTCGAGCGGCGCGTGGTCGGCGATCATCGTCGACGCGGCGACGGTGGCGAACGACCAGCCCAGCCCGAGCAGGAACAGGCCGCCGAAGATCGCGACCGAGCTGCCCTCCGGCGCCCGGTTGCACAGGACCAGGGAGACGAGGAGGACGACGCCGCCCGTGCCGAGCACCGGCTCGCGACCGACCTGGTCGGCCAGCCACGCCGACCAGCGGTGAGAACGCGAACATGCCGAGCACGTGGACGCTGATGACGATCCCGATGATCCGCAGGTCGGCGCCGCCGTGCTCCATGTGCAGCGGCGTCATCACCATCACGCCGACCATCGCGGCGTGCGACCCGGCCAGCCCGACGACGGCCCAGCCGAGCACCGGCCGCTCGTCGGACCGCGGCCAGCGGCACGCCGCCACGACGAGGTGCGCACGGCTCCGGGGACCGCGGACGACCGGTGCCGAGCGGCCTGCGCCCGCGGGCGAGCAGCAGCGGGTCCGGGCGCAGCCGCACGCCAGATCACGAGCGCGGCCAGCCCCATCCCGACGGTGCCGAGCGCGAACGGGCCGGTCAGCTCGGGGATGCCCACGGCATTGGCGAACGAGCCCGCCGGGCCGGACAGGTTCGGTCCGAGCACGGCGCCGATCGTGGTGGCCCAGACGACGGTCGACAGCGCCCGACCGCGCCGGTCCTCGGTCGCCAGGTCGGTGGCGGCGTACCGCGCCCCGCTGTTGGCGGCGGTCGTCGCGCCCAGCATCACCGCGCCGAGCAGCAGCAGCGGCATCGAGCCGACGACGCCGGCGACCACGAGGAGGAGGCTGCCCGCCGCACCGATGACGTAGCCGGTCGTCGAGCCCGACGCGGCGTCCGCGCGCCGACATCAGCTGCGCCAGGAGGTACGACGTCACCGCGGCGCCGAGCACCTGGAACGTCTGCGCCAGGCCGGCGAGCTCCTCCGAGCCCGGACACGTCGCGGGCGAGCAGGGACGCCGTGGCGATGCCGATCGTGAACCCGACGGCACCGACCGCCTGGGCCACGACGAGCGTCGCGACGGTGCGGCGCTGGGCGGTCTCCAGGTCGGCGGGCTGGAGCTCGGTCATCGGTCGCGAGCCGGGAGGTTCAGCGCGCTCCACACCGCCGCCCAGACCTGCTTGGGGTCGATGCCGGCGTCCAGCGCCTCCTGCGCGGTGCGGCCGCCGAGCTCGGCCATCACGAAGGACTGCGCCCAGGAGCGGTAGTACGCCCCGCCGAGGGCGCCCTCCATCCGGGACCAGAACTCCGTGTGCCGCACGGCGGTCACTCTAGGAGTGACCGCCCCCTGCTCCTAGATCGGCCTCAGCTCGTCGGCGTACGACAGCGAGACCCGCTTGAGCGTGCCGTCGTCGTCGACGCGGTACTGGCCCATCCGCCACAGCGGCGGGCTGTAGGCGTGCACCGAGATCGAGTGCTGCGCGGCGCCGTTGAGCCGGTGGATGTGGTCGGGCCCGAACGAGAACGTCGTCCCGGCACCCACGTGCCGCTCGCCGGACGCCCGCGTCGAAGGTCAGGTTGTTCTCGACCAGCTGGCCCGAGACCACGGAGACGGCGCCCGACGAGGTGTCGTGGTCGTGGAAGCCGGTGTCGTTCTCCGGCGTCCAGCACAGCAGCCAGACGTCGACGTGGTGGTCGCGGTGCAGCGAGACGTAGACGCGCTCGTCGTCGTCGAACGACACGTGGTGTGCCCACGTCTCCGCGCGCGACGCGACGTGGCTGGCCAGCCGCTCCAGCTCGGCCGGGGTCAGGTCGCGGTCGGTGGCGACGCCCGCGTCGTCGATCAGGGTCAGCTCGCGGAGGGCCATGCCACACCGCCCTCCGTCGTCGGGCCGGCCAGCAGGCGGGCGGGGTTGGCCTCGCGGATCGCGTGCGTGGCGGCGTCGCCGAAGAGCTCGGCCAGCGGCGCGGCGTACGGCCGGTCGGAGCCGAGCACGAGGGCGTCGATGCCGAGGGCCCGGACGACGGCGTCGAGCGCCCGCGGGCCGTACCCGCTCGTGTCGACGTAGACGTCGGGGTCCACCGGGCGGTCCTCGCCGCCGCGCATGAGGTGGCGCTCGTGGTGGACGGGCCCGAGCCCGGCAGCCGCCGCGAAGACCAGGCGGAGGCGTGGGAACAGGTCACGTCCGTCCAGCGCGTGCCAGGACCACCAGGAGGCGGACAGCTGAGCGGTGTAGCCGACGACGGCCGGGAACCAGCCGGGTGGCGCGACCTCGCCGGCCGCCCGCGGCACGGGGCCGGGGTGGACCAGGACCGGGACGCCCGCGTCCTCGGCCACGGCCAGCACGGGAGCCAGGCGCTCCCACGCGCCCGGCGTCAGCAGCTGGGTCGCCGGCAGCTGGAGGCCGATGAAGCGCGGGTCACCCAGGAGCCCCCGCAGCCCCTCGAGGTCGGGGTCGGCTGCGGGCACGGACGCCCAGGCCCGGAAGTGCTCGGGCAGTGCGGCCACCCCGCGGTGGTACGCCGCGATCAGCGGGGCCGCGTCCCGACGCGGCAGGGCCTCGATCCCGAGCGGTGCGGAGAGGCTCACGCAGGCAGTGGTGACCCCGTCCTCGTGGTCGACCGCGACCCGCGCGTGCGGATCGTGGGCGTGCGGGTCCACCTCGTACGGCGGCTCTCCGTCGGTGTGGAGCGTCCAGCCACGCAGGTACGGCGGACGGGTCCGCGCGCGCAGCCGGTCGACCAGCTCGTCGGGCCACAGGTGCTGGTGCACGTCGATCGCCATGCTTGCCTCCTCTCAAAGTCATGTAACTCGATCTACTTTGAGAGATATTGAAGCAGATGATCGGCTACGGACCGCGCACCACGTCCCAGACGTGGTGGTCCGCGTCGTGCAGGTGGTACCGGCCGAGCGTCTCGACGGTGAACTCGCTCCCGTCGCTGCGGACGCCCGGCCGACCCCACTCGTCGTCCGCGACCGCGTCGTACCGGGCGGCCACCGCCTCGGCTGCCGCGAGCAGGTCGCCCGCAACCGTGGCCGGGTCCTGCTCGCCGTACTCGTCGTCGACCGCGGCGTCGTCCTGGTCCCAGTTCGCGAAGCGGGGGTTGTCCTCGTCGATCATCGAGGCCAGCCGGACACCGAAGATCCGGTGCACGTCGCGGACGTGGCAGGCGTACTCCAGCGGCGACCACGTGCCGGGCTCAGGTCGCTCGGCGGCATCCGGACGGGCGAGCGCGGCGGCCCACGGTGCCGCGCTCGCCCGGATCCGGGCGCCGAGGTCGGCGCGGTCCACGGCGGTCGCGTCGTACCCGCACTCGGGACAGGCTTCGCGGAGGACCCAGGTCCAGTCCTTGGTGTCGGGGACGATGCCGGTCTCGCTCATGCGGCCCAGCATCATGGACCCCGTGACCGTGCGCAGCGCAGATCCTGCCGATCTCCCGCGAATCGCGGCCATCTACGACGAGCAGGTCCTCACCGCCGTCTCGACCTTCGACCTCGAGCCCGCTCCCGCTCTCCTACTGGGAGGCCCGGCTCGCCAGCACCCAGACCGGCGACCACCTGCTGGTCGCGGAGACCGGGGGCGTCGTGCTCGGCTACGCCTACTCCTCGTCGTACCGCCCGCGGCCCGCCTACGCGCAGACCCGCGAGACCTCGGTCTACCTCGACGCCGAAGCGCGCGGCCAGGGCATCGGCCGTGCGCTGTACGACGCCCTGCTCGAGCTGCTCCGCGAGGACGGCGTCCACCAGGTGCTCGCGGTCGTCGCGCTGCCCAACCCGGCGAGCGAGGCGCTGCACCTCGCGTGCGGCTTCGAGCGGGTCGGGCTGCTGCCCGAGGTGGGCCGGAAGTTCGACCGCTGGGTCGACACCGCGCTCTACGGACTGACCCTCTAGGTCAGCAGCAGGGCGTCGAGCCGGCGCCGCACGACCAGCAGGCCGGCCACGCCCATGACCAGCAGGTAGACCACCGAGACCGCCGAGCCCCACGAGAGCGCGCCGGTGGTGAGCTCGCGGCACAGGACGACGCCGCGGTAGAGCGGGGTGACCTCGACGACCCATCGCACACCGTCCGGGAAGGCGGTGATCGGGAAGAACGTGGCCGAGAACAGGAACAGCGGCAGCTGCACGAGCGTGATCTTGTCGAAGTCCTGCCAGGAGGTCATGTACGTCGTCGCGGCCATGAACACCGCGCTGAACGCGAACCCGATCAGCAGCGCCGCCGGTAGGGCGAGCAGCGCCCACCACGAGCTGATCAGCCCCATGGCCAGCATCACGAGCAGGAACGCGGCCGAGTAGCAGCCGCCGCGCAGCTGGCCCCACACGATCTCGCTGATGGCGATGTCGCGGGTGGTCAGCGGCGTGGCCAGCATCTGGTCGTAGAGCTTGTCGTACTTGAGCTTGAAGAAGACGTTGTAGGTCGAGTCGAGCAGCGCGCCGTTGAACGCCGACGCGGCCAGCATGCCCGGCGCCACGAACTCGGCGTACGGGATCTGCTGCCCGTTGAAGCTGAACGTCTCGATCAGCTGTCCGACGCCGATGCCGATCGAGAAGAGGTAGAACACCGGCTCGAGGAAGCCGGTCAGGAACAGCTTCCAGATCCGGCGGTAGACGATGTAGTTGCGCAGGATCAGCATCCGCATCGCCTGCCAGCGGCTGAGCGGGCTGACGACGCCGCCGGGTGCGCCGATCGTCGTCGTCATCGAGCGAGCTTCTTGCTCAGGCCGGTGACCGACCACCACCAACCGAGGCCGAGCAGCACGGCCAGGTAGCCGACGTTGACCGCGGCCGTCGACCAGTCCACCTCGTCGACGCAGAACATCCGGGAGAGGTTCACGCCGTGCCACAGCGGGGTGAGGCGGGCCAGGAAGGCGCCGACGTCCCCGAGGTTGTCGACGGGGAAGAACGCCCCGCTGAACAGGAACATCGGGAAGATCCCGAGCCGGAACAGGACGCCGAACGACGCCTCGGACTTGATCCGCGTCGTGAAGGCGTAGGTGAGCGCCGCGAACGCCATCCCGACCAGGACCTGGGTCGCGAAGGCGAGGAGCGGCCCCCACCACGACTCGAACACCCCGAACGGCGCGAGCACCAGCATGAACACCGCGCACGTGGTGCACAGGCGGAACAGGACGAACCCCAGGTGGGCGGTGACGACGTGCCGCACCTGGAGCGGGGTCGCGATCATCGAGTCGTAGACGGCGTTCCACTTGAACATGCCCATCACCGGGTAGGTCGTCTCCCCGACCCCGGTCTGCATCGCGTGCGCGGCGATCAGCCCCGGCACCACGAACGCGAGGTACGACGTCGCGCCCTCGAGCTCGTCGGGGTCACCGGAGATGAAGCCGCCGAGGAGGACGCCCATCGCGAGGACGTAGAGCAGGGGCGAGGCGAACGACGAGATGACCGAGGCCTTCCACGTCCGCTTGTAGACGGTGAGCCAGTAGTCGAACTGGCGGCCGACACCCTCGCCGAGCGGCAGCCCGCGGCCCGGGACGTCGAGCTTGTCGGCCTGGAACGACGCCATCAGTCGACCAGCGTCCGGCCGGTGAGGTGCAGGAAGACGTCCTCGAGCGAGCTGCGCCGGACCAGCGAGGCGACGGGTTCGAGGCCGCGCTCGTGGGCCTTGGCCAGCACCTCCTCGCCGTTCTGGCTGTAGACGAGGAGACGGTCGGGCAGGACCTCGATCCGCTCCCCGAGGTCGCCGATCTTGTCGGCGAGCCGCTGGTGGTGGTCCTCGTCGCCGTCGTCGGGGATCCCGAACCGCAGCTCGGCGACCTCGCGCGTGGAGTGCTCCTCGATCAGCTGGCGCGGCGAGCCCTCGGCGACGATCAGGCCCTTGTCCATGACGACGAGCCGGTCGCAGAGCTGCTCTGCCTCGTCCATGTAGTGCGTGGTGATCACCAGCGTCACGCCGGTCTGCTTGAGCCGGAAGAGCTTGTCCCAGAGGACGTGCCGCGCCTGCGGGTCGAGGCCGGTGGTCGGCTCGTCGAGCAGCAGCAGGTCGGGACGGTTGATCAGGCTGCGGGCGATCGTGAGCCGCCGCTTCATGCCACCGGAGAGGTCCTCGACCTTGCTCTTCTGCTTGTCCTGGAGCTGCACGAACTCCAGGAGCTCGTCGACCCGCTGCCGCACCTCGCCCTTCGGGATCCCGAAGTAGCGGCCGTAGATGTAGAGGTTGTCGCGGACGTTGAGCTCGTTGTCGAGCGTGTCCTCCTGCGGGCAGACGCCGAGCCGGCCGCGGATCGCCGGGCCGTCCGTCTCGGGGTCCATCCCGAGGATGCGGAGCTCTCCCCCGCTGATCGGGCTCACCGCGGCGATCATCCGCATGGTGCTCGACTTGCCCGCGCCGTTCGGCCCGAGGAAGCCGAACGCCTCGCCGCGGCGGACCTCGACGTCGATGCCCTTGACGGCCTCGAACGTGCCGAAGGACTTCCGGAGGCCCCTCGCGCTGATCATCGGTTCCGCCGGCAGCTGGGTCACGACGGAGAACCTAGGCGAATACCCGCGAGCTGTGTGGCTTGCGCGACCACCGTGCCGTTCCGGTCCCAGACGGTGGTCGACTCGTCCACCCGCCCCTGGGCGATGAGCTGCGCCCGGTGGCGTACGACGACCGGACCGTCGGCGGGCCGGGCCCGGACGTACGCCGAGAGCTGGATGGTCGGCACCCAGCCGGTCACCTCGACGTCGAACGGCGCGGGCGGGAACGCGTCGACGGCGACAAGGAGCGAGAGCGGGTCGAAGGACGGCTCGTCGAGCAGGGTGATCCTGCCCAGCAGCTCGCCGCGGCCGCTCGGCCGTCCCACCGTCCAGCCCAGGCTGCGCGGGTCGAGACGCAGGTCCAGCTGGTCCATGAGGGGGACCTCGAACGCGTCGGTGACCGAGCTGAGCCGGGTGCAGTCCTCGGCCGGAGCGATGTCCGGCACGTCCAGGTCGCCGCGCCAGCGGGCGCCGCTCTCGTCGAGCAGGCCGGTCGTCACGATCGCCTCGACGCACGCCTGACCTTCCTGGCGCATCGTGGCCCGGACCGTGCTGACCGAGCGGCCCTCGTGCAGCACCTCGATCTCCACGTCCGCGTGCCCCACGGAGGGTGGGCGCAGGAAGTGGGCGCTGACCGCCACGACGTCGGCGTGGGTGCTGACCGTGCCCGCCGCCCGGCCGAGCACCGCCAGCAGGTAGCCGCCGTTGGGCCGGCCACCGACGGACCAGCCGGGGTCGAGCTCGGCCGCGAACGTCGCCCGTGCGCCGTCCCGCCGCTGCTCGCGCAGGGTCGTGGACTCGGTGAACGATGCGCGTGCGGACACGCACCGACCCTAGATCGGGCCGTGGACAGCGGCCGCTGTGCCACCCTTTCGCTGTGGGGGTGAACGAGAACGGGCCGGGCATCGGCTTCTGGATCTCGCTCGGCCTGGGTGGCGTCGCGGGCATCGGTGCCCTGGTGCTGGGGGCCGGCTTCCTGCTGTCCTTCGTGATCTTCGTGGTCGTCAGCGTGGCGATGGCGCTGCTGCTGTCCTGATCAGATCGAGCCCAGGATCGCCGCCCGGCGTTCGTCGTACTCCGCCTGCGTGACGACTCCCTTGGCGCGCAGCGCGTCGAGCTCGGCGAGCCGTTCCTCGACGGTGCGCTCGGGACCGTCGACCGCGGCGACGGGCGGTGACTGCTGCCGCAGGTTCGCGGCGAGGTACGTCGCCGTCAGGCCCTGCTCCTCGAGCAACGTCATCTCGGTCGCGCGCCGGGGGTCCATCCCGGCCTTGGTGGCCATGTCCCTGGCCATCCCCACGCGGTAGATCGCCCCGACCACGGCACCCACACCGACCAGGAGGAACAGGCCGACGAACCAGCCGGGGATGCCCGTGTCCATGTCGGTGCCGAAGCCCGGGTAGTCGCTCGTGCACTCCTCGGTGTCGGCGACCCCACCGCCCTGGAAGCAGGACTCCGGGATCGCGGCCGCCGGGCCGCCCACGACCAGGACCCAGCCCACGAGCACGATCGCCAGGAGCCGTCGCATGGACGAAGCGTAGGTCGGCACGTCCCCTCAGACGCGCAAGCGAGCCGCCGTGGTTCCCCGGTCAGTCCGGCGTCTGCGTCGACTCGGCGCGGGTGCCCTCCGGGTCGTCGGTGCGCTCAGCCGACTCCTCGAGGATCTGCTCGGCCTGCGCGTGCGGGTCGTCGCTGCCTGCCTCCTGCTCCTCCGGGAGCAGCTCGGCGCGCGACTCGACGGCTGACTCGACGGCTGACTCGTCCGGCTCGTCCGGTGACTGGCTCACGCGGCCGACGGTACCCGTACGCCACCGACCCATGAGGCCGCGACGTCGGCCGGACCGGCGAGCGCGAACGCCTTGGCGAGCGCGTCGTCCGGCGAGTCGGCGTGCCGCAGGGCCACGTCCAGCGTGCAGCCCGGCGACGGGCGCAGCCAGAGGGCGTCGAACTCCTTGCCGACCGAGAAGTCGCCGATCGTCCCCGCCAGGCCGAGCGCGTCGGCACCGGCGGACGTGGCCAGGTGCAGGAGGTGCCGCGCGGCCAGCTTGTGCCCGCCTCGCCGGCGCCCCATCAGCTGCTGGACGAAGTAGGCCTGCAGGCCCTCCTTGAAGAGCGAGAAGCCGGTGCCGGCGCCGACGTCGGACCCGAGCGCCACCCGGACGCCGTGCTGGAGGTGCAGGCCCAGCGGGAACGAGCCGGACCCCAGCGCCGCGTTGGACGTCGGGCAGTGCGCGATCGCGGTGCCGGACGCGCTCAGCATGCGCAGCTCCGGGACCGTCGGGTGCACGTTGTGAGCGAGCACGCTGTTCAGCCCGAGCAGCCCGGCCCTGTCGTACGACGTCGTGTAGTCGCACCCGAAGAGGTGCCGCACGGCGTCGACCTCCTCCGGGTTCTCGTTGACGTGGGAGGTGAACCAGAGGCCGTCGATCTCGCGCAGCAGCGCCCCGGCGGACTCCAGCAGCGGCTCGGTGCACGAGAGCGAGAACCGAGGCGTGACGGCGTACCGGTTCCGGCCGACGCCGTGCCAGCGCTTGGCCAGGTCGAGCCCCTCGGAGAAGGCGCGCTCGGTGGTCGTCAGCAGGTCCTCGCGCAGGATCCGGTCCGACAGCACGAGCCCCGAGGTGATCCGGAGCCCGACGCGGGCGGCCTCGGTGAACAGCGCGTCGACCGCACCCGGGAAGTGCGAGCCGAAGACCAGCGCCGTCGTGGTCCCCGCCCGCGCCAGGCCGGAGACGAAGTCGGCGGCGACCGAGGCGGCGTACGTGTCGTCGGCGAGCCGCGCCTCCTCGGGCAGCGCGCACTTCTCCAGCCAGTCGAGCAGCGGCATGCCGAGCCCGCCGATCGCGCGGACCTGCGGGAAGTGCACGTGCGTGTCGACGAACCCGGGCAGCACCAGGCCCTCGCGGAGGTCGACGACCTCCTCGTCCGGGTGTGCCGACGAGACGGACGCGAACGGGTCGCGGGCCAGGATCACGCCGTCCTGGACGAGCAGGCCGAGGTCCTCCCCGGACCGCAGGTCGGCACCGAGGAACGGGCTGCGGGGGGTGTCGAGGAACGTGCCGCGGAACAACGTCACGTCAGGCGTGCGCTCTCACGCTCGAAGGCGGTCAACAGCGCCGCGGCGACGGACACCGCGATCGCCGCCGGGTCCTTGCTGGACGTGACGCCCGGCAGGCCGATCGGCGTCTCGACCCGGTCCACGACCTCTGAGTCGATCCCTGCCTCGATCAGCTGGCCACGGAACCGCGCCCACTTCGCCGACGAGCCGATCAGCCCGACGGGCCCGAGGTGGGTCGCGCGCAGCGCGGCGTCGACCAGCGCCAGGTCCTCCGCGTGGTCGTGCGTCAGCACCAGCACCCGGGTGCCCGGCGGCAGCTCGGCGATCACCAGCTCGGGCAGCACCGGGACGGCGTGCACCTGCACGGACGCCACGGCGTCGTCGAGCGGCGCGAGGACGTCACCGGAGAGGTGCTCGGCCCGTGAGTCGACCAGGTGCAGGTCGAGGTCGTGCCGGGCCAGGATCCGCGCGAGCTCGAGACCCACGTGGCCCACCCCGAAGATCGCGACGGCCGGGACGACGGCGAGCGGCTCCATCAGCACGGTCACCTCTCCCCCGCAGCACTGCACGCCGTGCTGGAACGGCGCCTTGTCGGACAGGCTGGCCGTGAACGACTCGGGCACGGCGGCGTCGGACGACAGCAGGTCACGCGAGCGGCGGACCGCCTCCTCCTCGAGGTTGCCGCCGCCGATCGAGCCCCACGTCGCGTCCGCGGCGACGACCATCTTGGCGCCGGCGTCGCGCGGCGCGTGGCCACGGACGTCCGTCACGGTCACGAGCACCCCCGGGCGGCGGCTCGCCCGCAGCGACGCGACCGCCTCGAACCAGGTCGTCATGCCGTCACCTCGGCGGAGGCCGACGACCGGGCCCGGTCGAGCGCCCAGTAGACGGCCTCGGGCGTGGCCGGAGACGCCAGCTCGACGACCCCGCCCTCCGGGCCGAACGCCGCGCACGCCCCCCGCAGCGCCTCGCGGACGCTGAACGCGAGCATCAGCGGCGGCTCGCCGACGGCCTTGGAGCCGTAGACCGCGCCGTCCTCGTGGGCCCGCTCCAGCAGGGCGACGTTGAGCTCCCTCGGCATCTCGGAGAACGACGGCAGCTTGTACGTCGACGCGGCCTGGGTCGTCAGCCGGCCGCGGTTCGGGCCGTCGGACTCGTCCCAGCGCAGGTCCTCGAGGGTCAGCCAGCCGGCGCCCTGGACGAACCCGCCCTCGATCTGGCCGATGTCGACCAGCGGCGAGAGGCTGTCGCCGACGTCGTGGACGATGTCGACCCGCCGCGTCGTGTAGGCGCCGGTGAACCCGTCGACCTCGACCTCGGCGGCCGCCGCGCCGTACGCGAAGTACTTGAACGGCGTGCCGGTCATCGTGGTGACGTCCCAGCTCAGGCCCTCGGTCTTGTAGAAGCCGGCCGCCCACAGCTGGATCCGCTGGTGGTACGCCGCCCTGACGAGCTCCTCCCACGACGCGTCCGGCAGCGACCCACGGACCGGGACGAGCCGCTCGAGGATCTGCTCGCAGGCGTTCTTGATCGCGCCGCCGTTGAGGTCGGCACCGGCACTCGCCGCAGTGGCCGACGTGTTCGGCACCTTGTCGGTCCGCGTGGGTGCGAGCCGGACCCGCTCCAGCGGCAGCCCCAGCGCGGTCGCGGCGACCTGGAGCATCTTGGTGTGCAGCCCCTGGCCCATCTCGGTGCCGCCGTGGTTGATCAGCACCGAGCCGTCCTTGTAGACGTGCACGAGCGCACCGGCCTGGTTGAACGTCGTGAAGTTGAACGAGATGCCGAACTTCACCGGCGTGATCGCCAGGCCGCGCTTGCGGTGCGGCGACGACGCGTTGAACGCGGCGATCTCGGCCTGCCGTGCGGCGAAGTCCGAGGTCTCCAGGACCTGGTCCCAGGCGGCGACCATCCGCTCCGGGTGCCGGACCGCCTGGCCGTACGGCGTCGACTGCCCGTCGACGTAGAAGTTGAGCCGACGGACGTCGACCGGATCCAGCCCGAGCTGCGGCGCGCACCGCCCGATGATGTCCTCGATCACGAGCATCCCCTGAGGGCCGCCGAAACCGCGGAACGCCGTCTGCGAGGTCTTGTTCGTCTTCGCGATCCGGCCGTGCACGACGATGTCGGGGACCCAGTAGGCGTTGTCGATGTGGCACAGCGCCCGGGACAGCACGGGCTCGGAGAGGTCGAGGCTCCAGCCGCCGTCGGAGGTCAGCGTCGCCTCCAGGCCGGTGAACAGCCCGGCGTCGTCGAAGCCGACCTTCCAGGTGGCGTGGAAGCCGTGCCGCTTGCCGGTCATCGTCATGTCCTGCTGGCGGGTGAGCCGCAGCCGTACCGGCCGGCCCGTCAGCGTCGAGCCGAGCGCGGCGACCGCGGCCAGCCCGTGCGGCTGCATCTCCTTGCCGCCGAAGCCACCGCCCATCCGCAGGCACTGCACGGTCACGTGGTGGGAGCTGAGGCCGAGGACGTGGGCGACGATCTCCTGGGTCTCGGTCGGGTGCTGCGTGCTCGACTGGACGAACACCTGGCCGTTCTCGTCGACCGTCGCGAGCGAGCAGTGCGTCTCGAGGTAGAAGTGCTCCTGCCCGGCGAACGACGTCACACCCTCGAACACGTGGGTCGCCCTGGCGAAGCCGGCGTCGACGTCGCCGCGGACGACCGTCGGCCGGGCGCCCTGGAAGCTCTCGGCCTCGATCGCCTCCTCGACGGTGAGCAGCGAGGGCAACGGCTCGTACTCGACCTCGACGGCCAGCGCGCCGCGACGGGCCGCCTCGAGCGTCTCGCCGAGCACCCACGCGACCGAGTGGCCCATGTACATGACCTCGGACGGGAACAACGGCTCGTCGTGCTTGATGCCGGCGTCGTTCACACCGGGGACGTCCTCGGCGGTGAGCACGCGGACGACGCCGGGCACGGCGTACGCCGCCGTGGTGTCGAGCCGGGTGACGCGGGCGTGCGCGTGCGGCGCCTGGACCGGGTGGGCGTGCAGGCAGTCCTTGGTGCGGCCGACGAGGTCGTCGGTGTAGAGAGCGTGGCCGGTGACGTGGAGCGAGGCGCTCTCGTGCGGCATGGTCTCGCCCACGACCGGGTTGTCGGGGCGCTGGCTCAGGACGCTCATGCCCGGGCCTCCGCCCCGGACTCGTGGAACAGCCGGCGCAGCGCCTGCCCGAGCATCGCCGTCCGGAACTCGGCGCTGGACCGCATGTCGCTGATCGGCGTGCCCTCACCGCCCATCACGGCGGCGGCCTCGTCGACGGTCTCGGCCGTCCACGGCCGTCCCTCGAGGGCCGCCTCGGTGGCGAGAGCCCGGATCGGGGTGGCGGCGACGCCGCCGAGTCCGATCCGCGCCTTGGTGACGACGCCGTCGGCGACGTCCAGGGCGAACCCGACCGCAACCGACGAGATGTCGTCGAACGCGCGCTTGGCGATCTTGTGGAACGCGGTGATCTCGGCCGCCGGCAGCGGGACGACGACCTCGCGGATCAGCTCACCCGGCTCGCGCACCGACTCGCGGTAGCCGGTGAAGTAGTCGGCGAGCGGCACCGTCCGCTCCCCCGCTGCCGAGGCGAGGACGAGCGAGGCCTCCAGGGCCAGCAGCACCGGAGGCGAGTCGCCGATCGGCGAGCCGGTGCCGAGGTTGCCACCGAGCGTCGCGCCGTTGCGGATCAGCGGACGTCGCGAACTGCGGCATCAGGGCCAGCAGCAGTGGCAGCCGGCCGTCGAGGCGTCGCTCGATCTCGCTCAGGGTCAGGGCGGCACCGATCCGGACCTCGGTGTCGGACACGTCGAAGCCGCGGAGCTCCGGGAGCCGGTCGACGGCCACCACGTGCTCGGCCCGGCGGCCCTTGAGGTTCACGTCGACGCCCCAGTCGGTGCTGCCGGCGACGAGCACCGCGTCCGGGTGCTCGGCCAGGACGGCGAGCGCCTCGGCGAGGTCGGCCGGGCGCACGAAGTCGGCCTCGCCGTCGTCCAGCCTGGTGGTCGGCGCGGCGGGGGGCGCGAGAGCACGTCGGGCCGCGATCTCGTCGCCCTCGGTCGGGAAGCCCAGCGCGAACGCGGCGTCCTTGATGGGCCGGTAGCCGGTGCAGCGGCACAGGTTGCCGCTGATCGCGTGCAGGTCGAAGCCGTTCTCGCCGTGCATGCCCTCGTCGTGGCGATCGTGCGGGCCGGTGCCGTTGGTGGCGGCGCGACCGGACCGGTAGAACTCGGCGGCCATCGAGCAGACGAACCCCGGCGTGCAGTAGCCGCACTGCGAGCCGCCCCGGACCGCCATCTCCTGCTGCACCGGGTGGAGCGCGTCGGGCGAGCCCAGTCCCTCGGACGTCACGACCTCCTGGCCGTCGAGGGTGGCGGCCGGGACCAGGCAGCTGTTGATCGCCGTCCAGTGAGTGCCCTCGGAGCCGTCCTGCGCGGGCCGGGCGACCATGATCGAGCAGGCGCCGCACTCGCCCTCGGCGCAGCCCTCCTTGGCGCCCGTCAGACCGCAGCCGCGCAGGAAGTCCAGCGCGTTGGTGTGCAGCGGCACGCCGTCCAGGTCGCGGGGCTGCCCGTTCACCACGATGCCAGTCATCGCACCTCCGTCGCCGCGTCGTTCAACGGCATGGTTGGTGGCCCGGAAGGGCTCGGCCGCCGGTTGTCCATGCGAACGACAGGCCGAGCGGCCACCCTACCCGCGCCTCTCCGGATTCGTCTGGGGTCGGGCACCGCGGAAGCCACAGCCAACCGCAGACGAATCGGCGGCCGGGCGTCAGCGCACCAGCCCCACGTGCCGGTTGACGTCCTTGTAGAGCAGGTACCGGAACGGGCCCGGACCACCGGCGTAGCAGGCCTGCGGGCAGAAGGCCCGCAGCCACATGAAGTCGCCGGCCTCGACCTCGACCCAGTCCTGGTTGAGCAGGTAGACGGCCTTGCCCTCGAGCACGTAGAGCCCGTGCTCCATCACGTGCGTCTCCGGGAACGGGATCGCGCCGCCGGGCTGGAAGTTCACGATGTTGACGTGCATGTCGTGGCGCAGGTCACCGATGTCCACGAACCGCGTGGTCGACCAGGCACCGTCGGTGCCGGCCATCTCGATCGGCGCGACGTCCCGCTCGTTCGTGACGAACGCCGTCGGTGCCTCGATGCCGTCGGCCGGCTCGTACCGCTTGCGGAGCCAGTGGAACGTCGCGGTGCCGTCGCTGCCGTTCCGCACGGTCCAGGCGACACCGGGCGGCAGGAACGCGTAGCCGCCGGGCTCCAGCGCGTGCTGGGCGCCGTCGAGGACGAGCGTGAGCCCACCGTCCACGACGAAGATGACGCCCTCGGCGCCGGGGTCGTTCTCGGGCCGGTCCGAGCCACCCCCGGGCGAGACCTCGACGACGTACTGGCTGAACGTCTCGGCGAACCCCGACAGCGGCCTCGCCAGCACCCACAGGCGGGTGCCGTCCCAGCCGGGGAGGTACGACGCGGTGATGTCGCTCAGCGTCCGCGCGGGGATGACCGCGTAGGCCTCGGTGAAGCGGGCGCGGTCGGTGGTGAGGGCGGTCTGCGGCGGCAGCCCGCCCCGGGGCACGTAGTACGAGCTCATCGCTCACCTCTCCTCAGCAGTCGACCGGCAGGTGCATCGTCGTCCACGACGGTCCCACGGAGCCAGGTCTCGCGGACGACGCCCCGCAGCCGGCGCCCGGCGTACGCCGAGACGGGGTTGCGGTGGTGCAGGCGCTCGACGTCCACGGTGAACTCCTCGTCGGGCGCGAACCGCACCAGGTCGGCGTCCGCGCCGACCTCGATCCGGCCCTTGTGCGGGAGCCCGACCCGGTCGGCGGGCGCCTGTGCCATCCAGCGGACGACGTCGGCCAGTGTTCGGCCGCGGGCCCGGGCGCCGGTCCACACCGCCGGGAGCCCGAGCTGGACCGACGCGATGCCGCCCCAGGCCTGGGCGAAGTCGCCGCCGCCCCGCTGCTTGAGGTCGACCGTGCAGGGCGAGTGGTCGGAGACGACGAGGTCGACGTCGGCGTCGGCGAGCGCCGCCCAGAGCGCCTCGCGGTTCGCCGCCTCGCGGATCGGCGGGCAGCACTTGAGCGCGGTCGCCCCGTCGTCGATGTGCTCGGCCTCGAAGGTCAGGTAGTGCGGACAGGTCTCGACGCTGATGTCGACGCCGTCGGCACGAGCAGCGCGGAGCATGGGGACCGCGTCCGCGTCGCTCAGGTGGACGATGTGCGCCCGCCCGCCGGAGGCCCGCGCCTGCTCGATCACCAGCGCGATCGCCGCCTCCTCGGCGGCCTTGGGCCGCGATGCGAGGAACCCCGCGTAGTGCGTGCCGTCGAGCGCGCCCTCCTCGAGCAGGTGCCCGTCCTCGGCGTGCACGATCATCAGCGCACCGATCCGTGCCGTCTCCGCCATCGCCTGCGCGAACGCCTCGGGCTCGAGGTGGCCGAACTCCTCGACCCCCGAGTCGAGCAGGAAGCACTTGAAGCCGAACACCCCCTCGGCGTGCAGGTGCTCGAGGTCCGGGACGTTGCCAGGGACCGCGCCGCCCCAGAAGCCGACGTCGACCCGCACCTGCCCCTCGGCCACCTCGCGCTTGGCGCGCAGCCCCGCGACCGTCGTGGTCGGCGGGACCGAGTTGAGCGGCATGTCGACGATCGTGGTGACGCCGCCCGCAGCCGCGGCGCGGGTCGCGGTGGCGAAGCCCTCCCACTCGGTCCGGCCCGGCTCGTTGACGTGCACGTGCGTGTCCACCAGACCCGGGAGCAGCACCTCGTCGTCGGCGAGGTCGACCGTGCGCGCGGCGTCCGGCGGCTCGTCGTACGGCGTGACGGAGCTGATCCGCTCACCGGTGACGCCCACGCACACCGAGGTCTCGGCGTTCCCGACCACCGCGCGCCGGGCGCGCAGGACCAGGTCAGCTGCCACGGTAGGTCGAGTAGCCGTAGGGGCTCAGCAGCACGGGCACGTGGTGGTGGCGCTCGTCGGAGATGGTGAAGACGACGACGACCTCGGGGAAGAACACGCCCTCTGTCGCGAACCGCAGCACGTAGTCGCCGGCGTCGAGCTCGCCGCCCAGCGAGCCGATCCGCCCGTCGTGGTCGGTGACCGACTCGTCGAGCGGGGTCCCGGACCTGGTCTCCAGCGACACCCGGATGCCCGCGGCCGGCAGCCCGGCGGCGGTGTCGAGGACGTGGGTCGACAGGGAGCTCACAGCGCGGCCTCGAGTCGGAGGAGGGCGATCTGGCGCAGGTTGTCGACGGTCTCGGCCCGCTCGGTCGCGTCGTCGTTGCGGAGCCGCCGGTCGAGCTCGCCGAGGATCTGGTCGGCACTGCGGCCGGCCGCCCGGATCAGGAACACCCGGTCGAACCGCTCCTCGTACGCCGCGTTGCCGGCCGCGAGCCGGTCGGCCGTGTCCCCCTCGTTCGGGTCCACACCCGACTGCTCCTTCTGCGACTGCGCTCCCCCGCGCTCACCGATCCGGGGGTGGCCGGAGAGCGCCTGGTCCAGCTCCTCGTCGGTCAGCCGGCGGGCGGCGCCGTCGGCGGCGGCGATCAGGGCGTCCTCGTCGGCGTACGGCTGACCGGCCAGGATCTGGTCGGCCCAGCGCGGGACCGACAGGCAGCCGAGCAGCACCTCGCGGGTGATCTCCGTGCCGGCCATGTCAGCAGAACCCCGGCAGGTGCAGCCACGCCTCGCCCGCAGGCGGGGCGTCGTCGCGGGTCACCTGCGCCTCGATCAGGCCGTACGGGCGGTCGGCGGCGATGAACACCTCGCCGTTGTTCTCCAGCCCCTCGACCCGGAAGCCGCTGAAGTCGACGAGGAAGTGGTGCTTGTTCGGCGCCGAGAAACGCACCTCGGCGAGCCCCGGTTGCGCGTCGAGCGCCGCGACCCCCATCGCGTAGAGCGTCTCCTGCAGAGCTCGGGAGTACGTGCCGGCGAACGTGTCGAGCAGCGTCGCCATCACCGCGTCGTACGACGCGTTCCAGTCGACGTCCGTGGCGGTGTGCCGCCACGTGGCCACCAGCGAGGTCGCCAGGATCCGGTCGTCGGTCTCGGCCAGCGTCGTGAACTCGTCCGTGAGGAAGCCCTTGAACTCGGAGTCGGTCGAGTTGAGCAGCACGAGCTCCTTGACGCCGGACAGCACGTGCGTCTCCTCGCGGCCGACGGTGATGACCGCCGTGCGCACCGCACCCCCGCGCTTCACGAACGAGTGGTCGCCGATCCGGTCCCAGGCGTACTGCTCGATCCGCACCTGCGCGGCGCTCGCCGCCGGGGTGACCTCGAGGATCCGCCGGCCGAGCGCGAGCCCGTAGTCCTCCGGGGACTCGATGCCGTGCAGCTTGGCGTAGGCGAAGGCGGTGTTCTTCTGCGTGTCCGTCGGCAGCACGGCCGCCTGGTCGCCGGTCGTGTGCGCGTCGGCGAACTCGCCGCGCAGCGAGGTCGACACGTTGAGGTCGTGGATCTCGTGGACCGGCGTGTCCCGCACGATCCGGACGACGCGGTTCTCCGCCTTGCCGTACTGATTCGCTCCCAGCACCGTGGCCATCCCGCGACCCTAGATGAAGGACGGCAGGTCGAGTCCGCGAGCCTCGTCGTCGGCGACGGCGCCGCAGTCGAGCCCGCGCAGGACGTACCGCGCCAGCGCCCTGGCGGTGGCCGGCTCGTCGGCGACCGAGCCCTCGACGTGCCCGACGTAGGCCTCCAGCCGGTCGAGGGCCGAGGTGAGGTCCTCGCGGTAGAAGTCGTACGTCGCGGCGTACCGCGTCGGCAGCTGGGCCGGGTGCAGGTCCCAGCCCTGGTAGTAGCCGTGCTCCAGGCTCCGGCGCACCAGGCGGTGGTGGTTCCGCCAGGCGCCGGCGACCGTGTCGGCGTCGCCGATCGGCAGGATGTTGGTCGAGCCGTCGGAGAGCCGCACCCCGGTCCCCGCGACGGCGGCCTGCATGACCAGCTTGGCGTGGTCGGCGACCGGGTGCTCGAGGGACTGGTACGCCGCCGCGACTCCCGTGAACGCCGAGTAGTCGTAGGTGCCGTAGTGCAGCCCGGTCAGCCGCTCGCCACCCGCGTGCACCATCCGCGCGACCAGGGCGGTGCCGTCCGGGCCGAGGATCGACTGCGGTGTCTCGACCTGCACCTCGAACCGCACGTCGAGCGTCTCGGCGACGTGGACCATGGCCTCGACCTGGTCGACGCTGGTCACCTTCGGCAGCGTCACCACCCAGTCGTCGGTCGATCCGCCGGCCTCCCTCAGGGTCGCGACGAACGCCGTCAGCGTCCGGATGGCCCGGCCACGCAGGTGCGCCTCGAAGCACTTCATCCGGATCCCGCCGAACGGCGCCGCCCCGCCGCTCTGCTGGCTCTCGGCCAGCGCCCGGGCCGTCCTCTCGACGTCGGCCGTCTCGTCCTCGTCGGTCCTCCCGACGTAGCCGTCCTCGAAGTCGATCCGCAGGTCCTCGACCGGCTCGCGCGCCAGCTTGCTCCGGACCCGGTCGACGATGTCGTCGTCCGCGACGAGGTCGGCGAACGCCTGCGCGTGGTCGTCGACCGCCTTCAGCGCGGCCGCGCCGTACGCCGGCACCAGCCCGGCGTCGTACCGGTCGGCGGGGACGTACACGGTGTGCACCGGCTGCCGGCCGGGTCGGTCACCGGGGAAGCCTGCCGCCAGCGCCGCGTCCGCGCTCGCCAGCCGCTCGTCGAGCTCGGCGATCAGCCGGCCGGTCACGTCGGTCATGCGCCCATCCAAACAGGCCCGGCCAGTGGAGCCCGGTCCGCTGTCGGTGGCGTGAGCCAGACTTGGCCGCATGCCGACGCCCGCTGACGCGCTCGCGCGCTTCAGCGCGCCCACGCGCGAGTGGTTCGCGGCGGCGTTCGCCGCGCCGACACCGGCGCAGCAGGGTGCCTGGGACGCGATCGCGCACGGCCGGCACGCCCTGGTCGTCGCGCCGACCGGGTCCGGCAAGACGCTGAGCGCGTTCCTGTGGAGCATCGACCGGCTGCTGACCGAGGAGCGCCCGAAGGACAAGACCAAGCGCACCCGGGTGCTCTACGTCAGCCCGCTCAAGGCGCTGGCGGTCGACGTCGAGCGCAACCTGCGCTCCCCGCTGGTCGGCATCCGCAACACCGCCGAGCGGCTGGGTGAGAAGGTCCCCGAGGTCACCGTCGGCGTGCGGTCGGGCGACACGACCGCGGCCGACCGCCGCAAGCTCGTCACCAGCCCGCCGGACATCGTCATCACCACACCCGAGTCCCTGTTCCTCATGCTGACGTCCCAGGCCCGGGAGAGCCTGCGCGGCATCGAGACCGTGATCGTCGACGAGGTGCACGCCGTGGCCGGCACCAAGCGCGGCGCCCACCTCGCGATCAGCCTGGAGCGCCTGGACTCCCTGCTCGACAGGCCGGCACAGCGGATCGGCCTGAGCGCCACGGTGCGGCCGCTCGAGGAGGTCGCCCGCTTCCTCGGCGGCCAGGCGCCCGTCGAGATCGTGGCCCCGCCCAGCAAGAAGGAGTGGGACCTCAAGGTCGTCGTGCCCGTCGAGGACATGGTCAACCCCAACGAGTACGACGAGGACGCGGAGGACGACGACCGCAGCCAGTCCATCTGGCCGCACGTCGAGGAGTCGGTGGTCGACCTCATCGAGGCGCACACCAGCACCATCGTCTTCGCCAACAGCCGCCGGCTCAGCGAGCGGCTGACCGCCCGACTCAACGAGATCGCGACCACCCGAGCGGGCGAGCTGCTCGACAAGCACCCCGAGTCGCCGGCCGAGGTCATGGCCCAGTCGGGCGCCAGCCTCGGGGCCGAGACCGTGATCGCCAAGGCGCACCACGGCTCGGTCAGCAAGGAGCAGCGCGCCCTCATCGAGGACGACCTCAAGCGTGGCCGGCTCCCCGCGGTCGTGGCGACCAGCAGCCTCGAGCTCGGCATCGACATGGGCGCGGTCGACCTCGTCGTCCAGATCGAGTCGCCGCCGAGCGTCGCCAGCGCCCTCCAGCGCGTGGGGCGGGCCGGCCACCAGGTCGGCGAGGTCAGCCGCGGCGTGCTCTACCCCAAGCACCGCGGCGACCTGGCGCAGACCGCGGTCGCGGTCCAGCGGATGCGCACCGGGCAGATCGAGAGCCTCCGCATCCCGGCCAACCCGCTCGACGTCCTCGCCCAGCAGGTCGTGGCGACGGTGGCGCTCGACACCGTGGACGTGGACGAGCTCTACGACCTGGTCCGGCGGACGGCGCCGTTCGCCAACCTGCCCCGGAGCGCGTACGACGCGACGCTCGACCTGCTGAGCGGCCGCTACCCCTCCGACGAGTTCGCCGAGCTGCGGCCGCGGATCGTCTGGGACCGCGTCACCGGGGCGCTCACCGGCCGACCCGGCGCCCAGCGGCTCGCGGTGACCAGCGGCGGCACCATCCCCGACCGCGGTCTGTTCGGTGTCTTCCTCGTGGGCGAGGGCACCGGCCGGCGTGTCGGCGAGCTCGACGAGGAGATGGTCTACGAGTCGCGGGTCGGCGACATCTTCGCGCTGGGCGCGACCAGCTGGCGGATCGAGGACATCACCCACGACCGGGTGCTGGTCACGCCCGCGCCGGGCATCCCCGGCCGCCTGCCCTTCTGGAAGGGCGACACGCTCGGCCGCCCTGCCGAGCTCGGCCAGGCGATCGGGGCGTTCACCCGCGAGCTCGGCGCGCTGCCCCCCAAGAAGGCCGAGGCGGAGGCGCAGCTGCACGGCCTCGACGCGTGGGCGGCGGGCAACCTCGTCGCCTACCTGCACGAGCAGCTCGAGGCCACCAACGTCCTGCCCAGCGACAGCACCCTGCTCGTCGAGCGGTTCCGCGACGAGCTCGGCGACTGGCGACTGGTGCTGCACTCGCCGTACGGCACGCCCGTCCACGCGCCCTGGGCCCTGGCGATCAACGCGCGGCTCCGCGAGCGCTACGGCGTCGACGGCCAGGCGGTGGCCTCCGACGACGGCATCGTCATCCGGATCCCCGACACCGACGCCGAGCCACCGAGCGGGGACGTCGTGGTGTTCTCGGCCGACGAGATCGACGACATCGTGACCAGCGAGGTCGGCGGGTCGGCGCTGTTCGCCTCCCGCTTCCGCGAGTGCGCCGCGCGCGCCCTGCTGCTCCCCCGCCGCGACCCCGGCCGCCGCTCGCCCCTGTGGCAGCAGCGCCAGCGCTCGGCGGCACTGCTCGAGGTCGCGTCGAAGTACCCCAGCTTCCCGATCGTCCTCGAGGCGGTCCGCGAGTGCCTCCAGGACGTCTACGACCTGCCTGCGCTGGTCGCCCTGATGAAGGCCGTCGACCGTCGCGAGGTCCAGGTCGTCGACGTCGCCACGCACTCCCCGTCCCCCTACGCCCGCACGCTGCTCTTCGGGTACGTCGCCCAGTTCGTCTACGAGGGGGACTCCCCCATCGCCGAGCGCCGGGCCGCGGCGCTGTCGCTCGACCAGGGCCTGCTCGCCGAGCTGCTCGGCCGCGCCGAGCTGCGCGAGCTGCTCGACCCCGAGGTGCTGGCCGAGGTCGAGGCCGAGCTGCAGCGGCTCGCACCCGACCGCCGCGCCCGCAACGCCGAAGGCGTCGCCGACCTGATCCGGCTGCTCGGTCCCCTGACGACCCAGGAGGTCCAGGACCGCAGCACCGACGACGTCGACGCCGCCGAGGCCCTGGCCTCGTTGGGCCGCCGGGTCGTCGAGGTCCGGGTCGCCGGCCGCGACTGCTGGGCCGCCATCGAGGACATCGGCCGCCTGCGCGACGGGCTCGGCGTCGCCGTCCCGCCCGGCACGCCCGACGCGTTCACCGACCCCGTCGAGGACCCGCTCGCGGACCTCGTCGGCCGCTTCGCCCGCACCCACGGTCCCTTCACCACCGACCAGGTCGCCGGGCACCTCGGCCTCGGCCAAGCAGTCGTCCGGCACACCCTCCAGCGGCTCGCCGCCCAGGGCCGGGTGCTCGACGGCGAGTTCCGGCCGTCCGGCGCCGGCTCGGAGTGGTGCGACGCCGAGGTGCTGCGCTCCCTGCGCCGCCGCTCGCTCGCCCGGCTCCGCAAGGAGGTCGAGCCGGTGCCGCCCGCCGCCCTCGGCCGGTTCCTGCCCGCCTGGCAGCACGTCGGGTCGTCACGGGGACCCCGTGGAGTCGACGGCGTGCTCACCGTGGTCGACCAGCTGGCCGGCGCGCCCGTCCCCGCCAGCGCCCTCGAGTCACTGGTCCTGCCCGCCCGGGTGCGCGACTACGAGACGTCCTACCTCGACGAGCTCACCGCCGCCGGCGAGGTGCTCTGGGCGGGCCACGGCTCGCTGCCGGGCGCGGACGGCTGGGTCTCCCTGCACCTCGCCGACCAGGCCGCCCTCACACTGCCCGAGCACGCGCCGTTCGAGCACTCCGAGCTGCACCAGCAGGTGCTCGACGCCCTCGAGCCCGGTGGCGCGTGGTTCTTCCGCCAGCTCGCCGACAGCGTCCGGTCCACCGACGACCGCGCCCTGTCCGCGGCCCTCTGGGACCTCGTCTGGGCGGGCCGGATCAGCAACGACACCCTGACCCCGCTCCGCGCCCTGACCCGTGGCGGTCGCGCGACACACCGGACCAAGGGCCCGCCGCCACGGCTGCGGATGTCCTCCACGACCGGCCGGCGCGGCGGGATGCCCGCCCGCACGGGCCCGGCCGAGACGGCCGGTCGCTGGGCGCTGCTGCCGACGCTCGACACCGACCCCACCCGGCGCGCGCACGCCACCGCCGAGCGGCTGCTGGACCGGCACGGCGTGGTCATCCGCGGCGCCGTGGTGAGTGAGCGGACGCCCGGCGGGTTCGCGGCGGCGTACAAGGTGCTGTCGGCGTTCGAGGACACCGGGCGCTGCCGCCGCGGCTACTTCGTCGACGGCCTCGGCGCGGCCCAGTTCGGCACCGCGGGAGCGATCGACCGGCTGCGCACCTTCTCCGAGCTCGACCCGCACGACAAGCCCACGGCGATGTGCCTCGCGGCCACGGACCCCGCCAGCCCGTACGGCGCGGCGCTGGCCTGGCCCGCGAGCGACGGCGGGCACCGGCCGGGCCGGAAGGCCGGCGCCCTGGTGGTGCTCGTCGACGGCGAGCTCACGATCTACGTCGAGCGCGGCGGCAAGACGCTGCTCACCTGGTCCGAGGACACCGAGCGGCTCGGTCCCGCCGCCGAGGCGCTGGCCGAGGCCGCCCGACGCGGCTCGCTCGGCCGGATGACGGTGGAGAGCGTGGACGGCACCCAGCTGCTGGGCGGTGGCTCGACCCCGGTCCGCGAGGCGTTGCAGTCAGCCGGCTTCCTGGTCACGCCGAGGGGATTGAGATTGCGTGCCTGAGGGCGACACCGTCTACCGGGCCGCGCGGCTGCTGGACCGGCACCTGACCGGCCACGT
The DNA here is from genome assembly GCA_963815335.1 of uncultured Actinomycetota bacterium. Lineage (GTDB taxonomy): Bacteria > Actinomycetota > Actinomycetes > Propionibacteriales > Nocardioidaceae > Nocardioides. The sequence continues at coordinate 439,965 of CAWFGL010000016.1, forward strand.
GCTCACCGGGACCGACTTCCGGGTACCCCAGCACGCCACCGCCGACCTGTCGGGCGGCACCGTCGTCGGCACCGTCTCCCGCGGCAAGCACCTGCTGACCAGGGTCGACCGGGGCGACGAGACGTGGACGCTGCACACCCACCTCAAGATGGAGGGCGCCTGGCGGGTGCTCGACCCGGGTCAGCGCTGGCCCCGGCCGGCGCACCAGGCCCGCGTCGTGCTGGCCACCGAGCGGAAGCAGGCCGTCGGGTTCTCCCTCGGTGTCGTCGAGCTGATCGAGCGCGCCGACGAGGACACCGTCGTCGGGCACCTCGGTCCCGATCTCCTCGGCCCGGACTGGAACGCCGACGAGGCCGCCCGGCGTCTCGAGGAGGACCCGAGCAGGCCCGTCCGCGACGCGCTCCTCGACCAGCGCAACCTCGCCGGCATCGGCAACATGTACGCCGCCGAGCTGTGCTTCGTCGCCGGCATCCACCCGGAGACGCCCGTGGGCGAGGTCCGCGACCTGCGCCGCCTCGTCGGACGGGCCAAGCAGATGCTCGACCTCAACAAGGAGCGCGCGATCCAGTCCACCACCGGTGACCTGCGCGACCGCGAGCGGATGTGGGTCTACCGCCGCGACCGCAGCCCGTGCCGCCGCTGCGGCACGCCGGTCGCGGTGGGGATGACGGGACCCGCGGACCGGGAGCGCGCCGCGTACTGGTGCCCGCGCTGCCAACCGGAGCCGGCGCAGGGAGTCTAGGCGGCGGAGGCCACGACCTCCGGGCCGAGCACGCCGGCGCTGCCGACCTCGATGGAGACGACCTCGAGGGCCATCGCGGCCTCCTCGACGGCCACGGCGTCCGAGACCTCGCGCAGGACGTCGGACAGCGGCATGTCGAGCGCACCGCACAGGGAGGCGAGCAGCTCGGAGGAGGCTTCCTTCTGGCCGCGCTCGATCTCCGAGATGTAACCGAGGCTGACCCGGGCCTCCGCGGACACCTCACGCAGCGTCATGCCGCGGCGCATCCGCTCGGCGCGCAGCACGTCGCCGAGAAGGCGGCGGAACAGCACCATGCGGGTCTCCTCACTTCACAGGACTCGGGGTCAACGCTACCCGAGGCCACCATTGTTCCCGGTGAGGATCGCAGACAACGCCGACAGCGCCTCGAGGCAGGTCCGGTCCCGGACCTCCGAGCGCGACCCGACGAGCTCCAGCGCGACGGCCGTGGTGGTGCCCGGGCCGACCAGGCCGACGAACACGGTCCCGGCCGCCTTGCCCTCCTGGCGGTCGGGCCCGGCGACGCCCGTCGTGCTCACGCCGTACGTCGCCCCGGTCACCTCGCAGACCCCCCGGGCCATGGCCAGGGCGCACTCCGCCGACACGACACCGTGCTGGGCGACCAGGTGCTCGGGGACGCCGAGCAGGTCGATCTTGAGGCGCGTCGCGTAGACGACGACTCCCCCGACGTACGTCGCCGACGACCCGGGCGTCTCGGTCAGCAGCCGGCCGAGGCCGCCGCCGGTCAACGACTCGGCCGTGGCCACGGTCTGCTCCTGCGCGAGGAGCAGACCGTGGACCACCGCGCTTCGCGGAGGGGTCCCGCTTCGGGTCTTCGTGGTCCCCGGCCGTCATGGCTGACGTTGATCACTTCCTGGACGGTCGCGGCCGCCACGAACGTCGATGCCGACGTACTTGACCGTGACGTCTCGCGCTTGCCGGTGGTGTTGAACACGGTCGAGCGTGCGGACCGCCTGGCCGTTGACCAGGTTGAACGTCTCGGGCCCTTGCCCTCGACGCGGATCGTCACCTGGCCGGTCACCGGGACCACGCCGCGCGCCGTCGACGTTCACCGTGATCTTGGCCTTGGTCATGCCGCGCCTGACCGGCTCGGCTTGATGTCGACCGTGACGGCCGGCGTCGCCTTGACCACCGTCTGGTGAAGGCCTGGACCCGGCGGCCACGGTCGCGTCTACCGGAGTAGACCGCCGTCAGCTGCGACGTTCCCCGGGTGTCAGCGACCTCGGCTGGCAGCGTGATCGTCGCGATGCCGCTGCCGTCACGGGTGCCGGTGCCGAGCACCGGTGGTGCCGCGCTTGATCTCGACCGTGCCCGTCGCCGGGCACGCCGTTGCCGACACGTCCACGGTGACCGACCGACGACTTGCCGTAGGTCATCGTCGAGCGCGGTCACCGCGATGACCGGGGTCGACCGGGCCGACCTCGTCCACGGTGACCACGACCGGGATCTCCGTGCCCGTGGTGGCACCGGTCAGCAGCAGGGTGGCCGTGCCGCTAGGCGTGCCTGCCGGGAGGTCGACGTCGACGCTGGCGGTGCCGGTCGCGTCGAACCCGGGCAGCGCGGCCTGGATGGCGTTGTCGAGCGGGAACGTGCCCAGCGTGGTGGCGCCGAGCTTGACCACGACGTCGGTGTCCTTGATGTCGTCGGCGTTGCTGAACGACCAGCCGCTGACGTCGAAGGTCACGTGGTCACCCGGCGCGTACGTCGCCGGCGCCGCAGGCGGGAAGTTGACGTGCACGCCGTTCTGCTTCGTCGGCACCGGCAGCGGCGGCGTCGCCCTCACCGGTGTTGGCGAACTCGTCCATGTAGTTGACCATCGCCTGCAGGTCGGTCAGACCGGCCTCGGCCTTGTTGACGCCGCCGGCGAAGGCCCCGAAGTTGTCACCGCCGGTGGACAGGAACGAGTTCACCGTCACCGAGTAGACCGTCGTCGGGACGATGGGCACACCGTTCAGCCACATCCCGGTGATCCGCGAGCCCTGGGCCGCGTCCGGGTCCGAGGTGTAGGTGAAGCCCTTCGAGAGCCCCAGCTTCAGGAACGGCCGCGACGCGCCCGCCGGCTGCCACTGCTGCTCCAGCGCCGCCTTGATCTGGGCGCCGGTCAGGTCCATGTTGACCAGACCGTTCGCGAACGGCTGGACCTCGGCGGCCTGCTTGTAGGTCAGCGTCTCGCGGGTATGCTCCGGCGCCGATGCCGAGCATGTCGGTCCGCAGACCACCCGGGTTCATGAACGCGATCTGCGCGCCGCCGGCCTCGGCGCCCGAGGTCTGCCACCGCTGCGCCTCCGCGACCAGGTTGCCCAGGCGCGACTCACGCCACGGTTCTCCGTGGTCCCGTTGGCGAGGTAGCCGCGCTTGATCGGACCGGCGATCTGGCCCAGCGGCACCGCACCCAGCGACCGCGGCCTCGGCCACGCGCTGCGTCCACGATCGTCCTGGCGTCGGCGCGTCGACCGGGTAGTTGATGCGGGCCGCCGCGTTGGCGCAGCGACTTCAGCGGCAGCACCGACTGGCGCTTGGCCACGACATCGCCGGTGGCGGTGTCGACCGTGAAGACGATCCGGTTGAGGCCGCGCCGTACTGGCCGGCCGAGACGACCGGGCGCTCGGTCACGGCACGCGCCGCCCCAGCCGGGCACCGGGAACGAGCAGTTGTACTCCAGGTGCGTGTGACCCGACACGATCGCGTCGACGTTGTCGTTGACGCCCTTGACGATCGACCCGAAGTCGGTGTCCGGCGCCAGGTGCCCGATCGTCGGTGCAGTCTGGTCTTCGGCGCACCCTCGTGCACCAGCATGCACCACGATGTCCGCGCCGTCGGTCTTCAGGTCGTCGGCGGCGGCGTTGACCTCGTCGACGACGTCGGTGACGTGGATCTCCTCGATGCCACCGGGGCTGACCAGCTCCGGCAGGTGCTCGGTCACCGCACCCACGAAGCCGACCTTGATGTCGCCGAAGTCCTGGGTCCACGTCGGGGCCAGCGGCGCGGTGTCGTCGGACGTCGTTGCGCACGTTCGCGCGCGATGTACTCCCACTCCGCGCCACCCTCGGGTTGGTCGTCGCGTCGTAGGCGCCATCACCCGGTCGACCAGGTCGTCGTAGCCCTGGTCGAACTCGTGGTTGCCGGCCGAGGAGACGTCCAGACCGGCCTCGTTGAGCGCGTCGATCGTCGGCTTGTCGTTCAGGATGAACGACTCGAACGTCGAGGCACCGATCAGGTCACCGGCCGCCGCGAACACCGTGTTCGGGTTCGCCGCGCGCAGCTGCTTGACCGCACCGGCCATCACACCGGCACCGGCCGCGGCCGACAGCGGGTCGTTCGCGATCCGACCGTGGAAGTCGTTCGTGCCCAGGATCTGGATCTCGGTCGTCGCGCCGACGGCTCGGCGATGTTGATGCCGACGATCTCGGGGTTGTGGTCGGAGGACCGGAACGGGTCGGCGTCGTAGAGGTTCGTGACGTTGTAGTTGAACCGGCTGTACTCGTAGTAGACCGACTCGTAGGAGTTGATCTGCCAGATGTCGACGCCCGTCGACGTCGGCGAGCGGCCGCCGCGTTGGCGAGCACGTGGTCGAGCGAGCCGACCTGGCCGTCGAAGTTGTAGCTCTCCTCGTCGGGGTCGATCGGTCGAGCTCGAGGTTGGTGTAGCCGGCCGGTCTCGAGGACCTGGATCGGGTCCTCCTTCGAGTAGGCGTTGAAGTCACCGGCAGGAAGACCGCGGGTGATGCCGCGCAGCGTCTTGAAGCTCGTCGGCGAAGGTCGACCAGGGCCTGTGGCCTGCAGCGATCGCGGCGGTCGTTGGCGTTGCCCTGGACCGGTCGGCGGTGCCGGCGCGCCCGAGCCCTTCGACTTGAAGTGGTTGACGATCACCGCGAACGCCGTCGGCGTCGTCGCGTGCCGGCCGCCTTGAAGGCCTGGGCCAGCGGCTCGCGGGCGTTCGGCGAACGGCGCCGGACTGTCGGCCAGGACGCCGAGCCGCCGACCAGCGCGACGGTGTCGCGGGCTTGTAGATGAAGCCGGTGCGGATGACGTCCTGCTCGGCCAGCGGCGGCAGGTCCGCCGCGGCCGGCGACGGGACGGAGGCCCAGGTGCCGGGGCCGGCGTCCGCGTTGAGGGCCGTCGACGAGCGCGTCGATCGCGAAGTCGCGGTCGGCTTGTCGAACTTGCACGCGAGTTCTCGAGCTCCTCGAGGGACACGATGTCGGCGTCGGCGGTGTTGATCGCGTGCGACGATCTTGGCCCGCTGCCGCATCGAGGTTCGCCGTGTTCGCGGCACCGCGCGGGCCGTTCGCGGTTGCACGAGTTGTTGGTGATCTGGTTGCCGTCGCGGTCGATGAAGTAGGTGCAGGTGCCCGAGGCCGGCGTACGTACTCGTCGCCCGTGGTCGGGAAGAAGTTGAGCACGTTGAAGGTCGCCAGCTTCAGGTCGCCACCGACGTCCGCCGGGCGCGCGCCGGCGCCGGTCTGCTGGAACTGCGGCTGGGTGGCCGTCGGCTCGCCGCACGACCCGGCGTGGTCGGCAGGAGCGCCAGGGTCGAAGCCGTTGTCGAGGACCACCGGGTGCCGGGAAGGTCACCGCCGCGCCGACCCGCACTGGTGGGTCGGCGGTGAGCCACGGGAACGGGGGCGTCCTGGTGGTCGGCGGTCGTCGTGTTGAAGTTCGGTGCTCGAGCCGTCGTCGAGGACGATCCGGTGCGCGTTGTTGTAGGCGTTGCGCGCGTCGATGCCCGCGGCGTCGCTGCGCGTCGATGAGCTCGGTCGGCGCGACCAGCGGCTTGGCGCTGTTGGCCGCGAGGCCGATCTCGCCGAAGAAGCTGGAGCTGTTCGAGTGCCGTCGCGGTTGAGTGGCCGAGCCGTCGTAGACGTCGGTCACGGTGCAGGTGCCGGCGGGCTGGAAAGCCTCGCCCTCGACCACCTCGCGGGCCGTGTCGAGCGCGGCGAGCGGTCGAGGCAGCGTGCCCGGCAGGGCGCAGTCGGTGCCGGGGATGACGGTCTTGACGACACGCGGCGCCGAAGCGGACGCGATGCGGCGACCGAGGTCGCGGTGATCTCGGTCAGCGTGTCGGGCCGAAGTGGTGAACTCGGACACGGTGCCGGTCACGTCGACCGAGTCGCCGATCGCGCGGGTAGGCTCGTCGAAGGTCGGGCCGCCGAACACGAAGATCGCGTCCGAGGCGTCGGGCGTCGCGTCGGCGCCCGGGTCTGGATGTAGAAGCCGTTGAGGCCGCCGGTCGGGTAGCGCGCGGTGACCACACCCTCGGTGTTGACGACCTGGCCGGCGAGCGGCGAGGTGGCAGCCGTGCCCTGGATCGTCCGCGATCGGCTTCAGGCGACGCGGCCGCGGTGACGGTGACAGGTGAACGTCTCGTCGTCGGTCGCGGGGTGGGCGCGGCGGAGTCGGTCGCGGTGACAGTGACGTTCGAGACGCCCGCGGCGCGTCGGCGTGCCCGAGATCGTGCCGTCCTCGGCGACGTGATGCCGGCGGGCAGCCCGGTCGCCGCCCAGGTGTACGGCGGCGTGCCGCCGGTCGCGCCGAGGTCGAACTCGGTGATCGGCTGGCCGACGCTGGCCGGTCTTGTCGCCCGGGTCGGTCAGACGACCACGGGCGTGGGCTCGGCGTTCGTGGTGATGGCGATGTTGTCGATGCCGACCAGCTCGTCGTTGCCGCCCGCGTTCGTGGTGATGAACCGCACGAAGACGTCTGCCTCGTCGTCGACAGCGGCCGGCAGGTTGACGTCGCGGTGGGTCACGAGCGTGGCGATGCTCGGACCGGTCGTGGCGTCGGCGACGTACCCGTCGGGCAGGTTCGGTGTACGCGCCTGTGCTGCCGACCCGGTACTGCACCGCGATCTGCTGGGCGGCGTTGTCGGCCGTGCCGTCGAGGTCACGGGCGTCGAAGAGACCTGCGCCGCTGACTGACCGGTCAGGTCGAGGTGGAAGGCGACGTACGGCGCGTCAGCGGTGCCACTGCCCTGGACCGCGATCGTGTCGTCGTTGATCTCCAGCACTCCGCCGTTGCCCTGGCTCACCAGGGCGTCGGCGACGACGTCGCTGTCGCCGGCCACTGCGCTCTCTCCGGTGACGGTCTGGGCATCCGACGCCGGCTGTTGCCGTGAGCTCCTGCCCGAGGAAGCCCTCCACCCCGGTCACACCGGTCCAGTCGTCGTTGGCCGCGATCAGGCTGCCGCTCGACCAGTCCTGGGTGTAGTCGAACGTCGCGATCTTGGTCGACAGGTCGCCTGCGCCGGCGCGGCCACGAAGGCCGACAGGCCGGTGACCGGCGAGAGCGAGTGCAACAAGGACGGAAAGACGGCCGCGGCGGTGCGTCCGGGGTGCCTGCATCAAGGGTCTCCGAGTACGTGGAAGTAGGCCTCGTGACCCGGGGAAGGTGGGATCGGGCGAGGCCGGGGGGGTGTGAGTGACGGTTCTTTGCTCGGGAGCGTGGGAGACCGTTTCAGTGTTACCCGGCTCACAGCCGAGTAGAGGATGAACTCTCTGTGACGATCACCGGTCCGTCAAGTCCGCCACCCGAAGGGTTATAGACCTGCTCCCAACTGACCAGCGGATCAGTTGGGAGGAGTCCCGCTGAGCTGGTGGCGCTGGTTCCAGACGCCCAGGAAGAACTGCACTCCGGACACGATCGTCAGCGCGACGGCGATCATCGTGAGCACCACGGCGGTCCAGTAGAGGAACTCACCCGGGCCGTGCATCCAGTCGGGCAGGTCGGGGTCCCGGAAGGGCAGCACCAGGCCGCTGAGCCCGATCACCTGGAAGGTGGTCTTGACCTTCCCGAGCGTGTCGGCCGCGATCACCATCCGCTTGAGGATCGACAGCCGCAGCAGGGTCACGCTCCACTCGCGGACCAGCACCACGATGGTGACCGCCCACCACCAGGGGCTCTCGAGGATCACCGAGAGGCCGACGAACGCCATGCCCGTCATCGCCTTGTCGGCGATCGGGTCGGCGATCTTGCCGAAGTCGGTGATCAGCCCGCGCGACCGGGCGATGTCGCCGTCGATCTTGTCGGTGATCATCGCGCCGACGAAGATCGCGAACGCGACGAGGCGCCAGGTGACCGAGTCACCGCCGTCCGCGAGGAGCGCGGCGCCGAAGAACGGCACCAGCGCGATCCGCAACGTGGTCAGGGCGTTGGGCAGGTTCCAGTTGCTCGGCGTCTCGGACGTCGTGCCCTGGATCGGCTCGGTCATGCCGGCTCCGCCACGAGGTCGATGCCCTCGGTGTCGACGACCACGGCGCGCACGATGTCCCCGACCTCTGCACGTGCCCCGTGAGCGGTCGTGGTGCCGTCGACCTCGGGCCCCTGGTGCTCGGCGCGGCCGACCACGCCGTCGGTCACGTCCTCGACGAGCACGCTGACCTCCTCGCCGATCCGCTCGACGGCGCGCTGCGCGGTGAGCTCCTCGACCAGGGAGGAGACGTGCTCGGTGCGGGCGCGGATCTCGTCCTCGTCCAGCTTGTCGTCGTACGACGCCGCCTCGGTGCCGTCCTCGTCGGAGTAGCCGAAGACACCGGTGACGTCCATGCGCGCGGCGACCAGGAAGTCGCACAGCACCTCGAGGTCGTGCTCGGTCTCGCCCGGGAAGCCGACGATCACGTTCGACCGCACGCCGGCGGTCGGCGCGAGCGTCCGCACCTGCTGCAGGAGGGAGAGGAAGGAGTCGCTGTCGCCGAAGCGCCGCATCCGCCGGAGCACCGGGTTGCTGGCGTGCTGGAAGGAGAGGTCGAAGTACGGCACGACGCCGGGCGTGCCCGCGATCGCCTCGATCAGCCCGGGCCGGGTCTCGGCCGGCTGGAGGTAGGAGACGCGCACCCGCTCGATGCCGTCGATGCCCGAGAGCTCGGGCAGCAGGGTCTCGAGCAGCCGGATGTCGCCGAGGTCCTTGCCGTACGACGTGGAGTTCTCGCTGACCAGGAACAGCTCGCGCACGCCCTCGGCCGCGAGCCACCGGGCCTCGTCGAGCACCTCGCTCGGACGACGGCTCACGAACGAGCCGCGGAACATCGGGATCGCGCAGAAGGTGCAGCGCCGGTCGCAGCCGTTGGCGAGCTTGAGCGGAGCGGTCGGCGACCGGTCGAGCCGCGCCCGTGGTGAGCCACGGGCGCGCTGACCCGCTCGGCCGGGAGTGATGGGGAGGAGCTTGCGGCGGTCCTGCGGCGTGTGCGGGTGGTGGGTCTCCCCCGCCACGATCGCCCGCAGCCGGTTGGCGATGTCGGGGTAGTCGTCGAAGCCGAGCACCGCGTCCGTCTCGGGCAGCGACTCGGCCAGCTCGGCGCCGTACCTCTCGGCGAGGCAGCCGACGGCGACGACGGCCTTGGCCTTCCCCCCGGCCGGGACGCGGAGGTCGGCGGCCTCGAGGAGCGCGTCGACACTGTCCTTCTTGGCGGCCTCGACGAACCCGCAGGTGTTCACCAGGACGGTGTCGGCGTCCTCGGCGTCGGCGACCAGCGTGAAGCCGTCGGCTTCCAGGCGCCCGGCGAGCTCCTCGGAGTCGACCTCGTTGCGGGCGCAACCGAGGGTCACGACAGCAACGGACAGCACCGCGTCAGGCTAGCGGGGGTCATCAGCGTGCGGTGAAAACGTCCTGCGCCGTCTGGCCGGTCTCGCCCATGGCGCCGTGCTCCTGACCGTCGACGGTCACCTCCAGCGAACCGTCGCTGGACTGGACCCGGACGGGCGGGCTGACCTGGAGGGTCTGGGTCGCCCCGAAGGCGATCGAGTCCTTGAAGAGCACGCGTCCGCTGCCGTCGCGGACCACGACGTGGGCGCCGCCGCCGGCCGCGGTGAGCCGCACCTCGACGGGCGGCGGCGAGCTGGCCACCGCCACCGCTGGTCAGGCCGGCGGAGCCGTCGGCCAGGCTCGGGCTCGCCGGGGTCACCGACGGCGGGGTGTCCATGACCAGTCGCGCGATCGACCAGACCAGCACGACGGCCATCACGGCCGCGACGAGCACCGACCAGTTGGGACCGCCGCGGGTGCCGCGGAGCGGACCGCCTCGACCGGTGGTCGCCAGCTCCGCCTCGAAGACGCGACGGGGGTCGACGGGCGCGTCGGCGTACCTCTCGGCGTACGTCTCGAGCAGCGGTGCCACGTCGAGGCCGAGGATGCGGGCCAGCGTGCGCAGGTGGCCGCGGGCGTAGAAGTCGCCGCCGCACGGCACGAAGTCGTCGATCTCCAGCGCCTCGATCACGTGCGGCCGGATCCGGGTGCGCTCGGCGAGCTGGCCGATGCTGAGCCGCAGCCGCTCGCGGGCGGCCTTCAGCTGCGGGCCGATCACCGGGTCGACGATCGGCACGTCGGCCAGGTCGCCGATGAGGAGGGTGGACGCCGTGTGCTCGAGCGACACGGTCGGCTCGGGCTCGACCTCGGCGACGAGCTCCCGCTCGTGCGGGACGTCGACGCGGATCGCGGTCGTGGCCTCGCGCAGCGCGGACGGCGTCGGGCTGGCGATGACGACGGTCTCCTCGGCGGCCTCGTCCTCGAGGACGTCGACGCTCCCCTCGCTCTCCTCCGTCTCGTCGTCGGCCGCGGGCACGATCTCGACGAACGAGCACCGGTCCCCCGCCAGCTCGGCGAGGGCGGCGGTGAGGTCGCCGTCGGCCCCGGTGACCGTGGTGACCAGGCCGAGCGGCGTCGCGACGTGCGCGCTGCCGTCGCGGGGGAAGAGGATGAGCCGTCCGTCGCGCAGCAGGCCGCGGCGCGGGAGGTGCTCGACCTCCTCGATGTCGGCCCACGGCATGCCCTGCCAGGTCGAGCCGGACCTGATCCGCACGCCGAGCTCGTCGGCGACGAACAGCGGCAGCCGCGCGTCGCGCCAGGTGTAGAGGTGGGCCGCGGTCAGACCGGCGAGCGCGACGAAGACGACCCAGTCGACGGCGCTCCCGCCGCCGGCCGCGCGCACGAAGTAGCGCCGACGCGCGACCAGGCCGGTGACCCCGGCGCGCGACGACCGCGACGCGAGCGTTGCGTCCGTGATCTCGACCATCAGCGCCTCTCCCTGCAGGGTCATGATCACGGCGTCGATCTCGTCCGGCTTGATCAGCACGTCCCGGGCCTTGGATCCCTCGCTCGGCCCGACGATGCCGCGGCTCTCGAGGATGTCCATGAGCCGTCCGGCCTTGGCGAACCCGACGCGCAGCTTGCGCTGGAGCATCGAGGTCGAGCCGAACTGCGTCGACACGACGAGCTCGATCGCCTGGATCACCAGGTCCATGTCGTCGCCGATGTCGTCGTCCAGCTCGCGCTTGCTCGCGGCCGGCGCCGTGACGTCCTCGCGGTACGTCGGCTCGAGCTGCGCCTTGCAGTGCTTGACCACCGCGTGGATCTCGGTCTCGGTGACCCAGGACCCCTGGACGCGCACCGGCTTCGAGGCGCCCATCGGCAGGAACAGGCCGTCACCCTGGCCGACGAGCTTCTCCGCACCCGGCTGGTCGAGGATGACCCGGCTGTCGGCGAGCGACGAGGTCGCGAACGCCAGCCGCGACGGGACGTTGGCCTTGATCAGGCCCGTGACCACGTCGACGCTCGGCCGCTGGGTCGCGAGCACCAGGTGGATGCCGGCGGCCCGGGCGAGCTGGGTGATCCGGACGATCGCGTCCTCGACGTCGCGCGGCGCGACCATCATCAGGTCGGCCAGCTCGTCGACGATGACGAGGAGGTACGGGTACGGCGTGACCTCGCGCTCCGAACCGGCGGGCACGGTGACCTTGCCGGCCCGGACGGCCTTGTTGAAGTCGTCGATGTGCCGGAACCCGAAGTTGGCGAGGTCGTCGTAGCGCATGTCCATCTCGCGCACGACCCAGGCCAGCGCCTCGGCGGCCTTCTTCGGGTTCGTGATGATCGGCGTGATCAGGTGCGGGACGCCCTCGTAGGCGTTCAGCTCGACCCGCTTGGGGTCGACCATGATCATCCGCACCTCGTCCGGGGTGGAGCGCATGAGGATCGACGTGATCATCGAGTTGATGAAGCTCGACTTGCCGGAGCCGGTGGCGCCGGCGACCAGCAGGTGCGGCATCTTCGCCAGGTTGGCGACGACGAAGCCGCCCTCCACGTCCTTGCCGAGACCGCACACCATCGGGTGGTGGTCGGTGCGGGCCGTCCCCGACCGGAGCACGTCGCCGAGCGACACGATCTCCTTGTCGAGGTTCGGGATCTCGATGCCGATCGCGGACTTGCCGGGGATCGGGCTGAGGATCCGGACGTCGGCCGACGCCACGGCGTACGAGATGTTCTTCGAGAGCGCCGTGACCTTCTCGACCTTGACCGCGGAGCCGAGCTCGACCTCGTAGCGGGTGACGGTCGGGCCGCGGGTGTAGCCCGTGACCTGGGCGTCGATGTCGAACTCGTCGAGCACCGTGGTCAGCCGGCCGACGACGTCGTCGCTGAGCTTGGACTTCGCCTTGTGCGGCGAGCCCGGCTTGAGCATGTCGTTGCCCGGCAGGCTGTAGACGATGTCGCCGGACAGCGCGAGCTGCTCGACGCGCTGCGGGATCGGCGTGTGCGGCGGCGGCTCGAGCTCCGACTTCGTGTCCTCGACCTCGGCGGTCACCGGCTCGATGGCGTCGGTGGCGGCGGTCTCGTCGACGTCCTTCTTGCGGCGCCGCTTCTTGACCTCGCGGTCCTCGAGGACGGGTCCGTCGTACGCCGGGTCGTTGGCGTAGACGTCGAGGCCCGAGTCGTCGCTCGCCCGGCCACGGCCCCGCGAGCGGATCGGGCGCGTGGGCAGGTCGCTCTCGTCGTCCTCCTCCACGTGGCGGCCGAGCGCGCGGTCACGTGTCTCGGCGAGGCGCGACGGCACCTTGTAGAGAGGAGTGCCCGTGATGACCAGGACCCCGAAGAACGCGAGCAGCACGAGGACGGGGACGACGACGGCCGACGACCTGAGCAGGTCGAGCAGCAGCGACGAGACGACGTACCCGATCGCGCCGCCGCCCTCGCGGAGCGGACCGGCGTCGCCGGAGACCGGCTGCGGCGAGCCGTTGGCGATGTGCACGACGCCGAGGACGCCGAGGGTCAGCGAGAGCCAGCCGACGACCTGGCGACCGGCCGGGCCGTTCTGGATCGGGTCGCGCAGGTTGCGCCAGGCCGCGACGACGAGCGCCAGCGGCACCAGCCAGCCGACCTTGCCGACGGTGCCGGTGACGGCGACGCGGACGGCGTCCATCAGCCCGCCGCCGAGCTGGAACCACACCGCGGCGGCGGTGACCAGGGCGACACCGATGATCAGCAGGCCGACACCGTCACGACGGTGCTCGGGATCGAGGTCGCGGGCCCCGCGGCCGATGCTGCGTGACAGCCCGCCGACCCCGTGGGCGATGGCGAGCCACACGGCGGTGACGCCGCGGAAGATCGCGTCGAAGAACCGGGCGACCGGACCGCGGCCGCTGCGCACGGCCCGCGGAGCAGGACGGCGCTTCGCGGCGGCTCCCCTCTTCTTCTGGGGGGCCTTCTTCTGCGGGGACTTCCGTGCCGGTGAGGAGGCCTTCTTCGTCGCGGTCCGGCTCGTGCTCCGTGTGGAGCGTGCTCCGGACGTGCTCGTTCGGCTCCGCTGACCCGGCGGGGAAGACGTACGGGTCGCCATGTCACCAACTTAGGTGGTCGTCACTCCTGTCACACGGACCACAGGGGTGCGTGTTGCTCCCAGGGCTGTCGGCCGAACAGGACGCCTTCCGCCCGAACGGGCGATGCACCGGCGGATCTTCGACCCGCCTTTACCCCCACGGGTACCCGTGCATAGGGTGCCGTCACGTGCGCTGGATCACAGTGCGCGACTGCACGGGGATCATTCGTTTACTCGGGAAGAGGAACCACGTGAGAGTGCTCAAGGGCGCAGTCTGTCTCGCGATGCTCGGCGCCGGCATCGCTGCAGTACCAACAACCACGGCCGGAGCTGCGGCTCCCGCCGACCAGTCCCTGGTCAGCCAGATGAAGTCCGAGGCGGACGGGTCGGTCACGACCTCCGCCGAGGCCGCGACCGGCAAGGTCGGCTTCGTCAGGGCGAAGGGCGCGGGCGCCGACCTGCTGCCCGGTGTGAAGGCCGCCGACCAGGCAGGTGCCGCCGCCAAGGCGGACGCCTACCTGGCCAAGTACGGCGCGGCGTTCGGCGCCGCCCAGGGTCAGCTCCAGCGCGAGGGCGTCAGCAGTGACGAGCTCGGCTGGACCGTCGACTACGTCCAGACGTACCAGGGCGTCCCGGTCTTCGGCTCGCTCCTGCGGGCCCAGGTGGACAAGCAGGGCGACCTCACGGCGGTCAACGGCTACGCGGCACCTGACCTGAACCTCAGCACCAGCCCCAGCCGCTCGGCATCCGCCGCAGCCAACCGGGCCATCGCGTTCGTCAAGTCCGCGCCGACCCCCGGCGCTGTCGGCGAGGGCGCGAAGCCGGGCACCCTGAAGGTCACGAGCAGCGAGCTGATGATCTACCGGCTCGGTTCGACCAAGGGGGTCACGGGCGCCAACAAGCTGGCGTACGTCGTCGAGGTCACGGACGGCAGGGCCGTCCGCGAGCAGGTCTTCGTCGACGCCAACTCCACCAAGATCCTCAACCGCTACTCCCTCGTGGACAACGCGCTCGACCGTGAGCTGTACGAGGCCTACGTCGACGACAACGGCACGCCGGACGACGAGGAGGACGACACCGTCGTCAAGGACCTGGTCTGGGGCGAGGGCGACGACCTCGACGCCGGGTGCCAGCTGCCGGACGCCGGTGACTGCGAGGACGAGCTCAACCTCGACCAGCGCAACCTCGTGCTGTCGACGGGCGAGTCGTACTGGTTCTTCAAGAACGCGTTCGACCGCGACTCCTACGACGGCGACGGCGCCACGATGAAGACGGTCAACAACGACCCCGACATCGCCTGCCCGAACGCCAACTGGAACGGCCAGACCACCAACTACTGCGACGGGGTCACCTCCGACGACGTGGTCTCGCACGAGTGGGGTCACGCCTACACCGAGTACACGCACGGCCTCATCTACCAGTGGCAGTCGGGTGCGCTCAACGAGTCGTACTCCGACGTCTGGGGCGAGACCGTCGACCTCATCAACAACCGTGAGGACGAGGACGAGGGCGACATCAGCGCCAAGCGCAACGGCAACCTCTGCGCGACGGACGGTCCGCGTGCGGTCCAGCTGGTGATCAACAACCCGCAGGACATCCGCAAGGTCTGCCTCGCGGGCCCGGCGGTCTGGGGAGCGATCCCGGACACCAACGGCCTCACCGACGACATCGTGCTGGCCACGGACGCCGTCGAGCCCGCTCCGCCGGGCGGCGCCCCCGGAACGACGATCGACGGCTGCTCGGCTCCGACCAACGCCGCTGACATCTCCGGCAAGTTCGCACTGGTCCAGCGTGGCTTCTGCGCCTTCACCGTGAAGGCGCAGAACATGGTCGCCGCGGGTGCGAGCGGCGTGATCATCTTCAACAACAACGGTGGCGGCGCCTTCGGGCCCGGCGGCGGGATCGACCCCCCGCTCGACGTCCCGGTGATCGGTATCTCGCAGGCCGACGGCGAGCGCATGGCGGCCAAGCTGCCGGCGACCACGGTGAACGGCACGATCCGGCTCTCCGGCACGGCCGAGTCCTCGGACTCGTTCCGCTGGCTGATCGGTGAGAAGTCGACCGCCTTCGGTGGCGCGATCCGCGACATGTGGGCGCCCACCTGCGCCGGTGACCCCGGCAAGGTGAGCGACATCGAGTACGCCTGCAGCACCGACGACCAGGGTGGTGTGCACAGCAACTCCGGTGTGCCGAACCACGCGTACGCACTCCTCGTCGACGGCGGCACGTTCAACGGCGTGACCGTCGGCGGCATCGGGCTCGACAAGGCCGCGCACATCTACTACCGGGCGATGACGAACTACCAGACCCCGGTGAGCGGATTCGCCGACCACGCCGACGCACTGGCTCAGTCCTGCGCCGACCTGACCGGCGTGACGCTGCGGAAGCTGAGCACCGAGCCGAACGCGCACGAGAACCTGTTCGGCAAGATCACCGCGGCGGACTGCGCCAACGTGGACCTCGCCGCGCAGGCCACCGAGCTCCGCATGGAGCCGGTGCAGTGCGACTTCGGGCCGCAGCTCGACCCCGACGCTCCCGCCACCTGTGGCGAGGGCACCGTCGAGGCGGAGGCGTCCTTCGAGGACGACTTCGAGACGGGTCTCGGCGAGTGGGAGCTGGACGGCGAGAGCGTCTTCGGCGGTCCGCTGCGCGACTGGAAGTCCTCGAGCGACCTGCCCGAGGGCAACAAGCCGGCCGGCAGCACGCAGGCGGCGTTCGGTCCCACCCCGGATCTCGGGACGTGTTCCGAGGACGCCAGCGACTTCTCCGGCGTCAACACGATGACCAGCCCGGTCATCACCGTGGGTGAGGACGGCGACCTCGGTCCCCGTCTGAGCTTCGACCACAACATCCAGACCGAGCTCGGCTTCGACGGTGGAACGGTGGCGCTCAGCGTCAACGGCGGTCCGTTCGAGACCATCCCGGCGGACGCCTACCTCTTCAACGGGCCGACCGTGCTCGCGACGGAGGCGGCCGGCAACACGAACCCGCTCGCGGGTGAGGACGGCTTCACCGGGACCGACGGCGGCAGGATCGTCAGCGACTGGGGCACCTCGATCGTCGACCTCGAGGCGGCCGGTGCTGCCGTCGGGGACGACGTCCGGGTCCGGTTCGCGATCGGCCGTGACGGCTGCGGCGGCGTCGTCGGCTGGTACGTCGACAACGTGAAGGTCACGACCTGTGTCGAGCTCGCCGCGGCGACGGTCGCGACGACGCACGTCCCGGAGCCGGCGGCGTACGGCGCGAACCACGCGCTGGACATCACCGTCGCCGGTGGGTCGGGCACGCCGACGGGCACGGTCACCGTGAAGGAAGGCGCGCAGACCCTCGGGTCGGCTCCGCTGGACGGATCGGGCGCCGCGACCGTGGCCCTGCCGAAGACCATGTCGGTCGGGACGCACAACCTGACGGTGGAGTACGGCGGTGACGCGACCTACGGGACCGACACCGACACCGAGACCGTCACGGTGACCAAGGTGACCGGCACGATCACGGCGAAGGCCAAGCCGGACAAGGTCGAGAAGGGTGACAAGTTCAAGTCCATCGTCATCGTGAAGGCCCCGAACGGCGTCACGCCCACCGGGAAGGTCGTCATCTCCTACAAGGGGACGTCGATCGCTCGCGGAACGCTCGACGCGCAGGGACGCGTCGTCATCTGGGCGAAGGCCGACTTCAAGAAGGGCAAGACGATCACGCTGACGGCGACGTACCGGGGCAGCGCGTTCGTCAACCGTCTCGTCACCACCTATGACCTGAAGATCGCCAAGTAGCTTCAGGTCCCATCAGACAGAGGCCCCGCCGGAGCGATCCGGCGGGGCCTCTTTCTGCTCGACGATCACGCTCTCCGCTGACTACGTCATCCGCGGTCGCTTCTGACCGGCGAGCCCGACGTCGGGCACGACCCGTCATGGTCGGACGTCTGCACAAGCGCTGAACAATGAGGGTCGTCGTCTCTTGACCGACGCTCAGGACGCCCCGCTCGCACGGCGATCGTTCAGCCCTCGTGCAGGTCGCCCACATTCAGGTCATCTGTTCGGCTCGGCACCGGCTGACGATCTCGGCGAAGACAGAGGCCCCGCCGGAGCGATCCGGCGGGGCCTCTCATGCTCTCGAGCCCGCGAGTCGGCGCTACTGACAGGCAGTAACGCCGACCCGTCGGCTCAGTCTTGCCGGACTACGGCGCAGCCGGCACCGCCACCACCTCGGCACGTCCACCGGGACGACCGTGCAGGTGCAGCACCAGCGCGTTCGCTCCCCCGGGGCCGGTCAGGGCGATGGACTCGCCACCCTGGTCGAGGAACAGCACGTCCTCGGTGCCGACCGCGGGCTCGCCCGCGTCGTACTCGATGACGTCCGTCTCGTCGGTGTACACCCCGTAGTAGCCGTTCCACGTGTACGCCGCGTAGCTGATCGGGGCGGAGCCCGTCTCAGCCAGCCCGACCGACGACTTCAGCACCGGCAGGAGCACCACGTTGTTGTCGAACACGTTGGTGTCCACGTTGCCGTCGAGGAAGTTGATCGGCCAGAGGTCGACCAGCTCGTCCCCATCCGGGAGGATCGCGTACGTCAGGGCGTAGAAGAGATCGCTGCCCTCGAACTGCGAGACGTACGTGTAGTAGTCGGGCTCCCCGTCACCCGTGGTGTCGTAGTCGAACTCGGGGCTGTTGATCAGCCCGAGCTGCGTCCACTCCGCGTGGGTCGTCATCCCGAAGTAGAGGAACCCGTCCTCGCCGTTCGTGCTGCCGGCACCCACCTGGGCGATGTCACCGGCCCGCTCGAACTTCGCGGTCGCGCAGCCCTCCGGGTCGACGCCCTTGGCGCAGGTCGGCAGCTTCGGGCTCCACGCACCGAACTCGAGCACGGAGACGAGCGACGTGTAGTCGCTCGACGACCCCCCGGTCTCGAACCCGCTCCCGGTGAGCGTCAGCGCACCGTTCGACACCGACGAGGTCGTCGTCGACGCCGGCTTGGCAGCACCGTAGACCGGCACCCGGAGCGCCTTGGACGCGCCGGGCTTGACCAGCAGGCGGCCGGACGAGTCGGACACGAACTGCCGTGGCGTCTCGAGCTGCAGCTCGTCCATCGTCGGGTCGATCGTGTGCCGGAGCGCCGTCGGGTTGACGGACATCGTCACCGTGACCTTGACGGCCTTCTTGGCCTTGACCTTCACCTTGGCGGGCGACACGGAGTACGTGACCCCCGGCGACGGGTTGACGGCCTCGTACTTGACCCGGACCGTCTTGGTCTCCTTGCCGAAGTTCCGGATGGTCAGGGTCTTCGTCCGCTTGACGGTGCCCGCGTTGATCGGGACCGGCACCACGCCGAACGACGCCGAGACCGGGTTGTCGGCCCCGTCGACGTACGCCAGGAACTTGGTCTGGACGGCGCCCTTGGCGTCGATGCGACCGGCTCCGACCCGGGCGGGAGCGTACTTGTGACCGCTCTTGCCCGGCTCCGACCAGAGGTCGTGACGAGCCGTGTTCATGATCGCGGCCTTCAGCTTGAGCGGGGACCACTTCGGGTGCGCCGCCTGCACGAGAGCCGCCACACCGGCGGTCGCCGGAGCGGCCATGGACGTGCCGGACTCGACCAGGACCTTGTTGCCCGTGCCGACACCGGCCGAGGCGACCGTGTCGCCAGGAGCCGCCACGTCGGGCTTCACGACGCCGACCGACCCGTGCGGGCCGCGTGACGTGAAGGACGAGATGGTGTCGGTGATCTCGGGGCTGTAGTCCTTGACGGTCCCCTGCAGGGCGCCGTCGAAGGTCACGTTCAGCGTCCCGGCGTTCACCGCCGGCTGCAGCTTCGCCGTCTGCGCCTTGGTGACCTGGAAGACCGGGATCACGTCGGAGCCGGTGATGCCCGCGCCGAACGGCTCGACATCGCCCGTGAAGACGGCTCCCACGCCGCCGGCGGCGGCCACGTTGCCCGAGCGGGCCACGGAGCCACAACGACGCGTGCTGTCGTCCGAGTCCCAGGTCAGCCAGGCGACCTTGCCCGCGACCGCCGTGATGTCAGCGCCGACCAGCGGGTCGCAGCCGTCGGAGTTGGCGTCCGACAGCTTGGCGACCGCGCCCGAGACGGGGGCGTGGGTCGGGCCGTTGCCGGGCCAGTCGTAGGCGACGGACATCTGTCCGGGCGCGATGCCCGCGACGTTCGCCGGCCCGTTGACCTTGAGACCGTCGCGCAGCTGGTAGGAGTCCACGGTGCTGGCCACGGCCAGGGTGCTCTCCGAGTTGCCCGGCGAGCCGCCCGTGTCGGTCAGGTCGCCGTTGTTGCCGATCGAGTTGACGGTCAGCACACCGTGGTTGGTGAGCTCGTTGACGACGGCGTTGTCCGGGTCGTCGACCGGGCCGTAGTCGGAGCCGAGCGACATGTTGATGATCTCGAGGTGGTCGGAGAAGACCCCGTCCCCGTTCGGGTCGAGCGCCCGGTCCAGCGCCGGGATCACCAGGTCGGTGGAGCCGGTGCAGCCGAAGACGCGCAGCGCGAAGATCGAGGCCTTCGGGGCGGTGCCCGGACCGATGTCCATCGCCTGCAGCTGGGAGCCGGTCAACGACCCGTAGTCGCCCCTGAACGTCTTGCCCGCGGCAGTCACGCCGTAGCCGGCGGCGATCCCGCCGACGTGCGAGCCGTGGCCGTTGTCGGCACAGTCGAGCGGGTTGTTGTCCGGGTCCGAGATCGGGTTGTACGTCTCGCTGTCCGGGTCGGCGTCGTACGCGTCACCGGCGAAGTCATAGCCGCCGACGACCTTCTTCTTGGCCTTGGCGGGCAGTCCGGAGCGCCAGTTCGCCGCGTCGCTGTTGGCGAAGGCGGCGTCGTAGGCGGCGGTGGTGCCCTTGCCGCCGAAGTCGGCGTGCGTGTAGTCGATGCCGCTGTCGATGATGCCGATCGTCACGCCCTTGCCGGTGTTGCCGGAGAACTTCCAGGTCTTGAGGGCCTGGACGAGCTGCACCACGCTGGCGGTCTCGGCGGTCTTCGGCACGATGCGCTTGACCGACACCACGCGCGAGTCGCTCGCGACAGCCTTGCGGCCGGCGGCGTCGAGCAGCAGGCCGGTGCCGGGGAGCGCGTTGGTGACCGTGTAGATCGCGGTCGCCTTGGCGTCGGCGCGACGTGCACTGGTCAGGATCGCCGAGGCGGCGCGGCGCACTGAGGTCGCGCGCGACCTGGCCGCGGACGCGCCTCGTGACCCACCACCGGCACGCGAGGCCGCGTCGGCGGCACCGGGCCCGGCGATCTGGACGAAGTACGCGGCGCGACCCTGCGGGTCGCGGTCACGCGGGGACTTGAGCAGCGGACGCGCGTCCTTGATGGCGACCCGCTGCTTGTCGACCTTCTGGGGTTCCGCCGGACGGGTCGGTGCCGCGTCCGACGGTAGCGAGAGTGATCCGAGAGCGAGAGCCAGAGCCGAGGCCCCGACCAACGTTCCGAGGCGTTGCTTGTTCAAGAAAGCCCTCCTCATACGTGAGCCCGATCAGAGGTGGGGGGTCCGGACGCGAGGCTCGCGAGAACGTCCGGTGCCGAGGACACTAAGCGACGTTCCTCGATCACGCGAGGGGTGGTGGCCGAAGACTTTCCGGCCACGCGGTTCGGGGCCCGAAGACCTGTCGCCTAGGCCTCGATGACGACGGGGATGATCATCGGCCGGCGGCGGTGCTTGCCGCTGATCCAGCGGCCGATCACCCGGCGCACGGTCTGCTGCAGCTGGTAGGAGTCGGTGTTCCCCTCCGCGATGGTGGCGTCGAGGGCGTCCACGATCGGCTGGCGGATCTCGGCGAAGTCGATGTCGACGAAGCCCCGCGCGTGGATCTCCGGCCCGGCGGCGACCTTCCCGCTGACCGAGTCGACGACCACGATCACCGAGATGAAGCCCTCCTCGCCGAGGATCCGGCGGTCCTTGAGGTCGGACTCGGTGACGTCGCCGACCGAGCTGCCGTCGACGAAGACGTAGCCGCAGCCGACCTTGCCGGCGACCTTCGCGACCCCGTCGACGAGATCCACGACGATGCCGTCCTCGGCGATCACGACGTTGTCGACACCGGTGGCCGTGGCCAGGGCGCCGTTGGCGAGCAGGTGCCGGATCTCCCCGTGCACCGGCATCACGTTGCGCGGCTTGACGATGTTGTAGCAGTAGAGGAGCTCGCCGGCGCTGGCGTGGCCGCTCACGTGGACCAGCGCGTTGCCCTTGTGGACCACGCGGGCGCCCCAGCGGGCCAGGCCGTTGATCACGCGGTAGACGGCGTTCTCGTTGCCGGGGATGAGGCTGGACGCGAGCAGGACGGTGTCGCCCTCCTCGATGTGCACGATGTGGTGGTCGCGCTGCGCGATCCGGCTCAGCGCGCTCATCGGCTCGCCCTGGGACCCGGTCGAGATGAGCACCTGCCGCTCGGGCGGGAGGCTGGCCAGGTCCTTGGGGTCGATGAGGACGCCCGGGGGGACGGTGAGGTAGCCGAGCTCCTGGGCGATGCCCATGTTGCGGACCATCGAGCGGCCGACGTACGCCGCCTTGCGGCCGTGTGCGGCGGTGGCGTCGAGGATCTGCTGCACGCGGTGGATGTGCGAGGCGAAGCAGGCGACCACGATCTTCTGCTTGGAGTCGCGGAACACCTGGTCGATCACCGGGGTGATCGACTTCTCCAGAGCGGTGAAGCCCGGGGTCTCGGCGTTGGTCGAGTCGGTGAGGAAGAGGTCGACACCCTCCTCCCCCAGCCGCGCGAACGCCCGGAGGTCGGTGATCCGGCCGTCGAGCGGCAGCTGGTCCATCTTGAAGTCGCCCGTGTGCAGCACCATCTGGCCGCCGGCGCGGATCGCGACCGCGAGGGCGTCGGGGATGGAGTGGTTGACCGCCACGAACTCGAGCTCGAACGGTCCCATCCGCAGCGTGTCGCCCTCGCGGACCGTGTGGTGCACGGTCTCCTTGAGGCGGTGCTCGCGCAGCTTGCCGTCGAGCAGCGCGAGGGTCAGCTCCGAGCCGACGAGCGGGATGTCCTGCCGCTCGCGCAGGAGGTACGGCGTCGCGCCGATGTGGTCCTCGTGGCCGTGCGTCAGGACGAGCGCCTCGACCGCGTCGAGCCGGTCCCGGATCGACTCGAAGTCCGGGAGGATCAGGTCGACGCCCGGGTGGTGGTCCTCGGGGAACAGCACGCCGCAGTCGACGATCAGCAGGCGGCCGGCGTGCTCGAAGACCGTCATGTTCCGGCCCACGTCGCCGAGGCCGCCGAGCGGGGTGACGCGCAGGCCCCCGTCGACGAGCGGGGCAGGTTCGGACAGCTCGGGGTGTGAGTGACTCACGTACTTCCTTCGGTGTTGTCAGGTCAGAGGAGACCGGAGGCGGCCAGCCCGATTCGCAGCGACTCGACCTCGTCGTCGTCCAGCGGGACCAGTGGCCCGCGGACGTTGCGGTTGTCGAGGACTCCGAGAAGCTGCAGCCCGGCCTTGGCCGTGGTGGCGCCGTAGTTGGGAACGCCCATGACGGCGTCGATCGCCGGCAGCAGCCGGGTGAAGATCGCGAGGGCCTCGGCGTGGTCGCCGCGGTCGTAGGCGTCCATCATCGCCTTGGTCTCGTCGCCGGCGACGTGGCCGACGACGGAGACGAAGCCGGCCGCGCCGTGCGCCAGCCAGGCCAGGTTGGCGACGTCGTCGCCGGAGTAGACGGCGTACCCCAGCTCGCGGAGCCTGACCCCGCGGGCGAAGTCACCGACGGCGTCCTTGACCGCGACCACCTGGTCGAGGTCCCTGGCGGCGGCGTAGGTCTCCATCGAGATCTGGGTGGCCGTGCGGCCCGGGACGTCGTAGAGCATCACCGGCACGTCGGTCGCCTCGACCACGGTGCGGAAGTGGTGCAGCACCCCGGCCTGGCCGGGCTTGTTGTAGTACGGCGTCACCAGGAGCAGCCCGTCGGCGCCGATCTTCTCGGCCTGGACGGCCAGCTCGACCGAGTGGGCCGTGCTGTTGGTGCCGACGCCGGCGACCACGGAGGCCCGGTCGCCGACGGCGTCCTTGACCGCGGCCAGGATCTCGCCGTCCTCGGAGACCGTCGTCGTGGGGCTCTCCCCCGTCGTGCCACTGACCACGACGCCGTCGTGGCCGTGGTCGACGAGGTGCCGGGCGATGGCCGCGGTGCCCTCGAGGTCGACGCTTCCGTCGTCGTGGAACGCCGTCGCCATGGCCGTCAGGAGGCGGCCGAAGGGAGCGTGCGTCATGACTCCCAGGCTAGCGGTCCCGGAAGTGCGGCATGACCTCCGCCGCCACGAGTCGCAGGTGGTCGAGGTCCTGGAGGTCGAGCGTCTGCAGGTACAGGCGCGTCTGACCGGACTCGGCGTACCTGCCGATCTTGTCGACGACCTCCTGCACGGTGCCCGCCAGTCCGTTCTCGCGCAGCTCGTCGACCTCCCGACCGATCGCTGCCGCGCGCCGGGCGATCTCGGCCTCGTCCGCACCCACGCAGAGCACCAGCGCGCTGGAGAAGCGCATGGTTCCCGGATCGCGACCGACCTCGTCACAGGCGCGGCGGACCCGGTCGATCTGGGTGGATCCGTCCTCGAACGACATGAACGGCACGTTGAACTCGTCGGCGTACCTCGCGGCGAGCGCCGGGGTCCGCTTCTTGCCTCCGCCGCCGATGAGGACCGGCGGCTTGCCCTGGGCGGGCTTCGGCAGCCCTGGGGAGCTCGTGACCGTGTAGTGCTCGCCCGCGAAGGAGAAGTCGCCCGTGCTCGCCCAGAGGCCGGTGATCACCGCGAGCTGCTCCTCGAGCACGTCGAACCGCTCACCCGTGTCCGGGAACGGGATGCCGTACGCCGCGTGCTCGGCCTCGAACCACCCCGCACCGAGTCCCAGCTCGACCCGGCCGCCGCTCATCTGGTCGACGCCCGCGACCGAGATCGCCAGCGGGCCGGGGTGCCGGAACGTGGCGCTCGTCATGAGCGTGCCGAGCCGGATCGTGCTGGTCTCACGTGCCAGACCGGCCAGCGTCACCCACGCGTCGCTGGGTCCCGGCAGGCCGTCGCGGCCCATCGCCAGGTAGTGGTCGGAGCGGAAGAACGCCCCGAAGCCGAGCCGCTCCGCCTCCTGGGCGACCCGGAGGAGGTCGTCGTAGGTCGCGCCCTGCTGGGGTTCGGTGAAGACACGGAGCTCCATGGCTCTCAGCCTGCCAGCCGCTCCCAGCGCACCACGTCGAAGCCCTCGTGGGGCTCGCGAGCGACCTCGGCCCAGACACCGCGGTCGATCTCGGGGAAGAAGGTGTCGCCCTCCGGCTCGAGGTCGATCTCGCTGAGCAGGAGCGCGTCGGCGAACGGCATGGACAGGGCGTAGATCGCGGCGCCGCCGGCGACGTAGACGTCACCGTCGGCCAGCGCGAGCGCTTCCTCGAGCGAGGTCGTGGCCAGCACGCCGTCGGCGCTCCAGTCCGGGTCGCGGGTCAGCACGATCGTGGTCCGGCCGGGCAGCGGCCGGCCGATCGAGTCGTACGTCGCCCGGCCCATCAGCAGCGTGTGGCCCATGGTCGCGGCCCTGAAGAACGCCTGCTCCCCCGGCACCCGCCACGGGATGCCGCCGTCCGCGCCGATCACGCCGTTGCGGGCGACCGCAGCGATGAGCGTGACGGTCATACGGCGATGGGCGCCTTGATCCCCGGGTGCGGGTCGTAGCCCTCGACCGCGATGTGCTCGAGGTCGAAGGCGTCCAGCTCGGTGACCGCCGGGTCCAGCCACAGCGTCGGCAACGGCCGGGTGTCGCGGGTCAGCTGGAGCCGGGCCTGCTCGAGGTGGTTGGTGTAGAGGTGGGCGTCGCCCAGGGTGTGCACGAAGTCGCCGACCTCGAGCCCGGTCACGCCCGCGACCATGTGGGTCAGCAGTGCGTACGACGCGATGTTGAACGGGACGCCGAGGAACACGTCGGCGGAGCGCTGGTAGAGCTGGCAGCTCAGGCGGCCGTCGGCGACGTAGAACTGGAACATCGTGTGGCAGGGCGCGAGCGCCATGTCCGGGATGTCGGCGACGTTCCACGCCGAGACGATGTGCCGGCGCGAGTCGGGGTTGGTCCTGATCTGGTCGACGACCTGGGCGATCTGGTCGACGTGCGTGCCGTCGGGCGTCGGCCACGAGCGCCACTGGTAGCCGTAGACGGGACCGAGGTCGCCGTCGGCGTCCGCCCACTCGTCCCAGATCGAGACGCCTCGGTCCTGGAGCCACTTGACGTTGGTGTCGCCGCGCAGGAACCAGAGCAGCTCGGCGAACACCGAGCGGGTGTGGATCTTCTTCGTGGTGACGAGCGGGAAGCCCTCCCGCAGGTCGAAGCGCATCTGGTGGCCGAACACCGAGAGGGTGCCGGTGCCGGTGCGGTCGCTCTTCTCGACGCCCTCGTCGAGGATCCGGGTGAGGAGGTCGAGGTACTGCTGCACACTCCGACCCTAGACGCCTACACCCCCTGGATCTCGGCCTCTCCACGGAGCGTCGTCCGGGTGTCTCCTCCCACCCACACCGTCTCCCCCTCGCGCCTCACGTGCACCCGGCCGCGGCGCCCGATGGCGGTGCCCTGGGCAGCGACGTACTGCTCGGGCAGCACGGTGCCGGCCAGCCACTGGCCGAGGCTGGCGTTCAGGCTGCCGGTCACCGGGTCCTCGGTGGTCGAGTCGAAGGCCCGCACCTCGACGTCCGCGTCGGAGCCGCCGTCGCGCCACGGGGCGACGACGCCGATGTCCCACCCGTCGAGCTTGCCCCGGTCCGGCTGGAGCTCCAGCACGTCGTGCGCGTCGTGGAGCAGGACGCCGACCCAGCCCGGGCCGTTGTCGACCCACTTGGTGTCGACGATGTCGGTCCGGCTGACGTCGAGGATGTCGGCGATCGTGACCAGGTCGCCCTCGTCGACCGGTCCGTCCTTGATCAACGGCGGGGCCTGGAACGCCAGCCGCTCGCCGCGCTCGATCGCCACGAGGCCGACGCCGCACTCCTGGACCACGCGTTCGCCCTTCGGCGTGCCGCCCGCCTCGAGCCATGCGTGCGCACTGCCCAGGGTCGGGTGGCCGGCGAACGGGAGCTCGCGGCTGGCGGTGAAGATCCTCAGCCGGTAGTCCGCGCGCTCGTCCGTCGGCCGCAGCAGGAACGTCGTCTCGGACAGGTTGGTCCACTGCGCGAACAGCTGCATGCGCTCGTCGTCGAGGTCGTCGGCGTCGTGCACCACCGCCACCGGGTTGCCGGTGAGCGGGCCGGATCCGAAGACGTCGACCGTGCGGAACTGGAGCATCCGACGACACTAACGAGCGAGGGTCGGCCCCTCGGACTGGACGACGAACGTCACCGAGGTCTCGCACTCGGCGTCGTCGAGGTCGCACGTGGTGATCGACCCCTCGATCGGGACGCTGTCGGACCCCTCCTGCGACGGGAAGGCGTCGGTGTCGAGGGTGAGGTAGGTGATCGCCGACGCGGGGGCCAGCACGACGTCGACCACCGCGGCCGCGAACGGCGGCGCGATGTCGACCAGCGCCCCGGTCCGGGTGTCGTAGACCAGGATCGAGCCGTCGTCGGGGCTGTGCGTCCACGCGTAGTTGCCGTCCTCGGACAGCTCACCGCCCCGGCCGGGCACGGTGAAGGTCTGCCGGGCGAACGGCTGGTCGAGCGTGATGCTGCGCTCGTCGGCCTGGTACAGGCGGTTCGTGTTCTGGACGTCGTACAGGTCGCCCTCGCCGGTCTCGTCGGGCTCGGGCTCCCCCACCACCCAGGCACCCCACCCGTTGGCGGTCGCGTAGTAGAGGTGGTCGCCGTCGAACGCCACCGGCCGCGTGTCCGTGAGGTCGTCGGGCCCGCCGGCACTCGGCGGCAGGTCGAGCTCGCCGACGATCTCGCGCTGCGACAGGTCGTAGACGAGCAGCCGCGGCGTGGAACCGCCGGGGTCGACCCAGGCGACCCGCCCGCCCCCCTCCGACGCCGCGAGCGGCGAGTACGGCTTCTTGTCGCCGAGCCGTGTCCGGGTGCCGTCGTCGGCGAGGTACACGACCCCGCCGTCGTCGTCGCCGTACGCCGCACCGGCCCCCAGCGTGACGACCTGGCGCACGCTCGGCAGCCGGTACGTCGCGTTCGCCAGGTGCAGCAGTCCCTCGGCGTACCAGGAGACGTCGGCGGCGTTGTTGGCCCGCGTCGGCTCGACCGGGTCGAGACCGACGACTCCCCCGTCGTCGCCGCGGTTGGCCCACCACGTGCCGCCCCCGAGGAGCAGGGCCACCGCGACGACCCCCGCGACCGGCCCGAGCCACCGGCGCCGGGCGGTCGTGGCGTGCTCGACGAGCTGGTCCTCGGTCGGCGGCGCGTAGACGACGACAGAGTCGCCGGCCGCTCGGAGCGTCGGGGTGTCCGGGAGCGTCGGGAGCGGTCCGCCGGCGTCACGACCGGCGACGGCCTGGGCCTGGGCCGGGTCCAGCGAGGCGAAGCGCCGGAGCACCAGACCGGTCCGCACGTCGGGGGTGAGCCGGTCGAGACCGGACAGGTCGGGCAGCGGCCAGTCCTCGTCGCTGCGCGGACGGAGACCCGCCCACCACGCACCGCGACGGCGCTCGTCCCACGCCTCGAGGACCGCCCGGTGCACGACGACGTCGAGGTCGTCGTGGGCGGCCGCCTCGCGCCAGCCGCGGCGGCAGCGACCGAGCCCGGCCGCCGCGACGTCGGGGGCCAGGTCGAGCGGGCAGCCGAGCAGCACGAGGGTGCGGACCAGGGACGGCCACCGGGCGCCGACGTACCCGTGGAAGTCGTCGTCGGCCGTCATCAGGTCAGGCGTGCAGCGACATCGGGCCGTAGACGGCGCGCTCCTGCTCGAAGAGGGTGACCGCGTTCACGCCCTCCTCGGCCAGTCCGCCCCAGGTCTCACCGACCCACGACTCGGCGTCGGCCTGCGAGGAGAACCTGCGGTCGGCGTACTCGGAGGGGACCTCGACCTCGCCGCCGGAGCCGTCCTCGAGGCGCCACCACCAGGGCCGCTCCGCCGGCGACGGCTGACGGAACGTGGAGGGCTGGTCCGGGAGGTTCACGACTCGGTCGTGCTCGGGTCGACGAACGGGGGCTTGGTCACCTGGAAGACCTCGCGACGGCCGCGCACGTCCACGAGGACCTCGGCGTCGGGCGCGACCTGCGAGGAGACGATGGCGAGGCCGACGCCCTTCTTCAGCGTCGGCGAGAAGGTGCCGCTCGTGACCTCGCCGACCATCAGGTCGTGGGTGAGGCCGACACCCATGCCGGGCCGCGGGATCGCGCGGCCGAGGGCGACGATGCCGCGCAGGACCCGGTCGGGGCCGGCCTCCTTCTCGCGGAGCAGCACGTCACGCCCCCAGAACTCGTCCTTGTCCCAGCCGACGGCCCAGCCGAGCCGGCCCTGGTTGGGGGTGATGTCGGGCCGGATGTCCTGGCCGTGCAGCGGGTAGCCCATCTCGGTGCGGAGCGTGTCCCGCGCGCCGAGCCCGCACGGGAGCATCCCGAGCTCGGCACCCGCGGCCATGAGCGCGTCCCACAGGGTCACCGCGACGTCGTTGGCCGCGATCAGCTCGTAGCCGCGCTCGCCGGTGTAGCCGGTGCGGCAGACCACGACGCCCACGCCGTCGTCCCCGCCGGGGAGCTGGGCCTCGACGAACGACATGTAGTCGTGGCCGGTCGGCAGCCCCACGGCGTCCAGGACCTCGTCGGACCTCGTCCCCTGCACGGCGAGCACGGCGTAGTCGTCGTGGTGGTCGGTGACCGTCACGCCCTCCGGCGCCGACGCGGCCAGCCGCCTGACCACCTCGGCGGTGTTGGCGGCGTTCGGCACCAGGAGCACGCGCTCGTCGGTGTGGAGGTAGGCGATCAGGTCGTCGACGATGCCGCCGGTCTCGGGGTCGCAGCACAGCGTGTACTGCGCCTTGCCGTGCGAGACCTTCCGCAGGTCGTTGGTCAGCGTGGCGTTGACGTAGTCGGCGGCACCCGGGCCGGCGACGATCGCCTTGCCGAGGTGGCTGACGTCGAAGATGCCCACGGCCTCGCGGACGGCGGTGTGCTCCTTGACCACGCCGGTCGGGTACTCGAGCGGCATCGCCCAGCCCCCGAACTCCGCGAACTTCGCACCGAGCGACTCGTGCCGCTCGTGCAGAGGAGAACGCTTGCCGTCGACCATGATCGGAACCTATCCCTAAGTGGTAGTTAGAGTCCGGAGGTGCCCTCCTACACGCTGCGCAGTGCCAGTCCGGCGAAGACCCGATGCGACGCGGTGGTGGTGGGGCTGGTGTCCACCTCGAAGGGCCCGACGGTCGCCGAGGGCGGTGAGGACGTCGCCAAGGCGTACGGCCGCAAGCTCCGTCCGCTGCTGACCACGCTGGGCGCGACGGGCAAGGCCGGCGAGGTGCTGCGGGTGCCCGGCGGCGACGCCACGAACAGCGGTCTCCTGGTCTTCGTCGGTCTCGGCAAGCCCGAGCGCGGCGGCGTGGTGAGCCCCCAGGCCGTACGCCGGGCCGCGGGTGCCGCGGCCCGGGCCGTGACCAACGCGGCGTCGGTCGCGCTCGCCCTGCCGGCGGGCACGCCGGAGCAGGTGCGCGCGGTCGTCGAGGGCTACGTCCTCGGCGGCTACACCTACACGGCGTACAAGAAGCAGCCGAAGGAGGGCGAGGACTCCGCCAAGCGCCCGGGCGAGGTCGTGGTGATCAGCCCCGCCGCCAAGAAGGCCGGCGTGCAGACCGCCCTGGACGAGGCGCTGGTCGTGGCCGAGGCCGTCGCCGTCGCGCGGGACTGGGTCAACACGCCGCCCGGCGACCTCACGCCCCCGGTCTTCGCGGACGCGGTCGTCGAGGCCGCCGCCGCGGCGTCCAAGGGCCGCGGCGCCCGCAAGGTCGGCGCGACGGTGTTCGACGAGAAGCAGCTCACCTCGATGGGCTGCGGCGGCATCCTCGGCGTCGGCATGGGCTCGGCCGCGCCGCCCCGGCTCGTCGAGCTGACCTACTCCCCGGCCAAGCCGGTCGCCCACCTCGCGCTGGTCGGCAAGGGCGTCACCTTCGACTCCGGCGGCCTGACGATCAAGCCCGCGACGTCGATGAACGAGATGAAGTCCGACATGGCCGGCGCGGCCGCGGTCGTGCAGGCGACCCTCGCGATCGCCCGGCTGAAGCTCCCGGTCAGGGTCAGCACCTTCGTGCCGATGGCCGAGAACATGGTCTCCGGCTCGTCGGTCCGGCCCGGCGACGTGCTCTCGATGTACGGCGGCACGACCGTCGAGGTCCTCAACACGGACGCCGAGGGCCGGCTGATCCTCGGCGACGCGCTCGGACGGGCGACCGAGGTCAAGCCCGACGTCCTCCTGGACGTCGCCACCCTGACCGGCCACATGGTCGTCGCGCTCGGCGACAAGGTCGCCGGCGTGATGGGTTCCGACGACGTCGTCGACGCCGTCCTCGCCGCGTCCGAGACGGCCGGCGAGGCGCACTGGCACATGCCGATCCCCGAGGCCATGGACGAGCGCATCCACACCAGCAAGATCGCCGACCTGTCCCAGCACGACTGGATCCGCTGGGGCGGCGGCCTCTTCGCCGCGGCGTTCCTCCGCGAGTTCACCGGCGGCCTGCCCTGGGCCCACCTCGACATCGCCGGCCCGGCGTGGAACTCCGGCGGCCCAGCGGGTCACCACACCTTCGGCGGCACCGGCTGGGCGGTGGCCACCCTGGTCGACTACGCGAGGGAGCTCGCGACCACCGCTGGTTGAGCCGGGTCGAGCCCCAGCCACGGCTCACGAGGTTTCGACACCGAACGCGCTAGCGCGCCTTCGGGCTCAACCAACGGGCTACCGCGGTTGAGCCGGGCCGAGCCCCAGCCACGGCTCACGAGGTTTCGACACCGAACGCGCTAGCGCGCCTTCGGGCTCAACCACGGGCTACCGCTGGTTGAGCCGCGAGCGCAGCGAGCGTGTCGAAACCTCCGCAGCCTGCGCTGGGACTTGTCCACAGCCGATGCTCGTCGCTGATTCGGTCGTCCCTCAGCCGGGGACGTTCCTCGCATGCCGTGGATGTACATCCTCGAGTGCGCCGACGAGAGCTACTACGTCGGCAGCACCTACGACCTCGACGGACGCGTCTGGGAGCACAACGAAGGCCTGGGGGCGAAGTACACGCGACGTCGCCGACCGGTCAAGCTCGTCTGCGCGATCGACTTCGACCGCATCGACGACGCCTTCGCGTTCGAGAAGCGCGTCCAGGGCTGGAGTCGCGCCAAGCGCCTGGCGCTGATCGAGGACCGCTGGCACGACCTGCCCGCGCTCTCGCAGCGACGGTCCCGCAGCACGTTCGAGAACTGGGAGGCGGAGCAGGCCGCCCAGGCCGGGGCTGTCGAGGACGACCCCGAGGGTTGAGTCCCAGCCATCGCGTGCGAGGTTTCGACACCGAACGCGCTAGCGCGCCTTCGGGCTCAACCAACGGTTCTTCCGCTGGTTGAGCCGCGAGCGCAGCGAGCGTGTCGAAACCACCGCAACATTCGCGCCTGCTCAACCAGCGGTGGACGGCCTAGAGGCCCTGCTGCTTCTTGCGGCGGTTGTAGTCGCGCATCCGCTGCGGGATGCCGACGACGGCGGCGTCGTACGACGGGACCTGGTGCTTGTTGCAGAACTTGTGGGCCCACTCGACCGACGGGACGCGGCGGCGGGTCCACTCGCCGTCCTTGGCCACGAGCAGCAGGGTCACGTCGCTGACCGCGGTGCGTGGCTCGACGAAGCCCTCGACCCCGGTGCGCTCGGCGACCCAGGTCTGCAGGTGGTCCTGGTCGACGTTGCTCGACGCGCGCACCGTCGTCGAGCCGGTCCGGAACCCGTCCTTGGCCGGGCCTCTCATCTTGACGCGAGGTCCACGCCGGAAGCGGTCCATGAACGACATGGCGACAAGTGTGCCCTGCAGCGTCAGGAACCGGTTGCGGGCGGCGGTGGACACGCGTGACGGAAGTGCAAGGATGGAGGAATGGCCGACTTCGACGTACTCGTCCTCGGGGCCGGGTCCGGAGGCTACGCGTGCGCTCTGCGCGCGGCGCAGCTCGGGCTGAAGGTCGGACTCGTGGAGGAGGGCAAGCTCGGCGGCACCTGCCTGCACGTGGGCTGCATCCCGACCAAGGCACTCCTGCACGCCGCCGAGATCGCCGACAGCGCGCGTGAGGCGTCGCAGTTCGGGGTCAACGCGACCCTGGACGGCGTCGACATGGCCGGCGTGAACGCCTACTCCGAGGGTGTCGTCTCCCGCCTGTTCAAGGGCCTCTCCGGCCTGATCACCGGTCGCGGCATCACCGTGATCGAGGGACGCGGCCGGCTGACCGGGCCGCGCGAGGTCACCGTGGGCGAGCAGGCCTACACCGGCGAGCACGTCGTGCTGGCGAGCGGCTCGTACGCGAAGACGCTGCCCGGCCTCGACGTCGACGGCGAGCGGATCATCACCTCCGACCACGCACTGAGGCTCGACACGGTGCCCGCCTCGGTCATCGTGCTCGGCGGCGGCGTGATCGGCTGCGAGTTCGCGAGCGTGTGGCGCAGCTTCGGGGCGGAGGTGACCATCATCGAGGCACTGCCCCGGCTCGTCGCGCTCGAGGACGAGGCGTCGTCCAAGGCCCTCGAGCGGGCGTTCCGGAAGCGGAAGATCACCATGCGCACCGGCACGCCGTTCCAGAGCGCGAAGACCACGGACGACGGCGTGGCCGTGACGGTCGAGGGCGGCGACGTCATCGAGGCCGAGCTGCTCCTGGTCGCGGTCGGCCGCGGGCCGTCCACCGCGGACCTCGGGTACGAGGAGCAGGGCGTGCGCATGGACCGCGGCTTCGTGGTCACCGACGAGAGGTGCCGGACGGGTGTCGACAACCTGTGGGCCGTGGGCGACATCGTCCCCGGCCTCCAGCTCGCGCACCGCGGCTTCCAGCAGGGCATCTTCGTGGCCGAGGAGATCGCCGGCCTCTCCCCCGCGACCATCGACGAGACGGCGATCCCGCGGGTGACGTACTGCCGGCCGGAGGTCGCCTCCGTCGGCCTGACCGAGGCCCAGGCCACCGAGAAGTACGGCGCGGACGCCATCACCAGCCTGACCTACGACCTGGGCGGCAACGGGAAGAGCCAGATCCTCAAGACCCAGGGCTTCGTGAAGCTCGTCGCCCAGAAGGACGGCCCCGTCGTGGGTGTCCACCTGGTCGGCGACCGGGTCGGCGAGCTGATCGGCGAGGCCCAGCTGATCTACGGCTGGGAGGCGCACGCCGAGGACGTCGCCCCGCTGGTCCACGCCCACCCCACCCAGAACGAGGCTCTCGGCGAGGCGCACCTGGCGCTCGCCGGCAAGCCGCTGCACGCACACGCCTGACCCGACACTGAGCGAAGGAGCTCCATGGCCACCGAAGTCACCCTCCCGGCACTGGGCGAGTCCGTCACCGAGGGCACCGTCACCCGCTGGCTGAAGGCCGTGGGCGACACGGTCGCGGTCGACGAGCCGCTGCTGGAGGTCTCGACCGACAAGGTCGACACCGAGATCCCCTCGCCGGTGGCCGGCACGCTCCTGGAGATCAAGGCCGAGGAGGACGAGACCGTCGAGGTCGGCGCCGTCCTCGCGCTGGTCGGCGAGGAGGGCGAGGGCGGGGGCGACGCCGACGAGTCCGCCGAGCCCGAGGCACAGCCGAAGGACGAGGAGCGAGGCCGAGAAGAAGGCGGAGCAGGAGGAGGAGATCGCCGAGGAGGACCGGCGATCTGCCGCCCGGCGACGAGACCCGAGTCCGAGAAGGAGCCGGAGCCCGAGCCGGAGCCCGAGCAGGAGTCGGCCCCGGCCGCCGAGGAGAAGCCCAGTGGCGGCGGTGGCGGCGGTACGTCGGTGACCCTGCCCGCGCTCGGCGAGTCGGTCACGGAGGGCACGGTCACGCGGTGGCTGAAGCAGGTCGGCGACGACGTCGCCGTGGACGAGCCCCTGCTGGAG
The DNA here is from genome assembly GCA_963815335.1 of uncultured Actinomycetota bacterium. GTDB lineage: Bacteria > Actinomycetota > Actinomycetes > Propionibacteriales > Nocardioidaceae > Nocardioides. Next base: position 474,246 of record CAWFGL010000016.1, read on the forward strand.
GTCTCCACGGACAAGGTCGACACCGAGATCCCGTCCCCCGTGGCGGGCAAGCTGCTCGAGATCAAGGTCGAGGAGGACGAGACCGTCGAGGTCGGCGCCGAGCTCGCCGTCGTCGGTTCGGGAGACGCGGCCCCGGCCGAGTCCCACGCAGGAGGTGCCGACCCGAGCGCAGCCGGCTCCGAGGGCAGCGACGGTCAGGCAGAGTCGACGGACACCGAACCCGAGCGGGAGCCCGCGGCGACGTCCGAGCCCGAGCCCGAGAAGGAGCCCGAGCCCGAGGCGGAGCCCGAGACGGAGCCGGAGCCGGAGCCGGAGGCGAAGTCCGAGCCCGAGCAGGAGAAGAAGCCCGAGCCTGCCAAGGAGCCGGAGCCCGAGAAGGAGCCTGAGCCCGACACGTCGTCGTCGGGCGAGGACGGTCCCGGCTACGTGACGCCACTGGTCCGCAAGCTCGCTTCCCAGCACGGCGTCGACCTGGCCAAGGTCACCGGCAGCGGTGTCGGCGGCCGGATCCGCAAGCAGGACGTGCTCGCCGCGGCCGAGGCGGCCAAGGCACCGGCCGGCAGCGCGCCGGCAGCGGCTGCGGCGACGTCCGCCCCGGCGGCCTCGTCCGGCACGCCGTCCCCGTTGCGGGGCACGACCGAGAAGATCTCGCGGCTGCGCAAGATCATCGCGGAGCGGATGATCGACTCGCTCCAGACGTCGGCCCAGCTGACCCAGGTCGTCGAGGTCGACGTCACCAACGTCGCGCGCCTGCGGGACTCGGTGAAGGCCGACTTCGTGGCCCGCGAGGGCGTGAAGCTGTCGTACCTGCCGTTCTTCGCCAAGGCCGCGATCGACGCGCTGAAGGAGCACCCGAAGCTCAACGCCACCATCGACTCCGAGGCCGGTGAGATCACCTACTTCGACCGCGAGAACATCGCGTTCGCGGTGGACACCGACAAGGGGCTGCTGACCCCGGTGGTCAAGGACGCCGGTGACCTCTCGATCGCCGGGCTCGCCAAGAAGATCGCCGACGTCGCGGAGCGCACCCGGACCAACAAGATCGGCCCGGACGAGCTCTCCGGCGGCACCTTCACGATCACCAACCTGGGCAGCGTCGGCGCGCTCTTCGACACGCCGATCATCAACAAGCCGCAGGTCGCGATCCTGGGTCCCGGCACGGTCGTGAAGCGGCCGGTCGTGATCGACGACGAGAACCTCGGCGAGACGATCGCGGTCCGCTACATGGTCTACCTGGCCCTGACCTACGACCACCGTCTCGTCGACGGCGCGGACGCCGGCCGGTTCCTCCAGGACGTGAAGCGGAGGCTGGAGGCGGGAGCCTTCGAGGTCTGACGTGCAGGTCCTCCTCGCCGGCTCGTCCGGCTTCCTCGGGACGGCACTGACGGACGCCCTGGAGGGGCGCGGGCACTCGGTGACCGCGCTCGTCCGGCGGCCCACGTCGACGCCGGACGAGTCGTCCTGGGACCCGTACGCCGGCACGTACGACCGCGCCGCGATCGAGGCGGCCGACGTGGTCGTGAACCTCGCCGGCTCCCCCACCGCGGGCAACCCGCACTCGGCGAAGTGGGCGCGCGAGCTCCGCGAGAGCCGGGTGACCACGACGCGCGTGCTCGCGCGGGCGATCGCGGACAGCGATCGCAGGCCGGCCTTCCTGGCCGGCAACGGGATCAGCTTCTACGGCGACCGCGGCGCCGAGGTGCTGACCGAGGAGTCCGACAGTCGCGGCGACGCCCTGCTCACGACGGTCACGCGCGACTGGCAGGCCGCCGCCGACCCGGCGGTCGAGGCGGGCGCGCGGGTCTGCATCCTGCGGACCTCGCCCGTCATGGACCGGCGCAGCGAGCCGCTCAAGCAGCTGCGCATCCTGTTCCGGCTCGGTCTCGGCGGCAAGCTCGGCCCCGGCGACAACTACATGCCGATGCTGTCCCTGCGGGACTGGGTCGGCGGCGTCGTCCACCTCGCCGAGCACGACTCGGTCTCCGGCCCGGTCAACCTGATCTGCCCTGAGCCACCGACCAACGCGGAGTTCACCGAGGCTCTCGCGGAGCAGCTCAAGCGGCCCGCGTTCGCCCGAGTGCCCAAGGCGGTGATCAAGGTCGGCGCCGGGCGGATGGCCGACGAGATCCTCGGCTCGGTCAACGCCCGGCCGACCGTGCTCGAGGGATCGGGCTACGTGTTCGAGGACCGCGACGTCGCGGACGTGCTGCGGGCCGGGCTCAACGAACTGAGCTGACCAGCCACTCGCCGTCCACGAGGCGCAGCACGAGCGTGCGCCGGGTCGGTGCGTCGGTCGGCAGCGGTACGCCGTCGGCTGTCCCACCGTGGACGCGGTCCACGACGTCGAGGACCAGCCGGTCCGGCGAGCGGGACCGCTCGTTCAGCGAGAGCACCTGCACCCGGAGGCCGGCGACGACCAGGCCGCGGTCGGTCCACCGCCGCAGCATCGCGACGTCGCGGCGACCGGCGACCGAGCCCGCCGTGTACAGCGACCGCAGGCGTCGTACGTCGCCGTCGGCCCAGGCCGCGGACCGCTGCGCGTCCCAGGCGGCCAGCACCTCGCGCGAGGTCGGCTCCGGCGATCCGGCAGCAGGGTCCGGGGTGGGGTGCAGCAGAACGGTCACGAGCAGCAACAACAGCCTCATCCAGCCAGTCCTACCCGCGTGCGGCGACCCGGCGTGCCCGTCATCCACAGGCAGACTGACCGCATGCCCTCGCGTCGCGCCGTGCTGCTCGGCGGTGCCGGCGTCGCGGCGGTCGGGGCCGTCGGCGTCGGGGCCGGCGTGTACGAGGGCGTGCTGCCCGGGCGTCCGCAGCTCCAGGCGCGGCTCGGGCTCAACGGCGACGCCGGCAAGGTGCCCGACGTCCGTCCGGCGACGGTCGAGACCGGCACCTTCACCTCGGCGAAGCGCGGCGGTGTCGAGACCGGCTTCCGGGTGATCACGCCCGTCGGCGCCACGACCGGGCTGCCCGTCGTCGTGGCGTTGCACGGCCGCGGCAGCAACAGCCGGACCCTGGTCGGCCCGGACTTCCACATCGAGAGGTTCCTCGAGGACCACGTCGAGCGCGGCGGCGCGCCCTTCGCGATCGCCACCGTCGACGGCGGCCAGTCCTACTGGCACACCCGACCCGACGGCGAGGACGCCGGGGCGATGGTCGTGGAGGAGCTCCTCCCGATGCTGGCCGCGCGCGGGTTGCGGGCCGCGACCACGGACCGGATCGGGCTGCTCGGCTGGTCGATGGGCGGGTACGGCGCCCTGCACCTCGGCGGCCTGCTGGGCCCCGACCGCGTGGCGGCGATCGCCGCCGTGAGCCCGGCGATGTGGGCCGACCCGGCCGACGCGTCGAGGTCCGGCTTCGCGGACGCCGCCGAGTACGACGCGTTCACCGTCCAGGGTCGCCAGGACGAGCTGGTGGACATCCCCGTGCGGATCGACTGCGGCACCGGCGACCAGTTCTACCGGGCCGTCGAGGACTACGCCGACGCGTTCCCGGACCGGGCCGACGTCACCGCGACCTTCGAGCCGGGCGCGCACGACCCGGAGTACTGGCGGCGGGTGCTGCCCGCCGAGCTCGAGTTCCTGGGCGCGCGAGTAGCCTCGACGGAGTGAGCGCCCCCCTCTTCGACGTCGCCGGCCTCGGCGACGAGGCGGTCGACTACCTCGACGCCTGGGAGCTCCAGCGCCAGGTCCACCGCGGCGTCGTCGACGGCACGCGGCCCGACACCGTGCTCCTGCTCGAGCACCCGCCGACGTACACCGCGGGCAAGCGCACCGAGCCGCACGAGCGCCCGGCCGACAGCGGCGGGGCCCCGGTCATCGAGGTCGACCGCGGCGGCAAGATCACCTTCCACGGTCCCGGCCAGCTCGTGGCGTACCCGATCGTCCGCCTCCCCGAGCACGTCCTGGTCGTCGACTTCGTGCGCCGCCTCGAGGAGGCGATGATCGCGACCTGCCGCGACCTGGGCGTCGAGACCGCTCGCGTCCCCGGCCGCAGCGGCGTCTGGCTGCGCGCCGACGAGCGCGGCCCCGAGCGCAAGGTCGGTGCCATCGGCCTCCGGGTCGCGCAGGGCGTGACCATGCACGGCATCGCCCTCAACTGCGACGTCGACCTGGGCTGGTACGACCGCTTCGTGCCGTGCGGCATCGCCGACGCCGGCGTCACGACCCTGTCCCAGGAGCTCGGCCGCGACGTCACCGTCGCCGAGGTGCTGCCGGTCCTCCGGGCCCGCCTGACCGAGCTGCTCGCCTGGGAGCCGTACGACGCCACGCCCGACTACGAGCCGCGCCCCGACCCCAGCAGAGGTCCGCGTGTCGAGGTGCTGACCCTGTAGCAAGGCTTAGGGTCGCCCGATGAGCGAAGCGGTCGTGGAGACCCGCGGCCTGCGCAAGGAGTTCAACGGCCGCACCGGCAGACGCGTGGCCGTCGCCGACCTGGACCTGACCGTCCGCCAGGGCGAGGTGCACGGCTTCCTCGGCCCGAACGGCTCCGGCAAGACCACGACGATCCGGATGCTGCTCGGGCTCGCGTCCGCGACCGAGGGCACGATGGCGCTGTTCGGCCAGGAGGTGCCCGCCGCGCTCCCCGAGGTGATGGGCCGCGTCGGCGCCGTCGTCGAGTCGCCGAAGTTCTCCCCGAACTTCACCGGCCGCCAGAACCTGCTGCTCCTGGCCCGCTCCGTCGGCGTCACCGACGACCGCGTCGACCGGGCCGTGGCCACCGTCGGCCTGACGGGCCGGGACCGGGAGCGCTACAAGACGTACTCGCTCGGCATGAAGCAGCGGCTCGCCATCGCGGCGACCCTCCTCAAGGATCCCGCGCTGCTCATCCTCGACGAGCCCACCAACGGACTTGACCCGGCCGGCATCCGCGAGGTGCGCGAGGTGGTCCGCGGCCTCGGCGAGGCGGGCGTGACCGTGCTGCTGAGCTCGCACATCCTGGCCGAGGTCCAGCAGGTCTGCACCTCGGCCACCATCCTCGGCAACGGCCGGACCCTGGCGAGCGGCAGCGTCGCCGAGCTGATCGGCTCCTCGACCGCGCAGCGGGTGGTCGCCCCGGACGCCGACGCGGCCCGTGCCGCTCTCGAGGCCGCCGGGCTCTCGGTCACCACCGGTGACGCGACGGCACTCCTGGTCGAGACCGCCGACCCTGGCCGGGTGACCCGGGTCCTCGGAGAGGCGGGCGTGTGGCTGACCGAGCTGAGCCCGGTGCGCGCCGACCTGGAGTCGATCTTCCTCCAGCTCACCGAGGGCGACCACCTCGGCGGCCAGATCACCTGGCCGACGGACGGCGGTGCCGTGTGATCCGCCTGGTCAAGGTCGAGCTGACCCGCCTCCTGTGGCGTCGCGCGGTCGTCGCGCTGCTCTGCCTCGCGGTGCTGGTGCCGCTCGCGATCCTCGGCATGCGTTGGTACGACACCCGGCCGCAGTCGATCGACGAGATCGCCGCCGACTACGGCTCGTTCGTCTACCGCGAGGTCGAGGACTGCGTGGCGGCGACCGATCCCCAGGGCGGGAACCCGACCGCGTACTGCGAGGCGCAGGTGGCGGCGCAGTTCGGCAACACGCTCGACCTGCGCGAGGAGCGCGAGGAGGGCGGCGCCGTCGCGGTCATGCTCCTCGTCGGCCTGCTCATGCTGCTCGTCGGCACGACTTTCGCCGGGCACGACTGGAACACCGGGTCCATGAGCAACCAGCTGCTGTTCGAGCCACGCCGCGACAAGGTCTGGGCGGCGAAGGCGGCCGCCGTGGCTCTGCTGGCCGCGACGGTCACGCTGGTCATGAGCGCGGCCTACTGGTCGGCGGTCTGGGCCGTCGTCGCCTCACGCGACCTGGCCATCCAGCCCCACGCCGTCGAGGCGGGCTACAAGCAGGTCGTGCTCAGTGCGGCGTTCGCCGCCGCCTGCGCCCTGTTCGGCTACGCGCTCACCATGGCCCTGCGCAGCACCGTCGGCACGATCGGACTGCTGTTCGCGGTGATGTTCTTCGCCGTGGTCGTCACCGGTGTCCTCGGTCTGGACGGCAGCACCGAGCGGTTCATGCCGTGGGGCAACTTCTACGCGTACGCCGTCGGCGGCTACGAGTTCTACGACTACGGCCCGTGCGTCTTCGGCGGGTCCGACGCCTCCTGCGACGAGCCCCTGCTCATCACGCGGGCAGGCTCGCTCCTCTACTTCGGGCTGATCCTGGCCGCCGCCGCGGTGCCGTCGGTGCTGACCTTCCGCGAGCGCGACATCCCGTAAACCGATAGGCGGGAGATCGCCGCTTCCGGCAGGAAGTCGGAGTCGGCTCCCGCCTTTCGAGGAGTCACTCGACACCGATCCGCCGCAGGAACCGAGCCGTGCCGGCGGGGGTGAACAAGGACTCCCGGAGCAGCTCGTGCCAGACCCGAACGCGCTCCGGTCGATGCGAGCGTCCGATCGCGTGGTCAGCATCGCGCAGGATCGTGACCGCACGGTGGAGAACGTCCTCGGAGGTGTAGCCGTGCCTCGACCAGGCGTCCACGTCGAGTCGTCGGTGGCGTCGCAGGTCCTTCCGCTGCTGGGTCCGCGGAAGGTGCACCTCGCCGTCGTACTCGTGGAAGGTCCGCGATCCCACGATCAGCAGGTCCCCCCGTGCGCCGAGCTCGGGCACCTCGAACTGCGGCTCGACCTCCACTCCACAGACCACGTGCAGAAGCCGGAGCAGCGTCTCCCACGCTGACTCCGAGCGCGAGTCAGCGAGGTCCAACGCGCGGCGCAAGGCCGGGAGTCCCGCACGACGACGAAGCGGCTGCAGATCACTCGCGAGCTCGGCGAGGTCGATGTCACCCGCTCGCACGGCGCCGTCAAGCAGAACGACGACATCAACCAGGCCGAGGTCACGCGCACAGGCGAGCAGGATCTCGACCGCACTCGCCACGCGAACGTCGCCGATCGTCTCGACAGCACCGGGGCTCTTGAGCCGCACGGTCCGGACTCCCTGACGAAGAGGACGAGGGTCACGTTGACCGAGACTGACGAACACGGGCATGCCGTCCGGGATGGGCGGAAGCCACCAGCCACGGATCGCGGCACCGGTCAGATGGGTGAAACCACCATGAGTCGGCAGCAGCTGCTGCCAGGCCAGCAGCTCGTCGTCGACCGAAGCGTCAGCACTGATGTGTACCCCGTAGGTGACGCGTCGCCAGGCGGACCCTCTCCGACGGCCGCGCACCACCTCGATCGACATGCGCTCGATCGTGGCCCTCGAGGTCGCGGAGGAGGGCCGGTCGATCTGGGTCTGTGAACGACCGGAGCCTCACGAGGCCTGTGCGCGAAAGGCGGCAGATCGACGCAGGGGCAGGTTCCCGGCTGCCTGTTCCCGCCTTTCGCGGCGGGGTCCCTAGAACTGGCCGGTGTAGTGCTCGGCCGTCGCCGGGTAGTAGTCGTCGAAGTCACGCAGGGCCGGGTCGGCACCGGTCTCCACGTCCACGAGCCGGTCGAGGTAGTAGTCCCAGCCGGGCCCGACACCGCCCACCTGCTCGGCCGTGACGCCCGGCTGCGAGAACGTCAGCGTCGTGACGCCGTCCTCGTGCGTGAGGTCGAGCTCGAGCAACCAGGTGTCCTCCCCCGCCTGCGAGGTGAGGTGGAGCCGGTACGGCGGCTCGCAGACCCGGATCGTCATCGTCTCGGCCTCGTGCTCGTCGCCCTCGAACAGCATCCGGAACATCACCGCCCCCGACTCCGGGTCGCCGGTCCACGAGCCGATCCAGCGGGCCAGCCGCTCGGGCTCGGTCACCGCCGCCCAGACGTCCTCGATCGGGGCGCTGAAGGTGCGGGTCTGGACGAGCGTGTGCCGCCCGTCCCTGATCTCGATCGTGCCGAGCGTCATGCGGTCTCCTCCGAGAGGTCGGTGGTCGAGCGGGTCCGCCGCTCGCGGGAGGTACGACGTACCTCGGTCTCGAGCGCGTCGAGCGCGTTCCCGGTGAGCGGTGGAGCGGCCAGCGTCGCGACGTACGAGACGACCGGCGCCAGGGCGCTCCGGTCGAGGGCGTAGTAGCGCTCCCGGCCGGCGTCGCTCACCGTGACCGCCCCCGCGTCCAGCAGCAGGCGCAGGTGCTTGCTCACCGCCGGTCGGCTGATCGGACGGCCCTCGGCGAGGTCGACGACCCGCTGAGGGCCGCCCACCAGGTCGACGAGCAGCGAGCGCCGGACCGGGTCCGCGATCGCGCCGAAGATGTCCACGCCAAATAGGTAACCATTCGGATACCAATAGTGCAAGCGCGGAGTCGGAGTGGCCTGGCTCACCGGCGTAGGCTCGTGGGGTGAGTTCCGCTCCCGAAGGCCGCAAGCTCCTCCGTCTCGAGGTCCGCAACGCCGAGACGCCGATCGAGCGCAAGCCGGAGTGGATCAAGACCCGGGCCCGGATGGGTCCGGAGTACACCGCGCTCCAGACCCTGGTGAAGTCCGAGGGCCTGCACACCGTGTGCCAGGAGGCGGGCTGCCCCAACATCTTCGAGTGCTGGGAGGACCGCGAGGCGACGTTCCTCATCGGCGGCGACCAGTGCACCCGCCGCTGCGACTTCTGCCAGATCGACACCGGCAAGCCCGAGCCGCTCGACCGCGACGAGCCGCGTCGCGTCGCGGAGTCGGTCCAGAAGATGGAGCTGCGCTACGCCACCATCACCGGCGTCGCCCGCGACGACCTGCCGGACGGCGGCGCCTGGCTGTACGCCGAGACGGTCCGCGCCATCCACGAGCTCAACCCGGACACCGGCGTCGAGAACCTCATCCCGGACTTCAACGGCAAGCCGGACCTCCTCCAGGAGGTCTTCGAGTCGCGGCCCGAGGTGCTCGCGCACAACGTCGAGACCGTCCCGCGGATCTTCAAGCGGATCCGCCCGGCGTTCCGCTACGACCGCTCGCTCGACGTGCTGACCCAGGCCCGCGACTTCGGCCTGGTCACCAAGTCCAACCTGATCCTCGGCATGGGCGAGACCCGCGAGGAGGTGTCCCAGGCACTGCGCGACCTGCACGACGCGGGCACCGAGCTGGTCACGATCACCCAGTACCTCCGTCCGTCGCCCCGGCACCACCCCGTCGAGCGCTGGGTCAAGCCCGACGAGTTCGTCGAGCTGGCCGCCGAGGCCGAGGAGATCGGCTTCGCCGGCGTCCTCTCGGGACCCCTGGTGCGTTCGTCGTACCGCGCCGGTCGCCTGTACCGTCAGGCGATGGACGCCCGCCAAGGCGTCTCCGCCTGAGCAGCAGTCACCTGACCAGATAGGCAGCACCCAGAAGCATGGCCAACAGCGCCCCGAACCCGGCCGACGACATGAGCCGCCGGCAGCAGTTCGTCGAGACCTACCGGATGACCAAGAAGGGCGACCGGTGGATCGGCCTGATCCTGCTCGCCTCCTTCCTGGTGGCCGGCGGTCTCGCGTACCTGCTCTTCGGTGTCGCCCTCCCGATCAGCGGCTTCATCGGCTGGGTCATCACGATCAGTGCGACGCTGATGGTCGGGCTGCTGGCCGTGCTCATCGTGTTCGGCCGGCGCGCGCAGAACGCGGCCTACACCCAGATGGAGGGCCAGCCGGGCGCCGCCGCGGCCGCGCTCCGGATGCTGCGCCGCGGCTGGAAGACCGACCCGACGATCGGGTTCACCAAGCAGCAGGACTTCATCCACCGGGTCGTCGGCCCGCCCGGCATCGTGCTGATCGGCGACGGCAACCCCAACCGGCTGCGTCAGCTGATGGCCACCGAGCGCAAGAAGCACGAGCGGGTCGCCGCCGAGGTGCCGATCCACGAGGTGTGGTGCGGGAACGGCGAGAACCAGGTGCCGCTCCCCAAGCTCGTGCGCCACGTCCAGAAGCTCGGTCGCCAGGTGAAGCCGGCCGAGATGACCGACGTCCTCAACCGCCTGAAGGCCCTCGACGCCCAGCGCTCGCTGATGCCGATCCCCAAGGGCCCGGTGCCGACCAGCATGAAGGGCATGCGCGGCAACCTGCGCGGCCGCTGAGCGGGACGGCGCTCGAGTGAGCGGTGTCCGCAGTCTGCTCATGGTGGGGCTCGGGACCATCGCCCAGACCCACCTGGCCGTCCTGCAGCGTCGCTCCGACGTCGCGGTGGTCGGCGGGGTGGATCCCCAGCCCAGGGATCGCCATCCGTTCCCGGTCCACGCCGGGATCGACGAGGCACTGGCCCAGCACGACGACCTCGACCTGGTCGTCATCGCCACGCCCACGAGCACCCACATCGAGCTGGTCGACCGGCTCCTGCGCGAGACCCGCGCGGTCGTCCTGTCCGAGAAGCCGCTCGCGGTGGATCGGCGGGGGCTCGATCTCCTGACCCGGGCACATGCGCGGGACGAGCTGGAGCGCCGCCTCAAGGTCGCACACCACTTCGCGTTCTCGCCCGAGGTCGAGTGGGCGTTGGCCTGGGTCTCCACCCAGCCCGGCCTCGGTCCTCCCCGCCGCGTGCGGACGACGTTCAACGACGCCTACGCCGCGTTGCCCGAGAGCCGGCTCGCCGGGTACGTCTCCAGCTGGGTGGACTCGTGTCCCAACCAGCTGAGCATCGTCGCGTCGTTCGTCGACGGACTCGAGGTGGTCTCGCACGCGGATCTGCGGGACCGCGCCGTCACCGTCCTGGGTCATGCCGCGGGAGACGTCATCCTGACCTCCAACTGGGCAGCGGCCGACACGAGCAAGCAGACGGAGGTCGAGTTCGCGAGCGGTGCGTGGCTGCGGATGGACCACACCTCGATGACCGTCGTCACCTGCGACCCCGAGCAGCGGCTCGGACACGTGGCCTACACCGGATCGGTGGGCCGCAAGGAGGCGCACTACCTGGGCGTCTACGAGCACCTGCTCGACGAGTCTGACGACCCACGGCTCGGCCTCGCGCTGGCTGAGCTCATCGCGCAGGTCCTGGAGGACGCCGACGCGGTCCGGAGCCCGGCCGACGTCACGTGGAGCTCCATCGAGGAGACCGGGGCCGGTCCAGCCTGACCGGGCACCCGCTCAGGCCTTCCGCACCAGTCCGTGCCAGGTCTGCACCGTGACGACGGCGGATCCGGCCATCAGGTCGTGCAGGCCGCGCCCGTCGGGCCGGAACACCAACGGTGGGATCACCAGCGCGATGAGCACCTGCCGGCCGAACGCCTTGAGGATCTCGACGTTGCCGCCGGCGCCGTCGACGTCGATCACCCGCAACCGGGTCGCGACCTGGCCGAACGAGCCGCCGATCAGGGCGGTGAAGAGCGCCGACTCGACGACGAAGACGCCCAGGACGATCAGCCCGCTGGCGTTGTCACCCTGGTAGTCGTCCCAGCCCACCACCGCGATGACGACCAGGGTGCTGGCGATCCAGTCGACGAAGAGCGCGACCGCCCGGCGGCCCCATGAAGCGGTCTCGAAACCGAGCTCGGAGGCGGGCACGGGCGCCAGCGTAGCCAGCGACGCGGCGAGCCCGGCCCACCGGCCCGGACACCTGTTACACGGGTGCAACATTCACGATACGGTCGCGAAACCGCCTCTGCGGAGCATGGCGACAGACTCCGGTGCAGCGTCGCGCCGGAGGTACCCCTGAAACTTTCGGGCTGCGAACGCACTCGCGCGCGGGTGCGCAGCCGAGGAGGATGAATGTTCAGCAACAGCGACGAGCTGCTCAAGTACGTCAAGGACGAGGGCATCGAGATGGTCGATGTCCGCTTCGTCGACCTGCCCGGCATCGAGCAGCACTTCACCGTCCCGGTGTCGTCGTTCGGCCAGGACGTCTTCGACAACGGCCTCGCCTTCGACGGGTCCTCGATCCGCGGGTTCCAGGCCATCAACGAGTCCGACATGGCGCTCTTCCCGGACCCGACCACGGCGTTCCTGGACCCGTTCCGCGAGGCGAAGACCCTCAACCTGAGCTTCTTCATCCACGACCCGATCACCGGCGAGGCCTACTCGCGCGACCCGCGCAACATCGCCCGCAAGGCGCTGGCCTACCTCGGGACGACGGGCATCGCCGACACGGCGTACTTCGCCCCCGAGGCGGAGTTCTACATCTTCGACTCGGTCCGCTACTCGACCGGGGCCAACGAGGGGTACTACCACATCGACTCCGTCGAGGGCTGGTGGAACTCGGGCCAGGAGGGCGACAACCGGGGCTACAAGACCCGCTTCAAGGGCGGCTACTTCCCGGTGGCGCCGTACGACCACTACGGCGACCTGCGTGACGCCATGGTCAAGAACCTCGAGGCCTGCGGCCTGCTCGTCGAGCGCTCGCACCACGAGGTCGGCACCGCCGGCCAGGCGGAGATCAACTACCGCTTCGACACGCTGCTCAAGGCCGCGGACGACGTGATGAAGTTCAAGTACCTCATCAAGAACACCGCCTGGGAGGCCGGCAAGTCGGTCACCTTCATGCCGAAGCCGATCTTCGGCGACAACGGCTCGGGCATGCACGTCCACCAGTCGCTGTGGTCCGGCGGCGAGCCGCTGTTCTACGACGAGACCGGGTACGGCGGGCTCTCCGACATGGCGCGCTGGTACATCGGCGGCATCCTCAAGCACGCGCCGTCGCTGCTGGCGTTCACCAACCCGACGGTGAACTCCTACCACCGCCTGGTGCCGGGCTTCGAGGCCCCGATCTCGCTCGTCTACTCGAGCCGCAACCGCTCGGCGTCGGTCCGCATCCCGATCACCGGCTCGAACCCGAAGGCCAAGCGCATCGAGACCCGGTTCCCCGACCCGTCGGCGAACCCGTACCTCGCGTTCTCGGCCCTGATGCTCGCCGGCGTCGACGGCATCAAGAACAAGATCGAGCCGGCCGCGCCCATCGACAAGGACATCTACGAGCTCCCGCCGGACGAGATGGCCGAGATCGAGCAGGTGCCGACGTCGCTCGGTGCCGTGCTCGACGCGCTCGAGGACGACCACGACTACCTGACGGTCGGCAACGTCTTCACGCCCGACCTCATCGACACGTGGGTCACCTACAAGCGCGACATGGAGATCGCCCCCGTGCAGCTGCGCCCGCACCCGCACGAGTTCGAGCTCTACTACGACATCTAGTCCTCCGGACTGACGATCGGGCCCCTGACCCGCACCGAGCTTCGCGTGCGCGTCAGGGGCTCGGTCGCGTCACGGCCACTGGGCGCCTGCTCCCGACCACACGACGAGTCACGGCGGGGTGCCGCTCGTCACGGACTCCACGGCGAGCACCAACGAGCGAGGCAGGGTGATGTCCTCCACCCCCGTGTTGCTCAGGGTGACGATGACCGACCCGCTCTCGGGCAGACAACCCGCCCACGCGATGAAGCCGACGTCCGACCCGGGGTGACCGTACGAGACGGCGTAGGGGGAGGTGACGTCGTTGGTCAGCCCGAGCCCGTAGCCGTCGACGAACGTCGTCATCGCGGTCAGCGACTTCCGGGAGACGACCTTGCCGGAGCAGAGCGCCTGCCACCAGTGCGCCAGCGACAGCGAGTCCGTGGCGAACTGGTGGTACGCCGTCGTGCTGGCGATGGACGGGAGGTGGCCGCCACCCTTCCTCCACTTGGCCCGGCCGATCGCATTGGGCAGCGCCCGCGGCTCCGTCGGTCGCTCGTCCGGCTGGTAGAAGAGTCCGTCGATCCCGTCGATGTCGAGGACACCACCGTTGCGCATGGTCTCGACCACGGTGCGGCCGGTGATCTTCTCGATGACCTGCTCGAGCAACAGGTAGTTCGTGTCGGCGTACTCGTGCCGCGTACCCGCGGGGGTGCGACGGGTGGGGGTCAGCGCGAGCAGGTCGGCGGTCGTCCAGATCCGTCGCCGGTCGGTCGCCACGGAGCTCTCGATCTCTGGCCAGTAGTCGGGGATCCCGCTGCGCATCCCCATCAGCTGACGAATGGTCGCACCGTTGGTGTCGAAGTCGAGACCTGCGGGCAGGTACGCGTCGGCCGGGGCGTCGAGGCGCAGCCTGCCGGCCTCGACGAGCCGCATCAGCTGGGCGGCCTGCAGCGACTTCGTGACGCTGGCGATGGCGAACTTGTCGTCGACGTCCAGGAGCCGGCGGGCGTCGGCCATCCCCACCGCTCCGCTCCACGTGCCGACCGGTGACAACACCGTGGCCGAGATGCCTGCCCCGCCCAACCGCTCGCTGGTCTCCTCGATCGCATCCTCGAACGCGAGCGCATGCTTCACGAGCACCCGGTCCGCGCTGATGTCGGCGAAGGCGCGCACGGGGAAGGGCTCCACCGGCTCGGTGGCGAGGGCGACGGCGGCGAGGGCGTGGGCGTCGCTGCGACCGCACTCGCTGAGGGGGAAGGCGAGCGCACGGGGGTGGCTTCCGCCTGACTCGGTGGGGGCGACGAGCTCGAGCTGCACGCCGTCACCAGCAGGACGAGGCCGACCGCCACCACGCGTCGGCACGACGCGGCTTCCAGGCCATGGATCCCGGTGTCGCCCATGCGGCACCTCCTTCGCATTCACCAGGACGACTCACGGCGACGGCCGTTTGGTTGCATCGGGGCGACGCTTCGTCCGGGGACGTGTCATCCGAAGGTGAAGGCGTACGCCCTGGCTCCGGGCTTGGCGAAGGAGATCTCGAGCTGGCGCTGTCTCACGTCGTCGACGACCCGGACGAGCTGGTACATCCGGCCTTCGCGAAGGACGCCGAACCCGTCCGCATCGACGTCCACGCCGTGGTCCCGCCCCGGCGCGGAGCCGTCGAGCAGGACTCTGAACGGCAATCCGCCCCTCCGGACGCGGAGAGCACGAGATGTGCGTCGCGGGCATGGAACCGGAACGCCAGCGATCCTCCAGGACCGTGAAGCCGCACGTACTCGGGCCCGAAGACCCAGTCACCATCGAGCCACCAGTGGTTCAGCGGCACGGACTCGGGCGGAAAAGGTGTCGTTCCCCCGTCGGGGATCCAGGAACGGTGACGTTCTTGCGCGGACATGGCCGAGATAGGTCTCCGGGCTGCGCAGGTGCTGCCAGTCAGCCTCGGCCTCCACTCCGACCCCCTGCACGGAGACCAGCTGCCGTTCGAGGCCCAGCAGTCGTTGGATCGCGCCTTCGACCTCTTCGTAACCTCCCTCACCGAAGTGGTGTCCCCGTCGCTTGCCTTCGGCATCGAAGAGGTAGACCGCGGGCCAGTAGTGGTTGTCGAAGGCGTCCCAGACGGCGTAGTCGTTGTCGACGGCGACCGGGTAGTCGATCCGACGTTGGCCGACCGCCGTCTCCACCAGGCGGATGTCCTGCTCGAAGGCGAACTCCGGCGTGTGCACCCCGACCACGACCAGTCCGTCGTCACGGTAGGACCGTGACCAGGCGCGGACATGGGGCACGGTGCGCAGCCAGTTGATGCAGGTCAGCGTCCAGAAGTTGACCAGCACCACACGGCCGCGCAGCGCTCGGGGGCTCCAGAGGCGGCGAGTTGATCCAGCGAGTCACTCCTGCCAGCGGAGGCATGGTGGCCACGGTCATCTCCTCAGGGGCTGTCGTCGACGTAGGGACATCGGAGTGCCACGACCGAGCAGTGGGCGGTGCCGATGCACGCCCACTACTCGGTCCACGGCGTCAGGAGCCGGTGCGGTACGGCTCCAGGAACGGGAGCAGTGTTGCCAGCAGGTTCCGCGGGGCCTGCTCGGCGACCCAGTGACCAGCACCCGTGATGACCGCGGTCTGCACGTCGGTGGCGAACCCGTTCATGGCGCCCCCGACGGCCGGGCCCCAGCTGTTGACACCCCCGATGCCCAGCACGGGGATCGTCAGCGGAGCCGCTTGCCGTGTCGCGTTCTGGGCGGTGGTCGCGTCCCAGGCGCGGTAGAACCCGAAGCTCGCGCGCAGCGTCGCGCGGTCCCGCGTGTAGAGGTCGATGTAGTACTCGATCGCCTTCTCGGCGGGTGTCGATCCGCCACCCTGGATCTCGTACTCGTAGCGGTAGTACGCGTCCGCGTTGCTGCTGACCATGTCGAGGATCAGGCTGTTCTTGACCCGGTTGAACGAGATGTGCCAGAGCTTGTCGTTGTGCGCGGCGTCGATGAAGGCCGGCGGAGAACCCTTCACGGTCGGCGGTCCGGGCACCTCGGCAACAGCGAGACGCGCCACTCGGTCACGGAAATCGGCGGCCAGGGCGTAGCTGATGACCATGCCGGTGTCGTGTCCGACGACGGCGAACCGCTCGTGACCGAGCTTGGTCATCAGCGCAGCCAGGTCACGAGCGAGCGTCCTGGTGTCGTACCCGCCCTTGGCCTTCTCCGTCAGGCCGATCCCCCGCTGGTCGACGGCGATGACCGTGTAGTGCTCGGCGAGCTTGGGCATCACGTGCCGCCACGCATACCAGTTCTCGGGCCAGCCGTGGACGAGCAGGAGCGGAGGCCCGTCACCCCCGATGACGACGTGCTGACGGATCCCGTTCGCCCGGACGAACCGGTCCTTGAAGGTCTTGCTGAAGCCGGCCGGAAGTCCGGGTGAGCCTGCGACTGATCCCACGCTGACGGCGGTGCGCTGAACCTCGCTCGACAACGAGGCAGTGGATGCTCCGCGCGCGCTCGAGGACGGGCCCCAGGCCGCGGCACCGGCCGCGGCCAGGACGATCGCGATGGATGCTGCGAGGACGCGGATCACGGTGGAACGGCGCGATGGTGACCGCCGAGTGGTGGTCGATGGATGGGTCATGGCCTTCTCCTGTTCGGCACGACCGAGGTGGTCGAGTGGTGCCTCGAGGCTGGTCCGCGGCCGACGGTCCCCGCGCCCGTGAGGAACCCGGGTGCATCCCCGGGCTGATGCCCGGGGCGTGCCGGGGCGACTGCGCAGTCCGCGCCCCGGGGCCGGACCCGGGGGTCTCCCGGGCGCGACCAGGGACGTGGCCCGCGAACGTGATCACGCCGGTCTCGATCGAGACCGGACACCTCCGCCCGAAAGGCACGTCCATGAGCACCGACCTCACCCCCTTCGCCGTCCCCGACGGCCGTGGCTCCGTCACCTCGGCCCCCCAACTTCCCGACGGCTTCACCGAGACGTTCAGCAGCCGGATCGTCGACACCGGGGCACTCCGCCAGCACGTCGTCATCGGCGGCGACGGACCGCCCTTGCTGCTCGTCCACGGCTGGCCCGAGAGCTGGTACGCATGGCGGTTCGTCATGCTCCCGCTGGCCCGGAGCTTCACCGTCATCGCAGTGGACCAGCGCGGCATGGGCCTCACCGACAAGCCCGAGACCGGCTACGACAGTGGCGCCCTCGCCGCTGATCTCATCGCCTTGATGGACACGCTCGGCTTCGACCGGTTCGCCGTCGCCGGTCACGACACCGGCATGGTGATCAGCTACGCCCTGGCCGCCGACAACCCCGAGCGGGTCGCGGCGCTGATCGCCGCCGAGATCCCGGGCGCGCCGGGAGTGGTGCCCGCCCCTCCCCTGTTCGTCCCCCAACCGCTGAACAACAAGCTCTGGCACATCCCGTTCAACCGGGCCGGCAGGATCGCCGAGCAGCTGATCCAGGGACACGAGGACGTGTACTTCGGCTACGAGTTCGCCATCCAGGGCGGTCCGGCACTGCCCCAGGAGGTCATCGACTACTACATCGGCAACTTCGCCGACTCGGAGTCGCTGGCCGGCGGCCTGGGGTTCTACCGCGAGTGGGACGCGACGATGGCCCAGAACAAGGAGCGTGCCGCACGTACGCTGTCGATCCCGGTCCTGGCCGTCGGGGGTGCGGCCAGCTACGGCGACCACGTCGCGGACGGTATGAGGCCGGCTGCCTCGGACGTGCAGAGCGTCGTCATCGAGGGCGCCGGCCACTGGGTGGCCGAGCAGGCGCCGGACGAGCTGCTCACCGCTCTCGGTTCGTTCCTCGCGCCCTACCTCGAGTCGGCGCGAACAGGCGCCCCGGTCTGAGAACGAGCACGGCCCCAGCGGTCGGGCGGTCCTCCGAAGCCGCCCGACCGTGACGGCCGGATGGCCGTGTCACGACTCGCCTTCACGAGCGGGGGGGCCGCTATGCTCTGGCCATCGTCGCTGCGGGGCACGTGGCGCCCGCGCGATGGGACGTGCCTCGGCAGCCGGAACGGATGCGCAGGGGTGGCCGATGCAGTTGCGTGGGCGCCTCAGCGAGTGCGGGACCCTCGACGCTCATGTCGAGGCGGCCCGGGGAGGCGACAGCCGGACGGTGGTGTTGCGCGGCGAAGCCGGCATCGGCAAGACAGCGCTGCTCGACTACCTGGCCGAGCGCAGCGAGGGCTGTCGAGTCATTCGGGCCGCCGGTGTCGAGTCAGAGATGGAGCTGCCGTTCGCGGCGGTGCACCAGCTCTCGCAACCGCTTCTCGACAGGCTCGAGCTGCTGCCACCACCGCAGCGCGAGGCCCTGGAGACGGCATTCGGGCTCAGCTCCGGGCGAGCCACCCGATCGCTTCTTCGTCGGGCTCGCCCTCCTGAGCCAGTTCTCCGAGCTCGCCGACGAGCGGCCGTTGGTCTGCCTCGTCGATGACGTCCAATGGCTGGACCAGTCGTCGGCCCAGGTGCTCGCCTTCGTCGCACGCCGTCTCCGCGTGGAGTCGGTCGTCATCGTCCTGGCGGAGCGCGCCGGGGAGGGGTTGAGCGAGTTCGACGGCCTGCCCGAGCTGCGTCTCGGCGGCTTGTCAGAAGCGGACGCAGCTGCCCTGATCACCTCGGCGACACTCGACCCGGTGGACAAGCTGATGCGCGCCCGGATCCTCGCAGAGGCTCGCGGCAACCCACTCGCCCTGCTCGAGCTGTCACGCGGACGCTCGTCGGCCGCCCAAGCAGCAGGCTTCGCGGTTCCGAGCGGTCTGCCACTGCCGACCCGGATCCAGGCGGAGTACCGCCGTCGGGTGGAGCAGCTGCCGGCCGACACGCAACAGCTGCTGCTCCTGGCGGCCGCCGATCCGGTGGGAGATCCCCGCCTCCTGTGGCGGGCGGCCTCAGAGCTCGGAATCCCGATGGCGGCAGCGGCGCCCGCGGAGGCCGAAGGCCTGCTCGAGGTCGACGCTCGGGTGGGGTTCCGGCACCCCCTGCTGCGCTCGGCGATCTACCAGGCAGCCTCGCCCGCGGAGCGCCGGAGCGTCCACCGCGCGTTGGCCATGGTCACCGATCCGGACACCGACCCGGATCGTCGTGCCTGGCACCGCGCCCAGGCTGTCCTCGGCCCTGACAACGCCGTGGCCGCCGAGCTCGAGCGGTCGGCAGGTCGCGCGCAGGCCCGGGGTGGGCTCGCCGCCGCGGCTGCCTTCCTCCAGCGTTCGGTCGCCCTGACGGAGGAGCCTGTCCAGCGAGCAGCGCGTGCGCTCTCCGCCGCCTCGGCGAGCCTGGAGGCCGGCGCCTTCGACGCGGCGCTCGAGCTCATGGCTGCAGCCGAGGAGGGACCGCTGGACGACCTGGGGCGAGCCCGAGTGGACCGGCTGCAGGCCGAGGTCGCCTTCGCGCAGCGTCGCGGGAGCGAGGCTCCGCTCATGCTGCTCCGGGCAGCTCAGAAGTTGGAGGCGCTCGACGTACGACTGTCTCGCGACACCTACCTGGACGCCTGGGCAGCAGCACTCTTCGCAGGTCGGCTGTCAGGTGACGGCGGCGGGTTGGTGGACGTCTCGCGCGCGGCGATGGATGCGCCAGTTTCCGTGGAACCAACCCTCCCCCGCGATCTGCTGCTCGAAGGCCTGGCTCTGGTCTTCACCGAGGGTCTCCGGACCGCCGGACCGGTGCTCAAACGCGCCGTCGCCGCGTTCTCGAGCACCGACGTCGCTGACGCCGAGATGCTCCGCTGGGGCTGGTTGGCGTCGCGGGCGGCGAACCTGCTCTGGGACTACGACAGTGGCCTCGAGATCCTGGTGCGGGCGGTGAGGCTGGCCCGCGACTCCGGGGCGCTCGAGGCCCTCGCCGTCGTGGACAACGCCTGCGGTCAGGCCGCGGCGGTCGGCGGCGACTTCGTGAAGGCCGCCATGTTGATCGCAGAGGTGGAGACTCTCAAGGAGGCGACCGGCACCCGCATCGCCCCGCACGCGGCACTGGTGCTCGCCGGCGTCCGCGGCCACGAGCCCGAGGCATCCGGGCTGATCGCGGACACCATGACCCACGCTGTCGAGGCCGGACAAGGCACTGCCCTCCAGTACGCGTCATGGGCGAAGGCGATGCTCATGAACGGGCTCGGTCGCTACGAGGAGGCGCTGGAGGCAGCCGTGCAGGCGAACGAGCAGATGCCGAAGCTCTACATCGCCTGGTGGGCGTTGATCGAGCTGGTCGAGGCCGCGGTCAGGTCTGATCGAGACGAGCTCGCGGTCGACGCCCTGCAACGACTTGATGCGCACATCGAGGGTTGCGACAGCGACTGGGCGCTCGGTGTCCGTGCCAGGTCGAACGCGATGCTCAGTCAGGGCGAGGCGGCCGAGTCGCTCTACCGCGAAGCGATCGACCGGTTGAGCCGGACGCAGCTACGACCGGAGATCGCTCGCGCCCACCTCTTGTACGGCGAGTGGCTCCGACGTCAGGGACGGCGCCTCGATGCCCGGGAACAGCTCCGCACCGCGTACGACATGCTGTCCGCGATCGGCATGGAAGCCTTCGCCGAGCGGGCCCGCCACGAGCTTCTCGCCACGGGCGAGAACGTGCAGTCGCGCTCCATCGGGAGACGCGACCAGCTCACGGCGCAGGAAGCCCTGGTCGCCCAGCTGGCGAGTGACGGGCTGACGAACCCGGAGATCGGAGCGCGGCTGTTCCTCAGCGCGCGGACGGCTGAGTGGCACCTGAGCAAGGTCTTCGCCAAGCTCGGGGTGAGCTCACGGAGGGAGCTGAAGGCCGCGCTTCCGAGGTTCGGGCTGGCCGGTATGACGGCGTCGTGACCGCAACCGGGACGTAAGCCTCTCCCGGTCGGGCTCCGCCGCGGTGCAGGGTCGAGGATGAAGCGACCCCAGGAGGCTCCATGACCGTCCCCAGCCCGCCGCCACCCGCCCCGCCCTCGTACCCGGCGCGTCTGGACGTCGACTACGTCGAGCAGCACGACCGGGTGAAGACCCTGTTCCGGATCGTCCTCGTCATCCCCATCGCCATCGTCTACGGCGCTCTCACCGCAGGGTCGAGCCAGACGTCCTACGACGAAGCCGGAAGGTCCGTCAGCACGAGCAGTGGCGGCGTCGTCGCCGGGCTGTTCGTGGCGACGCTGCTGATGATCCTTTTCCGGCAGCGCTACCCGCGCTGGTGGTTCGACTTCGCCGTGGAGCTCACCCGGTTCGGCGCGCGCATCGGCGCGTACGTCGCGCTGCTCGGCGACGAGTACCCCTCGACGGTCGAGGAGCAGCGGGTCCACCTACAGGTGGACTACCCGGACGCGGAGGCAGACCTGAACCGGTGGCTGCCGCTGGTGAAGTGGTTCCTGGCCATCCCGCACTACGTGGTGCTGTTCTTCCTGACCATCGGCGCCGTCATCGCGGTGATCGTCGCCTGGTTCGCCATCCTCGTCACCGGCCGCTACCCACGAGGTCTCTTCGACTACGTGGTCGGGGTCGGGCGCTGGTGGTTGCGGGTGCAGGCCTACGCGTTCCTGCTCGTCACCGACAGGTACCCCAGCTTCTCGCTCAGCTGAGGCGAGCTGCTCACGTCTCGGCCTCGACGGTGACAAGCCTCCGTCCGCACGCCAGTCTTGCCCGGTGCTGACCCGCCGTCGCCTCGACTACGTGCTGCTTCCCGCCTTCGTGCTGGGCATCCTCAACAGCCTCCTCCTGAGCCTGCCCGAGTCCCTGGGGGTCGCGGTGTCGCCGGACAGTCCGTGGCCACCGCTGAGGTCCCTGCACTCGTGGGCGGTCGAGCAGGAGCCCCAGCACCTCGAGATGCCTCCGACGCTCCAGGCGTCACTCCTGTACGACGGCTTCGTCCAGTCGGTGCTGCTGGTCGTCCTGCTGGTCGGGCTGTGGAAGCTCGAGCCGTGGCCGTGGCTCGGTCCGCTGGCACTCGTCTACGCGGTCAGCTCGGTGACGAACATGTGGTTCTACTTCATGCAGACGTTCCTCGGCCCGAACCCGCCGCAGCACCTCGGCACGTACCTGCCGTTCAACATCCCGTGGGTCCTCGTGCCGCTGCTGGTGGCGTACCGGTTCTGGCCGCGCGCGGAACCGGTCATCGCGTGAGAGCAGCGCCGCCCCGGCGATCTCGTCGGGGCGGCGCTGCGTTGGCGACGACGAGCAGGGCCTGGGGGGTGGCTGGGCTCGCGGCGCCGACGGGTCGGTGCTCCCTCCCCGTTGCGGGAGACGGTACGGCCGGCGACCAGCCACGACGAGAGCGGGCTAGTCGAGTTCCCGACCCTGTAACACCAGCCGCAATCCGCGACATGGGGGCGCTCCGAACCACTGGCATGAGCGATCGAGGACAGCACCGGGGCAGCCGCAAGCACCTGCTCCAGACCGAGCAGGTCGGACGGCTGGCCGAGGTCGCCCGCGACGTCGATCTCACCCGCGCCCACGGCCAGGGGAACGGGATGCGCGTGCACCTGCTCTACTTCGGCCTGGTCTCGATCGCCGTGTTCGCCTTCTTCATCGTCGCCATCCTCATGGCGGGCATGGTCTGACCCAGGCGGACCTGCTTCACTCACTGCGTGCGCGTCCTCGTCCTGGGTGCCGGCTTCGGCGGGCTTGAGCTGAGCACCCGGCTGTCGGAGTCGCTCGGCGCGAACGTCGAGGTCGTGCTCATCGACCAGGCCGAGGGGTTCGTCTTCGGCTTCTCGAAGCTCGACGTGATGTTCGGCCGGACGACACCGGACGCCGTCCTGCACCGCTACGCCGACCTGGTGAAGCCGGGCGTGCGCTTCGTGCCGACCACGATCCGCTCGATCGACCCCGACGCCCGGCGGGTCACGACCGACGCCGGCGACTTCGACGGAGACATCATGGTCGTGGCCCTCGGCGCCGACCTGGACCCGGCGGCGACCCCCGGACTCGTCGAGGCGGGCACCGAGTTCTACACCGTGGCGGGAGCGTTCGCAGCCCGCGACGTCCTCCGCGACTTCCCGGGTGGCCGGGTGGTCGTCGGGGTGACCTCCACACCGTTCAAGTGCCCACCGGCGCCGAGCGAGACCGCCCTCCTCGTCCACGACCTGCTGACCGCTCGCGGCCTCCGCGACCGCAGCGAGATCCACCTCGTGATGCCGCTCGGTGCCCCCATCCCGCCGTCCCCCGCGGCCTCGGAGGCGCTGCTGACCGCCTTCGCCGAGCGCGGCATCGCCTGGCACCCGGAGGCGCTGGTCCGTTCCCTCGACGTCGACCGCCGGGTCGCCGTGCTCGCCGACGGCGGGGAGATGCCGTTCGACCTCTTCCTCGGCGTGCCCAAGCACCAGGTCCCGGACGTCGTCCGCGACTCCGGCATGTGCGTGGACGGCTGGATCCCGGTGGACCCGTCGACCCTCGAGACCGCCTACCCGGGCGTGTACGCCGTCGGCGACGTCACCAGCGTCGGCACCCCGAAGGCCGGGGTGTTCTCCGAGCGGCAGGCGGCGGTCGTGGCCGACCGCATCATCGCCGAGCACGCTTCGGCCGAGCTCGACGCGACGTACGACGGACTGGGCATCTGCTACCTCGAGTTCGGCCACGACCAGGTCGCCAAGGTCGAGGTCACGTTCACGTCCGGCAACGCGCCGAACGGCCGGTTCGAGCCACCGACGCACGAGCTGCTGGCCGACAAGTCCGCGTTCGGCACCACCCGGATCCGACGCTGGTTCGGCCGGGAGTGGCCGACCGACTAGGAAATCGGGCGACACTGTCGGCGACCCGTGTTTGACTCCGTGACGATGTTCGCCACGCTCGCCCGACAGGCTCGGCCCCCGTCACCGCTGGCCGGAAGGCTCGCCGCGCAGTCGTTGCTGTTCGCCCTGGGCGAGGGCGCGTTCATGACCGGATCGGCGGTGTTCTTCACCCAGATCGTCGGCCTCTCCATGGCCGAGGTCGGCCTCGGCCTGACCATCGCCGGCATCGCCGCGTTCATCGCCGCCTACCCGATGGGCAAGATCGTCGACCGGTTCGGTCCCAAGAAGTGCTGGGCGGTCAGCGCGGCGGGGCAGGCCGGCCTGTTCACGCTCTGGCCCCTGATCGACAGCTTCCAGGGCTACGTCGCGATGGCGGTCGTGATGGAGGTCGTCGGATCGCTCGGCGGGTCGGCCTACGGCTCCTACACGATCGACGTCCTGCCGCCCGACGAGCGGGTCAAGTCCCGCGCCTACATGTACTCCGCCCTCAACCTCGGCTTCACGCTCGGCGCGGCAACGGGCGGCATCGCCCTGTCGTTCGACTCGGACCGCGTGCTCGAGGCGGTCCCGTGGTTCACCGCCCTGGCGTTCCTGGTCAACGCCGCCGCCGTTCTGCGGCTGCCCAATGCCTCCCACGACGACAAGTCCGTCGAGGAGCGCAAGGTCAAGGTCCCGGGGCCGGGACCGCTGCGCAACGTCGGCTGGATGACCAGCACCTTCTTCGTCGGCGTGCTCTGGACCAACCAGGTCCTGCTCAACCTCGTCATCCCCCTCTGGCTGGTCAACGAGACCGACGCGCCGCACGTCCTGCTGGCGTTCCTGTTCGGCACCAACACGGTGATGTGCATCTTCCTGCCGATGGCGGCGGCCCGGAGCGTGAAGGACATCGGCTCCGCGCTGCGCGCGATCCGGATCTCCTGCGTGTTCTTCGTCGTCTCCTGCGCGATCACCGCCTACACGCACGACACCGTCGGCTGGGTGACCATCGCGCTCGTCTGGCTCGGACACGTGACGGTGACCGGTGCCGAGCTCTACCTGTCGGCCGCGAGCTGGTCGTTCGAGGCCGAGCTGATGGACCCGCGGCGCCGCGGTGAGTACCAAGGGGCGGCCGAGCTCAGCGGCACGCTCGGCAAGGTCTGGGCACCGGCCCTCTTCACCCTCCTCGCCATGGACTACGGCACCACGGGCTGGCTCGTCATCGCGGGGATCATCGTGGTCGCCACCGCGGGCCTGCACCGCACGGCGCCGGTCGCCCAACGCTTCCTCGAGAGGCACGGGCCTCCCCCGGGCGAGCCCGTCAGCGCCGACCCGCTCGACGAGTCGGCTCCCCCGATCCCCCCGCCGTCGATGACCCAGGAGCCGCCGATGTCGCCGGCCCTCGACGCGACCGGGCCGACCAGCACTGCCTGACGACCGGGATCTTTGCCAAGATCGACCCATGCCGGTCACCCGAGGGTTCGTACGTCGACGCCGAGGCGGCCCGGAGGGCCGGCTCCCACCGGGCCAGTACGACACCGGCAGCGGCTGGCCGGTCCTCACCGCCGAGGCCACGCCGCGGATCGAGCCCGAGACCTGGTCGATCTCGGTGGACGGGCTGGTCGAGCGGCCGACGACGTGGACCTGGGACGAGATCCACCAGCTGCCCGCCTCGGCGTACAACGGCGACATCCACTGCGTCACGACGTGGTCGAAGTTCGACGTCACGTTCCGCGGGGTCAGCGTGGACGAGCTGCTCACGTCCGCCGGACCCCTGCCAGAGGCGCGCTTCGCGCTCGTCCACTCGAGCACCGGCTACACGACGAACCTGCCCCTCGACGACCTGACCGGCGGCAAGGCCTGGGTGGTCTGGGAGTACGGCGGCAAGCCGCTGCCCCGCCAGCACGGAGGACCCGTGCGGCTCCTCGTGCCCCACCTGTACTTCTGGAAGTCGGCCAAGTGGGTCTCCCGCATCGAGCTGCTCGCGGAGGACCAGCCCGGCTTCTGGGAGCGCAACGGCTACCACGACCGGGGCGACCCGTGGCTGGAGCAGCGCTACCAGGGCGACCCGTGACCGGCGGGGCGTCGATCGACGACGTCGACCCCACGGTGACCACGTGGACGACCGGGACGATCATCGAGAAGGAGCTGCCGACCCCTGACACGGTCCGGCTGCGGATGCACGTCGACGACCGGCTGCGGCACCGACCCGGGCAGCACTACCTGATCCGGCTCCGTGCGCCGGACGACTACACCGCCCAGCGCTCCTACTCGCTCGCCTCGGACGACGACGACCCGCTCGTCGAGTTCCTCGTCGAGCGGCTGCCCGACGGCGAGGTGTCGGAGTTCCTGGCCGACGTCGCGGAGGTGGGCGACGTGCTCGAGATGCGCGGACCGATCGGCCGCTGGTTCACCTGGGACACCGCGACCCCGGCGCTCTGCCTCGTCGGCGGCACCGGCGTCGTGCCCGCCGTGTCGATGACCCGCACCGCACGTCGCCTCGGGCGCGCCGACCTCCTGCGCGTGGTGGCCGTCGGCCGCAACCCGGAGATGCTGCCGTACGCCGGCGAGCTCGCCCGGACCGGTGCGACCCTCGCCTACACCCGGCACGACTCCGACACACGACCCGCCGGCTCACCGACCCGCGACGAGATCGAACCTCTGCTGGACGGGCTCGACCTCGCCTACGTGTGCGGCTCGGCCCGGTTCGCTGAGTACGCCGAGACTCTCCTGCTCGACTGCGGGCTGGACCCGCAGTCGATCCGGGTGGAGCGGTTCGGCCCGACCGGCTAGGCCGGCGACATCAGCCAGGGGTCCCGGAGGTCGAGGAACTCCGGCACGCCCGTCGTGAGCGAGTTGAGCTCCTCCATGATCGCGGCGGCCTCGGGCGGCGTCTCCTTCTGCTCGCCCTCCCTGGCCGCCTCCTCGGAGGTGAAGTAGATCGCCATGGTCCACGACCCGTCCTCGGAGCCGGACCAGCAGGTCGCCAGGATGTCCGGCCGGAACGTCGCCCAGTCGGTGGGGTCGGACTGCATCAGCTCGAGCCCGCGGTGGACGTCGCTGACGTTGCCCTGCATCACCTGGACGAAGCCGGCCTGGTCGGGGTCGCCGTACGTGTCGACATCGACCAGCGTGTGGTTCTGGAAGGTCGGCTCGCCGTCGTACGTCGCCGCCATCTCCTCCCACCACGCGCCCTGCTCCGGTCGCTCGCTGTTGCGCCGAGCGGCCTCCTCGGACTCGAAGCGCACGATGGCGATGCTCCGGCCGTCGTCCGTGACGCCCGCCGTGCTGCCCAGCCACCCGTCGGCTCCCGGGCCCAGCTCGGCGCCCCAGCGGTCGGACGCCGCTCGCATCGCGGCCGGGTCCGACGTCCTGCCGTGGATCACCTGAACGAACATGGCGCCTCCTCGCTCGACTCCCGAACCGGGTGTCTCGCGACGTTACTCCTGAGCAGGCGCCGGCGCGACGGTCGTCGATCGGTCAGAGGATGTAGAGCATCTCCTGGTAGGTCGGCAGCGCCCACAGGTCGTCGGCGACCAGGCCCTCGAGCGTGTCGGCGGCCGTCGCGGATCTCCAGCATCGCGGGGAGCACGGTGTCCCGGCAGTAGGTCGCCTCCTCGATGCCCTCGTGGTCGTGCAGCCCGTGGATCGCGGCCTCGAGACCGACGAGCCCGGCACGCAGCGCCGAGATCGGGGCAGAGACCGCCTCGAGGGTGCTCGTGTCGGCCCCGACACCGGCCGCCTTGAGGGCGGCGACGTTCTGGGCCAGCTCGGTCTGGTAGCGGATCGCGGCGGGCAGGATCGTGGTGCTGCCCATCTCGAGGGTGGTGTTGGCCTCGACCACGACGGACAGGACGTACTGCTCGATGCCGATCTCGTAGCGGCTGTGCATCTCGCGCTCGCTGAAGACGTTGTACTTCGCGAAGAGCTCGATCGCCTCCGGCGTGATCAGCTCGGGCAGGGCGTCCACGGTGGTGCGCAGGTTCTTGAGCCCGCGCTGCTCGGCCTCGATCGGCCACTCCTCGGAGTAGCCGTTGCCGTTGAAGATGACCTTGCCGTGGTTGCCGACGATCTCGGCGAGCAGCGACTGGACGGCCTCGTTGAAGTCGGTGCCGGCGGCGACCGCCGTCTCGAGCTCCGTGGCGCAGTAGTCGAGCGCCTCGGCCATGATCGTGTTGAGCATGACCATGGGGCCGGCGACGGTCTGGCCGGAGCCCGGGGCGCGGAACTCGAACCGGTTGCCGGTGAACGCGAACGGTGAGGTGCGGTTGCGGTCGCCCGGGTCCTTGGTGAGGTTCGGCAGGGTGTCGACGCCGATGGTGAGCGTGCCCTTCTCCTTGGACCGGGTCGCACCACCCTTGGCGATCTGGTCGAAGACGTCGGCCAGCTGCTCACCGAGGAAGATCGAGATGATCGCCGGGGGCGCCTCGTTGGCGCCGAGCCGGTGGTCGTTGCTCGCCGAGGCGACCGAGACGCGGAGCAGACCGCTGTAGAGGTCGACGGCGCGGATGATCGCACCGCAGAAGACCAGGAACTGCGCGTTGTCGTGCGGGCTGTCGCCGGGAACGAACAGGCTGCCGAGCTGGCTGTTGCCGAGCGAGAAGTTCACGTGCTTGCCCGAGCCGTTGACGCCCGCGAACGGCTTCTCGTGGAACAGGCACTCCATGCCGTGCTTCTTGGCGACCGCCTTGAACGTCGTCATCAGCAGCTGCTGGTGGTCGGACCCCTCGTTGGCCCGCTCGAACATCGGCGCGACCTCGAACTGCCCGGGCGCGACCTCGTTGTGCCGGGTCTTGGCAGGGATGCCGAGCTTGAAGAGCTCCCGCTCGGTGTCCATCATGAACGCGAGCACGCGCTCGGGGATCGCGCCGAAGTAGTGGTCGTCGAACTCCTGGCCCTTCGGCGGCTTCGCGCCGAAGAGCGTTCGGCCGGCGTTGATCAGGTCGGGGCGCGACAGGAAGAAGTGCCGGTCGACCAGGAAGTACTCCTGCTCCGGACCGAGGTAGGAGACGACCTTCTCGGCGGTGTCGTGGCCGAACAGCTAGAGGACCCGCTGGGCGTGCACCGCCATCGCCTGCTGCGAGCGCAGGACCGGGGTCTTGTGGTCGAGCGCCTCTCCCGTCATCGAGATGAACACGGTCGGGATGCACAGGGTGTTGCCGTTCGGGTTCTCCAGCACGTACGCCGGGGACATCACGTCCCAGCCCGTGTAGCCGCGTGCCTCGAAGGTGTTGCGGAGGCCCCCGTTGGGGAACGACGACGCGTCCGGCTCGCCCTGGATCAGGGTCTTGCCGGAGAACGACGCGAACGCCGTACCGTCACCGACCGGGTCGAGGAAGCTGTCGTGCTTCTCGGCGGTCAGACCGGTCAACGGGTAGAAGACGTGGGCGTAGTGGGTCGCGCCCTTCTCCATCGCCCAGTCCTTCATCGCCGACGCGACGGCGTCGGCGATCTCCGGGTCGAGCGGCGCCGAGTTCTCGATCGTGTTGAGGACGGACTTGTAGACGGTCTTCGGCAGACGCTTCTGCATCACGGACAGGCTGAACACGTTCGTGCCGAAGATCTCGCCGGGCTCCTCGCCCGGGTCGAAGGTGATCGGCGGGGGCACGTAGGCCTCGACCGCGGTGATCGCTGACAGTCGGACCGGGTTCGCGCTCACGTGCATGCTCCTCAGACGTACCGGCGACCGCCCTCCGCGGCCCCTGTCGCGAAACGTAGGGGCGGCACGTGTCGGTCGCGTTTCGTCCCGGTTAGCGGGGAGGACGCACTGGCTGTGAGATGAGCCGCTCGGGGCCGCCGATCACCTCGCCCGGAGGCGCGAGTTCTCGGCGCGCAGCCGCAGCACCGCCCGCTCGAGCTCGAGCACCCGGGCGATGCCGGCGAGGTTGAGACCGTCGGCGAGCAGCTCCCGGATGCGGTGCAGCACCTCGATGTCCGCCGGGCTGTAGAGCCGGCTTCCCCCGACGTGCGGTCCGGGTCGACGAGGCCACGGCGCTCGTAGACGCGGAGGTTCTGGATCTCCATGGCCACCATGTCGGCGGCGACGGAGATCGCGAAGACACCGACCTGGTGCGAGTCGCGGGCCACGTAGAAATCCTCTCGCGAACGGCTTGACATCCGGAATAGAGCAAATCTATAACAGTTGATACAGGTACGACATCCCGTCGACCATGACCCGAAGACACAGGAGGACACGCCATGCTGCTGCGCACCACCGACCCGTTCCGCGACTTCGACCGTCTGACCCAGAGCCTGCTCGGCACGACGAGTCGTCCCGCCGTCATGCCGATGGACGCCTGGCGCGAGGGCGACAGGTTCGTCATCGAGTTCGACCTTCCGGGCGTCGCGCAGGAGACGATCGACCTCGACGTCGAGCGCAACGTGCTGACCGTCCGGGCCGAGCGGGTCGCCCGCAACGGCGACTGGGAGGCACTCGCCTCCGAGCGACCGCGCGGCGCCTTCAGCCGACAGCTCGTCCTCGGCGACAACCTCGACCTCGACCGGATCGAGGCGTCGTACGACGCGGGCGTGCTGCGCCTCGTCGTACCCGTCGCGGAGAAGGCGAAGCCGCGCAAGATCGAGATCAACCACACCCGGGCACCCGAGGCAATCCAGGCCTGACCGGGACCAGGAGGGGCGGGGCCTACGCGGTCCCCGCCCCTTCGTGCTGTCCGGGCACGCCGCGGAGCGGCATGATGACCGCCATGGCCGACCGGCTGGGCGTACGGCTGCTCGGTGACTTCCGGCTGGACGGCGCCGATCTCGCGGTCCTCCGCAGTCGCCAGGCCCGCACGCTGCTCAAGAGGCTCGCGATCGCCCGGGGCGCGACGGTCGACGCGGACTCGCTGACCGAGGCCGTCTGGCCGGACAAGCGGCCGGCCCAGCCCGAGCGGGACCTGCACGTCCTGGTCAGCCGGGCCCGGGCGGTCGTCGGGACCGAGCGGATCGAGCGGCGCGACCTCGGGTACGCCCTGCTCGCCGACTGGTGGGACGTCGTCGAGCTGGACGTGCTCGCCCGCGAGGCGGTGCGGCGTGCGGACGACGGCGACCTGGTCGGGGCCGGCATGGCCGCCGACGGCGCGCTGGCCCTGGTGCGCGGCGACCTGCTCGCCGACGAGCGCGACGCGACCTGGGCCGAGGCGGAACGGGAGGCCACGCACCGCACCGTCGTCGGGGTCCTGGACGTCGCGGCAGGCGCGGCTCTCGAGTCGGGTCGACTCGGCAACGCGGTCACGCATGCCACGGAGGCACTGCGACTGGACCCGTTCCACGAAGGCGCACTCCGGACGCTGATGCGGGCGCACGCGGCCGCCGGCCGGCCCGCAGCCGCGCTCGCCGAGTTCGCGCGGGTGAGCGAGCTGCTGGCCGAGGAGCTCGGCGTGGACCCGGGACCTGCGACCAGGGCGGTGCACGAGGCGATCCTCCGCGAGGAGCCCACCGGACCTGTCCGGCCCGACCCGGTGACTCCGCTGGCCGGGCGCGACCACGAGGTCGCCGTCCTCGACGAGGAGCTCGCCCGGGCGCGCACCGCACCGCGCGTCGTCGTGGTCGGTGGCGAGCCGGGCCTGGGCAAGACGGTCCTGCTCGACCACTGGGCGACCAGCGCGGAGGCCCGGGGCGTCGTCGTCGTCCGTGGTCATGGCCGGGCCGTCGGGCTCGGGCTGCAGCCCGTCGTGGACGCGCTCGGCGCTCGCGGCGCCGACCTCGGTCCCGTGGACCGGGCCCACATCGAGGGTCTGCCGGGCCCGGGTGCGACCCCCGACGCGCTCACCGAGGCCCTGTTCGGCCGGCTCGACGACGCCGTCCGGTCCCTGCCGGACGACGCCGGCGTCGCACTCGTGATCGACGACGCCGACGCGCTCGACGCACTCTCCTGGACGTGGCTCGCTCGCATACGGCGCCGGGGTGCTCCGGCAGTGCTGGTCGTCGTCGCCCTCCGCGACCCGGCAACGGCCGCACTGACGCCGGACGCAACGGTCCACCTCTCCCCCGTCGACGAGCACGGCGGTGACGGCCTCGAGGGCGCGGTCACCCGCTGGCGCGGCTCCGGCGCGGCAGCGGCGACGCTGCAGGCGGCGGCCGTGCTCGGGGCCACCGTCGATCTCGAGCTCCTCGCCGCCACCGTGAGTCGCTCGCCCCTCGACGTGCTCGAGCACCTGGACACCGGCTTCGGGCAGGACCTCCTCGTCGAGCGCGAGGGCAGGTTCGCATTCCGGCACGAGACCGTCCGGCTCGCCCTCGCGGGAGAAGCGGGTCCGGCCAGACGGGCCTGGCTCCACCGCCGCGCGAGCGCGGTGCTGCAGGCCCGTCCTGACGCCGACCCGCTCGAGCTCGCTCGGCACGCACGGGAGGGCGGCGACGCGGAGGTCGCAGCCGCGGCGCTGGCGCGGGCCGCCGACCTCGCCCGCGCCAGGTTCGACCTCGCCGGGGCCGAGGCCTTCCTCGACGAGGCGCTCGCCCTCCGCGACGACACCGCGGTCCGGCTCCAGCGCAGCCGGGTCCGGATGTCCCGTGGAGACCTCGACGGCGCCGACGCCGACGCCGTGGCCGCGATGGCCACCGACGAGACCGGCGAGGCGCTCGAGCTGCGGGCCTGGGTGGCCCGGAACCGGCACGACCTCGACGGCGCCGTCCGGCTGGGACGGGCCGCCGCCGAGAAGGCCACCGACCCGAGCATCCGGGGCAGCAGCCTGATCGCGGCCGCCTTCGGGCACCGCGGCCGGGGCGACCTCAAGCGCGCCGACTCCGTGCTCCAGGAGGCCGAGGGTTCGCCGAGCGAGCTCGGCCTCCCTGCCTGGACGGGCGTGCTGCGGGTGCACCAGGGCCGTCCCGCCGAGGCGCTGGCGACGCTCGAGCCGATGCTCGGCGCCGACGCGCGGCGCGGGAGCCAGGGGTTCTGGGTGGAGCACACCCTGCAGATGACCGCCCACGCCTACGGACTGCTCGGCCGCAGCGCGGACGCCCTGCGCGTGCTGGACCGGCTGGAGGTGGAGCTCGAGCGGCGCGGCACGGGGGTCCGGTACGCCGGCGTCCAGCACACCTACCGGAGCTGGGTCCTGCGCAACCTCGGCGACCCCTCGGCCCTCGACATCGCCGAGGCCGGCCTCGCGATGGCCGGGTCCCAGGAGATCCTGGCCCAGTGCCACCTGGACGTGGCCGACTGCCTCCTCCGCGCCGGAGACCTGTCGGGCGCGTCGTCCCGTCTCGCGACGGCCGAGGCGGAGTCGGGCACCCGGTGGTTCCACAACAAGTGGCGCTTCGACCAGCGTCGGCTGCTCCTGCTCGCCCGGGTGGCACTGGCGGAGGGGGACGCCACGGCTGCCCTGGAACCGTCCGAGCAGGTCGTCGCCGACGCCGAGGAACGCGGCGACGAGCGGTACGCCGTGCTGGGACGGCTCGTCCGCGCCGTCGTCCACGGCAGTCGCGCCGACCGGGCCCAGCTGCACCTCGACCTGGCCGCCCTGGACGGCCTCGGGGCACTGGAGGGCTGGTGGCTGGCCGCGGACGTCGCCGACGCGACCGGGTCGACGTTCGCGAGGGCGACCGCGAGGCGGCTGGCCGACCACCTGGCCCGCGAGGCCGGCGACCGCGGCGAGGCGTTCCGGTCAGTGGCCAGGAACCGGCTCGACCAGGACCGGATCGGTCGGACGACCCATGCCGTTCGGCCCTTCCGAGGTCGGCGCAGGTGACGCAGGCTGGTCAGGTGCAGGCGGATCGACTGCCGCGGGCCGCGGCGACCGACGACCCGGTTCGAGCCCTGCGTCGAGCGGCGGTGCGTGCGACGCTCGCCCACTCGAGCCGCCAGACCGAGCCGTGGCAGATCTACGCGGCCGGCAGCGTCCTCGAGCTGCACGCCGCCCCCGACCGCTGGCTGATGTCGCGGGATCCGACCGGCCAGGCACTGACCCTGAGCGTCGGCTGCGCCCTCCTCAACGCCCGGGTCTCGCTGGACACCGAGCGGTGGGAGTACGACGTCGTGCGGCTGCCCGACCCGAAGCATCCCCACCACCTCGCCAGCATCCAGATCCTCGGGCTGCGTCCCGGCTGCACGGGGGTCGGGAGCGGTCTCGACATCGGCTTCGAGGCCGCCGGCGTCGGGCTCGCGCGGCTCGCCGACCGCGAGTTCGGACGGCACCACGTCGACGACTCCGACCCGCGGCAGCCCCGCCCCGACGAGGTCGCGCTGCTGTCGTCGGCGGTGGTCGCCGAGGGGTCGTCCCTCCACACGCTCGGGCCGGACGTGGTCGCCGTGGCGAGCACGGACAACCGCGCGGTGGACTGGCTCAGGGCGGGCGAGGCGGTCCAGCGGCTCGTGCTCGAGGCCGAGCGGCTGGGCCTGGCCGTCGAGGAGATCGAGGGAGCGGTCGACCTGCCCGCCGACCGGGCCCGGCTCCGCCACGAGCTGGGCGGGACGTGGTACCCGCAGGCCGTGCTGAGGATCGGCGGGCTGGGCGGCAGGATCCGCGGCAGATACCGAACATTGGTGGACATCCTGCGCTGACCCGTGCCGTCGCCGGATCCCCAATACCATAGGGGGCGTGGCTGGCAGCGGGGGGCCGTCACTGCGTTTTCCGGATGGTCCGAAGACGGCGCTGGACGACTTGATCGACCAGCTCGTCGAAGGGGCAGGCCGGGTCCGCAGGACCCAGGGGCGATTGCGCGACTTGTTGCGCGCCTCCGCCACCGTCGCCGGCGATCTCAACGTCCGGTCGGTCCTCCAGAACCTCGCCGACTCCGTCGGCAGCGCTGACCGGAGCCGCGCACGCCGCGGTCGTGGTGCTCGACGCGGGCGACGGCACGGCCGAGGTCGTCCACACCGGGCTGAGCGACACCCAGCTGGAGCAGGTCCGGAACCGGGTCTACACGCCGCTCCCCGAGGGCACGCTGCGCTGTCCGCTGGCGCGCGGCGACGTGGTCTACGGCGAGCTGGTCCTGCTGGACAGTGCGGCCGGTGCGTTCTCCGAGGACGACGGCGAGCTCGCCCGCGCCCTGGTCTCCACCGCTGCCACCGCTCTCAGCAACGCCCGCCTGTACGAGGAGTCGAACCGCCAGCAGCACTGGCTGCGCGCCAACGCGCAGATCATCCGGCAGCTCCTGACGCTCGAGGGCGAGGACCCGCTCGCCGTGGTGGCCCGCCGGGCGGCCGACGTCGCCGACGCCGATCTCGTCACGGTCGCGCTCCTCAGCGAGGACGACACCGAGGTGGTCGTCGAGGCCGGCGCCGGGGCTCGCGCGGACGAGTTCCTCGGACAGCGCTTCCCGGTGGCCGGCACCCTGGCCGCGACGGCGTTGGCCCGGGAGGTCCCGACACCGGTCGCCGACTACAGCGAGGCGGTTCCCAGGTCGCAGCAGCTCACGACGGGGCTGGACGCAGGACCGGTGATGCTGGTGCCTCTGGTCGGCAGCCAGCGGACCTGGGGCGTGCTCTCTCTCATGCGCACCCAGGGCCGACGGGTGTTCTCCCCGGAGGACCTGGCCATGGCGCAGGACTTCGCGAACCACGCGACCGTGTCCCTCGAGCTCGCCGAGGCCCGGGACACCGAGCACCGGATGCAGCTGATGGAGGACCGCGACCGGATCGCGCGGGACCTGCACGACCACGTCATCCAGGAGCTGTTCGCGACCGGCCTGGGCCTCGAGAGCCTGGCCGGGTCGGACGGCCTGTCCGACGGTGCGCGCCAGTCCCTCCGCGACCGCGTCGACGACCTCGACCGCACCATCCGGCGGATCCGGACGAGCATCTTCGGGCTCCGCGGAACCGTCGACCGCACCCGCGACGAGCTGCGCAGCGCGGTGCTCGACCTGGTCTCGGAGCTGACTCCGCACCTCGGGTTCGCCCCCGCCGTCCAGTTCTCCGGAGCGCCCGGCATGGTGGACGACGGCCTCGTCGACGACGTCACGGCGGTGGTCAGGGAGGCGCTCTCCAACGTGGCCCGGCACGCCCGGGCCGACAGCGCGGTGGTCGAGCTGCTCGCGACCGCCGACCGGCTGGTCGTCACGGTCTCCGACGACGGCGTCGGCATCGGTGCCACTCCCCAGCTCGGCGGTACCGCCAACCTCCACGCCCGCGCCCAGCGGTGGCGCGGCAAGTGCACCGTGAGCCCCGGAGCGGTCCGCGGCACGGTGCTGATCTGGGAAGCAGAGCTGACATGACCGACGAGCCCGAGCGCACCATCCGCGTCTTCCTCGTCGACGACCACGCCGTGGTCCTCGACGGGCTGAGCGAGCTGCTGGGGTCGGTCCCGGGGCTCGAGGTGATCGGCACCGCGACCACGGCCGCTCAGGCACTCGCCCGCATCCCCGCGGCCGCTCCCGACGTCGCCGTGCTCGACGTCCAGCTGCCGGACGGCAACGGCGTCGACGTGTGCCGGGACATCCGCTCCCTGGTCCCCCAGACGTACTGCCTCATGCTGACCTCCCACGACGACCACGACGCGGTCGTCGCGTCGGTCCTCGCCGGCGCCTCCGGCTACGTGCTCAAGGAGGTGCGGACGGCGGGCTTGGTCGACGCGATCC
Organism: uncultured Actinomycetota bacterium; assembly: GCA_963815335.1. GTDB lineage: Bacteria > Actinomycetota > Actinomycetes > Propionibacteriales > Nocardioidaceae > Nocardioides. The sequence goes on from CAWFGL010000016.1 coordinate 510,405, forward strand.
GGCAGGTGGCGATGGGCCGGTCGCTCATCGACCCGTCGGTCATCGCCCGGGTCATGGACCAGGTCCGGACGAGCTCCTCCTCCGACGACAAGCTCGGCGACCTGACGCCCCGCGAGCGCGAGGTCCTGGACCTGATGACCGACGGCCTCACCAACCGGCTGATCGGCGAGCGGATGTTCCTGTCGGAGAAGACCGTCAAGAACTACGTGTCCAGCATCCTGGGCAAGCTCGGGATCGAGCGCCGGTCGCAGGCCGCCGTCGTCGGCGCCGAGGCGCGTCGCACCGGCCTCGGCCGTGTCGGCCGCCCGGCCCTGCCCCAGCGCTGAGTCACCGCGCGAAGAGCTCCAGGTAGTGGTCACCGAGGTGGCCGGCCCCCAGCACCGCCGTCCACGCCCCGAGGAGCATGAACGGGCCGAACGGCACCGCGCTGCGACGTCGGCCCGACGGGCGGCGATCAGCAGGAGCCCGGCGACCGCGCCGAAGAGGAAGCCGAGGAACGCGCCGATCAGGAGGGTGCCCCAGGACAGGTACGCCGTCATGCCGCCGATCACCCCGGCGAGCTTCACGTCGCCGAACCCCATCGCGCCCACCGCGACCATGGCGATCGACGAGGTAGAACGCGAAGAGGACGGCTGCCCCGAGAGCCGCCCGCAGCAGGGCGTGGCCGTCGCCGTCGAGAGCGAGCAGGACCCCGAGCACCGGGTAGGACGGCAGCACGATCGAGTTCGGCAGCCGTCGTACGTCGAGGTCGATCAGCGCGAGGGCGACCCCGATGCCGGCGAAGGCGAGGTACGCCGGCAGCACCGGGGCTCGTCAGCGAAGCGCAGCGCGACGGCACGAACAGCGCCGCGATCCCGGCCTCCACCAGCGGGTAGCGGGCGCTGATCGACGACCCGCAGTCGTAGCACCGACCGCGCAGCACCAGCCAGCCCAGCGACCGGGACGTTGTGCCGGGACCGGATCTGCGGTGCCGCACGTCCGGGCAGGCCGACGGGGGGTTGACCACCGACTCGCCGCGCGGCACACGGTGCGACGACGACGTTGAGGAAGGACCCGACCGCCGACCCGAGCAGCCCGACGAGGGCCGCCATCGCGACGACCGTCGGGAGCTCTGCCTCGGTCAGCGCGTAGTGACTCCAGCTCAGCACGGACATCTGGCGGTGCGGCGGTCCCGCCATCCCGCCTTCGTCGAACATCTTCACCCTGGCCGTGAGCGCGAGCTCGCCGTTGCCGGTCGTGCAGCCGCTGGCCACCCCGGGGCACAGGTAGACCTTGAGCTGGACGATGGTCGTCTCGAACCCGAAGCCCGGGCGAGTTGTCGGGCAGCTCGATCACCGCGCCGGGATAGTCGAACGACCCGGTCTCGAAGACGATCAGCGACCGCGCGATCACGCCGAACCGGAAGACCGACTCGTCGATGTTGTTGAGCGAGAGGTCGATCTTCGACAGCGGCACGTAGCGTCGTGCCCTGGATGTAGAGCGTCGTCGAGTTGCCGGACGCCTGGACGACCGGCGCGCCGCCGACGGTCGCGACCGTGTTGCCGGGGATCGCGGCCGTCGTCTGGCCGCGCAGCGTCGGGACGTAGTAGGTCAGCTCGAGCTGGACGCTGTCGAGCTGCGCGGTCTGCGGCCTCGCTCGGCAGCCTCGTCCGGTGAACTGCGACCGCGGCGCCGGTGAAGCCGTTGTCGTGCACGTAGCGCCTGGATCGCACCCCAGCCGGTGACCGTCGACAGGTCGATCGAGTCGGTGTTGAGCGCGGCCCGGACCGGCAGCGTGGACGGTCTGGCGTCGTGCCGGACCCGGTCGGGGGTGAAGACGATGTCCGAGGCGTTGCCCGCGGTCGTGTGCTCCCCTCCTGGTGACGCACGACGAGTCGCGCACCGGTCAGCACCGAGCCCTTGGGGATCGCCGCGCCGGGTGCGAAGCCGGTCATCGTGATCGTGCCGGTCTGGACGCTGTTGGTCCGCCGGTCGCGCCGCGGGTCCAGGTCGCGACGTCGTTGCCGGGGTCCCGTCACGACCGCGGTCGTGACCGGTCGCCGGGGTGAACGTGCCGTGCTCGGCAGGTTGACGTCGGCGTTGGCACCGCTGGTCGTCAGCGCGGTGCTCCCGGCCACGCTGAGCGTCGTCGCGCGCCGGCGTCGTTCCCGTCTTCTGGCCGTAGATCGCGATCGGCGGCCGGTTGGCGTGGTAGCTGCCGCAGATCTCGACCGCGGTGGCCTGGCCGCTGGCCACGATGCTCATCCGGCTGTCGCCGCCGAAGATGAGCTGCACCCCGTTGGCGTTGACGTCGTCGATCGGGCTGACGCACCGCCCGGGCACGGTGGTGTCGCTGGTGTGCGGGTGCCCGGCGACCAGCGTCTTGCGCGAGCCGATCGTCCACACGTTGCCGGCGTTCGACGCGATGTCGGTGTCGAAGAGCGGGTCCGCGCTGTTGTTGTGGAAGTCGAAGTAGTAGCGTGCCGGGATCCATGAGGATGATGCAGTCGGTGTTGGTGTCGGTGAGCGCGTTGAGCTTGGTGACGTCGTCGTAGTAGCCCGGCGACAGCGTCACCGTGCCGCCGCTCGGGCAGCTGGCCGGCGGGGTCTGCAGTGCCGGGATGCCGGTGCCGGCGATGTCGAGGTCGCTCTGGTAGTTCGGGTCGGGCGCACGGTGCTCGCGCCGCAGTTGACGACCGGCGCGACCATCGCCGACCACGGGCGTGCAGCCGGTGTTGGCGCGGATGTACTCGGTGGACTCGAGGTTGCCGTTGTTGTCCCGGACGATGTCGCTGTTGGACCAGACGCCGCCGCGGACGCGGAAGGCGGCGCCCGAGCCGTTGGTCTTGAACCTGAAGCCGGTCTCTCCGCCCGAGGTCCCCAGGGTGAGGATGGCGTTGCCGGGCTTGTTGCCGTTGTTGATCGGCACGGCCGACCCCTGCTCCCCGGTGGCGTCCTCCGGGGTGCACGTCACGGCGGCGGACATCACGCTCTGCGTGTCGGTCCCCTGCTTCGGGATCAGGTTGTCGAGGACCAGGGTGTCCTTCGGCGTCGTGCGCCCGCCGGAGCCGTCGTAGCCGAAGCAGCCGGTGCCGATCGCGTTGGTGTAGTACCACGGCGTGGGCTCGCCGCTACCGACGTTGTAGCCGGTGCGCAGGTCGTTGATCGCGACCTGGGCGGCGCCGTCGGCGGCGTACGACGCCCGCGCGACGTCGCGCAGCGCCACGGTCGCGCGCAGGCTGCCGTCGCCCTGGGTGAGGACGAAGCCGGTGACCAGCGCGACGACGGTGACGATGACGATCGCGATGATGAGGAGCGCGCCGCTGTCCTCGAGGCGGCGGACCCGGCCGGAACCGGCGCAGCAGTCGCTGGATCATGTCTGCCTCCGCTCACCCGAGAGGGTCGCCGTCGAGGGCCGTGGTGCCGCGACCCTCGGGGTCCAGCACCGAGACGTTGAGCGACACGACCGACGGCACGTTCGGCGCTCGGTGCAGGTGATGTCGCAGGTCACGGTCGGAAGCGCGTTGAGGCTGTGCATCGACCTCGAACGGACGAGTCTCGACCGTCGACCCGGTGCACCGGATCCGGAGCAGGTTGAACCCGCCGGCGTCCGGCTCGGCGACGTAGGAGACCGTGATCGTGGTCGGCGCGGCCGTCGAGTCGCTCGACGTGTACTCGCTCCACGCCAGGGTCACGACGGGGGTGCCCGACGGCAGGGTGCAGGCCGGGGTGACGTTCACCGACTGCTGGAGGGGGAACGACTTCGTCCCGGCGTCGTAGCTCCGCACGCCGATGCTGGAGACGTCCCGCTGCCAGTACGCCGCGGCGAACTGCACGTCGTGCGACTCGGTGAGCCGCGACTGGGTGGCGGTCGTCGTCTTGAGGAAGCTGATGACCACTCCGGTCAGGCCCGCGGCGATGATGCCGATGATCGTGACGGTGATGATCAGCTCGGGCAGCGTGAAGCCGTCCTCGCGCCGGCGGAGCGCCCGCAGGCGCGCGCTCAGTCGCATGACGTCCCCGTCCCGCAGGAGCGGCGCACCACGATGGTGAGCGTCTCGGTGGCCCGGCCGTCCGTGCTGCTGACCGTCAGCCGGAGCCGCTGGACGCCCTGGTCCCGCGCCGGGGCAGGTGCCGCCGGCGACGGAGCCGTCGCCGGCGAGCGGCTCGGCGGCCGCCTGCTGCGGCGCTGTGCCCGGCCGGGACGGTGTAGCCCACCGCGGCGGGGCTGTAGGCGTTGGCGCCGGCGCACTTCACGTAGTTGCCGGTGGTGTCGAGGTACTTCTCGATCGCCTCGGCGTAGCCGCGGACGTAGGCGCCGCCGTTCGTCTGCTTGCGGTGGATGTCGGAGGCCGTCACGCTGAGCTGCAGCCCGGCCAGGATCGCCACCGCGGCGATGCCGAGGATCACCACCGCCACCAGCGTCTCGACCAGCGTCGCCCCGTCGTCGGAGCGACGCGGCCGAGCGCAGGCGAGGCAGGCGGGTGCATCAGACGTCCACCTGGTTGAAGATGCCGTACATCGCCGAGACCAGGGCGATGGCGACGAAGCCCGACGATCGCGCCCATCACGATGATGACCAGCGGCTCGAAGATCGAGGTCAGCTTCTTGATCTTGTAGTCGAGCTCGACCTCGTAGTACTCCGCCGTCACCTGGAGCTGGTCGTCGAGCGACCCGGTCTCCTCGCCGACCCGGAGCATCTGGGTGGCCGTGCCGGGGAACAGCCGGGTCCGGGCCAGCGGACCCGAGATGCCCTCGCCCTCGAGCATCGCGTCGGCGACCGTGCCCAGCCGCTTGATGAAGACCCTGTTGCGCAGCGCCTCGGTGGTCACCGTCGAGCGCCTCGGTCAGGTTGACGCCGGCGCCGACCATCGAGGAGAGGACCCGGCAGAACCGCTCGACCAAGCGAGTAGCGGATCGTCTCGCCGAGCACCGGGATCTTGAGGATGAACGCGTCGCGCGCGTACTTGCCGCGCTCGAACCGGGTGACGACGAAGCCGAGCAGCAGCAGTGCCGCGAGCCCGGCGGCCAGCGCCCACCACCAGGTGCCGAGGAAGTCGGTGAAGCCCGAGCAGCATCCGGGTCGGCAGCGGCAGCTCGGCGTCGAGGTCCTCGAAGAAGACCTCGAACTTCGGGAGCACGTAGACCGCGAGGATCGCCGACGGTGAAGATCGACATGATGGCGACCGCGGTCGGGTAGATCAGCGCCGACTTGATCTTGCGGCGGGCCTCGAGGTCGCGCTCGATGTAGACGGCGAGCTGGGCCAGCACGGTGTCCAGCTCGCCGGTGAGCTCGGCGGAGCGCACGATGCCGCGGTAGAAGCCGGGGAAGACCTTGGGGTAGCGCTCGAGGCAGTCGGAGAACCGCTCACCGGTGCGCAGCCCGTCCTCGATCTCGTTCATCATCCGGCGCACCGAGGAGCTCTCGCTCTCGGCGCCGATGGTGTGCACCGCCTCGAGGATCGGGAGGCCGGCCCGGAGGAACGCCGCGATCTGGCGCGACAGGTGCATGACGTCGGCGCTTCTTGATGCGCGGGCCCGCTGATCTCGTACTGCAGGATGCTCGTCTTCTCCTTGACCCGCAGGTCGCGGAGCTCCTGGCCGTAGAGCGCGACCTCGGCGTCGCCGCGGCTGGTGGCCCGGGTCTGTGCCCTTGACCTGCTGGCCGTCCGGCGTCACCGCGACGTAGGCGAACTTCGGCATCTCAGACCCCTGCCACGTAGATGGAGCGCATGACCTCGGCGGCGGTCGTGGTGCCCGCCAGGACCAGCTGGACGGCCTGCTCCTGCAGGGTGCGCATGCCCTGGTGCTGGGCCACCTTGCGCATCTGGTCCTGCGGGGCGCGGTCGACGATCAGCTCGCGCACCTCGTCGGTGACCGCCAGCAGCTCGTAGACCCCGATCCGCTCGAGGAAGCCGGTGTGCGCGCAGATGTGGCAGCCGGCACCGTGCAGGAGACCCTCCTCGGGCACCTCGGCACCGAAGCTGTGCAGGAAGCCGAGCTCCTCGGGCGTGGGCTGGTAGGGCTCGAGGCACGCCGTGCAGCTGCGCCGCACCAGCCGCTGGGCGACGACGGCGGTGATCGACGAGGCGATGAGGAACGACTCGATGCCCATGTCGAGCAGCCGGTAGAGCGCGGACACGGCCTCGGTCGCGTGCAGCGAGGACAGCACGAAGTGGCCGGTCAGCGCGGACTGGACGGCGATCCGGGCGGTGTCGACGTCGCGGATCTCGCCGACCAGGATGATGTCCGGGTCCTGGCGCAGGATGGACTTCAGCCCGCCGGCGAAGGTGATGCCCGCCTGCTCGTTGATCTGGATCTGGTTGATCGAGTCGAAGGTGTACTCGACCGGGTCCTCGATCGTCATGATGTTGCGCTCGGGGCTGTCGAGCTCGCCGAGCGAGGCGTAGAGGGTGGTGGTCTTGCCGCCACCGGTCGGGCCGGCGCAGATGACCATCCCGTAGGGCGAGTGGATGAGGGCGCTGTACCGAGCGGCGACGTCGGGCGCCATGCCGAGCTGCTCCAGCTTGAAGAGCGGGCGGCTCTTGTCGAGCAGCCGCATGACGACCTTCTCGCCGCCGACGACCGCGGTGGTCGCGACCCGGATGTCGACCTCCCGGCCCTCGACGTCCATGCTGATCTGGCCGTCCTGCGGCCGGCGCCGCTCGACGATGTTCATGCCGCCGAGGATCTTGACCCGGCTCACGATCGCCGGGCCGATGGAGCCGGGGAGGTCGAGCACGTCGGTGAGCGCGCCGTCGATCCGGTAGCGCACCCGGATCCGGTCGCCGGACGGCTCGATGTGGATGTCGGAGGCCCGGTCCCGCAGGCCCTGGGTGATGACGATCTGGACGACCCGGACGACCGGGGCGTCCTCGCTGGCGCCGGCCGCCTCGAGCTGGGCGGCGTCCCGGCGCAGCTGGTCGCGGGCCTCGTAGGCCAGGACGTGGCTGCCGACGTCGCGGGTGGCGCGGTACGCCGCGTCGAGTGCGCGGTCGAGGTCGCGGGGCGTGGCGACGGCCGGGACGACCCGGCGTCCGACGACGGCCGTGCGATCGCCTCGACCCGCTGAGGAGCCGGGTCGAGGACGGCGACCGTGACCGCGTCGTCGTCCACGCGCGAGCGGCAGCGCGCGCAGCGTCCGCGCCTGCTCGGGCGTCAGGAGGGCGAGTGCGTCCGGGGTCGGCTCGACGTCCCGGAAGTCGAGCAGCACGCAGTCGTAGTGCTCGGCGAGGGTGCGCGCGATCGCCTCGTCCCGGCACCGTGCCTGCGGCGACCAGCTTCTCGGCCACGGACCCGGTGGCCTGGGCGGCGCGAGCGGCGTCGAGCTGGTAGGGCTCCACCAGCCGGGCCGCGACCAGCACGCCGGCCAGCCGCTCGTCGTCGGCGTCGGTCGCCGCCACCGCCTCGACGACGGGCTGGCCCTTGTGCCGTCCGCGCATCTTCATCGTGCTCCCCCTCGTGCAGATCAGTCGTGCTAGCGAGCGACGGCCGCCGTCATGCGCGGCCGGACCTCGATGTCCTTGGGATAGAGGCTGCGCGCGACGGCGTCGTCCAGGCTCACGACGCCCTGCTGCACCAGGTGCGACAGCGAGTGCTCGAGCGTGTTCATCCCGTCGCGGGCAGCCGGTCACCAGCGAGTTGCGCAGCTGGTGGGTCTTGCCCTCCTTGATCAGGTTGCGCACCGCGGGGGTGGCGACCAGGACCTCGTAGGCCGCGATCATGCCGCCGCCGATCCGCGGGATCAGCCGCTGGTAGACCACGCAGCTGAGCGCCGACGCGAGCTGGACCCGGATCTGGGCCTGCTGCTCGGCGGGGAAGACGTCGATCATCCGGCCGAGGGACTGGGCGGTGTCGTTGGTGTGCAGCGTGGCGAAGACCAGGTGTCCGGTCTCGGCGACGGTGAGCGCGAAGGCGATCGACTCGAGGTCGCGCATCTCGCCGACCAGCAGCACGTCGGGGTCCTCGCGGAGCACCGAGCGGAGCGCGTTGCTGAAGCTGCCGGTGTCGGTGCCGACCTCGCGCTGGTTGACGGCGGCCATCTTGTGGTCGTGGACGTACTCGATCGGGTCCTCGATCGGTGATGATGTGGCAGCCGCGGTTGCGGTTGATCAGGTCGACCAGCGACGCGAGCGTCGTGGACTTGCCCGACCCCGTCGGGCCCGGTCATCAGGATCAGTCCCTGGTGCCGCAGCGACAGGTCCCGCAGCGCCGGCGGGAGGCCGAGGTCGTCGGGAGTCGGGATGTCGCGCGGGATCATCCGCAGCGCCACGGCGGTCAGCCCGCGCTGGGTGAACGCGTTGCCGCGGATCCGGGCGTGCTCGCGCCAGGAGAAGGAGAAGTCGAACTCGTGCTCGGGTCTTCCACGCGTCGCTGCTGGCTCGGGGTGAGCACCTCGGCCAGCAGGGCGTCGGTGTCGTCCGCCGTCAGCGCCGCCATGCCCGGCACCGGGGCCAGGGTGCCGTCGACGCGGATCATCGGCGGCAGGCCGGCGGTCAGCATCAGGTCGGTGCCCTTCGCCGCCCAGAGGGCGTCGAGGAGCCGGTCGACCCGGTCGCCGATGCGGTGCAGGTGCTGGTGCATGAGTTCCCCCTCAGGTAGCCGGAGGAGGGCCGCCGCCGTGCGACGACGACCCTCCTGTGCGCTGGTGCAGGCGTCAGGCAGGCGGTCGCCAGGCGCGCCGGTGCCGGCATGGTCAGTGAGCCGTCGCGCTGGCGTCGGCCGACGCCGCGTCGCTCGGGGTCCGTCTCGGAGGAAGCCGCGCGTATCCAGCGGCGGCGAGGGTGGCCGGGTAGCCGCCGTTCTTGGCGTAGAACGCCTCGACGGCGACCTCGGCGGTCTTGACCTCGGCCTTGCAGGCCGACGACGTCGCCGCGGTCGGTGATGCCGCGGACCGAGAACGCGACGATGCCGGCGAGCACGCCGAGGATGACGATGACGATGAGGAGCTCGATCAGGGTGAAGCCGTCTTCGCCCTTGCGCGACGCGCGGAGCCTCTCCAGGTGGTTGTGCAGCATGTGGGTCCCCCCAATGAATATCGGCGACCCCCTGCCGCCGGACTGTAGAGGAATCTAGAAACCGTTTGCGACCGCCGGAGGCGCCGTTCGACCCGACTTGCCCGGGCAAGCGACGTCGGGCTCCCCGGGCCCATCGGCCCGGGTGAACACCACCCGGACTGACTAGTTCGCCTGCCCCACACGGCACTCTCAGGCGCTAGGAGGCGAACGCCACCGCCTCGACGACCCCAGGGGCGAACCGCTCGCCCGTGCGCGCCACGGCGTCGGCGGCCTCATCGACCAGGGCCGCCCGGGCCTCGGGATCCAGCGTCTCGACGAACGCGTGCAGGTGGGGCAGGGCCAATCGGTACCGCACCACGTCCGCCGGACGGGTCAGCCCGACGTCCACCGGCCCCTCCGTCACGGCCCAGCTGCTGAAGCCCGCCGCCGCGACGACCGACTCGAGCTCGCTCGCTCCCCCGACCGCCTCGAAGCAGGCCTGCAGGTCGGTGTACCAGTCTGGCGGCACGAAGCCGTAGGTCGCGGCGACCCCGTCGACGGCGCTCTTGGCGGGCGCCCGGTCGGCCGAGAACGTCGAGGCCAGCACGGCACCGCCCGGCCGGGTCACCCGGCACAGCTCCGCCAGGCCCGCGACCGGGTCGGGCAGGTGGTTGACCACGAACGCCGCGGCGACGAGGTCGAAGACCCCGTCGCGGAACGGCAGCGCACCCACGTCGGCGGTCACGGCGGGCCGCGCCCCGAACGCGGCCATCTCGTGCTCGCGGTCGGCCGCCACCACGGTCGCACCGCCGGCGCGCAACGCGTGGCCGGCCACCCCGGACCCGGCACCGGCGTCCAGGGCGAGTGCGCCGGCGACGGGCACCGGGCTCTTCGCGACCAGGTGGCGGGCGAGCGGGGCGTAGACCAGGGCGGCGTCGGTCGCCCACACCTCGGCCAGCCCGGCGTACTGCGTCACAGCCATTGCGACCCGTCGAGCGCCGCGCGCTCCCACCAGTCGAGCTCGGACTGGTCGCCGACCGCCTTCTCCCAGGCGAACACCGCGGCCATGCCCACCAGGCTCAGCCCGAGCTGACGGTCCCACCAGTCCGTCGGTCGCCACGCCGTGGGCCTCGAGCCGGCCTCGGTAGCGCTCGATCGTGGCCTCCTTGCTCTCCGGGAGCCGCGCGCGGTTGAGGGCGAGGTACCACGTGAGGTCCCACAGGGGCGGTGCCTCTCCCGGGTAGGCCCAGTCGAGCAGCACGGTCCGCCCGTCGTCGGTGCGACGTCCGACGTTGCCGAGCTTCCAGTCGCCGGCCACGAAGGTCATCGGCGTCGCCCGGAGGGCCTCGCTCAGCGGGTCCGGGTCGCGGTGGACGGCGGTGACGAGGTCGTGCAGGCGTGGCGATCGCTCCGGGAGCAGCCCCCAGCCCTGGTGGGCGACCGCGAGGGCTCCGGGGACGTCCGCCACGCGCAGCTCGGGGGCGATCGTCTCCGGCGCGAAGAACAGCCAGCGGCGGCTCAGGTCCTGGAGCCCGATCTCGTCGCGCCAGCCCAGGAAGTGCGCGTGCATCGCGGCCATGTGCTCGATCCAGTCGCCGTGGTGGTCCAGGGCGACCTCGCCGTCGCCGGGCGGGACCAGGTCCGCCGACCGGTCGGTCATGAGGATCCCCAGCCGCGCCGACGACCCCGTGCCCTCGAGGGCCATGCCCACGACCGCGTGGTCGATGACCGCCGGCGTCGCGGCGTACACACCGGCCCGCCAGGTCTTGAGCTCCCAGTGCGAGTCGTTGCCGGTGACGCGCATGATCCAGTCGGCGTCGGCCGACAGCACCTTGAGGAAGTGCGGCACCCCGTCGATGCGCAGGGTCTCGAAGCGCGCCCCGGACCTGGCGTCGCTCGTCCGGACCTCCACCCGGTCGGTGGCTCCGTCGACGAGCTCGGCGATGCTCGCCGCGACCCAGGGAGTCGTCTCAGTCGACACGAGCGGCCTCCACGGGGTACGGGGGTGTGTGGTCATCCCACCACGGTCGGCGCCACGGGTTGCAGCAGTCTTGCAACGTCCCGGCGCTGTGCTGCAAGGGCGCTGCAAGCCGCCGGGCGGACCCTCCTCGAGTGGCGCGACGGACGCGTCACCACTCACCACGAGGAGACACCATGACCACCACCGCCGCAGTCGCGGAGCAGAAGAGCTTCGCCGCCCCCGACGAGACCCGGACCTTCGAGTACGGCGTCGTCGACCTCCTGTCCATCGGCGACGCCGAGATCGGCCGGCTCACCCTCCAGCCGGGCTGGCGCTGGTCCGACCACGTCAAGCCGCTCGCCGGGACCGAGCTCTGCGAGGCCCCGCACTTCCAGTACCACGTGCAGGGCACCCTCCGGGTCCGGATGGCCGACGGCAGCGAGTTCGACGCCGTGGCCGGCGACGTCACCGCCCTCCCCGAGGGGCACGACGCCTGGGTCGTCGGCGACGAGCCGGTGGTCGTCGTCGACTGGTGGGGCGCGTCGAACTACGCCAAGCACTGAGCGTCAGGCGTTGCAGTCCGCCTGCGCCTGGTTCAGGTCGTTGACGATCGAGTTGTAGTCCGGGTCGTCCACGTCCGTGTCCGCGAGCCGCTCGGTCAGCGAGTCGACGTCGTCGCACGTCGGCTCGCTGCCGCAGCCGCCGACGAGGAGCCCGCCGACGAGCACCAGGCCGGCGAGAACGGTGCGCGTCACGGGGGCACCCTAGTTGTAGCGTGCGTCGCGTGAGCGAGGGATGAGGCGCGGGCTCGTCGCCCTGCTGCTGGTCCTCACGGCCTGCACGGACGAGGCTCCGTCGGCCGATCCCGGGTTCGAGGACCGGGACTGCGTCGACTTCGCCACCCAGGCCAAGGCCCAGCGGTTCTTCGAGCGCCAGGGTGGCCCCGACGCGGACCCGCACCTGCTCGACCCCGACCACGACGGGATCGCCTGCGAGACGCGGCCGTGCCCGTGCGTCCGGCCGGGCGACGAGCCCGAACCGGCCGAGGGCACCAGCCGCGAGGCAGAGGTCGTGTACGTCGCGGACGGCGACACGATCGGTGTCCGGCGCGGCACCGGGGCACCCTTCCCCGTACGCCTGCTCGGGATCGACGCCCCGGAGACCACGCGCCCGCGCGAGTGCGGGTCCCGGGCGTCCGAGGCGAACCTCGCGGCGCTGCTCCCCCGCGGCACCCGCGTCACGCTGACGGACGACCCGAGCCAGGACGACACGGACAAGTTCGACCGGCGACTGCGCTACGTCACCCTGGACGGGGTCGACCTGGGGCTGGTCCAGGTGCGCGGTGGGTTCGCCGCGGTCTACGCGTACGCCCGGCCACCGTTCAGCATGTTCGACCAGTACCACCGCGCCGAGCGCAGGGCCGAGGCCGCCGGCCGCGGCAACTGGGCGCGCTGCGGAGCCCCGGACGGCTAGTCAGTTGAGCATGCGCATGGTCGGCGGCACGCCGCCGCCGCGGTGCACCTCCTCGACCAGCTCCTGGAGCGCGGTGAGGGCGACGTTCTGCGACATCGGGCCGTACGACGTGCGCGCGACGCCGTGCTCCTGCTGCCAGTCGCGCGACGGCATCCCCGGGATCCCGATCGTGGTCAGCCGCTGGGGCCCGAACGCGGCCACGACCTCGTCGATCATCGCCTCGTTCAGGATGGCCGGGACGAAGACCACCGGGGCGCCGGCGTCGAGGTAGGCCTTGCCGCGCTCGATCGCGACGGCGAGGTTCTCGGCCGGGTCGCCCTGCCGGTTGAGCGCGAACGCGTCGGTCCGGGCGTTCAGCACGAAGTCGACGCCCTCGTCCTCGGCCGCCTTCATGATCGCCTCGACCTGGGCGGCGGCCTCGGGCAGCGGCTTGAGCTGGTCCTCGATGTTGGCGCCCACGACGCCGAGCCCGATCGCGCGGCGAATGGTCTCCGCGGCGTTGCCGTACCCGCCCTCGAGGTCGGCGGTCACCGGCAGGTCGGTGCTGTCGACGATCCGCTTGATCTGCTCCAGGTGCAGGTCGAGCGGGATCTTCTCCCCGTCGGGGTAGCCGAACGACGCGGCGACCGAGTGGCTCGCCGTCGCGAGGGCGGTGGTGCCCTCGACGGCCGCGACCGTCTTGGCGGAGATCACGTCCCACACGTTCACGACCGTGAGGAGCTTCTCGTCCTGGTGGAGGCGGAGCAGCTCTGCTCCCTTGGCCTGGGTCGCGTCGTCGGCGGTCATGTCGAGAACGTACCCAAGCGGGCTAGGACCACTGCCTCCGCATGACGGTGCTGGCGTCGAACGGGTCGGTCCCCTGGTTGGCGGCCAGGATCCCCTGGCCTTCCGGCGAGCCGGTGTAGACGGGGTCCCCGCCGCCGATCCAGTGGTCCCAGGCGGCGGCGTACGCCGCCGCGCGCTCGGCGTTGACGCCGAGGGCGGTCGGCACCGCGTGCCAGACCACGCCGTCGCTCCTGATCCGGCCGAACCCGGCCCACAGCGCCGACCAGCGCTCGCCCCAGCGACCGAGGGCACCCTGGCGGGCCCGCTTCGTCCGCACCCAGCGCGGGATCAGGTACCGCGGCAGCGCGATCGGGGCCACCGCCTCCTCGAGGGCGTCGACGAAGATCCCGGCCTCGACGTCGGAGACGTCGCGGAGCAGGCATCGGTACTCCCCCTCGTGGTCCACGACCACCTCGACCGAGTCCGATCCGCGCCGGGTCAGGCCGGCGCCGAGCAGCCCGTCGGCGACCGCCGAGGAGACCCGGACCACGGACGGCGCGGTCTCGGCGGCCTCGAGCAGCTCGCGTCCGCGCGAGAAGTGCGAGCGGACCCGGGCGTACGCCGCCGCCCCGCCGACCGCGGCCGCGCCGACCAGGATCGGGATGCCTCCGGTCAGGAACGACACCAGACCGGCGACGACCGCGGCGCCCACGACGACCGAGGTCGCCCGGTCGCGGACCCGGTGCGTCCGGATGCCGCGCAGCTCGGCGGCGTCCGGGCGGAGCACCACGTGCGCGGCCTCCTTGCCGAGACCGAACCCGCCCTGGCCGGCGATCCCCCGCTCCTTGATCCGGATGGTCGGCACGGTCGCGTCGACGTACGGCTGGCCGACCTGCCACTGCTCACGGATGAGCGCGCGCTGCTCACTGCGCAGGAGCGCGCGGGCGTTGGCGGCCGGGAACTCCGAGACCGGCGGCGGCACGAACGGCGAGAACGCCGGGTCGAGGTGGGCGACCCCGTCGACGATCTGTCCGTCGACGTCGAGGCCCATGAACCCGGCGTGCTTGCGGACCAGCCGGTCCCAGTCGTTGCCGCCCTTGGGGTGGGTGTCGGTGACGCAGACGAGCGACCAGTTGACCGCGACCTTCTCGGGCCACAGCGGGTCCGTGCGCAGGGCCCGGCCGCGGGTCTGCACGACGCTGGTGATGGTGGTGACCGCGGTGACGTCGGCCAGCCCGGTGATCCGCTTGGCGTCCCAGCCCTCGCCCAGGAGGGCCCGGGTGCCGGTGAGGACCTTGGTGTGGCCGTCCTGGAAGTACGTCGTCACCAGCCCGACCCAGTCGCGGCTCTCCCACGGGCCGACCAGGCTGCTCAGGGTCGTGGAGCCCGCGAGCGGCTCGACCCTGAGCTTGTCGGCGAGGGTCCGGTCGGGCAGCCACTGCTGGAACGCCAGCAGGGTGCCCGGCGTCCCCGCCACGGTCTGGCCGGTGACGAGCATCGGCGCGAGCGGCCCGGTCTCGGGTGCCGTGACCAGCGCGTGGAGCATCGCGTGGGCGGAGCCGGACTGCTGGTCGATGACGCCGGTCAGGTCAGCGGGCAGGGTGGCGCCGGCCCGCTCGTGGTCGGTCAGGACGAGCATCCGCAGACCGTCCTGGAGGTTGCGGTGCTCGGCCGCGACGATCTCGACGACTGCGGCGGTCTTGGACTCGCTCCTGGCCAGCACCCGGTCGACCGGGCTGCGACCGCGGCGGATGCCCTTCTTGGTCCACTGGTAGCCGACGGACGGCAGCGCCTTGCGGACCGCCTCGACCACCTGCTCGTCCGCGGGCAGACCGGTCCGCGTGAGGTGGCCGCGCAGCCAGTCGTCGATGAGCAGGCACCAGTCGTCAGCGGTCGGCGCCGTCCGGTGCTCCTCGGCGAGGCGCGCGCCCGGCGGCAGCCGCAGCAGGTCCACGTGGTGCAGCCGGAGCACCGCCCGGCACAGCTCGGGCTGCTCCTTCATCAGGTTGAACCACGGCACCTGGCTCGCCACGAACCGCGCGTCCAGCCACTGGAGGAACGGCATCGACCCGAACCCGGGCGCCGTCAGCTGTGTGATCAGCTCCTGGAACCGGGCCGCCTCCTCCCTGAGCCAGTCGCTCTCGGCCGGAGTCGGTGTGGTCAGCCAGGCGAGCTCGACGTACGGCGCCAGATCACCCACCTTGACGACGGCCGGGATGCTCGCCCGGTAGAGCGGCGCCCCGAACAGCTCGTCGACGAGCACGGCCTGGTCGGCGCTCAGCGCCTCCGGCGGCGTGGCGGTCAGCCCGAGCACCATCGCGTCCGGGAGCTGGTCGAGCAGCTCGCCCAGCAGCCGGCCCCACACCTCGAGCAGGTGGTGGCACTCGTCGAGGACCAGCAGCAGCGGACCGGCCGCCTTGAGCTGCTCGACGAAGGCCTGGCCGTTCGCGTGCAGGCGGGAGATGAGCGTGGCCGGGCCGGTGGGCGGTGCGTCCGGGCCCGTTTCAGCAGGCGGAACGGGCGCAGGCTCACCGCCGGCCGGGATCCCGTCGTCGTCCACCTCCGCAGTCCGGGATCGAAGACGGCGAGGGCCTGGTACGTCAGCGCGGTGACGGTCGACGAGAGAGACCGGTCCGTCGAGACCTCGAGGCCGAGCTCGCGCGCGGACCGCTCCCACTGACCCTGGATCGCGGTGTTCGGGCCCAGCACGACCGCCTTGCCGACCGCGCCGGCGGCGATCCGGTCCTGGATCGACACGAGTCCGACGTACGTCTTGCCGGCCCCCGGCGGCAGGGCGACCCACGCCCGGCGCCGTCCGGCGGCCCACGCGCCGGCCAGCGCGTCGAGCGACTCCTTCTGGTGGACCCGGAGCCTCAGCGCCGGCTGCGCGGGAGGCTGCGTCATCCCCAGAACACCCGGTCGACGACCTCGCGCGACATCCGCATCCGGCGCAGCATGTCGTTGACCATCGCGTCGGTGGCCCCGGCCGGGTAGCCGAGCACCGACGCGACCGCGGCCCGGTCGCGGATGTCGTTCGGCAGCTGCTCGGCGCCCGAGCCCTTCACCAGCGCGACGGCGTTGCGGACCCGGCTGACGGCACGCCAGCCCTCGCCCAGGATGTTCGCGTCCGAGTCGTCGAGCAGCGACGCTTCACGGGCGGCGGCCAGCGCCTCGAGCGTGCGCGGGAGTACGCAGCCCGGGCACCTCGGCCGCATGACGCATCTGCAGCAGCTGGACGGTCCACTCGATGTCGGCCAGCCCGCCGCGGCCGAGCTTCAGGTGGCTCTTCGGGTCGGCCCCGCGCGGCAGCCGTTCCTTGTCGACGCGCGCCTTGATCCGGCGCACCTCGATCACGTCGTCGTCGCTGATCCCGGACGCCGGGTAGCGGAGCGGGTCGATCAGCTCCTCGAACCGGCGGCGCAGGTCCTCGTCGCCGACGACCGCGTCGGCCCGGAGCAGCGCCTGCCCCTCCCAGGCCTGCGACCACTTCGCGTAGTACGCCGCGTACGACTCCAGCGACCGGACGAGCGGACCCTGACGGCCCTCGGGCCGCAGGTCGGCGTCCACCTCGAGGGCCGGGTCCGGTCCCGGTACCGACAGCAGCCGGCGCAGCTCCTCCGCGACGGCCTGCGCGAACTTCGTCGCCTCGTGCTGGTCGACCCCGTCCTCGGGCTCGTGCACGAACAGCACGTCGGCGTCCGAGCCGTACGACAGCTCGAACCCGCCGTACCGGCCCATCGCGACGATCGCCATCCGGACCGGCGCGGCGTCGAGACCCTTCTGCTTCCGCACCGCCTCGATCGCCACGGCGAGAGTCGCCTCGAGCGTCGCGTCCGTCAGCCGGGACAGCCCGGCGCCGACGTCGGCGACGTCCGTGAGGCCCAGCAGGTCGCCGGAGGCGATCCGGAAGAGCTCGCGACGGCGGACGCCGCGGATCGCCCGGGAGGCCTTCTCGGCGTCGTCGTGGCGTCGGCCGGCCGCGAGCATCTCCTCGGTCAGCGTCTCCGCGGAGTACGGCCGGAGGTCCCCGCCGAGCATCCGGACGCCCTCGGGCTCGCTCTCCAGCAGCGCGGTGGCGTAGCGGGAGGTGGCCAGCAGCGTGGCGAGCCGCTGCGCGACCTCGCCCTCGTCCCGCAGCGTCTTGAGGTACCACGGGGACCGGCCGAGCGACTCGCTGATGCGCCGGAACCCGAACAGCCCGGCGTCCGGGTCGGGCGCGTCGGCGAACCACCCGAGCATGGCCGGGAGCAGCGTGCGCTGGATGTTGGACGTCCGGGTCACGCCCGAGGTCAGCGCCTCGAGATGGCGCAACGCACCGTCCGGGTCCTGGAAGCCGAGAGCCGCGAGCCGCTCCCCCGCCGCGGCCGGCGACAGCCGCGCCTCGGTGCCGGGCAGCCGGGCGACCGCCGAGAGCAGCGGTCGGTAGAAGAGCTTCTCGTGCAGCCGCCGGACCTCGCGCCGGTGGTGCTGCCAGGTCTGGTCGAGCGTGGCGACCGAGTCCTTGGTGAAACCGAGGCTGCGGCCGAGCCGGCGGCGCGACTCCTCGTCCTCGGGCATGACGTGCGTCCGCTGGAGCCGATACAGCTGGATGCGGTGCTCGAGCGTCCGGAGGAACGAGTACGCGCGGTACAGCGCCTCGCCGTCGTCCCGCCCGACGTAGCCACCGTCGGTCAGCTCCCCGAGCGCGGTGAGCGTGGACGGTGACCGGAGCCCCTCGTCGGCCCGGCCGTGCACGAGCTGGAGCAGCTGGACGGCGAACTCGACGTCCCGCAGCCCGCCCGAGCCGAGCTTGATCTGCCGCTCGGCCTGGCTGGCCGGGATGTGCTCGAGCACCCGCCGGCGCATCGCCTGCGTGTCGGCGACGAAGCCGTCCCGCTCCGCGGCCGTCCAGACCATCGGCGAGATCATCTCGACGTACTCCCGGCCCAGCTCGAGGTCACCGGCGACCGGGCGGGCCTTCAGCAGCGCCTGGAACTCCCAGGTGCTGGCCCAGCGCTCGTAGTAGCCGCGGTGGCTGGCAACGGTCCGCACCAGCGGACCGCCCTTGCCCTCGGGCCGGAGGTTGGCGTCGACCGGCCAGATCGTGCCCTCCGCGGTCTGCTCCGAGCAGACCTGCATGAGGTGGCTGGCGAGCTGGGTCGCGGCACGCAGTGCTGCGGTCTCGTCCGCACCGTCGGCCGGCTCGTAGACGTAGATGACGTCCACGTCGGAGACGTAGTTGAGCTCGTGACCGCCGCACTTGCCCATCGCGACCACGGCGAGTCGCGCCAGCGACGCCGTCTCCCCCACCCGCTGACGGGCCACGGCGAGTGCTGCCTCCAGGGTCCCGGCCGCGAGGTCCGAGAGCTCGGCGGCGGTGTCCTCGACGGCCAGGTCGTGCGCCAGGTCGCGCGACGCGAGGCGCAGCAGGATCCGGCGGTACTCCACGCGCAGCGCGTCCACCGCCTGCGCGTCCGGCAGCGTCGCGACGGGCTGGTCGTCCCGCGCGTCGGCGCCGACGGCAGCGAGCAGCGCCTCCCTCATGGCGTACGCCGGCGGCCGGGTCGAGCCGAGCGTCGGGTCGGTCAGCTCGCGCCAGTGCTCCGGGTGCCGGCACAGGTGGTCGGCGAGTGCCTCGCTGGCGCCGAGCACGCTGAGCAGCCGCATCGCGGTGCCCTCGTCGTCGGCCACCGCGCGCAGCATCGACTCCCGGTCGGGTGCGGCCTCGGCGAGCCGGACGAGCTGGGCGAGCGCACCGTCCGGGTCGGCCGTGCGGGCCAGCAGCGCGACGAGCGGCTCGGCCGCGTCCCCCAGGGCGGCCAGGCCGTGCTGTGCCGTCTCGGCGTCGGTGAATCCCAGTCTCGTCAGGTTGCCCTGCGCGCTGGCCGGCCGGCTCATCGCTCCGACGCGTGCTGGTGCACGAGGCGCGCGAACCCGAGCGCCAGTGGCTGCCATGACTCGTCGAGCTCGGCGCGGGCGGCCTCGATGTCGGTGAGGATGCCGTCGGCGTCGAGCCCGCGGTCGGCGAGCTCGGTGCGCTCGTCGTCGGTCACCCACGCACCGACGATGGCCTCGTCGACCTCCGGGTGCAGCTGGACGCCCCACATGGCCGGGCCGTAGCGGGCCGCCTGCACCTCGCCGTCGGGGGTCCGGGCGAGCACGGTCGCGCCCTCGGGCAGCGGGTCCACGACGTCGTAGTTCCACTGCACGGCCCGGCGCGGGGTGCCGCTGAGCGGGCCCAGCAGCGCGTCGTCCGCGGAGGCCTCGACGAAGCCCACGTCGAGCAGCCCGATCTGCTGGCCGCGCGGGTTGCGGATCGAGGCGCCGCCGAGCGCCGTGGCCGCCAGCTGGTGGCCCAGGCAGATGCCGAGCGTCGGCAGCTCGGCGTCGCCCGCGTCGCGGATCAGGCCCTTGGTCGGGGCCAGCCACCAGTGCTGCTCGTCGTCGTTCGCACCCATCGCGCCGCCGAGGACCAGCAGGCCGTCGTACTCACCGAGGTCGTCGGGCAGCTGCTCCCCGGCGTACGGGCGGCGCACGTCCAGCCGGCAGCCCGACTCGAGCAGCCACCGGCCGACGTGTCCGGGTGGCCCGTCGGCCTCGTGCTGGACGACGAGGATCTGCGGCGCGCTCACGACTCGAGCTCCGGGTCGTCGTTGATGAGCGCGAGCAGGACGATGACGATCCCGAGCACGATCATCGCGAAGCCGAGGATCGCCTTGGCGAAGAAGAACCCGACCACCACCGTCAGCGCACCGGCCACCAGCGAGGCGACCTTGGCCCGGCCGTCGCGTCCGTCCAGGGCGCGCAGGCTGACCACCGACGCACCGAGCACGGCGACACCAGCGGCACCGGCGACGAGGGCGAACTTCCTGAGGTCGTCGTCGGTCGCCGCGGCGAACACCGCCAGCAGACAGAGCAGCACACCGGTGAACGCGTCGACGCGGAGCACCAGCCGGAGGCGCCGTACCCGGTCGTGGCTGTAGACGAGCGGCACGGCCGTCAGACGACCGGGAGCATCCGGTCGCGCTCGAAGGCGGAGACCTGGCCGCGGTACTCGTCCCACTCCGCGCGCTTGTTGCGGAGGAAGAAGTCGAAGACGTGCTCGCCCAGCGTCTCGGCCAGCAGCTCCGACTTCTCGGCGATCTCGATGGCCTCGTTGAGGCTCTTCGGCAGCGGTGCGATGCCCAGGCTGGTCCGCTCGCGCTCGGTCAGCGACCAGACGTCGTCCTCCGCCTCGCGCGGCAGCTCCATGCCCTCCTCGATGCCCTTCATGCCGGCGGCCAGGATCACGGCGAACGCGAGGTACGGGTTGCAGGCCGCGTCCACGGTCCGCACCTCGACGCGTGTCGACTGGCCCTTGAGCGGCTTGTACATCGGCACCCGGATCATCGCCGAGCGGTTGTTGTGGCCCCAGCAGACGTACGACGGTGCCTCACCGCCGAACATCAGCCGCTTGTAGCTGTTGACCCACTGGTTGGTGATGACGCTCATCTCGGGGGCGTGCGTGAGCACCCCGGCGATGAACTGGCGGCCCGTCTTGGACAGCTGGTACTCCGAGCCGGCCTCGTAGAAGGCGTTCTGGTCGCCCTCGAACAGCGAGACGTGGGTGTGCATGCCCGAGCCCGGGTGCGTCGTGAACGGCTTGGGCATGAACGACGCCCAGATGCCCTGGCTCAGCGCGACCTCGCGGATGACCGTCCGGAACGTCATCACGTTGTCCGCGGTCGACAGCGCGTCGGCGTACCGCAGGTCGATCTCCTGCTGGCCCGGGCCTCCCTCGTGGTGGCTGAACTCGACCGAGATGCCCATCGACTCGAGCTGCGTGATCGCCTCGCGGCGGAAGTCGGCGCCCTTGCTCTGCGCGGTGTGGTCGAAGTAGCCGCTGCGGTCGACCGGGATCGGCTCCGCGCCGAGCTCGGGCGCGTTCTTGAACAGGTAGAACTCGATCTCGGGGTGCGTGTAGAAGGTGAACCCCTTGTCGGCGGCCTTGGCGAGGGTGCGCTTCAGGACGAACCGCGGGTCGGCGTACGACGGCGAGCCGTCCGGCATCACGATGTCGCAGAACATCCGCGCGGTCGACGGGCCCTCACCGCGCCACGGCAGGATCTGGAACGTCGAGGGGTCGGGCTTGGCGAGCATGTCCGACTCGAAGACCCGGGCGAAGCCCTCGATCGCCGAGCCGTCGAAGCCGATGCCCTCGGCGAACGCGCCCTCCAGCTCGGCCGGCGCCACCGCCACGGACTTGAGGAACCCGAGCACGTCGGTGAACCACAGCCGCACGAACCGGACGTCCCGCTCCTCGAGTGCCCGGAGCACGAAGTCTTCCTGCTTGCCCATGGCCGCAGCCTATGGGTTGGGGATGTTCTCCAGGTCGGCGAGCCACGCCGCAGGACTCGCGTCCGACGGCATCCGCCAGTCACCCCTCGGCGACATCGTCCCGCCGGCCGCGACCTTGGGGCCGTTGGGCAGCGCGGAGCGCTTGAACTGGCTGGAGAAGAACCGGCGGATGAACACGTCGAGCCAGTGCTTGACCTCGCCCAGGTCGTAGGACACGCGCCGCGACTCCGGCAGGCCCGCGGGCCAGTCGCCGGCCGCGGCGTCCTTCCAGGCGTGCCAGGCGAGGAACGCGATCCGGCTGGGCCGCGCCCCGCGGCGGATGACCTGGTGGAGCGTGAAGTCCTGGAGGTTGTACGGCCCGACCGACGACTCGGTCGACTGCTTCGCCTTGCCCTCCTCCTCGGGGATCAGCTCGGGGGTGATCTCCTGCTCGACGATCTCGCGGAGCAGCCCGTTGGTGTCCTCGTCGAGCTCGCCGTTGCCCGCCTCCCAGCGGATCAGGTGCTGCACGAGGGTCTTCGGCACTCCCGCGTTGACGTTGTAGTGCGACATCTGGTCGCCGACGCCGTACGTGCACCAGCCGAGCGCCAGCTCGGACAGGTCGCCGGTGCCGACGACGATGCCGCCGCGGTGGTTGGCCAGCCGGAACAGGTAGTCGTAGCGCAGCCCGGCCTGGACGTTCTCGAACGTCACGTCGTAGACCGGCTTGCCGTCGGCGAACGGGTGGTCGATGTCCGCGAGCATCTGCCGTGCCGAGGCGGTGATGTCGATCTCCTCGAACGTCACGCCGAGCGACTTCGCCAACCGGCTGGCGTACGAGCGGGTGGTGTCGCCGGTCGCGAAGCCCGGCATCGAGAACGCGTGGATGTCGCTGCGCGGCCGACCGAGCCGGTCCATGGCGCGCGCCGCGACGATCAGGGCGTGCGTCGAGTCGAGGCCGCCGCTGATCCCGATGACGGCCTTCGGCTCCCCGATGTACTTGAGCCGCTGCTCGAGCCCGCTGACCTGGATGTTGTAGGCCTCGTAGCAGTCGAGCGCGAGCCGCTCGGGGTCGTCCGGCACGAAGGGGAAGCGGTCGACCTTGCGGCGCAGCCCGATGTCACCGGTCGGCGGGCCGAGCTCGAACTCGACCGTCCGGAACTCCTGCGATGCGGTCGTCGTAGGTCCGGCGGTTGTCGTCGTGGGTGCCCTGCCGGAGCCGCTCCTGGCGCAGCCGGTCGAGGTCGACGTCCGCGACGGTCATCCGCGGCCCGTCGGGGAACCGGTCGCCCTCGGCGAGCAGGTCGCCGCACTCGTAGACCATCGTCTGGCCGTCCCAGCTCAGGTCGGTCGTCGACTCCCCCTGGCCGGCGGCCGCGAAGACGTACGCCGCGTTGCACCGCGCCGACGCCGAGCGGACCAGCAGGCGCCGGTCCTCGGCGCGCGAGACCGTGATCGGGCTTCCCGAGAGGTTCGCGAGCACCGTCGCCCCGGCGAGGCTCGCCTCGGCGCTGGGCGGGATCGGCACCCACATGTCCTCGCAGATCTCGACGTGCAGCCTGAGGTCCGGGACGTCGGTCGCGCTGAAGATGAGGTCCGGCCCGAACGGCACCCGGCGGTCCGCCACGCGGATCGTCGTCCCGCGGCGGTCGTCGCCGGGGGCGAAGTGCCGGCGCTCGTAGAACTCCCGGTACGTCGGGAGATAGCTCTTGGCCGAGACGCCGAGGATCACGCCGCGGTGGATGACCACCGCGCAGTTGAGGACGCGGGTGCCGTGGACCAGCGGGGCACCGACGACCAGGACGGGCCCCAGGTTGGCGGTCTCCGTGGCGACGAGGGCGATCGCCGCGTGGGTGGCGTCGAGCAGCGTGTCCTGGAGCAGCAGGTCGTCGATGGCGTACCCGGTCAGGCAGAGCTCCGGGAAGACCGCGACGGCGACGCCGTCCTCGTGGGCCTCCTCGGCCATCGCGATGACCTGCGCCGCGTTGGCCGCGGGGTCGGCGACGGTCACCGGCAGCGTGCACGCCGCGACCCGCGCGAACCCGTGCGCGTACGCCGAGTAGAAGTCCACGTGTCGAGTCTAGGGCGGCGCTGCGGCCGTCCCGATGAGTTGGCGTCTCGGCGGCGGTCCAACGGTCATGACCATCAGTCCCGGCTCGACGACCATCAACCCCTGCCTCTGGTTCGACAGCGAGCTGGAGGAGGCGGCGGAGTTCTACACAGCGATCTTCCCGAACTCGTCGGTCGGCCACATGACGCGCTACTCCGATGCCGGGCCGGGCGAGCCCGGCACGGTGATGGCCGGTGAGTTCACCCTCGACGGGACGACGTTCCGGGGGATCAACGGCGGTCCGGAGTTCACGTTCAGCGAGGCGGTGTCGTTCTCGGTGAACTGCCGGGACCAGGCCGAGGTGGACCACTACTGGGACGGCCTGCTCGCCGGAGGCGGCGAGGAGTCGGTGTGCGGCTGGCTCAAGGACCGCTTCGGGCTCTCCTGGCAGATCGTCCCGACGCAGGCTACGCGCTGTTCGCCGACCCGAACCCGGCCCGCGCCCGGGCAGCGAGCGAGGCGATGTTCACGCAGCGGAAGATCGTGCTCGCCGAGCTCGAGGCGGCCGCCGACGCCGTGTCGTGACGCAGGGCAGACTCTCGTAGGTGCCGCTCGTCGTCGCGACCGCCAACGTCCAGTACTCGCTCGGCCGCGCCGACGCCCGGGCGACGGTGGCTGCGGTCGTCGCGCACTCCCCCGACCTGATCGGGCTGCAGGAGTGGCACCCCTGGTTCCCCTCGCGGTGGGCTCTGCTCCGTCCGTTCGACGCCTACACCTGGTTCACTCCGTGGCTCGGCGGGTGCGCGATCGGGGTCCGCACCGACCGCTTCGAGATCCAGGAACGACGCGGCGTGTGGCTCAGCCGGCCGGGGCGAGCAGACCGCTCGGGCCGCTTCCTCGGCCTCGAGCCGCCCCGCCGCGCGAGCGTCGTGACCTGCGACGACCTGGGGTTCGTCGTCTACCACCTCGCCTCGCAGGTGCAGGGCGACGACGACGCCTACCGCGCGGACCGGCCTCGGCTGGCCCGGCGGCACCGACACGAGGCCGCCAGGCTCCAGGCGCTGGTCGCCGGCGTGGACCGGCCGACGTACGCCTGCGGCGACTCCAACTTCCACGGGTTCCGGCTCGCCGGGCTCGTCTCCGCGTGGGAGGACCGTCCGGGCTCGGGGACGCGCGGCGAGCGGCGCCGGATCGACGACATCCACGGCCCCGTGCCGCCCGTCGACGTGGTCACCGTGGCCACACCGAGCGACCACCTGGCCGTCGTCGCGACGTACACGTGAGCAAGGACACGGCTGGTTACCCGCGCGTAGGTCGTTAGCCTCGATGACGGTCCGTGGACTCCATCAGGGAGCTGCGAGACCACGTTGATGGGAGCTCGACGATGAGCGAAGAGACCGCCCCCTACGGCAGCGGCCCGGCCGCGCCTGCCGCCCCGGTCAAGAAGGTGCGCACGCACCACCTGCGCGAGATGAAGGAGCGCGGGGAGAAGTTCACGATGCTCACCGCGTACGAGCAGTACGCCGCCGAGACGTTCGACGAGGCCGGCATCGACGTGCTCCTGGTCGGCGACAGCGCCTCCAACAACGTGTACGGCAACGAGACCTCGATCCCGGTCACCGTGGACGAGCTCATCCCCCTGACCCGCGCCGTCAGCCGCGCCACGAAGCGCGCGCTCGTCGTCGGCGACCTGCCGTTCGGCAGCTACCAGGCCAGCCCCGAGCAGGCGTACCTCACCGCTGCCCGCTTCATGAAGGAGGGCGGCGCGCACTGCGTGAAGCTCGAGGGCGGCGTCGAGATGGTGCCGCAGATCGAGAAGCTCACCCGCGGCGGCATCCCCGTGATGGCCCACATCGGCTTCACCCCGCAGAGCGAGCACGCCCTCGGCGGCTACCGCGTCCAGGGCCGGGGCGAGACCTCCGCCCGCGTCCTCGCGGACGCCGAGGCGATCCAGGACGCCGGCGCGTTCGCGGTCGTCATGGAGATGGTCCCCGGCGACGTCGCCGGCGAGATCACCCGCAAGCTCCGCATCCCGACCATCGGCATCGGCGCCGGCAACGAGACCGACGGCCAGGTCCTGGTCTGGCAGGACGCCTTCGGCCTCCGCACCGGCCGGATGGCGAAGTTCGTCAAGCAGTACGCCGACGTGCACGGCGTCCTCCTCGATGCGGCCAAGGCGTACGCCGACGACGTCAAGGCCGGGACTTTCCCGGGTCCTGAGCACACGTTCTGAGGCACCGTTCGCAAGGTCATCAGGATCGAGGGCCTGGACCCTCGATCGTGATGACGTCCCGAGATCCACAGGGCGCGGGTTCGGTCGAGGATCCACAGCCGGACGACGAGGAACTGCTCCAGAAGCCCAGTCCGATCAGGCTCGCGGCATGGACAAGCCTGATCCGTGGTCGATCGTCGCGAAGCATGCCGCTGCCCAGTCGGACGTGGTCTCGCGTCGACAGCTGTACGCCGCCGGACTGAGCAGGTGGCAGGTGCAGGCACAGCTCAAGGCCAGACGCTGGCAGCGCCTGGGCGACCAGGCGGTCTGCCTGCACAACGGGCCTGTCACCGAGGAGCAGCATCACTGGGCCGCAGTGTTCCAGGGCGGACCTCGTGCCAAGCTCGACGGCGCTTCGGCACTCATCGCCGGAGGACTTGAGCGGTACGAGGTCGACCGCATCCGCGTGTCCGTTCCGCGGGGCGCCAAAGCCCGACGAACCGCGCGCTACGACATCCGCCAGACCCGGCGATGGAAGCCCGCCGACAGGGTGCCGTCGGGTATCCCTCGCGCCGCGATGGCGTCGGCCGCGGTGCGTGCTGCTCTCTGGGCGGTGTCGGACCGGCAGGCGACGTACCTGCTCACGCTGGCCGTGCAGCAAGGTCTGGCCACGGCGGAGGCC
Source organism: uncultured Actinomycetota bacterium (assembly GCA_963815335.1). GTDB lineage: Bacteria > Actinomycetota > Actinomycetes > Propionibacteriales > Nocardioidaceae > Nocardioides. Next base: position 536,817 of record CAWFGL010000016.1, read on the forward strand.
ATCGGCGCCGAGGCGCTCGCGGTCAAACGACACCAACGGCGTCGACTGATCCACGACGTGATCGGTGAGCTCGTGGACGGAGCGCGATCGTTGGGTGAGATCGACGTGGCGCGCGAGCTCAGAAGGCGTGGGCTACCCGAGCCGACCAGGCAGGCGGTCCGACGAGGCACGCACGGGCGCTACTACCTCGACCTGTCCTGGCCGGAGTGGCACCTGGTCGTCGAGGTGGACGGGATCCACCACGCCTGGGCCGAGACCGTGGTCGGCGACGCGCTGCGCCAGAACACGTTGGCGATCGCCGGCGACACCGTGCTCCGCCTGCCCTTGCTCGGGCTGCGCCTCCGTCCGGACGACTTCTTCCGGCAGATCGAGGAGGCCCTGCGCGCCAACGGCTGGTCGACGGCGGTTTGACTCGCCGCAACGTCATCCCGTTGGTGGGCCAGGACCCTCGATCCTGATGACGCTAGAGCCCGACCTCATCCGAGTTCGGTACGGTGCGAGACATGCGCCTACTCCCCCCGGTCGCCGCCGCTGCCCTTGCCCTCACGCTGATCTCGGCCCCCACCCAGGCCGCCCAGCCACCCGCCGAGTCGACCAAGCCGGCCGCGGGCCACGCGAAGGTCCCCGCGCTCAAGGTCAAGAAGCTCGTCAAGGGCCTCGACCTGGTCTGGGACGTCCGCTCCCTCACGGACAAGAAGATCATCTTCACGCAGCGCAACCGCGCCACGATCAGCACCTTCGCGAACGGGAAGGTCAAGCGGATCAAGAACTTCCCGAGCAACAAGATCTGGGTCTCGGGAGAGACGGGCCTCCTCGGCCTGTACGTCGACCCCGACGACAACCACCGCATCTACACCTGCCAGGGCTGGAAGAGCGAGACCGAGGGTCCCGACGTCCGCGTCATCGCCTGGACGCTCGACAAGCGGTTCCGCCGCGTCACGATGGACCGGACGCTGGTCAAGGGCTTCCCGACCTCCAGCGGCCGGCACGGCGGCTGCCGGCTCCTCGTCGACGGCGAGGGCTCGCTGATCATCGGCACCGGCGACGCGGCGCAGGGCACCAACCCGCGCAACCTCGACTCGCTGGGTGGCAAGACGCTCCGGATCAACCGCTTCACCGGCAAGCCGTGGCCGACCAACGTGTACGCCGACTCGTCCGCGAAGCGGCGGTACGTGCACACCTTCGGCCACCGCAACGTCCAGGGCCTCGCGCTGCGCAAGAACGGCACGCTCTGGTCGATGGAGCACGGCCCGGACCGCGACGACGAGGTCAACCTCCTGGTCAACGGCAAGGACTACGGCTGGAACCCGGTGCCGGGCTACAACGAGTCGGTGCCGATGACCGACCCGGGCCTCCCCGGCGCCCAGGTCGCGGCGAAGTGGAGCTCCGGCTACCCGACGGTGGCGACCTCGGGCGGGACCTTCGTCTACGGCAAGGAGTGGGGCTCCTTGAAGGGCGCCCTCGCGGTCGCCTGCCTCAAGGCCGGCCGGGTCCTGTTCCTGACCTTCGACGGCAAGGGCGCCTTCAAGCGCAAGCGGGTCCCGGCGGCGCTGACCCGGTACGGCCGGCTGCGGACCGTCACCCAGATGCCGGACGGTGCCCTGCTCGTCACCACCTCGAACGGCGGCGGCAACGACGTGATCCTCCGGGTCACCCCGAAGTAGCGGTCACGCGGTCCAGTCGAGGAAGACCCCGCCGGCGCTGATCGCCGCGAACCAGAAGACGAACGCGATGACGGGCATGACCAGCGTGCGCTTGGGGTGCGGCATGAACCAGCGGCAGGTGACCACGAACATCACCAGCCAGATCGCCAGGAGCACGCCGACGGCCCAGAAGGGCGCCACGAGCCCGCTGGTGGCGTACGGGAAGAACGCCGCCACCATGCCGATCAGCCCGACGAAGCCCCAGACGGAGACGCTCCGGTCCTTGATCGCCACGGGTGGAAGGTACTAGTCCTCCAGGTCGCCGTCGTTCCACTTCGGGTCGTTGTCCCACTCCTCGTTGCGCTCCTTGACCTTCTCGAGCGCGCGGGAGGCCTCGGCCTCCGTCGCGTACGGGCCGAGCCGGTCCTTCCAGGCGCAGCCGTCCTGACCTTCGACTTTGTGGTGGTTCAGGCACCACCAGAACTTGTCCGTCACATTCCCGAAACTATCGCGAGGCGGCGACTGGGTACGGTCCTTACGTGACCGCCATGTTCGAGGGCTACGGCTCGCGCGGACCGGCGTACGACGAGATGTTCGACGGCGAGGAGCTCCGGCCGCCGTACCGCCGGCTCCGCACGTCGCTCGACGCGATGACGACTCCCGACCTGGTCGGCCGGGTGGAGGCGCTCCAGGCGAGCTACCTCGACCAGGGCGTCACCTTCGACATCGGCGGCGAGGAGCGGGCGTTCCCCCTCGACATCCTCCCCCGCGTCATCGAGATGGACACCTGGACGACGATCGACAAGGGCGTCCAGCAACGGGTGCGGGCCCTCGAGATGTTCCTGGCCGACGTGTACGACGCGGGAGAGGTCTTCGACGACGGGGTGATCCCGCGCGCCGTCATCGCGACGTCCTCGCACTTCCACCGCGCGGCCGCCAACGTCCGGCCGACCAACGGCGTCCGCGTGCACGTGTCGGGCATCGACCTGGTGCGCGACAACCTCGGCGAGTTCCGGGTGCTCGAGGACAACGTCCGGGTGCCCAGCGGGGTGTCGTACGTGATGACCAACCGGCGAGCCATCTCGGCCGCCCTGCCCGAGACGATCTCCGAGCACCGGATCCGACCGGTCGCCGGCTACCCCCAGCGGCTGCTGGCCGCCCTGCGCGCCGCGGCCCCGGCCGGGGTCACCGACCCGACCGTCGTCGTGCTGACGCCGGGCGTCTACAACGGCGCCTACTTCGAGCACGCCCTCCTGGCTCGCACCATGGGCGTCGAGCTGGTCGAGGGCCGCGACCTGGTGTGCCTGCGCGGCCGGGTGCTGATGCAGACCACCCACGGCCTCGAGCCCGTCCACGTCATCTACCGCCGGGTCGACGACGAGTTCCTGGACCCCGTGCACTTCCGCGCCGACTCGGTGCTCGGCTGTCCCGGCATGGTCGACGCCGCCCGGGCCGGCAACGTGACCCTCGCGAACGCGATCGGCAACGGCGTCGCGGACGACAAGCTCGTCTACACCTACATGCCGGACCTGATCCGCTACTACCTGCACGAGGAACCGGTCATCCGCAACGTCGACACCTGGCGGATGGGCGAGGCGGACGCCCGCGAGGAGGTCCTCGACCGGCTCGACGAGCTGGTGCTCAAGCCGGTCGACGGGTCCGGCGGCAAGGGCATCGTGATCGGGCCGGCCGCGACGAGGTCCGAGCTCGACGAGCTCCGGGTCAAGGTCCTGGAGGACCCGCGTGCGTGGATCGCCCAGCCCGTCGTCCAGCTCTCGACCGTCCCGACCTTCGTCGACGGCAAGCTCGGCGCGCGGCACGTCGACCTCCGTCCGTTCGCGGTGAACGACGGCGAGCGCGTCTGGGTCCTCCCGGGCGGCCTGACCCGGGTCGCGCTGGCCGAGGGCGAGCTGATCGTGAACTCGTCCCGCGGCGGCGGCTCGAAGGACACCTGGGTGCTCGCCGGCCCGCCGCAGCTCGACCTCGAGAGCGCCGACCCGCCGGTCCGCCACGAGCGGGTGGTCGTCGAGGCACCTCCCCACGCGCAGGAGATGGCCAGCGGCCCGGTGATCCGGGAGATGCAGGCCTCCGACCAGCAGCAGCAACAGGAGCAGCAACAGCAACAGGGTCGGTCCCCGTGCTGAGCCGGATCGCCGAGTCCATGTTCTGGATCGGCCGCTACGTCGAGCGCGCCGAGGACACCGCCCGCATCCTCGACGTGCAGACGCAGCTGATCCTCGAGGACGCGACGATCGACGAGGTGACGACCTGCCGGTCGCTGCTGTCGATCATGGGGGTCGAGGACGCCCCCGACCGGGTCGACATGGCCCAGATGCTCGACCAGCTCTGCTACGACCCGACGTCACCGGTGTCGATCGCGTCCGCGTTCGGCGCCGCCCGCGAGAGTGCCCGCCGGGCCCGCGAGACGCTGTCGGTGCCGATGTGGGAGGCCATCAACACGACGTACCGGGCGATCCCCTCCGGCCAGTTCCACGCGCACCGGCCGCCCGCGGTGTTCCAGTGGGTGCGCGAGCGGGCCGCGCTGATCAACGGCACCGCGGACGCGACGACGGTCCGCGACGAGGGGTGGCACTTCCTGATGCTCGGCCGGTGCGTGGAGCGCGCCGACATGACGTCGCGGCTGGTCGCCACGGCGTCCGTCTCGGGCAGCATCGGGGCGCCGTGGACGGCGACCCTGCGCGCGTGCGGTGCCTACGAGGCGTTCCTCCGCACCTACCGCGGCATGGAGACCGAGCGCGGCGCCGCGGAGTTCCTGCTGCTCGACCGGCTCTTCCCGCGGTCGGTGGTGTTCGCCCTCAACCGGGCCGAGCAGTGCCTGGACAACCTCGAGTCCGGCCAGCGGGCCGGCTTCCAGAACGAGGCCCAACGACTGCTCGGCCGGATGCGCGCCGAGCTGGAGTACCGCTCCCAGACCGAGCTCTTGAGCGACCTGCCGGCCCAGATGGAGCGCCTCCAGCGCACCTGCGCGTTGGCCACCGAGGCGGTCACCCGGCGCTACTTCGCGGGCGCCGAGCCCCTGGCCTGGCAGGGGCTGACATGAGCATGCAGCTGAGGATCGCCCACACGACCGGCTACGAGTACGACGGCAAGGCGGTCGCGTCGTACAACCAGGCCCGGATGACGCCGGTGACCACCCCGGAGCAGATCGTGGTCCACAGCCGCCTCGAGGTCTCGCCCAAGCCGTGGACCTACGAGTACCGCGACTACTTCGGGACCCAGGTCACCGCGTTCGAGGTCGTCGACCCGCACGAGTCGCTCACGGTCACCGCCACCTCGACCGTGCACACGAACCGGCCGCCGGCGCCGCCGCCCACGCTCACGTGGGAGGCCCTGGCCGAGCGCGAGGTCGCCGACCGCTGGACGGAGTACCTCACCGTCCCGGACCTCGTGCGGCCTCCCGTGGACTTCGCCGGACGCGCCGCCGACATCGCCGCCGGCTCCGCCACCCCGGGCGCCGCGGCGCAGGCCCTGTGCGCCCTGGTCTCCGGCGAGGTGAAGCACGAGCCCGGCGCCACCGACGTCTGGTCGACCGCCGCCGACGCGTGGGAGCAGCGGGCCGGCGTGTGCCAGGACATGACGCACCTGATCATGGGCGGCCTCCGCTCGGTCGGGATCCCGGCGCGGTACGTCTCCGGCTACTTCCACCCGAGCCCCGACCCGGTCGTCGGCGAGCCCGTGGTGGGCGAGTCCCACGCGTGGGTCGAGTGGTGGGACGACGGCTGGCACCCGTACGACGTGACCAACGCCCAGGAGGTCTCCGAGCGCTACGTCGCGGTCGCCCACGGACGGGACTACACCGACGTGAAGCCGCTGGAGGGGCTGTACTCCGGCACCGCCACGTCGAAGATGTTCGTCGAGGTCGAGGTCACCCGACTGGCCTGACCCCGCCGGCGCTGTCACACTGGTCGCGCGGATGGGCTGGCCGGGCGACCGCGTCGGTGCACACACGGGAGACCGGGGATGCACCGCCGAGGAACGTCCGGGCTCCACAGGGCACGGTGGTGGGCAACACCCACCCGGGGTGACCCGCGGGACAGTGCCACAGAGAACAGACCGCCTCGTCTCCTCCGGGAGGCGCGGTAAGGGTGAAACGGTGGTGCAAGAGACCACCAGCGGTCCGGGAGACCGGACCGGCTAGGCAAACCCCACCTGGAGCAAGATCAAACAGTGCACGTTCGAGGGCGGCCCGCCCGAGTGCACGGGTAGATCGCTTGAGGGCACCGGCAACGGTGCTCCTAGATGGATGGTCGCCCCCAGGCGACCGCGAGGGAACCTGGGACAGAACCCGGCGTACAGGCCAGCCCGTCCGCACCCCGGGCTCACACCCGGACGGCCGCCGGCGACGCGTCCGAAGAGGCGTCCGAGTCGAGCTCGCGCCGGTTCGCGAACACGAAGCCCAGGGCGAGCACGACCGCGACGGCGTCGGCGAGCGCCAGCCAGCCGATGTTCTGGACGTGCGCCACCGGGAAGACGACGGCCGCCAGGGCCAGGGTCAGCCAGGTCCAGGCGGGCACCCGTCCGCGCAGCGCGAGGGCGCCCAGCAGGAGCGTGAGCGGGAAGAAGAAGCCCATCGACTTGAACACGTTCGCCGGGCCGTCCTCCATGAAGAGGTCGATGCCGCCGAGACCGACCGAGAGCGTGTTGTGCCCGACGCCGGCGTTGCCGACGATGCCGAGCACCGCCACCACGGCCAGGACGGCCTGGAGGCGGCCGCGGGCGAGCGTGACCAGCCGGAGCGCGGTCAGGCCGTAGACGGCGGCCACGACGATGTGCAGCGCACCAGCGTCCGCGTCCCACCAGCCGCGGGCGACGTACGTGCTGTCGAGGAAGAGGTAGGCCAACGGTCCCAGGAGCAGGGACACGTCGAGCAGTCGGGCGATCGGGGTGCCGGGAGTGGTCTTCATGGCTCCAGCCCATCGTCGGCGTGCGCCCGCCACCACCGGGGAAAGCCCTGGAGCGGCAGGTGCAGGGATAACCCTGGGTCCGTCGGGCGTCCCTGGGTGGCACGATCTCGGCCATGCGGCGCGCGGGCTCGGGGACCCTGGGCATCCTGCTCGTGCTGTGCGCCGTCGTCGGCCTGGTCGGGGCCGGCCTCGCGCGGGGCTTCTGGTCCGACAACCTCCACAACGGTCTGCTCGCGTTCTCCTTCACCCTCGTCGGCGTCGCCGTGCTCCTCCAGCGCCCGGGTCAGCGCGAAGCGCAGCTGTTCCTCCTCGTGGGCGTGCTCCAGGCGCTGCTGTTCTTCGGGCGCCAGGTCGGCCACTTCCCCACCGCAGCGGCCGCCGACTGGTGGGGCTGGCTGGGCGTCTGGCCGCTCGCGATCACCATCTGCGCCGCCACGTGGTGCGTCCTGTGCTTCCCCGAGGGCCGGTTCCTCTCGACCCGGTGGCGGTCGGTCGGGATCCTCGCCGCCGTCCTCGCGGGTGCCTGCTCGCTCGTCTCGGCGCTCTGGCCCGTGGAGTACGCCGACACCGGCGTGGTCACCGACCACCCGCTGTCCCTCGCCGGCGCCGACCCGGCCTCGACCGTGTGGGACGCGGTCGCGCACCCGGTCTACGTGCTGCTCCAGGTGCTGTGGGTGGTCGCCGTCGCGGCGCGCTGGAGGCAGTCCGACGGCGTCGTACGTCGCCAGCTCACCGTCATGCTGGCGGCCGTCGGGGTGTCGGTGGCCGGACTCGTCGTGGGGCTCGTCGCGGCGGGCACCCCTCGCCCCGGCATCCTGCTCGCCGTGGGCGTGCCCCTCGCCGCCGGCTGGGCGATGGAGCGGATGAGCCTGGCGAAGGTCATCGAGCAGGAGGTCGAGGCGGGCCGTCTCGAGGGCCTGACCCCGCGGGAGAACGACGTGCTGGACCTGATGGCTCAGGGACTGTCGAACAACGCCATCGCCGACCGGCTCCACCTCAGCGTGAAGACGGTCGAGCCGGTCGTGAGCTCGATCTTCACCAAGCTCGGCCTGCCCGGGGACGCGGACAGCAACCGGCGGGTGCTGGCCGTCGTGGAGTACCTGCGATCGTGATCCCCCGCATCGCCCGTCGTTGACACCCACCGCCCAGGGCCCGTGCCACCCGCTCGGGTGGAGCGGGCCCCGGCCTGTGGCGGCTAGGTTCGACACAACCGAGAGTTCCCGTGCGATCCGCCGCCAGGCGGCTCCGTTCCCGGTCGCTGGCCCAGCCGCACCGGATCGGACACTCCATGCAGTTCACCCTCTCGATGAACGTCCATCCGCCCGAGGCCGTCATCACCGTCGGCGGCGAGCTGGACATCTTCACCACCCGTCAGCTCCACGAACGTCTGCAGGACGCCCTCGACATGGGCTGCCTGCGCGTGCTGGTCGACGTCGCCGGGGTCAGCTTCGTGGACGCGTCCGCGATGCGGGTCCTGTTCCGTTTCCGCACCCAGCTGGCCGAGATCGGCGGCTCGCTCCAGTTCGTCGCATGGAGCCCGCCGTTCCTGCGGCTCTGCCGGATCACCGGGCTCGACTCCACGTTCGGCCTGAAGAGCGGACCCGTGCCTGCCTGACCGCGGCGGCTCGCGACAATGGCCGCATGGCCTGGGCGACGTGCACTCTCGGACACGCCCACTGGGGACCGCGAGGGGCCGCCGGGCTGCTGCTCGCCCACGAGGGGCGGGTGCTGCTCCAGCTGCGGGCCCGCTGGGCGCACCAGGGCGGTACCTGGTCCATCCCGGGCGGTGCCAGGGAGCGGGGCGAGACGATGGTCGAGGCCGCGCTGCGGGAGGCGGGTGAGGAGCTCGGGCTGGACCCGACGGCCATCGAGACCCACGGCTCGTACGTCGCCGAGTGCGGCGGGTGGCTCTACGAGACCGTCTTCGCCAGCCCGGTCGAGCGGCTCCACGTCACCGACCACGCCGAGAGCGCCGGGCACCGCTGGGTGACCCCGGACGAGGTGGACGACCTCGACCTGCACCCCGCGTTCCGCGACGCGTGGACGGGTGCCCCGGAGCTCAAGGAGTTCGTCGGCTCCCGGTGACTCACCCGAACGTGACGACCCGGACCGACTGGTTCGTCAGCGTCGCCGTCGCGCCGGTGAGGTTGCACAGGTTGAGCGTCACCGACCCGTCGTTCACCTTCAGCACGGTGATGCCCCACCCCACGGTGACCGCCGTCGTCGAGCTGACGAAGCCGACCTGACCGGCCGCCGCGCCGGGCGCGGTGACGTTGGCCTGGCCGCACCGCGACCCCGCCAGGTTGGTCACGGTCAGGGTCGCTGTCGCGTCGGCGCCCAGGAGGTCGGCGAGCGTCAGCGTGTTGTCCACGACCTTGACCGAGGTCACCGCGTTGCTGCCGAGGTCGGTCTGCGTCACCTGGCCGTCCTGGATCTTGCCCGTCGACACCGAGTTGCCGCCCAGGTCGGTCCCGGTCACCTGGCCGTCCCCGAGGGCGAAGGTGCCGATCGTGCCGGTGGCGAAGTCGACCTCCTTGAGGGAGCCGTCGATGACGGTCACCGACCCGACCGAGCCGCTCGCCAGGTGCTCGGTCCTGATCGCGTTGTCCTGCACGCTGGTCGGGCCCACCGCGCCCGCACCGAGGTCCGCTGCCGAGACGCCGCGGTCCTTGAGGGCCGACGTGCCGACGGAGTTCTTGTGCATGTCCGCCGCCTTGACCTGGCCGTCCACGATGTCCTTGGACTTGACCGTGTTGGCGGCGTAGGCCCCTCCGGCGCCGAGCGCGACGACGAGGGCGAGGGTGGAGGTGACGTTCGCGTACGTGACGCGAGCAGACGTGCGTGGCATGGTCGAGCCTCTTCCGGGCGGGGGGCAGCCACGGCCCCCGTGGCCACCTAGACGGTGCCGGAAGCGGGCCGAGCCGCGCAGGAGAACGCCGGAATCCAGCGCCGTCCCCCGCGTCACTCGAGCGTGAATTCCACCTTTCGGGCAGCCACGTCCGCGGTGGTGAGGCGGACCTGGGCCTCCGTGCCGAGGGGCAGCGGCGAGGCCGACACGACGGGTGCCTCGACGGCCGGCTCGCGGACCGTGACGGTCCCCCGGGTGGTCTCCTGCTCGTTGACGGAGACCACGACCCCCTCGAAGCTCTCCCCGACACGGCTGCGCAGCACGCCGGCCTCGACCAGGTCCAGCACCATCCGCTCGTAGCGGGCGGCCAGCTGACCGGTCCGCTGCATCGTCCTGGGCAGCTCGGGGAGCGCCGCGTGCACCCAGCCGGGGACGTCCTCGCCGGCGCACAGCGCGACGCACACCTCGGAGGCGTAGCGGTCGGCGAGGCGGCGCAGCGGAGCGGTCACGTGGGCGTACTCCGCCGCCAGGCCGTGGTGCCGGGGGTCCGCCGGCGTCTCGCCGTCGAAGGCGACGTACCCGCTCCCGCGCAGCAGGCGGGTGCTGGCCACGAGCAGGGCCGCCTGGTCCGGGACGTGCGGGTCGAGGTCACGGATCAGGTCGGCGTACAGCAGCTCGGCGGGCCAGTCGATGCCCAGCGCGCGGGCGGTCCGGTGCAGGCGCTGGACGTCGCGGTGGTCCGGCTCCGGCAGGGTACGGAGCAGCCCGACGCGCGCGTAGACCATGAGGGACGCCGCCGCGAAGCCGGTCAGCAGGGACATCTGCGCGTTCCAGCTCTCGACCGGCAGCATGTCGCGGAACTCCAGGCTGAACCGGTCGTCCTCGACGTGCACCTCCTGCTCGAGGGTCGGCAGGTTGATGCCGCCGCGGGCGGCCTCCCGGGTGAGCCGGAGCTCGCCGAGCTGCTTGAGCAGCTGCAGGGACTCGTCGGCGGTGCCGGCGTCGATCTCCTGCTGGGCCTCGGCGTAGCTCATCCGGCGCCGGGACCGGACCCGGGCACGCACCACCTCGACGTCGGTGCGCGAGCCCTCCGCGTCGAGCTTCAGGGTCCAGAGCAGCGCCGGGCGGACCTCGTCGGGCAGGAGCGAGGCGGCACCCTCCGAGAGCACCTTCGGGTGCAGCGGCACCTTCGAGTCGGCGCCGTACAGCGTCTGGCCGCGTGTGTTGGCCTCGACGTCGACCGGGTCGCCGGGGGTGACGAACGCCGCCAGGTCCGCGATCGCGTACGACAGCACGTACCCGTCGCCGTCCCGGGCGAGGTGCAGCGCCTGGTCCAGGTCCATCGAGCCGGGCGGGTCGATGGTGAGGAGCGGGAGGTCGGTGCGGTCCAGGTCGGGCAGCCGTGGGTTCGCCGCCGCTTCCGCGGCCGCCGCCTCGACCTCGTCGGGGAACGCGGGGAGCACCTCGAGCTCGGTCTGGATGTCGGCGATGCCCGAGCGCAGGGTGTCCGCCGCCACGCCTTCCGCCCGCTCCGGCCCCTCGAGACGCGGCCGGACGGTGACCACTCGGCTGCCTGCCATACGACCGACCCTAGTCTGCGTGGCGTGCTGATCCTCCTGCCCCCGAGCGAGGGCAAGTCCGCGCCGCGTCGGGGCAAGCCCCTCGACCTGTCGGTGCTGTCCCTGCCCGAGCTGGCTCCGGCGCGCGAGTCGGTCCTCGACGCACTGGTGTCGCTGTGCGAGGAGGAGCCGGTGCGCGCCGCCCAGGTCCTGGAGGTGCCGAAGTCGCAGCTCGACCTCGTCGACCTCGACGCGCGGGTCCGCACCTCGCCGACGGCACGCGCGGACCAGGTCTACTCAGGGGTCCTCTACGACGCGCTCTCCCCCGCCACCCTCAGCACGGCCGCCCGCCGACGCGCCACCGCGCGGCTGATGGTCACGTCGAGCCTGTTCGGCCTGGTCGGCCCGGCCGACCGGATCCCGGCGTACCGCCTCTCGGGCGACGCCGTGCTGCCGGGCCTGGGCGGGGTGGCCGCCGTGTGGCGTGACGCGCTCGGCCCCTCGGTCGAGGCGACGGTCGGCGACGGGTTGCTCGTCGACCTGCGGAGCAGCATGTACGCCGCCTTCTGGCGTCCGCCCGCGTCGATGGCCAGGCGCGTCGCGACCGTCCGGGTCCTGCACGAGGTCGCCGGCAAGCGGCAGGTGGTCAGCCACTTCAACAAGGCCACGAAGGGGCGGATCGTCCGCGCACTCCTGGAGGACGGCGCCAACCCCCGCACCCCGAAGCGCCTGGCCGAGGCGCTGGGCGACCTCGGCTGGACGGTCGAGTCCGAGGCCGGCAGGGCCGGCACCCGGCTGGACGTCGTCGTGAGCGACGTCTAGCGGGTCACCACGACGTCGGGGCGCCGCCGAAGCCGTCGACGCCGGGCGGGCGGCCGTTGTAGAGCCGCAGCGAGGCGCGGTCGGGGAACAGGTCGTCGCCCGGGTAGTACGACACGACGCTGACCGAGGCCGGCGACAGCTCCATGTTGAACACACCCTCGAGAGGTGCGCCGAGCGCCCGGCCGACCAGGATCTTGATCGGCGTGACGTGGCTGACCACGACCACCGTCCGGCCGTGGTGGGTGTCGCGGACCCGGTCGAGCGCGGCGAGCACGCGCGCCTCGACGGTCCGGAACGACTCGCCGCCCTCGGGCGCGTGGTCGAGGTCGGTCAGCCAGGTCTCCAGGCCCTTCGGGTCGCGCTCGCCGACCTCGGGGAACGTCAGCCCGTCCCAGACCCCGAACTCCATCTCGGCGAAGCCGGGCTCCTCCTCGACGGGCCGGCCCAGCAGCTCGCCGAGGATGTCGGCGGACTCGCGGGTGCGGCGCACGGGTGAGGCGATCACGGCGTCGATGCGCTCGGCGGCCGGCGCCAGCCAGTCACCGGTCGCCCGGACCTGGTCCCGACCCTCGTCGCTCAGTCCGGGGTTGTCGCCGCCCAGGCCTCCGCTGAACTTCTTGGCGGCCGTGTGCGGGGTGACGCCGTGCCGGACCAGGATCAGCGTGGTCGCGGACACCGTCGGGCGGCCCCAGCCGGTCACCGGTGTCGGCTCGGGTCCCGGCGCCGGGTCCTGGATCTCCTCGAGCAGCGACGGGTCCTCGTCCGTGCCACCGGCGAGCACGGTGACGCCGTTGCGCTTGCCGTCGAGCGCCTCGTTGGCCAGCCGGTCGGCGTGCGAGTTCTTCTCGCGCGGGATCCAGGTGTACGTCGTCCCGAACGGCGCCAGGCCGTGGGCCTCGGCCGCGAGAGGCTTCATGTCGGGGTGCTTGATCTTCCAGCGGCCCGCCATCTGCTCGACGACGAGCTTGGAGTCCATCCGGACCTCGACCTCGGCGTGCGGCGCGAGCTCCTCGGCCATCCGCAGGCCGCCGATCAGCCCGCTGTACTCCGCGACGTTGTTGGTCGCGACCCCGATCGTCGAGCCGTCCTCCGCGATGACCTCACCGGTCTCGGCGTCGAACAGCACGGCGCCGTACGCGGCGGGGCCGGGGTTGCCCCGCGAGCCGCCGTCCGCCTCGATCCGGACCTTGCGGTATCGGAACGGGTCAGTCACAGCCCGGACTCGGAGGTGCGCACGAGGATCCGTTGGCACTCCTCGCAGCGGACGACCTCGTCGTCCGGCTTGGACCGGATGTCGGCGATCTCGTGGGCGTCGAGCGTCAGTCGGCAGCCGCTGCACTCGCGGGCCCGGAGCAGCGCCGCTCCGACGCCGCCCTTGGACTCGCGGAGCTTGTCGTAGAGCGTGAGGAGGTCGGTCGGCAGTCCGGCGGCCGCGGGAGTGCGCTCGGCGTCGAGCGAGGCCAGCTCGGCGTCGAGGCCGGCCGCCTTCTCGTCGCGCACGGCGCTCAGCGCGGCGAGGCGCTCGTCGGCGGCCTCGACCTGGGCGGTGAAGCCGTCGAGGTCCTTCTGGGCGTCCTCGAGGCGGGCCATCACCTCGAGCTCCTCGTCCTCGAGCGTGGTGATCCGGCGCTCGAGGGACTCGAGCTCGCCCTGCATCCGCTCGAGGTCCTTGGGGTTCGAGATCAGTCCCTGGTCCATCCGGTCCCGGTCGCGGGTCCGACGGGTCTTGACCTGCTCGACGTCGGCGTCGACCTTGGTCTGCTCGGCGGTGAGGTCGTCGACGAGGATCTGCGCGTCCCGGCGCTGGGCGTCGAAACCGGCCCGCGACTCCTGGAGAGCGGCGATCTCGGCCAGCTCGGGCAGGGTGCGCCTCTGGTGGCGGAGCACGTCGACGCGGGCGTCGATCGCCTGCAGGTCGAGTAGTGCCAGCTGGGCGGCGGGGTCGGCTTTCAGCGTGAAGCTCCTGTCCATGGGTCCGTGATGAGGGTGCTCACCCGGGTCTCCACCGTATCCCCCAGCGCGTCGCGCACCTTCGCCTCCACCACGGGCAGCCAGGTCCACTCGGCCGCCCAGTGCGGGACGTCGACCAGCGCCCCGCCCTTCTCGACGAACTCGCTCGCGACGTGGTGGCGCAGGTCGCTGGTCACGTACACGTCGGCACCGGACGCCATCACCGCGTCGAGCATGAAGTCGCCCGCTCCACCGCAGACCGCCACGCGGCCGACGGGTCGCTCGGGATCACCGGCGAACCGGACGCCCGACTCGGTCCTCGGCAGCGCCGTCGCGACCAGCGCGGCGAACCCACCCAGCGTCGTCGGCTCGACGTCCCCGATCCGGCCGGCCCCGGTGCCGGCCGGTGCCGCCGGCGCGAGCTCGACGACGTCGTACGCCGGCTCCTCGTAGGGGTGTGCGGCCAGCAGCGCGGCGACGACCGCGGCCCGTCGCGGCCGGGCCAGGACGAGCTCGACGCGGACCTCGTCGACGACCTCCAGCCTGCCGACCTCGCCGATCGCCGGGTTCGCGCCCGCGAGCGGGCGGAACCGGCCCTCGCCGGGCGTGCTGAACGACGCGGAGTCGTAGTCGCCGATCGTGCCTGCCCCCGCGGCGGCGAGGGCACGGCGGACGGCGTCCGCGTCGGCGGCCGGGACGTAGGTCGTGAGCTTGTCGAGCGGGTCCGGCTCCGCCGGCAGCACCGGCGACAGGTTCGTCAGCCCGAGCGCGGTCGCGAGCGCCTCGCTGACGCCCCCGACGGCCAGGTCCGCGTTCGTGTGCGCCGTCAGGAGCGCGCAGCCGGCGTCGAGCAGCACGCCCAACGTCTGCGCCTTCGGCGTCGTCCGGGCGACGCCGTGGACCGGTTTGAGGAACAGCGGGTGGTGCACGACGAGCAGGTCGGCTCCCCACGCGGCGGCCTCCTCGGCGACCGCCCGCGTCGGGTCGACCGCGAACAGCACCTTGGCGACGTGCTGGTCCGGGTCACCGGCGACCAGGCCGACGGCGTCCCAGGAGTCCGCCGAGCCGGGCGGGTACCAGCCGTGCAGCAGGTCGACGACGTCGGTGAGCGAGGACACGCGCCGAGGCTAGTGCCCGGGCCCGGATGGCGCCGTGATTGTGTGGAGCCATGACTCGGGTCATCTCCTTCGTCCTTGCTGCCCTCCTCGTGCTCGCGCCGCTGCCTGCGGAGGCCGCGTCGTCCACCGTGGCCGACGCCGCGGGTGACCAGACGCACGGCGACCTCTGGTCGAAGTACCGCAAGCAGCGGAAGGCCTCCGACCTCCGCCGCGCCAGGTTCGCCGTCGCGTCCGGCAAGCTCACCCTGACGTGGACCTTCGCCGACGACCCGTCGCTCTCCCGGGCGTACCACAGCGTCGGGATGTCGGGTCACATCAAGGGCAAGCTGCTGTCGATCAGCGCCTGGCGGCACAACGGCACGTCCTGGACGGCGGTCTTCACCGGGCTGGGCGACGAGTCCAAGGAGTACTGCGCCGGCAAGGCCTCGGTCTCCCTGAAGCCGGCCAAGCACCAGGTGGTGCTCAAGGTGCCCGTGAAGTGCCTGCCCAAGGGCAAGGTCATCACCGGGCCGTACCCCGCGAGCTACCTCGGCGTCCTCAAGAAGAACGGCATCTACGAGGGCACCGTGGCGTCCGACTCGTCGGTCGCCGCGCCCGATCTGAGGATCAGGAGCTAGTTGACCTGCCGGTCGTAGCCCTCCCAGTACGGCGCCCGCAGCTTGAACTTCTGGAGCTTGCCGGTCGCGGTCCGGGCCAGCTCGTCGCGGAACTCGATCGTGGTCGGCGCCTTGTAGCCGGCCGCCTTGTCCTTGCACCAGGCGATCAGCTCGGCCTCGGTGACGTCCTTGCCGGCCTCGAGGACGACGAGCGCCTTGATGGTCTCGCCCCACTTCTCGCTCGGGACACCGATGACCGCGACCTCGGCGACCGCCGGGTGGGAGAACAGCACGTCCTCGACCTCGATGCTCGAGACGTTCTCGCCGCCCGTGATGATCACGTCCTTCTTGCGGTCGCTGATCGTGAGGTAGCCGTCCTCGCCGATGGTGCCGCCGTCGCCGGTGTGGAACCAGTCGTCGGCCAGCGCGCGGGCGGACTCCTCGGGCTGCTCCCAGTAGCCCTCGAGGACGACGTTGGAGCGGGCCAGCACCTCGCCGCCCGGGTCGTCGTCCTCGCCGTCGCCGGAGGGATCCGACAGCTTCAGGCTGACCCCGATCGCGGGCGCACCGGCGCGGACGAGCCTGGCGGCGCGCTCCTCCGCCGGGAGGTCGTCCCACTCCGCACGGGTGCGGTTGACGGTGAGCAGCGGTGAGGTCTCGGTGAGGCCGTAGATCTGGATGAACTCCCAGCCCAGCTCCTCCTCGACCCGCACCACGGTCTTCGTGGGCGGTGGGGCGCCGGCCATGATGATCCGCACCGTGTCGCGGCCGGGGATCTCGCCGTCCCAGGTCTGCGCCGCCTCGAGCACGGCCGCGGCGACCGCGGGCGCGGCGCACATGACCGTCACCCCGTGCTTCTCGACCCGGCGCAGGATCTCGGCGCCGTCGACCTTGCGCAGCACCACCTGCGGGACGCCGAGCGCCGCCGTCCCGAAGTGGAAGCCCCAGCCGTTCGCGTGGAACATCGGCAGGGTGTGCAGGTAGACGTCGCGGTCGGTCACACCGGCGTGCAGGGCGAAGGTCACCGCGTTCGTCCAGATGTTGCGGTGCGTGATCTGGACGCCCTTGGGCCGCGCCGTCGTCCCCGACGTGTAGTTGATGGTCGCCGTGGCCGACTCGTCCGGCTCCCACGGCCTCGGGTCGGCGTCCTCGCCGGCGTACAGGTCGTCGTCCTGGCCGAGGACGAACTTGTGCTCCGCGGGCACGTCCGTCAGCGCGTCCTCCAGCTCGGGGTCCACGTAGAGCACCCGCGCACCGGAGTGCTCCACGATGTAGCGGACCTCGTCGGGCCGCAGCCGGAAGTTCACCGGCACCAGCACCCGCCCGGAGCCCGAGACGCCGTAGAACGACGTCAGCAGCCGCGCGCTGTTGTGGCTGACCACCGCCACCCGGTCACCGACGCCGATGCCACGCTCGTCGAGCAGCGCCGCCTGGCGTCTCGCCAGGGCGCCGACCTGCCGGTACGTCAGGTCGCCGAGGGACGGCGCGGGCTGGTCCGGCTCGTCGATCAGGCCGGTGCGGTCGCCGTACACCTGGACGGCGCGGTCGATGAAGTCGTTGACGGTCATGGGCACGTGCACGGCTTCGAGCCTAGGCCCGTCGGGTTGCCCCCAGGTTGTCCCACCGGTTGCGTGCGATGAGAGACCTCTCATCGCCCTCTCACCGCGGACCCATCGTCAGGCACCATGGTGGGGTCATGCGCACGCCGTGGAAGTTCCTCCTGCCCCTGGGACTGGTGCTCCCCCTGGGCGCCTTCGTGGCGGGCTCGCTCGTGGCGTCGGCCGCCGACGACGCGCCAGTGCGCGACACGATCGTGATCCGCGAGAGCGGCGCGACGCCGTCGTCGAACCCGTCCGTCGACCCCACCACCGGGCCGACGCGCGACCCGAGCCAGAGCCCCTCCCCGTCCGACGACGATGACGACGACGACGGGGACGACGTCGACACCGTGACCGTCGAGCCGGACGACGTCGACGACGACTCGGGTGAGCAGGACAGCTACGACGACCACGGCAGCCACGACGACGGGTCCGACGACGACAGCAGCGGCCCGGGCAGCGGGGACGACGACGACCACAGCGGCAGCGGCTCCAGCGGCTCCGGGAGCAGCGGCTCCGGGAGCAGCGGCTCCGGCGGGGGCGACGACAGCAGCGGCCACGGCGGTGGCGACGACGACTGAGGCGCGACGGTCCGGCGCGTCCGTCCGCCTGCGGATCACGGCCGCCGTCGCCCTCCTCACCACCCTCGCCCTCGCCGGTGCGGGCGCGATCGTCTACCTGATCGAGAAGGGCAAGGTCGACGACGCCAACCAGGCGACGGTCGAGCAGGAGTTCGCCGAGTTCTCCAAGCTCCAGGCGAACGGCGTCGACGCCGAGACCCAGCAGCCCTTCGCGAACCTCGAGGCCCTGATCGGGACCTACATGCGTCGCAACGTGCCGTCCGACAACGAGCTGCTCGTCGGCTGGTGGGACGACGGACCGCGGCTCCAGCTCCCGACGTGGGACGTCGTCACCCGGAGCGACGCGTTCAGGTCCGCCGTCGGCCCCCTGGTCGAGACCAACGGCAGCACCTCGATCGACAGCGACTTCGGCACGCTGCTGATCGACGTCCAGGGCGTCCAGCAGGGCACCGAGCGCGGCGCCTTCGTCGTGGTCACCTTCCAGGACCGGACGTACGGCGGACTCCACGACACGATGCGGACCTACGCGATCGTCTCCGCGCTGGCGCTACTGCTGGTGACCGGGTTCGCGTTCTGGCAGTCCGGGCGCCTGCTCGCTCCCCTGCGCACGCTGCGCCAGACGGCCGAGGAGATCACCGACACGGACCTCTCCCGCCGGCTGCCGATCACCGGCAACGACGACATCACCGCCCTGACCCGGACCGTGAACGGGATGCTCGACCGCCTCGAGTCGTCGTTCGTCGGGCAGCGGCAGTTCCTCGACGACGCCGGCCACGAGCTCAAGACGCCGCTGACGGTCCTCCGCGGGCACCTCGAGCTGCTCGACATCGGCTCCCCTGAGGAGATCGCCGAGACCCGCGAGCTGCTCCTCGACGAGGTGGACCGGATGTCGCGCCTGGTCGGCGACCTGATCACCCTCGCCAAGAGCGACCGACCCGACTTCGTGAGCCCGCGGCCGGTCGACCTCACCGGCCTCACCGTCGACGTGCTCGCCAAGGCGCGCGGACTCGGCGACCGCAAGTGGACGCTGGACGAGACCGCCTCGGTGACCGTCACGGTGGACGAGCAGCGGCTCACCCAGGCGCTGCTGCAGCTGTGCGACAACGCGGTGAAGCACACCCGGCCCGGCGACGTGGTCGCCCTCGGGTCGTCGTACGACGGCACGCACGCCCGCCTGTGGGTGCGCGACAGCGGACCGGGCGTGCCGGCCGCGCACCGGGACCAGATCTTCGAGCGGTTCGGCCGCAGCGCCGTCCCCGACGAGGACGAGGGCTTCGGGCTCGGACTCTCCATCGTCCGGGCCATCGCCCAGGCGCACGACGGACGGGTCACGCTCGACGACGCCTCACCCCGGGGGGCGGTCTTCACGCTCGTCATCCCGCTGGACGGCGCTGCGGGCTCGGATGACGACGAGAGCGATGAGACGATGCCGATCCGAGCGCAGGTCGAGGACCGGACGGAGGAGCTCCCCCTATGGCACGGGTCCTGATCGTCGAGGACGAGGAGAGGATCGCCTCGTTCGTCGCCAAGGGACTCCGCGCCGACGGACACCTCACCACCGTCGTCGGCGACGGCAGGGACGGGCTCGACCACGCGCTGTCCGGCGACTTCGACCTGATGGTGCTCGACATCGGGCTGCCGTCCCTCGACGGGTTCGACGTGCTCGACCAGCTGCGCTCGCAGGGCTCCAAGCTCCCGGTCATCGTGCTCACCGCCCGGGACTCGGTCACCGACACGGTGTCGGCGCTCGAGGGCGGCGCCGACGACTACATGGCCAAGCCGTTCCGGTTCGCCGAGCTGCTCGCCCGCATCCACCTCCGGCTGCGCCAGGGCAACGGCAACGGCGACAGCCGCACCGACGTCCTCGAGTCCGGCGGCATCCGACTCGACCTGCGCACGCGCCGGGCCACGGTCGGGTCGAAGGAGGTCGACCTGTCCGCCCGCGAGTTCCGGCTCGCCGAGGTGCTGATGCTGAACTCCGGGCAGGTGCTCTCCCGCGAGCAGCTGCTCGACCAGGTGTGGGGCTTCGACTTCGACCCCGGCTCCAACGTGGTCGACGTGTACGTCGGCTACCTGCGCAAGAAGTTCGGCGCCGCCGCCATCGCGACCGTCCGCGGGATGGGCTACCGGTTCGCGGTCTAGCCTCCGGTCAGGCCCGCCGGGGCTCCTCGGCATGGACCACCGACGGCTGGATGCGGAGGAGCTTGGCGACCCGGTCCGGCAGCCACCAGTTCCAGGAGCCGAAGAGTGACACCAACGACGGCACGAGCAGCGACCGGATGATGGTCGCATCGAGCAGGATGCCGATGCCGAGGCCGGTGGCGAGCACCTTGATGTCGGTCCCCGGCCCGGACGCGAGTGCCGCGAAGGCCAGGAACAGGATCAGCGCCGCGCTGGTGACCAGTCGGCCGGTGCGCCCGATGCCGCGGATCACGGCCTCGTCGGTCGAGGCGCCCCCGTCGTACTCCTCCCGGACCCGGGCGAGGATGAACACCTCGTAGTCCATGGACAGGCCGTAGAGGAACGCGAAGACCATGATCGGGATCCAGAACGTCACCGCACCGGTCGGTGCGATGCCGAAGATCGCGTCGGAGCCGTAGCCCTCCTGCCAGAACAGCACCATCGCGCCGAAGACCGCCATGAGTGAGAACAGGTTGAGCACCACCGCCTTCAGCGGGAGCAGCAGGCTCCGGAAGGCGCGGACGAGCAGGATGTACGTCAGCAGCGCTGATCAGCCCGAGCATCAGCGGGCAGGTTGCCGTAGACCGCCTTGAGGAAGTCGACCTGGTCGGCTCCGAGGCCGGCCACACCGACCACCCCGTCGATGTCCTCGGCCGCGTCCTTGACGCTGCGAACGACGTCGACGCTCTGCGAGTTGACGGTCTCCTTGTCGGGCACGAGGACGACCACGGTCCGGCCGTCCACGTCGGCACCTGGGCCGGTCGGCACGAAGGCGTGGTCGACACCGTCCACCTCGGCGAGCTGGTCGGCGGCGGCCTGGGCCAGGTCGGTCTCGGTGAGCACCTCGACGGGCGTGAGGTTGCCCGTGCCGACCCCGCCGTCCTCGAGGAGCGCGAGGGTCTCGTAGGCCTCGCCGCTCTTGGCGAGCGACTCCGAGTCCGCGGCGCCGATCTTGATGCCCGCGAAGGCGATCGTCAGCGCGCCGAGCATGACGACGGCGGCCGCTGGCGGCGACCCAGCGGCGTCGTACGACGAGACGAGCCCACGCCGTCCACCCGCGGCTGGACTCGGTCTCGTGCCGGATCTTGGGCCAGTCCACGCGCGGCCCGATGCCGCCGAGGATCGCCGGTGTCAACGTCAGCGTCACGAGCACGCTGGCGAGGGGGATCAACGCCCCGCCGAAGCCGATGCTGCGCAGGAACGGCACCGGCAGCACCACGAGGGCCAGCAGGCCGATCGCCACGGTGATGCCGCTCCACAGCACGGCGTGACCGGCGTGCTCCATCGCGGCCACGACGGCCTCGTGGTTGTCCTTGCCGCGGTCCCGCTCCTCGCGCCACCGGGTGACGAAGAGC
This sequence comes from uncultured Actinomycetota bacterium, assembly GCA_963815335.1. Taxonomy (GTDB): domain Bacteria; phylum Actinomycetota; class Actinomycetes; order Propionibacteriales; family Nocardioidaceae; genus Nocardioides. Next base: position 557,993 of record CAWFGL010000016.1, read on the forward strand.
AGGGAGTAGTCGATGGCGACGCCGAGGCCCACCAGGGCGATCAGGAACTCGACGATGAACGACACGTCCGTCAGGTAGGTGATCGGCAGCAGGAGCAGGAAGGTCGTGAGGATCGAGACGGCCGCGACCACCAGGGGCATGAAGGCGAGGAACGACGCGAACACGAAGAGCAGGACCGCAAGGGCACCGAGCCCGCCCAGCAGGGTCTCGACCAGCACGCTGTTGCCTCCGGTCTCGTCACCCACCGCGAGTGCGTCCATCCCGGTCACGCCGACGGCCGCCCCCTCGGGCGCCTGCGCACCCACCAGCTCCTTGACCTGGTCGATGGGGAGCACGCTCGCGAAGCTGTCCGGGAAGGGGTAGAAGACCATCGCGTAGGCCGTGCGGTCGTCGTCGGTGCGGAACGCGTCGTCGCCGGTGTTGGCCTCGTCGATCACCCGCAGGGGCACGTCGGCCCCGGTGATCGCGGCGAACGCCTCACCGATCCGCGGCTCGTTGCCCGTGACCGTCTGGCCCTCGGGCATGCGTCACGGTCACGAGCAGTGGCACCGTGCTGCCACCGTTGCCGTACGCCTCGGTGATCTGTGCCGCCGTCTCGGTGCCGGGCTGGCCGGGCAGGGAGAAGTCCACGGTGAGCCGGTCGTTGACCGTGCTCGTCGCCACCATCCCGGCCACGGCGACCAGCAGCCAGCCGACCATGACCCGCTTGCGGTGCCGCAGCACCCACTCCCCCAGAACTCGCACGCTCGGAGAGTAGCTGTCGCGTGCGTCCGTCAGGCCGCCCAGTAGAACAGGGCGACCTTCCGCTCACGGTCGGACCGAGCAGGCTCGGGTCCGAGTCGTGGTGCCGTGCTCGAGTACACGTGGCCGGTCGGCGTCGTGGTCTCGATGGTGTGGCGTGGTCCGGGTCGGGGTCGGGCCCGCCACCCGTGGGCCTGCTTGGCGTAGTTGTGGCCCTCGCAGACACCCTGGCCGTTGGACGTGTCGGTGGCGCCGCCCAGCGCCTTGTCCTCGGCGTGGTCGAGGTGGCGGACCGGAGCGTCGCAGTAGGCCACCCGGCAGCCGCGGTCCCGCATCCGCAGGAACGCCGCCATGCCGTCGGGGAAGCTCCGAGATCGGGAGTCCATCGCGACCAGCTCGCCGGTCCCGGGCCGCTCGTAGAGCCGCTTGAGCCACACCTCGAGGCCGTCCTCGAGGTTGTCGGCGATCCACTCCCGCAGCAGGTCGCCCGGGACCTCGCCGTACCCCTCGACCCAGCCGGTGCCGTCCTCGTCGCCCAGCAGCACCGAGTCGCGGACGACGACGTTGACCATCAGACCCACGCCGGCCCTGCCCGTGACCATCGGGGCCACGACCCGCTCGACCAGGAGGTCGGCCATGATCTGGCGGCGGCTGCGCTCGTCGCCGGCCGCCCGCGCCTGGTCGGCGGCCACGGAGAGCGCGGCGTGCACCGCGACGCCCTGCTTGACGGGCAGCAACGCGCTGAACCAGGTCATCACGTCCGGTGCCGGCCGCAGACCCGTGTGCCGCTCGGCCTCCGCCCTGCGGCGCCGCTCGACGAACGACATCGGGTCCGCCCGGTAGGCGGCCGCGGACGCAGCCGCCCCGGCCTGGCGCGGGCTCATCTGCTCCAGCGCGTCCGTGTCGGCCGCGACCTCGGCGTCCACCGCCACCCGGTCCTCACGCGACAGGCACGCCGTCTCCTTGAGCAGCTGCTGGACCGTGTACGTCGGGATCAGTCCACGACGCCACGTCGCTCTCGTGTGCGGCATCTCCCGCACCGTCGTCGACAGCTGCCGGAACTGCTCACCACGGTGCAGCGACTCCCGTCGAGCGAGTGCGACCTGCGCGGCGATCCCCCGGCCCTGACGCTCCTTCGGCACGCGCTTCTCGGCGGCCCTCGCCCGCATCGAGGCGTCGAAGTCAGCGACCAGCTCGGCCTGCGCCGCCTCCGCGCTGTTCACCAGCTCGGTCAGCGCCCGGACCAGCTCGATCCGCTCATCGTCAGGCAGATCGCGGTCGATCTGCGACATCGCGGCGGTCAACGCTTGCACGTCCTCGACCCTGAGCACCCCGTCATCGGCGGCGAAGCCGCCTGCGTCGAAGCCGAGGATCGGTGAGCTCATCGTGCGACCCACGCTAGACGCGACCACCGACAGTCCCGACCCTCTGTCTGGGTGCTTGTGGACAGCAGCGCTCAGCGTGCGGTGAGGTGTGTGTCCACCAATCCCTCGAGCCATGGGATGAGTGGAAGTTCTCCGATCTCGCCAAAGCGCACCCATCGCACGGCATCCGACGAGCCATCCGTCTCGGGCCGGACTGAACCCTGCTCGACGTCCACCTCGTAGATGAGTCGAATCGAGTGAAGTCGCGCCTGCTCCCGAGCGAGGTCCGCAACATCCGACACGATGACAAGCACGTCACGCACTCGCACTCCTAGTCCGGTTTCCTCCCGGAACTCCCGCACGAGGCACTCCTCTGGACTCTCTCCGAACTCCAGTCCGCCGCCGGGCAACCACCACGTGCCAGGGGTCCCCGTGTCGGACGAGGCACGAACCAGAAGGACCTCGTCGTCACCTCGGGCCACGCCGTACACAGCCACGCGTTGACGCATCGGTGATCCAGGCATGTCCGACATCCTGCCGTCGGGGGCAAGAGTCGTCCGACCATGTCGCTGCGCGGCCGTCCGTTCCGAGCGCAGCCCGTTGATGGGCTGCTCCAACGGATCGCGTTCGGCTCACGGTGCTGCTTTCTGGCGAGTCGGGAAGCGTGCGTCGAGCACAGGCTGAGCGAAAGACTTCCCGGCTGTCCGGACGACCGCGATGAGGTAGGCGAGACCCGACGCGGCTCCGGTCAGCGCAGTGACGAAGGCTCCTCTTGTGGCGGCGTCGGCCACGAGCGCACCCAGTGTGCCGGCGACCATGGCGTTGATGATGTGGACGAACATCGACGTGCTGCCGAAGACGTGGCTGAGGGTGCTTCGGGGCAAGCCCATGGTGTAGGTCATCATCATCCCGGCTTGGTCGTCGTGCCGACTCGTCACCAAGTACTCGGCGATGCCCGGATCGAGCTCCACGTAGGCAGCACGCAACCGATTCATGCCCAGGACCAGGGCCGCGTCTTCTCTGCTTGCGTTGTGGACACGAACTCCCGTCAGGGTGCCGAGGACCAGGATCGCGGCGGTCAGGCCGATCGAAAGGACGTGGAAGGCGACGCCGAACCCCGTTGCCTGGGTGACCAGCGCCAGCACCACGAGGGCGGCTGACGAGACGGTGAGGTGGACGGAGATGCGGCTCATCACCTCCGACCAGGTCATGCCCCGAGTTGCTAGGAGGCTCCAGTGCTCCGTGGCCAGGAGCTGCGCACGAACCGGTGTCGGCGGCTGGGAGGAGGCCACCTCCACCAGCTCGCGCGCTGCGCTCACGGCTGGCGCTTACGAAGGATCGCGACGCCGAGAGCCGCGACCCAGATGCCCCAGGTCGAGCTGCCGAGGAGGCCGGCGAGGTCCCAGACGGGGAAGTCCGGGATGGCGGTGGCCATGACGTCGCCCTGGTTGAGGAAGTACAGGGCGCTGACCACCAGGCCGCTGACTCCGACCCAACCGGGCAGGACTCGGGTGCGCAGGATGACGATGGCGATGGTGACGGACCAGGCGATGGCCAGCATTTCACCGAGGTGCTCGCCGAGCAGCGCCCCGCCGTACTGGTGCTGTGCGGTCCAGGCGGCCGCGACCGCCTCCCGCGCGGAGGCGTCACCGGCGACATACTCCCGCGCCAACGGCGGGACGACGAAGACCCACCGCAGGAAGCCGGCGACCGAGAGCAGCACCCCGGCGACGCCGACCGTGGTCGCGGCACGGAGCACCACGTCGTCACGGCGGCCCAGGGCAGCCGGCAGCAGCATCAGAGGGACTGCCATGGCTCCGTAGGTCCAGGCGACGGCGAACCAGGTCCAGATCAGGCTGGTCCCGCCGTCGACGAAGCTGGGCAGGACGACGTCGGCGGGCTCGCGCAGGATGTCGGGCCAGTCGAAGGTGGACGAGAGGACGGTGGCGGCCGTCGCGAACGCCACGGCGCTCACGATGAACAGCCAACCCGTCGTGCGTTGCAGGGTGGGGCCGGGTGCGAGGTCCTGAGCGGAGGCCTCGACGATGAGTGTGCTCATGACGATCCTTTCAACGGGTGGTCGGGTCAGACGTTCTCGAGGGCGCGCGTCGTTGCGTGATCGGGTTCGGGGCCGGGTTGGGTGCTCGCCCCCTCGATGTCGAGGGCGGGCAGTAGACGGTCGAGCCAGCGAGGGATCCACCAGTTGCGATCGCCGAACAGGTGCATCACGGCCGGGACGAGCAGGAGCCGGATGATGACCGCGTCGATGACGACGGCCGCGGCCATGCCGATGCCGATGATCTTCAGGAAGATCTGGTCGTCGAGGATGAAGGCGCCGAAGACGGCGGCCATGATCAGCGCTGCGGCGGTGATGACCTTGCCGGTGGACGCGAGCCCGTCTGATACGGCGGAGGCGTTGTCGCGGGACCTGAGGTACTCCTCCCGGATGCGGGACAGGAGGAACACCTCGTAGTCCATGGAGAGGCCGAAGAGGATGGCGAACATCATCATCGGGATGAAGGCCGGGATGGGTGTGGGTGTCGTGATGCCGACCAGGTCCCCGAGCCACCCGCCCTGCGCGGCGTAGGCGACGACGCCGTACGCCGCGGCAACGGACAGCAGGTTGGACACCGCCGCCTGTGCTGCGATCACCACCGAGCGGAAGACAGCCACCAATAGCAGCAGGGCCAGCAGGATGACGGCGATGATGAACGCCGGCAGCCGGTTCTGGATGCTGTTGGTCTGGTCGACGTCGGCCGCTGTGATGCCGCCGACCTTGACCACCACGTCGCTGCCGGCCATGGCGTCGGGGACGATGTGGTCCCTCAGGCGGGTGAGGAGCTGCTTGGTGCCTTCGTCCTGGGGGCTGGTGGTCGGGGTGACGGTGATGAGGGCGGCGTCGCCGGCGGGTGCAGGGATCGGCGGTGAGACGGCGGCCACCCCTGGGGCGTGCTGGAGAGCCTCGTCGAGGCGTCCGAGGTCGGCCAGGGCCGACTCGTCGCCACGATCGGCGACCAGCACGAACGCCCCGTTGAAGCCGGCGCCGAACCCGTCGGTCATGAGGTCGTAGGCGCGGCGGGTGGTCAGGCTGGTGGGGTCGTTGCCGTCGTCGGGGTAGCCCAGGTGGAGATCCGAGATCGGCACGATGAGCACGCCCAGCGCCGCGGCCCCGGCCAGGGCCGCGAGGATGGGCCGGCGCTGGATCAGGCGGCTGTAGCGGTACCAGAAGCCGTGGCCGTCGGCCGCTTGGGACCGGCGCGGGAGGGGGATCCTCAGCCGGTCGACGTTGCGGCCGGCGAACCCGATCAGTGCAGGGAGGAGGGTGAGTGCCGCCAGCATCACCGCGCCCACGGTCAGCACCGCCGAGAAGGCGACGCCCGGGACGTAGGGCTGGTTCATGGTCAGCATGCCCAGCAGGGAGATCACGACCGTGACGCCAGCGAAGACGACTGACCGGCCGGCGGTCGCCATGGCGGTGGCCGCCGCCTGCCGGGGCTCCGCACCGGAGGCGAGCTCGCCTCGATACCGCGTGAGGATCAACAGCGCGTAGTCGATGCCGACACCGAGACCGATCATGATCGCCACGGAGCTGGCCCACTCGGGGACGTCGACGACGTTGGCGATCAGCTTGCCGCTGGCGAGCCCGATCCCGACGCCGAACAAGGCAGTGGCGAGCGGCAGGCCCATGGCGACGAGCGACCCGAACGCCACGAGCAGAATCAGTGCTGCGACCGCGAGCCCCGGCCCTTCGGCGCCCATGCTGCTCGACTGCACGTTCTCGATCGCCTGCCCGGACAGCTCCACCTCGACGCCGTCCGCGCGAGCCTGGCTGGCCAGGTCGACCATCTGGCGGGCGACGTCGACGGGGAAGCGTGCCCCTGTGGTGTCGAGCTGGACGACCGCGTAGCCCGTCGTGCCGTCGGCCGAGACCTGGCTGCTGCCGCCCTCGTCCCACGGTGCGATCACGTCGACCACGTGGGGGAGCTCGCGTACGGCGTCCACCAGGGGCTGCGTGACGCTGCGCACCCCGTCGGAGGTGACTCCGTCGGCGTTGCGGATGACCACCGTCACCGTGTCGCCGGCCCGAGCGGGGAAGCGCTCGTCGAGGAGTTCGACCGCGGCCTTGGAGTCGGTTCCCGGCGACAGGAACTCCTGCTTGCTCTCACCGCCGAGGGCCGTTGACGCGACGTTGATGGACACGAGGACGGCCAGCCAGGCCGCGACGACGATGCGCCGGTGCCGGTACGACCACGAGGTGATGAGGTGCAACATGTCGGGCCTGCTTTCGCCGTTCGTGCACGTCCTTGCGACGCGAGGTCGATGCTGGACACCGGCCCTGACGGCGCGCTGACAGCGGAGCCGGTCGGCGTCAGGGAACTGTCAGCGCCGCTCACCACTCTGGTCATGTGAATGAGGACGGCGGCGTGGATGCTGTGATCCGGCGGGCCATCGGCGGCGATGCCGCCTCGGTGGCCGCCATCCTGGCCGATGCCGACACGGTCGACGACCCCGTGACGATCACGATGGCCGCCCTGTTGCAGGGCGATTCCCATCGACTGGAGAGGGCCTTGCGCATGGCGCGGACCAGCCGCGACCGGCAGCTTGTCGCGATCGCCCGCGCCCACCTCGCCGGAGACAGCGAGCTGGTCGACGCCCTGGCCCGCGACCATCTGGCGACGTTCCCAGGCAGCCTGATCGTTTCGTGGATCGCTTCCGAGTGACCCGGCTCAGAGCGCTGGCAAGGCGCTACAGTCGCCGTACTCCATGACGGTGTCCTTCTCGCCTCCGCAGGCTCGGACGGTAAGCGCACGCACTCTGGGGGCACTCGCCGTCGTCGGTGTGGTGGTCGCTTTCTCGCTGAGCTCGACACTCGCCAAGCGCGCCGAGACCCCCGGGGTCCTGATCGCGTTCTGGCGGATGGCGATGGTCAGCGTGATCTGGAATCTCTACCTGCGCAGCACCGGCCGCCGAGTCGCTTGGCGAGACGTTCGCCAGGCGCTGGTGCCAGGCCTGTTCTTCGGGTTGAACCTGGCCACCTTCTTCGTGGGCGCCACCCACAACAGTGTGGCCAATGCCGCGCTGATCGGGTCGCTCTCGCCGTTCCTGATCGTCCCGTTGGGGGCAGCGATCTTCCACGAGTACTTCAGCTCGCGTGCCCTGGTCTTCGCGCTGGTGGCGTTCGGGGGCGCAGTGCTGGTGCTGCTGAACGCGCCACCCAACGGCGACGCCTCGATCCGGGGCAACTTCTTCGGCTTCGTGGCAGTGCTGCTGTGGACGGGTTACGTCGTGTCGACGCGGTACTTCCGACGCGACATGGACGTCGCGACCTTCATGTCGACGGTCAGCCCGATCGCGGCGGTGGCGGTGCTGCCGCTAGCCATCGTCAACGGAGACATGTTCGGCCTGAGCCGCACCGGGTGGACCTACACGATGATCCTGACCGTGCTGACCGGCTTCATGGCGCACGGCCTGCTGGTCTATGCGCAGCGCACGATCCAGATCGGCACGATCGGGATCGCACAGGTCGTGCAGCCGGCGATCGCCGTCGTCTGGTCGTTCCTCCTGCTCGGCGAGACGCTTCGCGACGCGCAGGTGCTGGGCATCGGTCTCGTGATCAGCGGGCTGCTGGCGTTCCTCGTCCTGAACGAGCGCCACGGGCGGCTCAGGCGGCTTGCCTGACCCAGCGAGCATCGATGCGGTCGTGCTCGGAGATGAAGTGTGAGGCGAGGTCCATCCGCTGGTCCGCCTCGCCGCAGAGCTTGCGGGCCGCGGCTGGGTCGCCGGCCGCGGCGGCCAGCCGGCCGAGTGCGTCGAGCGCGAAGACCTCGACATGGGCGGCGTCGTGCCGGCGCGCCTCGGCCAGGATGACGATGAGCCGGGCCTCTGCTCCCGGGACCTCGTTCGCCGCGTCCATGGCAGCCAGCAGACACTCGCCGAGGGCGGCCTGTTCACCGCCTCCGGACCGTTCGTGCCACCTCGCGGCCGCCTCCAGCGCCGTACGCGCCCCGTCGAGGTCGCCCGCCGCGCGCAGGACCCGGCCGAGGTGGACCCGGGCCAGAGCAGCCAGCCGCATGTCGCCGGTCGCCTCGGCCTTCTCGATCGCCGTCATCAGGGTGGCGGCGCCGGACTCGTGGTCTCCGGCCTGACACTGGGCCCGACCGAGGCTGGAGAGCTGGTAGGCCTCGGTCTGCAGGAAGCCCAGCTGCCGGGAGGTCTCGGCCGCACCCCGCAGGTGGACGACCGCGTCGTCGAAGCGCCGTTGGATCCGAGCCAGCTCTCCGAGTGCAGCCTCGCCCCGGACCCTCAGCCAGGGATCCTCGACGCTGTGCAGCCAGTGCACCGCTCGCTCCACCGTCTCGAGGCTGCGCTCCACGTCGCCGGCGGAGATCGCGGCCCGGGCGGCGAAGAGCGCATTGGCCGCTTGGTCCCACGGTCGGTCGAGGGAGTCATAGAGGGCGCGGCTCCGGTCCGTGAGCTCCAATCCCTCCGCGAACTCGCCGTGATGGGAGACCACGTAGGCCAAGTAGTAGAGGCAGCGGGCCTGCAGGTCGACGTCGTCGAGCGACTCGGCGATCTCGGTCGCTGCGTCGATGTGACGGCGTGCCGGTTCGAGGTGGCCGCTCGAGGCCTCGATCCATCCCGTGAGGAGGAGGGCCACCGCCCGGTCGCGAGTCGGGCCACCACCACCGACCGCCACCAGTGCGGCGAGGATCCGTTCTGCGCCTCGGCTGTCACCCATCACCACCCAGCTCCATCCGAAGCCGAGGGCGAGCTCGAGCGCCTGCTCGGGATCGTGCTCGGTGCTCCACGCCAAGGCCGCGACGATGTTGGTGCGCTCCGTCCGGGCCAGGTCTAGGAACTCCTCCTGACGACCACTGCGCACCCCCGAGGTCGATGCCCGGGCCGCTGCGGCGAACCAGCGGGCGTGCGCGGCCAGCCCGGTCTCAGACAGCCCGGCCTCCTGCATCGCCGCCAGCGCGAACGCCCGGATGCTGTCCAGCAGCCGGTAGCGAGTGCCTGCCCTCGAGCCAACGGCGTCGTCCTCCACGATGACCAACGAGCGGGCGACCAGGCGGTCGACCACGTCGACCGCGGTGGGGGCGGGCACCCCGAGCGCCTCGAGTATCGACTCGACGGCCGGGAGCGGGGCCCCACCCGCGAAGGTCGCCAGGGCCCACAGACCCCGCTTGTCGTCGGGGAACAGCAGCTCGTAGCTCCATTGGATGGTGGAGCGGAGCGATCGCCGTCGCTCCGGTCGCCGGCTGGCCGGGTCCTGAAGGACTGTGAGGGGCTCGTCGAGCCGGCGGATGATCTCGTCGACGGTCAGGGTCCTGGTGCGCGCCGCGGCGAGCTCGATCGCCAGCGGTAGACCGTCCAACGACCGGCAGAGGTTCGCGACACTCTCCTGCGGCTCTTCGGACGCCCGGTGCAGGCGATGCGCTCGACGTGTGAACAGCTCGATCGCGTCCGCTTGCGCCAACGGTGCCAGCTCGACGAGGTGCTCGCCGTCGATCTCCAAAGGGATCTGGCTGGTGCAGAGGACCCTCAGGTCCGGCGCCTGGTCGAGCAGCCGCACCGCGAAGTCCGAGGCGGCCTCCACCACGTGCTCGCAGTTGTCGAGGATCACCACCACGGGGCTGGTCTTGAGCCGTTCGTGGAGCGCTGCTTCACCTCCGGGCACGTTGAGAGCCGCGACCAGCACATCAACCACCTCGGCCGGGGTGACCGCGGTCTCGAGCCGAGCCAGCCACACACCTCCTGGGTGCCTCAGTCGGCGGCCGACCTCGAGAGCCACGGCCGTCTTGCCGATCCCGCCGGGTCCGACGATCTCAACAAGGCGCTCACGACCGAGCAGCTCCGCCAGTGACACGACCTCGGCCTCACGGCCGACCAGGCCGGCGGACATGGTCGGCAGGTTCCCGAGCGGCAGGTCGGCCCCGGTCGACGCGCCGACCGGGAGCTCCTGCGCCAGGATCTGCTGCTCGAGCTGTTGCAGCTGAGGTCCCGGGTCGAGGCCGAGCTCGTCAGCGAGACCCTTCCGTACACGCTGATACGCCGCCAACGCGTCAGCCTGCCGGCCGACTCGATACAGCGCCGTGATCAGCAGCTCCCAGAGGCTCTCCTGGTACGGGTAAGCCGCGACAGCCGCCTCCAGCTCTCCGATGACGGTCCTCGCGTCCCCCAGCTGCAACCGTGCCCAGAACTGGATCTGGAGAAGCAGGCTGCGGGCCTCGTCGAGGCGGGTGCGGAACACGTCGACCCACTCCGCGTCTCCCGCGGCCTCAAGGCTGTCGCCGCGAAACAGTTCCAAGGTCGATGCGCAGAGCTCCGCCGCTCCCTCAGCGTCGCTCTCGTCACGGAGCTTCGCAGCCGCGGCCGTCTGTCGCAGAGCCACCAAGGCATCGACACGCGACGCGTCCACGGCCAAGGCATACCCGCCATCGCGGCTGACTATCGCCGAAGGGCCCAGACTCCGTCGCAGCATCGCGATCTTCGACTGAAGCGTGTTGCGTCGGGTCTGCGCTGCTTCGTCCGCCCACAGCTCCTCCACCAGCCGTTCCGCTCGGACGAATCCCCCGGCCTCGAGCGCGAGCCGAACCAACACCTCTGAAGATCGGCCGGCCGGCACGTGCACGGGCTGCCCGTCGCGCGTGACCTCGAGCGAGCCAAGCACGGCGATTCCCAACACCACATGAGCCTAGGGCTGCTCGCGTCGACCACAAGACTGTCTTGGGCCGCATGACCGGCCGGGACCCGGCTCTGCCGCCTATGTCCCATGGAATCCGGTGTTGGTGATGGTCTGCGTCAGGTTGCACCCCGAACGCTCGTTCATGCCGACGACAGGGTTCGGAGTGGTGGCGTCGAAAGGCGGCAGATGACACGGGCGCGCCCTGCTCGCGCGCGATCTGCCGCCTTTCGAGAACGCCCTCATCTGCCGATGAGCGGGCACCACGGCGTCGCCACATCGTCGGTGGTGGGCAGCGGTGACCATGAAGCCCGCGTCAGAACCGAGCAGCCTCGGGCTGACATGCGGGGTTCTAGAACGGCCAGGCCAGGAAGACTTTCGAACCACATCGACGACCCGATCTCCGATCATGGGCCGATCGACCGCGACTGGGGCTATCGGACTCGGGTGATCGCGTAGTCCGAGGCATCCCCATCGATGTCTACGTACTCCGCTCGCCAAGGGTCGCAATGCGATGGTGAGCGTGGCGTCCACGCCACCTTGCAGAGAGCTCGTGGTGTACAGCATTGCCGAGCGGCTTGTCGGGAATGAAGTAGGTCAGGTAGTCCTTGGCCCATCGCTTGCTCTGCGCATGGTCAAACGCTACAAAAAAGATGTACTTGGTCAGTTTCCGTTGAATCTTCTTAGGTAGCGCATCGATCGCCTTGCTCAGGACGGCGAACGCCCGTTTTGCAATCGCCTTCCCGATTGCACCATCGGCAGCTTTCTCCAGTTGACGTGCGGTGATGCGGATCAGGCGATCGAGTTTCCGTGTCACGGACTTGTACTGATCCACGCGCTTGATGAATTTGCCAAGAGCGCGGAGAGCTTTCGCGAGTCTTGCGAGCTTTCGCACGCTGGGTAGGGGCATGCCAACGCAAGACTCCCAGCGCCCAGTCGCCGTAACGACATCGCCACTGCGTGTGATCACTGGCTTGCGCCACACCTCGTTCGCAGAGAACAGGTCCTTGATCACCGCTTCCACGGCGAAGTCGAAAGGCGAGTTCAAGGTTCGCTCTTCGGCGCTCGTCTGCAATTGCGAAGATGACCCCATCCCTAGTTCGGCACCACTTGGCGTCTAGCTCGAAGTGCAGAATCGCCGCCTTGTCGGGCGCGATGCTGGCCTGATAGGCCGGATACGCTGCCTGGCTCCCGCCGATGCAAGGATTCTGCTCCAGCGTCAGGTCGTAGGTCAGCGTGAACGTGAACTCAGTCGTGTTGGCGTAGAGCGGATACGGAGGGTCCGCGAGCGTCCACGTCTTGGTGCCTTGAAGGCGGTAGAGGTCGCCGTTGGTGTCCGGAACAGGATCAGGAGTGCCGAACGCTCCGCTTTCCCCGCTTTGAAAACCGAGCACCGTAGTCGAGCTAGTGCTCGCGATCGCATCGCCGTCGCATTCGTAGCCCGTGACGGAGATGTCGACCTGTGCAAGGCGGGGACTGATGGTGGTCTGCCCGATGTCGTCTGTTGAGATCGCTAGCACGACCGGGAGCGGGCCGCTTCGAAAGTGTTTATCCACGTGCCATGTGATGTCGTTGGCCAGGCGCATGTCGCCGCAGCCGGCGGCTTGATAGTCCTTCTCGGTGCCTGAGCCTTGGATTCTTGCGCTGTAGTTGCCATTGGCCGAGGCCGACTGGGGCTCGAGTTCGGTGTAGGTCGCTTGCTCGTCGTAGACCTGGACACGCGACGACGAGGTAGTCTTGCGATGGATAGCGCTTGTCAGTGTCCCGGTCCAGGCGGCTCCGGCCACGTCCCACGGCGGCGCTGCACCAGCCGCCGGGAGCGGCGAGTTAACCGCGCCCGCCAGACCGAGAAGTGATGCACACAGGACCACAGCGATCGTGCGCTTAGCTTGCATTGCTTCCCCCCGATTAGCGACTCACTCGCACAGTACGGCGAGCTTGACGATCAGGCCACAGCCAAGACCGTCGACGTCGATGCTGGTTAGTCACTGCCGTACCTCTTGGTTGCCAGCTCCGCGACGGACGTTGGTGTCCTACTAACCGTCCTAGGAGCGTCCGCTCATGCCGCTGTGCAGCCATCCCGTTGCCGCCGCGCCGCAGTGACACCGCGACGAGGCACGGAGATCTAGCCGCTCCGCACCGCGGACAGCAGGGACATGCGCACCTGTGCGTGGGCGAGAGCGGGCAGCTCGTCGATGTCGAACCATCCGATGGCGACGTGCTCGTCGGGAGCAACGTTCGTCGGCGTTCCGCGCCACTCGGTGACCAGCCAGGCGCTCAGGAGCACCGGCTCGGCTGAGGTGCCGGCGGTGACCCGGCACAGGTGACGTGCCGACTCCGCCGTCATCTCGACGCCGAGCTCCTCCTGCAGCTCGCGCGCCAGCGCGCCCAGCTCCGACTCCCTCGCCTCGATGACTCCGCCCGGCAGGTCCCAGATGTCCGGGTACGCGTGCTTGTCGGGGCGGCGATGGCCCAGGAGGACCTGACCGTCGCGGACCAGGGCACCGAGCACGACCTCAACCATCCACCGATCGAACCACCGGCAACCGACAGGAGCCGACAGCTCACGCGGTTCATCCGACCTCGGGGGTGCTCCTGGTCGACTCGTCCGCGAGCAACCGGTGCCGCACCACTCTCCGGCGCAGGGTCGGCGAGGCCACCACCTCGTAGCCGACGTCGAGGAAGACGCTGAGCAGGCCGACGGACGCCTCGTCCCAGATCACGGTCTTCCCGGGAGGGGGCTCGGTGGGATAGCCCTCGAGGACGTGGGCGCCGACGCGGCGCCCGTACTCGACGGTGGCGGCGCACAGCTCGTACATCAGCCCCTGTCGGCGGAAGCCCTTGCCGACGACGAAACAGGTGACCGACCAGACGCCCACGAGCTCGGGGTCCATCCGCATCCACGACTTCTGCCGGGCCCAGATCCTGGGGTAGTTCTCCCGGGGCTCGACCGCGACCCAGCCGGCCGGCTCGCCGTCGAGGTAACCGATCAGACCCGACGTGGGTCCGTCGGTGCCGCAGGCGGTCTGCTCCAGCAGGGCGGCGTCCCGCTCGTCCTGGGTGGTGTCGCGCCAGATCCAGCCTGGGACCTTCAGAGCCTGGCAGCGGCACTTCCGGGCGCCGCCGGTGTCGAACACCGCTTCCACGTCCCCGGTCGCTGCCTCGTTGGCCGGTCGCCAGGTGAACTCGGGCACACCGCAGCCTAGAACACCCGGCGTGGAGTCGCTCGTACCTCTGGCGGCGCAGAGAATGGCCACCATGACCCGTGACGAGCGGATCGTCGCGTTCCGGATCTGGCCGCCGGTCGCGATCGGTGCGCCCCTGCTCGCCGGCGGGCTGGCCACCGTCCTGTGGGGCGACCCGGTCGACCTGGGCGGCTGGCGGATCCCGCTCGGCTGGGCGCTCGTGGCGTTCTTCGCCGTCTGGAACGGCTGGTCGCTGTGGCTCTTCGCGCGGCACGAGACCGGGCTGCTGCCGGGGCAGGCGACGAGCGCGATCATCGAGGAGGGTCCGTACCGACTGTCCCGCAACCCGCTGTACGTCGGCCTGCTCGCGCTCTACCTCGGCCTGGCGCTGCTGGGGCCCACGTTCTGGGGGCTGGTGCTGTTCCCCGTCGCGGTCGCGCTCGTGTTCTGGGGCGCGATCCGCCCCGAGGAGCGCTACCTGCACGAACGGTTCGGAGCGCCGTACGACGAGTACGCCGCGCGCGTCCGCCGCTGGCTCTGAGCGACTCAGTCCCGGAGGACCTTCTCCATCGCCCGGCCCTTGGCGAGCTCGTCGACGAGCTTGTCGAGGTAGCGGATCTTCTGCATGAGCGGGTCGTCGACGTCCTCGACCCGGATGCCGCAGACCGTCCCGGTGATGGACGACGCCATCGGGTTCAGGTCCGCCGCGGCGAAGAAGTCCTCGAACGTCGTCCCGTCGGCCAGGTGCCGATCAAGCTGCTTCTGGTCGAAGCCGGTCAGCCACCTGACGACCTCGTCCAGCTCCGCCTGGGTCCGGCCCTTCTTCTCCACCTTGGTGACGTAGTGGGGATAGACCGAGGCGACGCTGGTCGCGAAGATCCGGTGCACGCCGAGATCGTAGACCGAGGGCTCAGCCGAAGCGGACGACCCCGCGGCAGGTCTGGCCGGCATGCGTCGCCTTGAACACGACCTTGTCGGTGCCGGCCTTGTTCGCGATCTTGCGCTCGACGTCGAACGAGCCGCTGCGCCCGCCGGTCGTCTTCGAGCCCCTGGCCACGACCGTGCCGTTGTCCTTGAGCTTCCAGGCCCAGGTCTGGCCGGACCTGTTGCTGTCGACCTCTCCCTCGACCTCGAGCTTGCCGTCGTCGGTCTTCACCTTCAGCTTCCAGTCGGCGCTGCCGGAGCAGCTGCCGGTCCGGATCACGCGGTCGTCGTCACCGCCGCCGGCGAGGGCGGGGGCAGAGGTCAGGGCGAGCGAGGCCGCGAGCACGGAGGCGGCGGCGAGGGAGACGGGGCGGATGACGTTCATGGTGGTTCCTCCAGTGGTGGTCATTGGGTGGTGAAGCCGGCGAAACGGGCCTTGGGCTGGCGAGCCATCACGGGCTCCAAGGCCTCGGCGAACTCGTGGGGCAGGGGTCGGTCGGCGGGGTCGGGCTCGAGGGCGGCCCACAGGATCTTCGAGACCTCGTGCGGCGTGTCCTCGGGCATCTCGTACGGCGGGTCGACCAGCTGCGGGTAGCGGAGCTCGGGGTCCGCGGACGAGCGGTCTCCGCGGTCGAACGGGCGGTACCCGGCCACCGCCTCGTACAGCGTGGCGCCGAGCCCCCAGACGTCCGACGCGGGGCCGGGCGTCCCGAGCGCGCCCGGTCGGCACTGCTCGGGCGCCATGTAGCCGTCCGTCCCGATCTCGGTGGCGATGGCCGCGGCGTCTGCCAGTGGCCGGGCCACGGACAGGTCGATCAGGCGGGCGGGGGCACCCATGATGATGTTGCTGGGCTTGATGTCGAGGTGCGTCCAGCCGAGCCGGCGCAGGTAGTGCAGCGCACCGGCGATCTCGACCCCGAGCGGCAGGTACTGCTGCTCGGGCAGCCGCCCGTGGCGCCGGACCAGTGACGACAGCCGGGGCCCGTCGCACTGCTCCAGCACCACGTGCGGGCGCTCCCCCTCCAGGTCGTGCCGCAGCTGGCGGACCACGACCGGGTGGTTGACCGTCACGAGGGCGTCGACCTCGCGTCCGAGCCCGCGCAGCGCGTGCCCGTCGGCCACCTGGTCGGGCCGCACCACCTTGACGACGACGGGGCCGTAGGTGACCTCGTCGAACGCCAGGTACGCCTCGTACGCCGAGCCGCCTCCGAGCCGCTTCACGGTGACGAGGTCGCGGGTGATCTCGTCACCCGGCGCGAACCCCCAGCTGCTCTCGCCCATCGGTCAGCCGCGCGTGTTGTGGCGCGAGCCGTCGTTGGTGTGGCCGCGCGAGTGGTCGACGTTGTTGCGACCCGGGCCGTCGTTCGTGTGGTCGCGCACCTTGCCGGAGCGGCTGTGGTCGGTGTTGGCGCCACGCGTCCGGGTGCCGGTGTTGGTGCCCGCCGACGTGCCCGTGTTCGTGTTCGTGTTCGTCGCACCACCGGTGTTCGTGCCGGTGTTGGTGTGCCGGTTGGCCTGGTCGTCGTCGTCGTCGAGGTCCGCGGTCGTGACGACCTTCCCGGAGCCGTCCTCGCGCTTGTAGGCGATGCCGCTGCCGTTGTCGTCGGCCATCGCGGGTGCGGTGAAGCCGATGACGCCGGCGGCGGTCGCGCCGACCAGCGCCATGGTGCTGAGGCGCAGTGCCTTGCTCATCGTGTGTCCTCTCGTCGTGGTGTTGACGAGTGGAACGGTGCCGGTCCGGAGTGAGGCCTCCATGAGTCGGCCATGAGACCCCTCTTAGTGCGGGGTCAGCGCCTCCAGGCCCGCAGCCGCGACGACGGCCCCACGGTGCCGACCGGCGACTCGGACTGCTCCCAGACCCGCCGCCACTGGGCGACCTTCGGGCCGGTCGGGTCGGGCGTCGAGCCGGCCGCGGCCCGCTGCTTCGACTCCCACCAGGTGGTCTTGTCCTCGTCGAGGAGCGCGGCGACGGCGGCCTTGATCCGCGGCGCGAAGTCGCGGACGTTCTCGTCGGGCCCGGGGACCAGCGGCTCGCCGAACCGGACGGTCAGCTGGCGCCGTCCCTTGCTCGGCCAGTTCTGGCCGCGCGGCATCGCCGCGAACGTGCCGCGGTGGGCGACGGGGACGACCGGCACGCCGTGCTCGACGGCCAGGAACGCCGCACCCATCCGGAACTGGCCGATCCACCCGTCCTTCGAGCGCGTGCCCTCGGGGAAGATCACGAGCGACCAGCCGTCGGCCAGCACCTCGGCCGGCGTGGTGGCCATCGAGCCGCCCCGGCGGTCGATCGGGAACGTGTTGAAGACGATCGACGAGCCGACGGCGCGCCACCAGGTGTCGAAGAAGTAGTCCGCGGCGGCGGCGACGGCCGTCTTGCGGCGCCACTCGTCCGGCAGCGAGAGCAGCACGAGCGGGGTGTCGAGGTGCGAGGCGTGGTTGGCCGCGAAGATGACCGGGCCGTCGATCCGGTCGAGGATGTCGAGCCCCTGGACCTCGGTCCGCACCTGCGAGCGGAACAGCGGCTCGAGACCCGCCTTCTGGGCGACCTCGCGGGCGACCATCGCGGGCTTGCGGCGCGACCAGTCCGAGCGGAAGACCGTGGACTTCGACGGCAGCACGAACGGCTCGGCCGACTTCGGCACCTGCCCGCGCCGTCCCCAGCGCCAACCGCGGGCGACCTGCTTGACGTCGGAGACGCCGCCCTTGATGAGCGACATCAGCGCACGTCCGCCAGGAGGTGGGGCGGGTTGTGCAGGTAGGTGATCGACGGCGACGAGCCGACGGTGCCCGACGCCATCTCGAGCGCGTCCTGCAGCGTCGTCGCGGCCCGGAAGCCCATCCGCGCGGCCGCCTTGCGGTCACCGCCGACCCAGATCACCTCGTCCAGGTGGTCGAGCGCGTGCGCGATCCAGTACCACATGTAGAACGGGTGGACGCCGTGGTAGGCGTGCGAGGTCCGGTACAGGTGGATGTACCAGGGGTCGTTGGCGAACTGCTGCTCGTACTTCTCCCCCACCACGTGCGGGTCGGTCGACTCGGCGAGGACCTCCTCGTAGAAGTCGACGTACGACGGGTGGTGCAGCTGGTTGAAGCCCTCGTTCAGCGGGTGGTACAGGATCGCCGCGCCGCCCTTCCGGACGACGGGCTGGCCGAGGTAGGAGTTGAAGTAGTAGCCGAGGCTCGCGCAGGCGGCCAGGATCGGGTTCATCGAGCTGTTGACGTTGTAGGGACCGAGGTACGGCACACCCATCACGACCACGTCGGAGGTGCCCTGCACCTCGACCCTGTGCTGCTGGTGCACCTTGGCCACGGTGATCTCGTGCACGGCCTCGACCTCGCCGGCCGTCACACCGGTCAGGCCGTAGACCGATCGCAGGTCGTGGAACAGCTTGTGCTTCAGCTTCGGCGGCGCGACCGACAGCCCCCGGCGCATGCCGAGCATCGTCGCCTGGTCCTTGACCGACCACTCCCACTCGCGCTTCTGGAGGAAGTCGTAGGGCTTGGGGAAGACGTCGTTGTTGAGCGTCGTCTCGATCTGGAAGACCTTGACGTGCTCCTTGATCAACCGACCCATCCGCCAGGCCGACGAGTGCATCTCGGAGTGCTTGTGGTCCATGAAGGAGCGCGAGTGGACCATCGTCTTGGCGTTGTGGTGGTGCTTGATCGACTTGTACGACGCCAGGCCGATGCCGACGGACTTGTGGCCGCCGTCCATGGCCACCAGGTTCACGTTGACGTAGATCAGGAGGTCGGACTCGGCCGACCGCTTGCTGATCTCGACGTCCTCGCCCTTGTCGGTCACACCGAGGTGCGCGAGCTCGTCGCGGTCCTCGGCGTCGAAGTTGTAGAGGTCGCCCTGCGGGTAGAAGCTGCGGAAGACCCGCTCCCCCACGATGTGCTTCAGCTCCGAGGCGGTCATCCGGCGGTGCAGCGCGTTGGCCGCGATCAGCTTCACGTCGTCGACGCCGGCCTCGGCCGCCATCGTCAGGACGTGCTCGATGATCCGGCCGCGGATGTCGGGCGACTTCATGGTCGGCAGCGGCAGCGACAGGTCGTCGAACGCGATGGTCAGCCGCATGCCCGCGAACAGCAGCTCCGGCAGGGGCTCCATGTCGACCGGGTGCAGCAGCGCCTCGCGGATCGCCTCGTCGACGTCCGGGACCGCGGGCAGGGACTCCGGCGGGTAGACGACGCGGGTGCCGAGCGGGAACTTGTCCTCGAGCCGGAAGCCGAGACCCTCGTGGACGATCAAGGGCGGCGTCCGGTCGTCGACCTCGAGAACGAAACCTGGGCGACTCATTGACTGCTCCTCGGGTCGAACGCGACCTTGACGGTACCCAGCCCGCCGGCGGAGTGCGCGTGGTCGAGCGCCTCCCGCCAGCGATGCAGGGGATAGCTGGCGACGGACTTGGCGATGCGGCTGACGGTGTCGTGGCCGACGAGCTCGAGGGCCTGCGGGAACGCGTCGCCGGACGACGCGTACGTCCCGACGAGCTCGAGCTCCCGGAACCACGCGGCGGAGAGATCGGCGGGCGCCGGCATCCCCGACATCACCACCCGGCCGCCGGCGCGGGTGGCCTGCAGGCAGGTCTCGAGCGACTGCTTGCTGCCCACGGCGTCGACGGCGACGTCGACACCGCCCAGCAGGTACGGCGAGGAGTACTCCGGCTTGAGCTGGAACGCGCCGGTCGAGCGGCGCACGCGGCGCAGCACCTCGTTCGGCGCCACGACCTCGGTCGCGCCCAGCTCGAGGGCGAGCTCCTTCTGGTGGCCGTGCTTGGCGACCACGATGATCTCGCCGGCGGGGGTCAGCTCGCGCAGGGCGAGCGTCGCGAAGAGCCCGACCGACCCGGCGCCGCTCACCAGCACCCGGTCGTTGGCCTGCACGCCTGCCCGCCGCGCGGTGTGCACCGCGCAGGCGACCGGCTCGGCGAGCAGCGCCTGCTCGTCCGAGTAGCCCTCGGGGACGACGTGCATCTGGCTGCGGTGCGCCGACAGCTGCTGGCCCCAGCCGCCGCCGGTGTCCTTGCAGAACCCGGTCTGGAGCCCGGGCGACAGGTTGCCGACGGTGATCCGGCTGCAGCGGTTCGTGTCGCCGACCGCGCAGTTCTCGCAGGGCTCGACGGACCGGGCCGCGCAGGTCAGCACGGGGTCCAGGACGACGCGCGTGCCGGCCGGCAGGTCCTCGCAGTCGTCGAGGAGCTCGCCGACGACCTCGTGCCCCGGGACGAACGGCAGCGAGACGACGGCCGAGAAGTAGAGGCTGGTCTTGCCCGAGAGCATGCCGAGGTCCGAGCCGCAGATCCCGGACAGCCGGGTCCGGATCCTGGCCCAGCCGGGCCGGTCCGACTTGGGCGGGTCGATGGTGACGAGGCGGAGCGGCGCCGCGTAGCCCGACAGCAGGCCGGGCATCCGCGAGCCCATCGCCTTCCCGGCGACGGTGCGGGGGATGGAGCGGAACATCTCCAGCGCGAGCATCACGGTCACGCCCCCGTCTTCGCCGGGTCGAGGCCTCGCACGGCGCCGGTGGGGCTGGCCCAGTCGACGACGTCCCAGTGCGAGCGGCGGGCGTGCCGGTAGAGCGCGACGTCGGGGCGGACCGCGACCGGGTTGCCGATCGCCTCGAGCAGCGGCAGGTCGGAGTGCGAGTCGGCGTAGCCGAACGACTGGACCATGTCGATGCCGTGGTCGGCGGCGTACGACTTCATCCAGGCGCCGCGCGACTCACCGACCAGCGGTGAGGAGGCGAGGTGCCCGGTGCAGATGCCGCGGGAGTCGATCGCGAGGTCGGCGGCCTCGATGTGGTCGAAGAGCGGTATCAGCGGTCGGGTGAGCGGCCGGATCGCGCCGGTGATGAGGACGGTCCGGTGGCCCGCGGCGCGGTGCTGGCGGATCCTGCGGACGGCGTCCGGCGAGAGGCGCGACAGCACGTGGCTGGTGAGGAACTCGTCGGCGACCTCGTTGAGGTCGTCGAGCCGGGCGCCCTGGTACTCGCGGTAGACCCCGCGCAGGAAGTCGCTGCGCGAGCGCCGCTCGGCCTGCACGAGGCTGGGCACCTTCGAGGCGATCCGGCCCAGCTCGGCGAGGCGGTCGGTGCCGTCGAGCTCGCGGAGGCGGACCCAGAGGTAGGTCTCGATGACGTTCGACGACAGCAGGGTGCCGTCCATGTCGAAGAAGGCCGCGATGCCGGTGGCCTCCTTGCCGACCGTCCGGAGCGTGGTGGACGCGGGCTTCCGGCGCAGCGCACGGAGCTCGTCGAGGCGGCGCACCGGCGCCGTGACGGCCGGGCAGTGCACCTCGATGAAGTAGTGCGGCCAGTCGATGACCGCGGTGTCGAAGGCGAACGTCGCCCGGTCGGACTCGGACAGCGACTCGAACAGGGCCATCGTCTGCTGGTCGGAGAACCGGAGCTCGGCCGTGGCGTACTCCATGTAGAGGTTGAGGTAGCGGCGCAGGAACTCGAGCCGGCGACCCTGCTGGTGCAGCTTGCGCGCCAGCTCCCGGGCCCGGTCGCTGCGCGGCGCGTGGCCGATCGCGTAGTCCGCCACCTTCCAGGCCTTCTCGCTCGTCGACAGCAGCCGCTCGACGGACCGTGCGCCGGGGAACCGCCACTCGGGCAGGCGGGCCGCGCCCCGGTCGCCGGCGGTGAACGGGTGGTGGTCGAAGTAGGTCCGGACCGCGCTGTAGAGCACGTTGAACGTCAGCGGGTTGCGGTCACCGCTCGACAGGTGGAAGTAGCCGACGTCGCCGGGCTCCGGCGGGTGGGCCAGGACCGCCACGATCCCCGCCACCACGTGGTCGACCGGGACGATGTCGACGATGGTGTCGGCCGAGGCCGGGAACTCCGGGAGCTCCCCACGGCCGTAGGCCAGGATCAGCGGCTCGGCCATCTTGAAGCCCTCGATCCAGCCGACGTGCGGCCGCTCGAGGGCGGACTCGATGATGCTCGGCCGGACGATGCTGGCGCGGCGCTTCCCGATGGGATCGGCGGCCCAGCGCTCGACCACCCGCTCGCCCATCGCCTTGGTGAACGTGTAGCAGTCGGTCCAGCCGAGGCTGCGGGCCCGCTCGGTGCCGATCCGGACCAGCTCGTCCTTGACCCACTGCTTGCGCGCGGCCTCGGTCGCCCGGGCCGCGGTGAGCAGGCCCGCCCGGCTGTGCTCCTTCTCGGCCTTCTTGCGCTCCTTGGTGAGCAGCTCGGCGCCGCGCGAGGTGTCCTCGACGGCCCGGCGCTGGCCCAGGCCCCACTCGAGCTCTCGCTCCAGGTCGACGTCGTGCTCGACCGGCGCCTCGGGGATGCTCCCCCGGCGGCGGCCGGCGACGTACGCCGTGGAGATGTGCACGTAGTGGATGTCCCGGCCGCTGTCCCGGCTCGCCTCGTCGATGCGGTCGAGCAGGTCGCGGACGCCGACCACGTTGGTGGTGAAGCCCTCGTCCACGGGTGGGTCGAACGAGACGTCGCCGGCGCAGTGCACGACGGCGTCGATGTCGCTCGGCAGCGTCGGCACGTCCGCCAGGTCGCCGTCCACGACCGAGACGCGCGCGGCCATCAGCGCCTCGACGCCGCCGGCCGCCTCCACGACGTCGGCGAAGATCGGCTTCTCGAGGAGCTTGGCGGTGCGGTCCGCGCCGGTGGTGGAGCCCTTGGGGCGCACCAGGACCGACATCCGCACGTCCGGGACCTCGCGAGAGCATCAGGTGCAGCAGCGCCTCGCCCACGAAGCCCGTCACGCCGGTGACCAGGACGTGCTGGCCCGCCAACCGCTCCGAGATCGACCCCTCCGTCACGCCCGTGATGCTGCCATGCGGCCCGGCAGCCCGGCGAGAGGGGTCGAGGGCCCGACGCTCGGCGAAGTGTGGAGTTCCTGATCAACCTGGTTGATCAGGAACTCCACACATTCCCTCAGACCGGCCAGGTCGCGGTGCTGACCTCTCCGCCGCGGATCTCCACGGTGAGCCGGACATCGTCGGTCCCCTTGGGCACGAGCGCGTACGTGCCCTCGACGAGCTCGGGGAAGACCAGGGACGGCACCGACCCGCCCGACACCGGACGATCGACGACGGCCACGTGCGGGCGGTGGTGCGCGTGCCCGTGGTCGTGGTGGTGCCCGTGGTCGTGGTGGTGGTCGTGGTCGTGGTCGTGCCCGTGGCCGACGTCGTCGGCGAGCAGGATCTCGACCTCCTCACCGACCAGACCTGGGGGCATGGTGACCACGAGCGCGCCGATGTCGTCCCCGATGTCGAGCAGCACGGAGCCCTGCCCGGCGTGCGGGTTCTCCACCGCGGCGTCCATCAGCTCGCCGACGTCTCGCCGGGCTGGGTCTGGTAGCCCCCGCCGGGCAGGCCCAGGTAGGGGAAGCTCCCGGTGACCGCCGCGTTGGTGTTCGTCGTCCCGTCCGAGACCGCGCTGACAGCGCCGTCGGGGGTGAAGGACGGGTCGACCAGCGGGATGGTCAGCCCGGCCACCGCCCGCAGCTCGATGGTGACCACGTCGTCGTTCAGCCGGCGGCCGTTCGGGTAGCCGGCGGCGTCGCCGGCGACCAGTCCGAGGTCGTTGGGGCTGTCCGACGGCGGGATCGCCACGTTGAGCCGGAGCATGTCGGCCTGGGTCGCGCCCGTGAAGTTCTGGAACCCGGGGACGACGCCGGCCGGGATACCGGTCATCAGGATGGCGTTGAGGTCGGCGCGGGGCTTCTTGTACGCCGCGAGGTTCGGGAACGCGCCCGGGTACAGCGCGGGCAGCAGCCCCGCCAGCTCCGGCTTGTTCACGTACCTCGTGTACTTCGCGTCCTTGCGCGGCGGTCGCGAGTTCCACTGGTCCTTCTCGGCCATCGGGACGATGACCTCGTTGAACAGCGGGTTGCCGAGCCGGGAGACCTGCTTCCACGGGCCGCGCCCGATGAACGTCCCCGACTGCTGGTCGTACACCCGCGACTTGCGGCGGCTGGCGGTCGACCAGACGCCGATGACCGACTTCGCGGACATCGGGTTGGTCGGGCGGTTGCGGTTGCGGGTGAGGTCGTTGATCGGGACCTGGATGGCGATCGTGTGCACGTTGTACGCCTGGACGGCGTTGATGCCGTCCATCGCCGCCAAGGGGATGAGGTGCGCCTCGTTGAGGGGCCGCAGTGCTCCCAGGTCGAAGATGCTGCCGAGGTCGACGTGGAAGGCGTCGGCGCGCTGGCCGGCGAAGACCTTCCGGCCGCCGGGCAGCGGGTGCACCGCCTGGTCGCGAGAGCGCCTGGTAGTTCGGCGTGCTGCGCGTGCCGACGTTGACCGGCGGGCAGCGCAGCGTCTTGGCGAGCACCCGCTCCTTGCCGTCCTCGATGCGGGTGACCCGGTAGTACTGGGGCCGGTTCCAGCTCGGGCTGCCGATGCTGGTGATCGGGCCGGTGTTGTAGAGGAAGGTCTCCTTGTTGCGGATCCGCGTGCGGAACTCGAACCGGTAGACGATGTCGGACTCGGCCTTGCCTCGGTTGGAGATGTGGATCTCGTAGTTCACGTCGTCGCCGAACTCGAAGAAGTTCGGCCCGCCGTCCGGCTTCTGCAGCGGGATGAAGTTGGCGATGAGCGTCACCGTGTCGGGCCGGTCCGGGCTGACGAACGCGTACGTGTCCGTGCTGTCGGCCACCGGGTCCTTGGAGATCTCCGGGGCTTCGCGGTGGGAGGACATCTCAGTCCCTCCCGGCAGCGTTGAGGATGCGGACGACCAGGTCGCGGTCGTCGACGACGACCTCCTGGTCGCCGAACATCAGCGTCACCACGGCGGACTGCGGGTCCTCGACGAACGCGACCACCGGTTCGTCGGCGGCGTTCGCCTGGCGTCGCGCGGCGGCCGACGCGGGGACGGCGAGACCGACGGTCCCCACCGCGGCGCCGGCCCCGGCTGCTGCCAGGAACTTCCTTCTGCTCGTGTCGTTCACGTGCTGCTCCCTCCGACCGACTCGGAGTGAGCCGTGTCACAGGGCATTCGGTGCGTTCGTCGCGGCGGATTGGTGGGCGCAGAGGGGATCGAACCCCCGACCACCTCCTTGTAAGGGAGGTGCTCTACCGCTGAGCTATACGCCCGGGACGGCCGCCGAAGCGGGGCGGCGGACACGATACGTGGCTTCCCAGAAGTGGGTGCCGCAGAAATGAGTTGAGCCGCTGACGTCTCGGGTCATCAGCGGCTCAACTCGGCAAAGACTACTGATGGCCCAAGGCGTTCCAAAACGAACTGCCGGAAGTGAGATCACCGGTCCAGACCAGGATTCCCCGGGTGTTGATCAGGCGTGGATCTGCCGTTGATCAGCTGAGCTTCTGCAGCTGCCGAACGTGCTCGTCGAGGTCGCGCGCGACGCCCGTCTCGCTGTGCACGGCCCAGCGCACCACGCCGTCCTTGTCGACCACGTACGACGACCGGCGCGGGCACCCGCGGGTCTCGTCGAGGACGCCGTACGCGCGGCTCACCTCGCCGTGCGGCCAGAAGTCGGAGAGCAGCGGGAAGTTCAGGCCGTCGGCGTCCGCGAACGAGCGCAGCGAGTAGACCGGGTCGCACGAGATGGCCAGCACCTCGGACCCGAAGGTCATCAGGTCCGCGAGGCGGTCGCGGATGCCCGCCATCTCGCCGGTGCACACCCCGGAGAACGCCCAGGGGTAGAAGACGAGCGCGACCGCCTTCTCCCCGCGGTACGACGACAGGGTGACGTCGGCGCCGAACTGGTCGCGCAGCGTGAAGTCGGGAGCTGTGGTGCCCGGCTCGAGCCCCGTCACTCGTTCTCCCACTCGGCGAGCTCGCGCTTGAGGATCTTCCCGGTGGCGTTGCGGGGCAGCTCGTCGAGGATGACGATCTCGCGCGGCACCTTGAAGCGCGCGAGGTTCTCCTTCACGTGCCCCTTGAGCTCGTCCTCGGTGGCCTCCATGCCGTCGCGGAAGACGACGAAGGCGCGCAGCCGCTTGCCGAAGTCGTCGTCCTCGACGCCGATGGCCGCGACCTCGACGACCGCGTCGTGCCGGGCGAGGCAGTCCTCGACCTCCTTGGGGAAGACGTTCTCGCCGCCGGAGACGATCATCTCGTCGTCGCGACCCTCGACGTACAGGAGCCCGTTCTCGTCGAAGCGCCCGACGTCACCGGACGACATCAGGCCGTCGATCATGTCCTTCTTGCCGCCGCCGGTGTAGCCCTCGAACAGCAGGCTGTTGCCCACGAAGATGCGGCCCGACTCGCCCTGCGGCAGCTCCTTGCCGTGGTCGTCGTAGATCTTGACGACCGTGGCCCACGGCGGCTTGCCGGCCGTGGACGGCTCCTTGCGCATGTCCTCGGGCCTGGCGATCGAGGCGTACGCGACCTCGGTCGAGCCGTAGGTGTTGTAGAGGTTGTCGCCGAAGTGGTCCATCCAGGCCAGCGCGAGGTCACCGGGCAGGGCCGAGCCCGACGCCGCGACGCACTTCACGGAGGACAGGCTGTACTTGTCGAGGGTCTCGTCCGGCAGCGCGAGGATCCGCTGCAGCATCACCGGGATGACGACCATGCCGTCGCACTTGTGCTCGTCGGTCGCCTCGAGCGCCGACTCGGGG
The DNA here is from genome assembly GCA_963815335.1 of uncultured Actinomycetota bacterium. Lineage (GTDB taxonomy): Bacteria > Actinomycetota > Actinomycetes > Propionibacteriales > Nocardioidaceae > Nocardioides. Next base: position 584,449 of record CAWFGL010000016.1, read on the forward strand.
TCGAACTTCCGGCGCAGCACCATGGTGTGGCCGAGGAGCAGCGACAGCATCATGTGGGCGAAGCCCCACGTGTGGAACAGCGGCGCGGCGATGTGCACGGTCCAGCCCTGGCGCAGCGGCATCCGCGAGAGCAGCGAGATCGCCGCGTCGATGCCGGCCTCGTTGCGCGGGGCGCCCTTCGGCGTCCCGGTCGTGCCCGAGGTCAGGATGATGATCCGGGTGTGGTGGCCCGGCGACGGCAGCGCCGAGTCGTCCCGCTCCCCCTCGATCAGCGCGTCGAGGGTGTCGTCACGGTCGTCGTCGGCGTACGACAGGACCCGGCTCTCCACGTGGGCGCCGGCGAGCATGCCGGTGAACTCCTCGTCGTGGATGACGACCGCGGGCTGCTCGCGCTCGAGCACGTCGACCAGCTGCGGGCCGGCGAACGCGGTGTTGAGGTAGATCAGGTCGGCGCCGATCTTGGCCGCGGCGACCGTGGCCTCGACGAAGCCGCGGTGGTTGCGGGCCATCAGGGCGATCGCGTCACCCTCCGTGACGCCCTGCTTCTGCAGCGCCCGGGCCAGCGCGTTGGTCCGCCGGTTCACCTCGGAGAACGTCAGGTCGCCGCGCTCGTCGATGACCCACACCTTGTTCGGCTGCAGCGTGGCCATCGCCAGGAACCCGCCGGCGGGGCCGGTGCCGTAGTCCTTGAGCGCCTTGCCCGCCTTCGCGAGCGCGATCGGCGAGTAGGGCTTGAGGATCCCCGACTCGGCCAGGACCTTGAGTCCGTAGCCCGTCGAGGCGGCGCGCGAGGTCAGCTTCTCCAGCGGCGAGGGCAGCACGGTGTGAAGGATGCCACGACCGCACGCGGCCAAAACGCGGTGGTGACGGAGGTCGCGTCCGACCTAGACGGTCTTGGGCGCGATCAGCCGGGTGGCGGACCAGTCCTTGCTGACCGACGCGCTGGTCGTCTGGGCGAGCCCGGCGATGGGAGCGGCCTCGGCGATGTCGGCCGGGTCGACCGAGTTGGGCCGGCCCACCTTGGGGGTGAGCAGCCAGATGGAGCCTCCGCCGACCAGGTCGGTGAGCGCCTCGACGAGCCCGTCGACCAGGTCGCCGTCCTCGTCACGCCACCAGAGCACCACCGCGTCGACCACGTTGCCGTAGTCGCCGTCGACCATGTCGGCGTCGATCAGGTCCTCGATCGAGACCCGCAGGTCGTCGTCGGTGTCGTTGTCCCAGCCGAGCTCCTGCACGACCATGCCCGCCGACAAGCCCAGGCGTTCGGCCGCGCCGTGCGCGGCGTCCGTCGAGCTCACTGCGGGTTCCTCCAGTCGGTCGCACCACCCGTCTGTCGGGCGGAGATGGCGTTAGTCCATCGGAAGTCCATCGCGCATGCAACCCGGACACCCCTGGACGACGGCTGGTGGACGACTGGTGGACCTACTTGTCGGTAGGTCGTCGGGGCTGGATGACAGTGACAGGATGAACGGGTGAGCGACCCATCCGTCCCCGCCCGCACCGGTTCGATCCCGACTGTGATCCACGAGGGACTGCCGACCCAGCTGCCCGACATCGACCCCGACGAGACCGCCGACTGGCTCGCGTCGTTCGACCAGCTGGTCGACGAACGCGGCCGCGACCGGGCCCGCTACGTCATGCTCCGGCTGCTCGAGAAGGCCCGCGAGATGAACGTCGGCGTGCCGGCGCTGCGCAGCACGGACTACATCAACACCATCCCGCCGGAGCGCGAGCCGTGGTTCCCGGGCGACGAGGACATCGAGCGCCGGATCCGCGCGTTCATCCGCTGGAACGCCGCGGTGATGGTCTCCGACGCGAACCGGCCCGGCCTCGAGGTCGGCGGCCACATCGCGACGTACCAGTCGGCCGCGAGCCTCTACGAGGTCGGCTTCAACCACTTCTTCCGCGGCAAGGACCACCCGGGCGGCGGCGACCAGATCTACATCCAGGGGCACGGCTCGCCGGGCATCTACGCCCGCGCGTTCCTCGAGGGCCGCCTGGACGAGCAGCAGCTGCTGCGGTTCCGCCAGGAGGTCCAGCACGGCGTGGGCAAGGGCCTGTCGTCGTACCCGCACCCCCGCCTGATGCCGGAGTTCTGGGAGTTCCCGACGGTCTCCATGGGCCTCACCGGCATCAACTCGATCTACCAGGCCCGGTTCAACCGCTACCTGCAGAACCGCGGCATCAAGGACACCACCCAGCAGCACGTCTGGGCGTTCCTCGGCGACGGCGAGATGGCCGAGCCCGAGTCGCTCGGTGCCATCCGGATCGCCGCCCGCGAGGAGCTCGACAACCTCACGTGGGTCATCAACTGCAACCTGCAGCAGCTCGACGGCCCGGTCACCGGCAACGGCAAGATCATCCAGGAGCTGGAGGCCAACTTCCGCGGCGCCGGCTGGAACGTCATCAAGGTCATCTGGGGCCGCGAGTGGGACGAGCTGCTCGCCCGCGACGTCGACGGCGTGCTGGTCAACCAGATGAACAAGACGCCCGACGGCTCGTTCCAGACGTTCTCCACCGAGGACGGCGCCTACAACCGCGAGCACTTCTTCGGCCCCGACCCGCGACTGCGCGCGATGGTCGAGCACATGAGCGACCGGCAGATCGAGAAGCTGCCGCGCGGCGGGCACGACTACCGCAAGGTGTACGCCGCGTTCGACGCCGCCTCGAAGCACACCGGGCAGCCGACGGTGATCCTGGCCCACACCATCAAGGGCTGGACGATCGAGGCGCTCGAGGGCAAGAACGCCACGCACCAGATGAAGAAGCTCAAGCTGCCCGACCTGCTCAAGTTCCGCGACCGGCTCTACCTGCCGATGAGCGACCGGGACATCGAGGAGGCCTACGAGGCGTCCGGCACCGCGCCGTTCTTCCACCCCGGGGCGGACTCCCCCGAGATGGAGTACATGATGGAACGGCGCCGCCAGCTGGGCGGCTCGCTCCCCCAGCGGGTGATCCGGGCGAAGCCGCTCAACCTGCCCGCGAAGTCGATCTACGACGAGCTCAAGCAGGGCTCGGGCAAGAACAAGATCGCCACGACGATGGCCACCGTCCGGCTCCTCAAGGACTGGATGAAGGACCCCGAGATCGGCCAGCGGATCGTGCCGATCGCGCCGGACGAGTACCGCACCTTCGGCATGGACTCGATGTTCCCGAGCGCCAAGGTCTACAACCCCGGCGGCCAGCAGTACGAGGCCGTCGACCGCAAGCTGCTGCTCGCCTACAAGGAGTCGCAGCAGGGCCAGATGCTCCACGAGGGCATCTCCGAGGCGGGGGCGATGGCCTCCGCGACGGCCGCCGGCTCGGCGTACTCGACGCACGGCGAGCACATGATCCCGTTCTACATCTTCTACTCGATGTTCGGGTTCCAGCGGACCGGCGACTCGATCTGGGCGATGGCCGACCAGCTCGCCCGGGGCTTCCTCGTGGGCGCGACCGCCGGCCGCACGACGCTGACCGGCGAGGGCCTCCAGCACGCCGACGGCCACTCGCCGCTCCTCGCGGCGACCAACCCCGCCGTCGTGCACTACGACCCGGCGTTCGCCTACGAGGTCGCGCACATCATGGAGTCCGGGCTGACCCGGATGTACGGCGAGACCGAGGCGCACCCGCACGGCGAGGACGTCATCTTCTACATGACCGTCTACAACGAGCCGGTCTCCCAGCCCAAGGAGCCGGACGACGTCGACGTCGACGGGATCCTGCGCGGCCTGCACCAGGTCTCCACCGGCGAGGGTGACGGACCGCGCGTCCGGCTGCTGGCCTCCGGCGTCGGCTACCCGTGGGTCGAGGAGGCCGCCCGCCTCCTGCGTGAGGACTGGGGCGTGACCGCCGACCTGTGGTCGGTCACCTCGTGGAACGAGCTGGCCCGCAACGCGACCGCGGCCGAGGAGTGGAACCTGCTGCACCCGGGCGAGAGCCCGCGGACGGCGTACGTCTCCGACAGGCTCGGCGGCTCGACCGGCCCGGTCGTCGCGGTGTCCGACTACATGCGCGCCGTACCCCTGCAGATCGCGCGGTGGGTGCCCGGCGACTACCGGGTCCTCGGCGCGGACGGCTTCGGCTTCGCCGACACCCGCCCCGCCGCGCGCCGGTTCTTCCACATCGACGCGCAGTCGGTCGTCGTCCAGGCCCTCCAGGCGCTCGCCGACGCGGGTGAGATCGACCGTGGCCAGGTCGAGAAGGCGTTCGCGGAGTACCGCATCGACGACCCCACCGCCGTGGCCGACGTGAAGCAGGAGGGCGGGGACGCCTAGCTGGCGTCGCCCACGCTGCGCACCGCACGCAGCGGGCTCAGCGAGGAGGTCCGGCCGTTCTTCAGCAAGGAGCGGAACCGGGTGCGTGAGTACGTCGCGGGCTCGGTGGACCGGATGAACTCGTGGACGAGCTTGGCGAACCGCTGCGGGTGGTCCTTGTGCGGGAAGTGCCCGGCGTTCGGGATCACCTCGACGCGGGCGTTCGGCGCGAGGGCGGCGGCGTTGGAGGCGTGCCGGACCGGGATCACCCGGTCGTCGCGGCCCCAGATGACCGCCATCGGCATCTCCTCGGTGAGGTAGGCGCGGTCGGCCATCGTGACGATCTGGCCCCGCCAGTCGACGACGGCGCGGACGACGTGCCGGATCGCGGCACGGGCGTACGGGTCGCGGAACGAGTCGTAGATCTCGGCGACCTCGTCGAGGTCGCGCGTCGCCTTGAGCCCGGTCCGGGAGAGCGCCTGGAGGCCGGCCTTGCCGACGTGACGGACGCCCGGGAGGGTCAGCAGCCCGACGACCTGGTGGAAGAGGGGCGCGGTGATCGCGCGGATCGCGGGGCTGACCTCGGGGCCGAGGCCGCCGGAGCCGACCAGGATCATCCGCTCGGTGCGCTCGGGGAACTGGTAGGCGAACTGCATGGCGACCCCGCCGCCGAAGCTGTGGCCCACCACGGTGACCTTGTCGATGCCGAGCAGCGTGATCAGGTCGCGCATGCCGTTGGCGTAGCCGCCGAGGCTGTAGTCGGCGCGCGGCTTGGCCGACCGGCCGTGTCCGAGCAGGTCGGGCGCGATGACGGTGTAGCGGCGCGCCAGCGTGTCGATGACCGGCTCCCACGTCGTGTGGTCGCAGCCGAGGCCGTGGAGCAGCAGGAGGGCCGGGCCGGAACCGGCCTTGACGTACGCGCGGCGGTGGCCGTGGAGCGTGACGTACTGGACCTCGTGCTCCATGCGCTCCCCTGTCCCCGTGCTCCCCTAGGTCGTCGACGATCCAACCACACCGTTCGGGCGAACGGCAGACCAACGGGACACGAAATAGTTGCGAATCCCGTTGTTCCTAGCGGGATCTCGCGGCCGGTACCCCAAGGACACGCCGAGTGGACAACCGCTAACCGGGAGCCTGCTCACGACCCGACTGGCGCCCCAGGACCAGGGCGATCTCGAGCGTGAACGCGTCACGGGGGCTGCCGGGGGTCAGACCCGTCACCTCGGCGACCTGCCGGAGCCGGTAGCGCACGGTGTTGGGGTGGCAGAAGAGCTCCCGCGCGGTGCCCTCGATCGAGCCGCCGGTGCGCAGCCAGGCGGTCACCGTCTCGGTGAGCGCGCCCCTCGCCTGGACGAGGGGCAGGTAGACCTCCTCCACGAGGTGCCGGCGGGCGTGGCCGTCGCCGGCCAGGGCCCGCTCCGGGAGGAGCTCGATGCTGAGCACGGGCCGCGGCGCGTCCGGCCAGCCCGTCGCCGACCGGTAGCCCGAGAACGCGGCCCTGGCGGACAGGGAGGCCCCGCCCAGGTCCTCGGTGACCGGACCCACCACGACCGGCCCGTCCCCGAACAGGTCCACGACCGCCCCGGCCGCCTTCCGCGGGTCCCGGACGCCGCCGAGGATGACGACCAGACGGTCACCCTGGTCCGCGCAGAGCGCGTCGAGCCCCGCGGTCTGCGCCACCCGGCGCACCTCGTCGAAGAGGTCCGTGCCACCACCCCGCGCCGGCGCCTGGCCGAGGACCACGGCCACCGACCCGCGGCCGCCCCAGCCCAGGGCGCTGGCCCGGGACAGCACGGTCTCGTCCGCCTCGGCGCGGAGCACCGCGTCGACGACCAGCGCCTCGAGACGGGCGTCCCACGCGCCACGTGCCTCCGCGGCCCGCGCGTAGACCTCGGCGGTGGCGAACGCGACCTCGCGGGCGTAGCGGGCGACCGCCGTACGGACCTCGGGCACGTCGGCCGGGTCGAGCATCGAGTCGATGTCGCTCTCGACGACCTCGATCGAGAGCTTCACGAGGTCGACGGTCTGCTGGAGCGTGATCACGCCGGCCAGCGCGCGGGGCGCGGCGCCGAAGACGGACGACGCCAGCGCCTGGCCCTCGGCCGACAGCGATCCGGCGCCCTCCTGGAACCAGTCGACGAACCCGCGGATACCGGCCTGCACGATGAGGCCGACCCAGGACCGGTCCTCCGCACTGAGCTCCTTGAACCACGGCAGCTCGGCGTCCATCCGGGTCATCGCCGCGCTGCTCAGCGCTCCCGTCGAGCGACGGAGGGCGTCCACAGCCGTGCTCCGCTCGGACATGAGCCCATCCTGTCAGTTCTTTGTAGGAAACCTCCAAAGTTTCGGGGGCGAGGTTCGTCGGAGTCGGAGGCGAGACCCGGCCACCACCTTGGGCAGAGTGGAGCCCGTGCTCGTACTCGTCGCGCCCGGCCAGGGCGCCCAGTCCCCCGGCTTCCTCGCCCCCTGGCTCGAGGACGACACGTTCCGGGCCCGGTTCGAGTGGTTGTCCACCGTGGCGGGCATCGACCTCATCCACTACGGCACCGAGGCCGACGCCGACGCGATCCGCGCCACCGAGATCGCCCAGCCCCTGCTCGTCGCGACCGGGCTGGTCGCGGCGCTCGGGATCTTCCCGCACCCGACCGACGCCTTCGGCAAGGTGAGCGCGGTCGCCGGCCACAGCGTCGGCGAGCTGACCGCCGCCGCCGGTGCGCGCGTCATCACCGCCGAGCAGGCGATGGTCCTGGTCCGCGAGCGCGGCAAGGCGATGGCCCAGGCCGCCGCAGCGACGCCGACGGGCATGACCGCGGTGCTGGGCGGGGACCGCGACGAGGTGCTCGCCGCGATCGACAAGCACGGCCTCACCGCCGCCAACGACAACGGTCCCGGCCAGATCGTCGCCGCCGGGACGATGGAGCAGCTGGCCGCGTTCGCCGAGGAGCCGCCGGAGAAGGCGCGGCTGATGCCGCTGAGCGTCGCCGGCGCGTTCCACACCGAGCACATGGCCCCGGCGGTCGGCCACCTCGGCTCGCTGGCCCGCTCGGTGTCGGTCCACGACCCGCGCACCCGGGTGATCTCCAACCGCGACGGCCGCATCGTGCACAGCGGCGTCGACGTCCTCAAGCGGCTGGTCGGCCAGATCGCCAGCCCGGTCCGCTGGGACCTCTGCATGGACACGATGCTCGACCTCGGCGTGACCGGCGTGCTCGAGATGCCGCCGGCCGGCACCCTCACCGGCATCGCCAAGCGCGCCATGAAGGGCGTCGAGACCTTCGCCCTGAAGACGCCCGACCAGCTCGAGGACGCGAAGGCCTTCTGCGACAAGCACGGCGAGTTCGCCGAGATGGACACCACGCCGACGTGGCGGATGGTCGTGGCCCCGAGCAAGGGCACGTTCCACATCTCCCCGGAGGCCGCGGACGCGTCCGTCCTCGCGGCGGGCGCCCCGGTCGGGGACGTCGCCAGCACGCGCGACCGGGTCCGGGTCGTCGCGGACCACGGTGGCCAGGTGGTCGAGTGGCTCGTCGAGGACGGCGACCTGGTCTCACCCGGACAGCCCCTGCTCCGGCTGCACCCCGAGGGAGTCTCCTGATGGCGATCATCAACGTCTCCGAGGGCGCGCAGCACGCGGCGATCCTGGGCATCGGCGCCTACCGGCCGACGCGGATCGTCCCCAACTCCGAGGTGATCGACGCGATCGACTCGAGCGACGAGTGGATCCAGCAGCGGTCGGGCATCAAGCAGCGCCGCTTCGCCTCGCCCGACGAGACCGTGCAGATGATGTCGGTCGCCGCGTCCCGCGAGGCCCTGGCGCACGCCGGGGTCGACGCCCGCCAGATCGACGCCGTCATCGTCGCGACGGTCAGCCACATGCTCCAGACCCCCGCGATCGCCACCGCGATCGCCCACGAGCTCGGCACCGACCAGGCGGCGGCCTTCGACATCTCCGCCGCGTGCGCCGGGTTCTGCCACGGCGTCGCGCTCGCGTCGGACATGGTGCGCGGCGGCAGCGCCGGCTACGTGCTGGTGATCGGCGTCGAGCGGCTCTCCGACATCACCGACTCGACCGACCGCGGCACGGCGTTCATCTTCGCCGACGGCGGCGGCGCCGTGGTCGTCGGACCGAGCGCCACGGAGGGGATCGGGCCGGTCGTCTGGGGGTCGGACGGCGAGCAGTACGACCTCATCCGGCAGAAGGAGGACTGGCGCGACGTCATCGCCTCCGACAAGCCGGAGATGCCCAACCTCGTGATGCAGGGCAACGCCGTCTTCCGCTGGGCGGCCTACGCGATGGCCAAGACCAGCCAGCAGGCGCTGGACCGCGCCGGCGTCAGCATCGACGACCTCGACTGCTTCGTGCCGCACCAGGCCAACATGCGCATCATCGACGCGATGGCCCGGGCCATGAAGCTGCCGGACACCGTCAAGATCGCCCGCGACATCGCCGAGCAGGGCAACACGTCCGCGGCGTCCATCCCGCTCGCCCTCCACCGCATGATCGCCGATGGTGACGCCAGGTCCGGCGACACCGCCCTGCTCGTCGCCTTCGGCGCCGGCCTCGCGTACGCCGCGCAGGTCGTCACCGTGCCGTAGGCGCCCCAGCGGCGCGGCCCCCTGATTGCCCAGCACCACCACCACGAGAAGAACCCGAGAGAAAGAGAACCGATGGCCACCACTGAAGAGATCCGCGCCGACCTCGCCGAGATCGTGAACGAGGTCGCCGGCATCGACGCCGACGACGTCCAGCTCGACAAGTCCTTCGTGGACGACCTCGACGTGGACTCGCTGTCGATGGTCGAGGTCGTCGTGGCCGCCGAGGAGAAGTTCGGCGTCTCGATCCCTGACGACGAGGTCAAGAACCTCAAGACCGTGGGTGACGCGGTCGCGTTCATCGAGCGCGCCCAGGGCTGAGCAGTCCCACCACCCGTCGTACCCGCGAGGAAGGCATCACCATGACCCGCACCCGAGTCGTCGTCACCGGCATGGGCACCACGAGCCCGGTCGGCGGCGACGTCGCCTCGACCTGGGACGCCCTGGTCAACGGGCGCTCCGGCGTCCGGTACCTGGACGACGACTGGGCCGAGGGGTTCCCGGTCAGGATCGCCGGCCGGATCGCCGTCGAGCCCAGCGAGGTGCTCGAGCGGGTCAAGGCCCGTCGCCTGGACCGCTCCTCCCAGTTCGCCATGGTCGCGGCCATGGAGGCCTGGGCGGACGCGGGCCTGGCGGAGGTCCAGGACCAGCTCGAGAGCGAGCGGGTCGGCGTCGCGATGGCCTCCGGCATCGGCGGCGTCACGACCCTCCTGGAGAACTACGACGCGCTCAAGGAGAAGGGCCCGCGCCGGGTGTCCCCGCTCGCGGTCCCGATGCTGATGCCCAACGCGCCCGCCGCGCAGATCAGCCTGTACGTCGGCGCGCGGGCGGCGGTGAACACGCCGGTGTCCGCGTGCGCGTCCGGCAACGAGGCGATCTCGCTCGCGCTCGACCAGATCCGCCTCGGCCGCGCCGACGTCGTGGTCGCCGGCGGCACGGAGGCGGCGATCCACCCGCTGCCGATGGCGGCCTTCGCCAACATGATGGCGCTGTCGAAGAAGACCAGCGGCGAGGAGGGTGGCGACCCGACCACGGTCTCCCGGCCCTGGGACACCGCGCGCGACGGGTTCGTGCTCGGCGAAGGTGCCGGCGTGCTGGTCCTCGAGTCCGAGGAGCACGCGCTCGCCCGCGGGGCGCGGATCTACGCCGAGGTGCTCGGCGCGGGCATCACCGCCGACTCCCACGACATCGCCCAGCCGGACCCCGAGGGCCGTGGCGGCTCCCGGGCGATCCTGCGGGCCCTGGCCGAGGGCGACATCGGTCCGGACGTCATCCACCACGTCAACGCCCACGCGACCTCGACGCCCCAGGGCGACATCGCGGAGGGCCTGATGCTGCACGCCACGCTCGGCCAGCACGTCGGCCAGGTCGTGGTGACCAGCACGAAGTCGATGACCGGCCACCTGCTCGGCGGTGCCGGCGCCCTGGAGGCCATCGCCACCGTGCTCGCGCTGCACCACCGGGTCGTCCCGCCGACCATCAACCTGGACGACCAGGACCCGGCGGTCGACCTCGACATCGCCACCAAGGCCCGCGACCTGCCGCTCGGCGACATCGCGGCCCTCAACAACTCGTTCGGTTTCGGCGGCGCCAACGTCGCCGTGGCCTTCGGAAGCAGGTAGAGCGTGACAGCCACCGTCGACGCACCGGTCAAGCCCGCGAAGCTCCCCCGCGAGGAGGACCCGCGCAACCCGGTCAAGCGGCTCACCGCCCTGCTCGACGAGGGCACCCTCGAGCTGATCACGCCGGACGACGACTCCGGCATGCTCGCCGCCGTCGGCAAGATCGAGGGCTCGCCGGTCGTGGCGTTCTGCTCGGACGCGACCGTCATGGGCGGCGCCATGGGCGACGTCGGCTGCCGGGTGGTCGTCGACGCGTACCACCGCGCGGTCACCGACGGGGTCCCGATCATCGGGCTCTGGCACTCGGGCGGTGCCCGGCTCGCGGAGGGCGTGCTGTCCCTCCACGCGGTCGGCCGGATCTTCCAGGCGATGACCCAGGCCTCGGGCAAGATCCCGCAGATCTCGGTCGTGCTCGGCCCGGCGGCCGGCGGCGCGGCGTACGGCCCCGCCCTCACCGACATCGTCATCCTCGGCCCCGAGGGCCGGATCTTCGTGACCGGCCCCGACGTCGTCCGCTCGGTCACCGGCGAGGACGTCGACATGCTCCGGCTCGGCGGCCCCGAGCCGCACGGCCGCCGCTCCGGCGTCGTCCACATCCTCACCGAGTCCGAGCGCGAGGCGCTCGACCGCGCCCGCACCGTCGCGGCGCTGCTCGGCGCCCAGGGCAGCCTGCGGGTCGAGGACGTCACCGACATCGACCTCGGCGCGATCCTGCCCGAGTCGAAGAAGCGCGCCTACGACGTGCACCCGCTCGTCGAGGCCGTCCTGGACGAGGGCACCACGCAGGAGATCCACGCCAAGTGGGCGCCCAACATCGTCACGGCGCTCGGTCGCTTCGGCGGCCGGACCGTCGGCGTGGTGGCCAACAACCCGCTCCGGCTCGGCGGCTGCCTGGACTCGCTGTCGGCCGAGAAGGCCTCCCGGTTCGTCCGCATGTGCGACGCGTTCGGCGTACCGCTGATCGTGCTCGTCGACGTGCCGGGCTACCTCCCGGGCGTGGGACAGGAGTGGGACGGCGTGGTCCGCCGCGGCGCCAAGCTCCTGCACGCGTTCGGCGAGTGCGTGGTCCCCCGGATCACGCTCGTCACCCGCAAGACGTACGGCGGCGCGTACATCGCGATGAACGCCCGCTCGCTCGGCGCGACCAAGGTGTTCGCCTGGCCGGGTGCCGAGGTCGCGGTCATGGGCGCCGTCGCGGCGGTCCGGATCCTGCACCGCCGCAAGCTGTCCGACGTCTCCCCCGACATCCGCCCGCAGGTCGAGGCCGAGCTGGCCCTGGAGCACGAGCGGCTGGCCGGCGGGGTCGAGAAGGCGGTCGAGATCGGGGTGGTCGACGAGATCGTCGAGCCCACGTCGACCCGGTCGGCCATCGCGAGGGCGATGGACGCCGAGATCCAGACCGTCGGGGTGCGCAAGGGACAGCACGGCAACATCCCGCTGTAGGCGTGGCCCCGTAACCGGGGTACCGCCCCCTCGTTGACCAGGAGACGTCGGTCACAGGAGGGTCGCTCATGCCGCAGCTGGCACGTGCCGTGGTGCTCGCGCTCGTCTCGAGCCTGATGGTGCTCGGCCACGCGCTGTCGTCGCCCGCGGGCGCCGTCGAGGCCAGGGCCGCCGTGCACCCCGAGTGGGGCAAGACGATGAGGCGCAACGGCGTCCTCAAGCAGAGCTGCCGCAACTACCGGTACCGCTACGCCATCACGCCGCCGAAGGGTGAGTGGGGCCTCGAGACCTTCCTGGTCGGGCCGGGCGGCGTGCGCCTCTCGTCCGACGCGTTCGTGATCGGCATGGACCCGCTCGCCGGCAGCGACGCGTTCCGCATCTGCCGCCCCTCCACCCGGCCGGGCGTGTTCAAGATCCGCGCCCTGGTCACGGTCCAGGACGAGAGCGGCAAGGACTTCCAGGAGGGGTGGCTGCCGGTCACCCGGTTCCGCCTGCGCTTGCGCTAGGAGTCAGACGACCTGGTGCAGCCAGCGCACCGGTGCGCCCTCGCCCGCGTGCCGGAACGTCTCCAGCTCGTCGTCCCAGGGCTTGCCGAGCAGCTTGTCGATCTCGGTGAGGATCGTGGTGTCGCCCAGCGCGGCCTTCACCACGGCCGCCTTCAGCCGGTCCTCCGGGATCAGGATGTCGCCGTGCAGGCCGGTGACGGCGTGGAAGACGCCGAGCTCGGGCGTGTAGGAGAAACGGGTGCCCTCGCTGGCGGGGGTCGGGTCCTCGGTGGCCTCGAAGCGCAGGTGGTTCCAGCCGCGCAGGGCCGACGCGATCGACGCCGCGGTGCCGGGCTGCCCGGTCCAGGAGAGCTCGGTCCGGTAGGTGCCGGCCTGGGCGGGCTGCGGGATCCACTGGGCGTGCACGGGCGCGTCCAGCACACCGCCCACGGCCCACTCGACGTGGGGGCACAGCGCCGAGGGCGCCGAGTGGACGAAGAGCACGCCACGAGTGGTGCGCTCGCCCACGCGGGCGTCGCCGGAAAGTCGGTTCGCGGTCACCGGGGTTCTCCATTCATCTCAAGGTCGCGACGTGCGCCTTCCCCGGCGGTTTCGCTTCTCAGAGATGTGGAGTGCCTGAATGACAGCCCTGTAGTTGTGATCCCCATTGTGACCCATGGGGCGGGTGATTACTAGCGAATCTCGGACCGACGCTTCGCGCGAGCCCTCGGCTGGGCCCGGCGCGGTCCCAGCTCCATGAGGGTCGTGATGACCTCCTCGGCGATCCCGAGGCCGCCGAGGTGGCTCTCCCCGTCGATGGTCGTCAGCGTCGCGTCGGGCAGCCGGTCCACCACGTGGCGGCCGTGCCGGAACGGCACGATGTGGTCCTCGTCCCCGTGCCACCAGCGCACCGGCACGGTCACGTCGGCGAGGCTGAACCCCCAGTCGCGGGTGAACAGGACCAGGTCGCTGATCGGGGCCGTGGTCTGGAACCGGCTTCCGTGCAGCAGGTCGTCGAGGAACATCGCCTTGAACTCGGGGCGGCTCAGGAGGTTCTTGTCCCCGGGCGGCTGGACGGCGGCGTACAGGTCGAGGCCGGTGCCGGCGAGCGGCTTGACGAGCCGGATGCCGGCGGTGAGCGCGACGCCGAGTGGCACCCGGGCGGCCCTCAGCAGCGGCGAGAGGTGCACGGCCAGCTGGATGATCCCGCCCTCGGCGGCGTCCGGGCCGGTCGTCGGGGCGACTCCGCCGAGCACACCGACGCCGTGCACCCGCTGGGGCAGGTTGGCGCCGGCCGCCAGGACGTACGGCCCGCCGCCGGACAGGCCGATCAGCCGGCAGGTGTCGATGGCGAGGGCGTCCAGGAGGAGCTCCAGGTCGCCGACCCAGTCGCCGAGGTTCGGGTAGAGGTGCGGCGTGGACGAGCCGATGCCCGGACGGTCGACGCCGATGATCCGGATGTCGTTCGCGAGCGCGTAGGCACGCGCCTCGAGCGGGATCTGCCGACGGGCACCCGGGGTGCCGTGCATCCAGACGATCGCCGCCCCCCGCGGGGATCCGTACTCGGCGAAGCTCAGCCTCCGGCCGTCACGGACGGCGACGGTGCCCTCGAGAGCGGGACGCTCGACGTTCCTCACCGCCGCAGTGTCGCAGTTTCAGGCCAGCCTGACAGCGGCCGCATCGACGATGTTGCGAGGATCACCCACCGCGCCGAGGAGCCTGCCGTCGCCGACCACGCGCGGCCCGTCGATGACGTCGACGACCACGGAGGTGATGTTGTCGCGGCCCCCGGCGGCCAGTGCCTGCTGCGTGAGCAGCGCGGCCGCCGCGTCCGGGTCGTGGGCGCGCAGGACGGCGGCGATCCGGGTGTCCTCGACGAGGTCGGTGAGCCCGTCGCTGCAGATGAGCAGGCGGTCACCCACGCGGGTGTCGAGGCGGGTGACGTCGAGACCGGAGCTCTCGGGGTCCCCGTCCACGGAGCGCAGGACGACGTTGCGCCAGGGGTGCGTGCCCCGCGCTTGGTCCGACAGCCGACCCTGCTCGACCAGGTGCTGGACGTAGGTGTGGTCGGTGGTGATCTGCCGCAGCTCTCCCCCGCGGAGCAGGTACGCCCGCGAGTCTCCGACGTGGCCGAGCACCACGCTGCGCCCGTCGCAGACCAGGACGGTCAGGGTGGTGGCCATGCCGAGCCTGGTGAGGTCGCGCTGGATCCCCAGCCGGACGTTGTCGCGGGCGTTGGCGAAGGCGTCGGCCACGACCACGGCGGCGTCCACACCGGGCCGCTGCAGGACGGTCGCGGCCACGGCGTACGCCGCGGTCGCCGAGGCGATCTCACCGGCCGCCGCGCCCCCGACACCGTCGGCGACGAGCGCGACGTACGGGCCGACGAACGCGGAGTCCTCGTTGCTCGGGCGCACCAGACCGACGTCACTGACGCCGGAGCCCGAGAACCTCAGCACAGACGGATTAGACCACTACCGTGGGCCGCATGCACGGGGAAGCGGTACCGCCCGACCCGTTGACGCTGCGCACACGGTCACGGTGGCTGCCGCGCCTGGCGTGGGTTCTCGGCCTCGTCCTCGTCGCCTCGATCGCGGCGTACGTCGCCACCCATCCCGACGAGCTCCCGACCGCGCCGGAGGTCGTCACCGCGTCCACACCGGCGGGCAGACCCGTCTTCGTCGGCGTGTTCGCCGCGAGCGGCGACCTCGACCGGACCCTGGAGATCAGCGGGGTGAAGGTCTTCGCGACCTCCCCCGGACCGGTGACGGTCACCCCGCACCTCTGCCGCGGCGGCTCGGTCGGCGTGACCACCGACCCGTCGCCGTTCTGCTCGGAGCTCGTGCCGACCGAGGGCGCGACCATGGAGCCGGGCGACGAGATCGTGCTGGAGGTCGTCGGCGAGGTGCCGGGACAGGTCGTGTTCGACCGGGTGCGGGTCGCCTACCGCGACGGCGTCCAGTGGGCGACGCAGCGGGCGGGGCACCCCGCCGTCGTCACGATCCTCTGACCCTCAGTCGTTGATCCGGCGCTCGAGCTGCTCGGCGCGGTCGGCCGCGTCGGTGAGGTGGTCGCTGTCGATCGCGTCGGTGCGGTGGAACCACGCCAGCGCGTCGGCGTCACGGCCGGCGGTCTCGAGGGTGTCGGCGTAGGTGTAGCGCAGGCGCACCACCCACGACTCGCGGGACTTGGACGACAACGGCGCCAGCTCCAGGGTGCGCAGCGCGGCGTCGAGCTGGCCCATGTCGCGGCGGGCGGCGGCCTCGACGATCGTCATCTCGGCCTTGGCGGCCGGCTGGAAGTTGGCCACCGACGGGCTCTTGGCGAGCTTGACCGCCTGCTCCGGCTGGCCGAGGGCGCGGTGGCAGTCGGCCATGATCGGCAGGTAGGCCGTGGCGCCGTTCATGCGCTTGGCGGCCCGCAGGTCGGCGAGCGCCTCGGCGTAGTGGCCCGCGGCGTACGCCGCCTCCCCCGCCGCCTCGCGGACGACGGCCAGGCGCGGGGCACGGGCCCGGGCGGCCAGCGTGTGCCGGTAGGCGAGCTCCGGGTCCTCGTCGATGACCAGGCCCGCGGCGGCGAGGTGCCGGGCGACGCGCGACGCGAGCTTCTCGGGCAGGCCCTTGAGCTGCGACGACACCGACCGGTCGAGCTCGGCTCCCGTGATGTTCTCGGGCAGGTCGGGGCCGTCGTACTCCTGCTGGTCCCTGGTGCGCGGCGCCTGCCTCTCGGCCGGACGCTTCCAGTCACCGGAGCGCGCCGGGCGGCCGTCGCGCGACTGCGGCTGGCCGCTGCCTCGCTGGTCGCGGCCCTTGCGCTCCGGGGGCTTGCCGCCGGTGCGCTTCGCGGGCGGCTTGCCGCCACTGCGCGCGGGAGTGGATCCGGTCGCTCGCGGGCCACCTTGCTTCGGCCGGGACGGGCGGCGGTTCTCAGGCACCCGACAAGACTAGGGCTCCCGGACAACGCCTCGCGCATCGGCGACCGTGCGGCACCCCGCCAGCCGGAACGCCTCCTCGGTCTCCTCCAGGAGGTCGGCGTGCATCCGGGACACACCGCCCACACCCTCGACCAGGGCGTAGAGCGGAAGCCGGCCGAGGAAGACGGCGTCGGCGCCGAGTGCGAGGGCGGTCAGCACGTCGAGGCCGCTGCGGATGCCGCCGTCGACGTAGACCTGGGCGGCGCCCTCGACCGCGGCGACGATCCCGGGCAGGCACGAGGCCGTGCTCGCCGCCCGGTCGAGCTGGCGGCCGCCGTGGTTCGACACCCAGACGGCCGAGGCACCGGCCTGGACGCAGCGGCGGGCGTCGTCCGGTCGGAGCACTCCCTTGGCGACGACCGGCAGCCCGGTCTGCTCGGCGAGCCAGACGAGGTCGTGCGGCCCCAGGTCCCGTGCCTTCTCGGCACCGGGTGCGTCCTCGTAGCCGGGGTCGAAGTTGACCCGGAGCAGCTCGGGGTCGACGACGTCCCAGACGACCTGGTCGCCGGCGGCGTACTTCGTGGCGACGACCGGCGTGTCGACGGTGAGGACGACGGCCTCGGCGCCGGCGGCCACCGCACGGGCGAGCAGCGGCTCCGCCAGGGTGCGGTCGGCCGGGAGGTACGCCTGGAGCCACCAGCGGACACCCGTCGACGCGATGTCGGCGAACGTCGTCCCGGCGTTGCTGGACACGACCAGGACGGTCCCGGCGGCCGCCGTCGCCTGGGCCATCGCCACCTCGCCGTCCTGGTGCACCGCCCGCTGCTGCGTGGTCGGTGCGATGCCCCACGGCACCCGGACCGGCGTGCCGAGCAGCGGCACCGACAGGTCCACGTCGGTGACGTCGCGGAGCACGTGCGGCAGGAGCCGCCGCTCGCTCCAGCCCCACGACGCCTCGAGCGTGCTCACCGACTCGCGGGCGCCCTGGGCGAGGTACTCGAAGACCGGCTGCGGCAGGGCCTCGCGGGCCCCTCGCTCCAGGTCGGACAGCCAGGTCACGGGGCTGCGACGCCCGCGAAGCTCTTCTTGCCCTTGCGGAGCACGAGGACCTTGCCGCCGAGGAAGTCCGCCGTCGTCGGGACGTAGTCGGGGTCCTCGACGCGCTCGTTGTTGAGGTAGGCACCGCCCTCGGCGAACATCCGCCGGGCCTCCCCGCGGCTGGCGACGAGCTCCGACGCCACGAACAGGTCGGTCAGGGTCGGCCCCGCCGAGCTCGGCACCAGGGGCCGGGCCGTCGCGAGCGCCTGCACCAGGACGTCGGGGTCCGCCGCCGCGAGCGAGCCGCCGCTGAACAGCGCCGCGGACGCCTCCTCGATCCGGGCCGTCGCGTCGGCGCCGTGCACCAGGGACGTGATCTCGGTGGCGAGCCGCCGCTGGGCCGCCCGCAGGAACGGCTTCTCCGCGTGCTCGGCCTCGAGCGCCTCGATCTCCTCGCGGGACAGGAACGTGAAGATCCGCAGGAGCTCGCCGGCCTTCTCGTCCTCGACGTTCAGCCAGAACTGGAAGAACTCGTACGGCGACATCATCTCCGGGTCGAGCCAGAGCGCTCCGGCCTCGGACTTGCCGTACTTGGTGCCGTCGGCCTTCGTCACGAGAGGCGTGGCGAACGCGTGCGCGTGGCCACCGTCGGCCCGCCGGATCAGCTCGACGCCGCCGGTGAGGTTGCCCCACTGGTCGGAGCCGCCGAACTGCAGCGTCACGCCGTGGTCCCTGAACAGGTTGAGGAAGTCGAGCGACTGGAGCAGGACGTAGCTGAACTCCGTGTAGCTGATGCCGCTCTCGAGCCGGGTCCGCACCACGTCGCGCGCCAGCATCCGGTTGACCGGGAAGTGCTTGCCGATGTCGCGCAGGAAGTCGATGGTCGAGAGGTTCTCGGTCCAGTCGAAGTTGTTGACCATCGTGGCGGCGTTCTCGCCCTCGAAGGACATGAACGGCTCGACCTGGCGGCGCACGCGCTCGGTCCAGTCCTTGACCGTCGCGGTGTCGTTGAGCGTGCGCTCGCTGGACTCCTTCGGGTCGCCGATCATGCCGGTGGCCCCGCCGACCAGGACGAACGGCGTGTGGCCGGCCCGCTGGAGGCGGATCGCGGTGACGATCTGGAGCAGGTTGCCCATGTGCAGGCTGGGAGCGGTGGGGTCGAAGCCCACGTAGAACCGGACGCTGCTCCCGGTCAGGGCCTCGCGCAGCGCGTCGAGGTCCGTCGAGTGCGCGACCAGGCCTCGCCAGACCAGGTCGTCGAGCAGCGCGGAGTCGGTCGTCACGGGTCAAGCGTGCCCCATGGCGTGACTCTTCTCCCACTCGGTTACCACCTGGTCATGCCTAGGCTCGCACCGTGATCGCAGGGAGGTACTCGCTCGACCAGGAGATCGGTCGGGGCGGCATGGGAGCCGTCTGGAGCGGGACCGACCACAACCTCGGGCGCACGGTCGCGCTGAAGAGGGTGGGCAACGCCCCCGGCGGCGCCGACGTCGACGTGCGCCGGGCTGAGCGCGAGGCTCGGCTGGCCGCCCGGCTGAACCACCCGCACGTCGTCTCGGTCTTCGACCTGGTCGACGACGGGGACCAGCAGTGGATGGTGATGGAGCGCGTCGAGGGCACCAACCTCAGCCAGATCGTCAAGGCGAACGGCGCCCTGCCTCCGGACGAGGTCGCACCGATCCTCGCCCAGGTCGCCGATGCCCTCGCGGCGGCGCACGCCGCCGGGATCGTGCACCGGGACGTGAAGCCGTCGAACATCCTGGTCTCCCCCGACGGCAACGTGAAGCTGACCGACTTCGGCATCGCCCGGACCGAGGCGGACGCCGCCCTGACCCAGACCGGGCTGGTCACCGGCTCGCCGGCCTACCTCGCTCCCGAGGTGGCCACCGGGAAGTCAGCGACCGAGTCCAGCGACATCTGGTCCCTCGGAGCCACGCTCTGCCACGCCCTCACCGGCAAGCCGCCGTACGAGACCGGCGACGGCCAGTCCGGAGTGATGGGGGCGCTCTACCGGATCGTCAACGACGATCCGCCGCGTCCGGCGTCCGCCGGCTGGCTCGCTCCCCTGCTGGCCGCGACGATGGCCAAGGACCCTGCGCAGCGGTGGTCGGCCGCCCGGGTGCGGGACTTCCTCGAGGCGGGCCCGGTGACCGAGGCCGCCGCGACGCGGACGGCCACCCTCGAGACCGTCCAGTCGCCCCCGGTCCGGCCGGCCCCGCCCCCGGCTGCCCCCGGCGGCGCCGCGGCGGCGTACGCCCTGGCTCACCATCGCCCTCGGAGTGGTCGCGGTGCTCGTGCTCACCGGCGTCGCCTTCACGATCGGGATGATGAACGACGAGGACGACCCGACGGCGTCCGCACCGAGCGACTCCCCGTCGTCCTCGGACGCGTCGACCCCGCCGGACGCGCGCCCGACCGAGGCGGCCATGGAGGGCTTCATCGAGGACTACCTCGATCTCGTCGTCAGCGACCCGGAGGCGGCCTTCGAGAGGCTGTCCCCGGCGTTCCAGGAGCAGAGCGGCGGCCTCTCGGGCTACCGCGACTTCTGGGGCCAGGTCACCAGCACCGAGCTGCAGTCGATCAGCGCCGACCCGGAGTCGATGGTGGTGGACTACACCTACACGCGCCACGAGCGTGGCGGTGGCAAGCCGGTCTCGGACGACGTCTCCCTGCAGCTCGAGGACGACGGCGACGGTGGTCTCCTGATCGCCGGCGAGGCATAGTCCACCATCCTGGTGACATGACCGATCTCGTCGTCACCGCGCTGCACGTGGCGAAGGGCCGCCGACTGCCCATGCGGTCGGTCGAGGAGGTCGAGATCGAGACCGGCAGGGGCATCGTCGGCGACCGCTATCACGGCAGCCGGCACCGCCAGGTGAGCGTGCAGAGCCTCGACGACCTGCTCGTGGCTGCCGAGGTGTTCGGCTCGCCCATTCCGGCCGAGCTGACCCGCCGCAACATCACGGTCTCCGGCGGGTCCGTGCCGCGCGAGCCCGGCGCGATCCTCCGGATCGGCGACGTCGTCCTCGAGGTGGTCCGGGTCGCGGCGCCGTGCAAGCTCCTGGACGACACGATCGGACCGGGCGCGCAGGCGGCGCTGCGCCGCAGGGCGGGCTCGGTCTGCCGGGTGCTCGAGGGCGGCGCCGTCGCGCTGGGCGCCGGTGTCGTCACCGAGCAGCCGGAAGCCGCTCCCTCATCCGGCTGACCCGGCTGGGTACCGACGGGCCATGACCACGCGTTTCGGATACACCCTGATGACCGAGCAGTCCGGCCCGCGCGAGCTCGTCCGCTACGCGGTCGCCGCCGACGACGTCGGGTTCGACTTCGCGGTCTCCAGCGACCACTACTCACCGTGGCTGACCGAGCAGGGCCACTCGCCGTACGCCTGGAGCGTGCTCGGTGCCGTCGCCCAGGCGACGGAGCGCCTCGAGCTGATGACCTACGTGACGTGCCCGACGATGCGGTACCACCCGGCGGTCGTGGCCCAGAAGGCCGCGACGGTCTCGCTGCTGTCCGAAGGTCGCTTCACGCTCGGCCTCGGCAGCGGGGAGAACCTCAACGAGCACACCGTCGGCGAGGGCTGGCCGGCCGTGGAGACGCGGCAGGAGATGCTGGAGGAGGCCGTGGAGATCATCCGCGAGCTGTTCGGCGGCGACCTCGTCACCTACCGTGGCGAGCACTACGCCGTGGACTCGGCGCGGCTGTGGGACCTGCCCGAGGAGCAGGTGCGGATCGCGATCGCCGTCTCGGGTGATCGCAGCGTGGAGCGGTTCGCGCCGCTGGCCGACGACCTCATCGCCGTCGAGCCCAAGAGCGAGCTCATCGAGGCGTGGAACGGCGTCGAGGGCGCCGACCGGATCGGGTCCGGCGCGCGGGCCATCGGTCAGATCCCGATCTGCTGGGATCCCGACGAGAAGGTCGCGGTCGAGCGAGCCCACGAGCAGTTCCGGTGGTTCGGTGGTGGCTGGGACGTGAACGCCGACCTCCCCACGACCGCCGGGTTCTCGTCGGCCAGCCAGTTCGTGACGCCCGACGACGTCGCCGAGGCGATCCCGTGCGGCCCGGACCTCGACAGGATCGTGGAGTCGGTCAGCGGGTTCTGGGAGGCCGGGTTCACCGACGTCGCCGTGGTGCAGGTGGGCGACGAGGGCCAGGACCGTTTCCTCGAGGAGGCGGCGGGGACGCTGCTCGAGAGGCTCCGCGCCGCAGCGCCCTGACCGGCGCTACGGGCGGAAGACGATCTTGACCGCGCCGTCCTGCTTCTTCTGGAACGTCTCGTAGGCGTCGGGTGCCTCGTCCAGGCTCAGGTGGTGGGTCGTGAAGCTCTCCACGCCGAGCACGTCCTCGTCCCTGTCCAGCAGGGACAGGATGTCGTCGCTCCACCGGCGCACGTTCGCCTGGCCCATCCGCACCTGCACCTGCTTGTCGAACATCTGGAACATCGGGAGCGGATCGGCCGCCCCGCCGTAGACGCCGACGATCGAGACCGTGCCCCCACGACGCACGCAGTCGAAGGCCGACAGCAGCGCCTCCAGGCGGTCCGTGCCGGCCTTGAGCATGAGTGGCTCGGCGAGCCGGTCGGGCAGGAGCCCGACCAGCTTCTGCACCGCCTTGATCCCGCCGGAGCCGTGTGCCTCCATGCCCACCGCCTCGATCACGGCGTCGGGTCCGCGCCCGTCGGTCCGGTCCCGGACCACCTCGGCCAACGTGGCGTCGCCGAGGCCGGTGATGTCGATCGCCTCCGCCCCTCGCCCAGCGACGCGCTGGAGGCGCTCGGGCACCAGGTCGGCCACGACGACGCGATGACCGCGCTGCATCGCGATCCGGGCAGCCATGTCGCCGATCGGTCCGGCGCCGAGGACCAGGACGGTGCCGCCGTCGGGTACGTCGGCGTACTCCACGGCCTGCCACGCCGTCGGCAGCACATCACTGAGGAAGAGGTACCGGTCGTCCGGGCGGTCCTTCGAGACCTTGATGGCGCCGTAGTCGGCGTGCGGGACCCGCAGGTACTCCGCCTGGCCGCCGGGCACCTGGCCGTAGAGCTTGCTGTAGCCCAACAGGCTGGCACCGGTGCCGTGCTCGGTGTTCTGCGTGGTCTCGCACTGGCTCTGGAGGTCGCGCTCGCACATCCAGCAGTGCCCGCAGCTCACGTTGAACGGGATGACGACACGATCGCCGACGTCGAGGTGGTGCACCCCGGAGCCGACCTCCTCGACGATTCCCATCGGCTCGTGGCCGACGATGTCGCCCGGCTCCATGAACGGCGCCAGGACCTCGTACAGGTGGAGGTCGGAGCCGCACAAGCCCGTCGACGTGACCCGGATGAGGATGTCGGTCGCCGCCTCGATCGTCGGGTCGGGGACGTTCTGCACGCGGATGTCCTTCGGGCCCTGCCAAGTGACTGCTCTCATGCCGGTCCGGTGTCCCACGGCTCGGCCTGCGCCGCTCACCCGAAGGGGTGTTTCCCTCGTCGACCCGGACGCGCCGGCCACAGTGACGGGTACCAGTGGTCATGCGTTTCGGCTACTTCCTGTCGTGCGAGGAGTACACCCCCGCCGAGCTCGTCGAGCAGGCCCGGGCCGCGGAGCAGGCCGGCTTCGAGTCGCTCTGGATCAGCGACCACTACCACCCGTGGAACGACGAGCAGGGCCAGAGCCCGTTCGTCTGGGGCATGATCGGCGCCCTCTCGCAGGCCTGCTCGTTGCCCGTCACGACCGCGGTGACCTGCCCGACCGTCCGCATCCACCCCGCGGTGATCGCCCAGGCGGCCGCCAGCGCAGCGGTCCAGCTCGAAGGACGCTTCACGCTCGGCGTGGGCACCGGCGAGGCGCTCAACGAGCACGTGCTGGGCGACGCCTGGCCCTCGGTCGACGTCCGGCTCGAGATGCTCGAGGAGGCGGTCGGGCTGATCCGGGAGCTCTGGAAGGGCGAGCCGGTCACCACGCAGGGGAAGCACTACCGGTGCGACACGGCGCGCGTGTACACGCTGCCCGACGAGCCGCCGCCGATCTACGTCTCGGCCTTCGGCCCGAAGGCCCTCGACGTCGCCGCCCGCATCGGCGACGGCTTCATCAACACCGCCGACGACGCCGACGCGGTGACGACGTTCAAGGAGAAGTCCGGTGGCAAGCCCGCGCAGGGCGGGGTGAAGGTCGCCTGGGCGGACACCGAGGACGAGGGGGTCGACCACGCCCATCGACTGTGGGCGAACGCCGGACTGCCCGGCGAGCTGGCGCAGGTCCTGCCGTCACCCCATCACTTCGAGCAGGCGTCACAGCTCGTGACCCGCGAGTCGACCGCGGAGAGCATCGTCGCGGGCAACGACATCGACCGGCACGTCCAGCAGCTCCAGGACTACGTCGACGCCGGCTACGACGAGGTCTACGTCGCCAACATGGGCCCGAACTACCTCGCCATGATCGAGGCGTACGGGCGCGACGTGCTGCCTCGGCTGCGCTAGGTCGTCACGAGCTGACGGGCGAGCGGCGCACTCCACCAACGATCGGGTTCTTCACCCCTGAGGGTGGAGAATGACGAGTTGGTCCTCACAAGAGGTCGGCGAGGAATCCGTGCCGATAGGTTGCGCCACACCATCACGACCTCAGGAGCACCCCGTGGCCCAGTTCAGCGAGCACCTTCTCGAGGACGGCACCTGTGTCATCACGGCGAGCGGTGAGGTGGACCTCGCCGTCGTCGACGACCTGCTCGAGATCGCTCTCCGAGGGCTGAACAACGCGCCCGCCGTGTGCTTGGACCTGCACGACGTGTCCTTCATCGACTCGACCGGGATCGGCGCGCTCGTCCTCATCCGCAACGAGGCCACGGCCAGGTCCAAGTCGATGCGGCTCACGAACGTCCCCCGCCCCGTCAGTCGCCTCCTGGCTCTCATCGGCCTGGAGGACGCCTTCGACACCGACCAGCCCCCCAGCGCATGAGGTCGGTCCGCGACGCGGTGCGGCCCGTGCACGTGGTGGCGGTCATCTGCGTGGTCGGGGTGGTGTTCACCGCCGTGGCGACGTGGGCCACTGCCCGGACGGACCACAACACGGAGGAACGCCTGCTCCAGACCCAGACCCGGCAAGCAGCGTCGGTCCTCGCCACCGCCATCTCGGCGATCGAGCAGCCACTGCGTGCCGTGCTGGACGCTCAGGCGCTGCTGCCCGCCGAGGACGCACCCCAGGCCTTCACGCAGCTGTTCTCGTCCAACGTCGGCGACGACGAGCCGTTCACCTCGGCCTCGATGTGGCGCCGCGACGACGCCGGCGTGACCCGGCTCCAGACCGTGGGCGCGGACCCGGTGATGGACCCGGCCGGCCCGGAGGTCCGGTCGCTTCTGCAGCGTGCTCTCACCAGCACGACGACGGTCGTCCAGAGCGTCGGGGCGGACGACCGTCTCGTCATCGTGTACGCGCTCGCGGACCCGGACATGGGACTCGTCATCTATGCCGAGCGACCCATTCCCGAGGACCGGCGAGCACCCGTCGACCGTGACTCTGCGTACGCCGACCTCCACTACGCCATCTACCTCGGCTCGGGAACCGACACCGCGAGCATGACCACGACGGACGTGGACCCCGCCGACCTGCCCCTGACCGGGCTCACCGACCAGGCCTCGGTGCCCTTCGGCGACACCGTGCTGACGCTCGTCACCTCGCGACGCGACCACCTCGGGAGCCCGCTGAGCGAGCAGCTGCCGTGGTACCTGCTCGTCACCGGCGTCCTCCTCACCGCCGGGACGGGCCTCGCTGCGGGTCAGCTCCTCCGGTCCCGACAGCAGGCACTGACGGCCACCGAGACGATCACCTCCCTGTACCAGCGGATGGACTCGATGTACGCGGAGGAACGGGAGGTGTCGGTCCTCCTGCAGCGCGCGCTGCTGCCGCGCGTCATCCCGACCTCCCGGGGATGGAGGTCGCCGCCGAGTACGTCGCGGGTGGCCACGGCATCGACATCGGTGGTGACTGGTACAGCGCGATCGCGCTCGACGACGACACGTTCGGATTCGTGGTGGGAGACGTCTCGGGTCACGGCATCGACGCCGTCGCCGAGATGGCCCGCGCCCGGTTCACCCTCCGCGCGTACCTCTTCGACGGCGCCTCTCCCGAGGCGGCACTGGAGAAGTGCGCCCGCCAGTTCGACATCTCGACCGACGGGCACCTCGTGACAGCGCTCGTCGGGGTCGGGAACCGGCGCACCGGCGACGTGACCGTGGCCAGCGCCGGCCACCCGCCGCCCGTGCTCCTCTCCGAGGGGACGGCGACCTTCGTCGACGTATCGCCGGGCGTCCCGTTGGGCGCGGGCCGGTCCTCCTACCGGTCGACCACGTTCACCATGTCCCCCGGCTCGACGCTGATCGTCTACACCGACGGGCTCGTCGAGCGACGGGGCGAGGCGATCGAGGCCGGCATGCAACGCCTTCTGGGAACCGTCGAGCCCGTGGCCGGACTACCACTGGCTGACCTCATCGACGCCGCACTCACCGCGCACGAGCACAACGAGGTCGCCGACGACGTCGCCGTGCTGGCCCTGCGGCGGGGCGATCCCGCGACCGTACGGCTTCGCGCCGACGCGAGAGCTCCAGCCGTCGCACGAGCCTTCGTCGCGGACGCCGTGGTCGACACGCACGTGCCTGAGGGCGTCCGCGACGACGCCGTCCTGATGGCCAGCGAGCTCGTCACGAACGCCGTGAAGTCGGGGGCGTCGCACGTCTCCGTCAACCTGGATCTCTCACCGGAACGACTGGTTCTCGTCGTCGACGACGACGGATCGGGCTGGCCGACGTTGCTCGATGCGGACGACGAGGCCACCGGCGGCCGTGGGCTGGCGATCGTCGACCACCTGGCGGACGAGTGGGAGGTCATCCCGCGCGAGCACGGCAAGAGAGTCAGAGCGGTGCGGTCACTGAGCGCCGGAGCGACCACCCAGCCGGTCCCCAGCCGCCCCTCCGGGTGAGGGCCGGCGCGACGTCCCTGGGTACCTGGTCCGGGTGACCCTTCCTTCACTGTGGCAGGACGTGAACCGGCTCTCCGAGCCCCAGCAGGTCGATGTCGAGGGACGGTACGACGTCGCGGTGGTCGGCGGGGGTCTGACCGGACTGACCACGGCGCTGCTGCTCGGGCGCGCCGGCCGGTCGGTCGTCGTCCTGGAGGCGCAGCGGATCGGCGACGGGACCACCGGGAGGAGCAGCGCCAAGCTCAGCCTGCTCCAGGGAACCCAGCTGTCCACGATCCGCTCGCGCCACCCTCAGCGCGTGGTCGACGCCTACGTCGAGGCCCAGCGCGAGGGCTCCGCCTGGGTCCGGCAGTTCTGTGAGGCGCACGGTGTCGCGCTCCAGGACCGCGACGCGGTGACCTACGCCCAGACCGCGGGCGGTGAGCGGTCGCTGACGGACGAGCTGGAGGCCGCCACCGCGGCGGGGCTCGAGGCCGAGTGGGTCGACGAGGTGCCGCTGCCGATCCCGGTCCGGGGCGCCGTCCGGATGACCGATCAGCACCAGGTCGACCCGGTCGCCCTCCTCCTGGCGCTGAGACGCGAGGCCGAGGCGCACGGAGTACGCGTCGTCGAGGGTGCACGCGTGCTCAAGGTGCGCGGGAACGACCCGATCGGCCTCAGCACCGAGCGGGGCCTGGTCGAGGCCGACCGAGTCGTCGTGGCCACCAACCTGCCGGTGCTCGACCGCGGCGGGTTCTTCGCGCGCATGAAGCCCGCGCGCTCGTACGTGATGGCCTTCCGCACCGAACGGCCGGCGGTGGACGCGATGTACCTGTCCGCCGACGAGCCCTCTCGTTCGCTGCGCGACGCTCCGTCGGACTCCGGGCACCTGCTGCTCGTCGGGGGCAACGGACACACCACCGGCCGGGGCGGATCCACCTCGGAACGACTGGCGACCCTCCGGGACTGGACGCACGCACACTGGCCCGACGCCGTCGAGACGCACGCCTGGTCCGCCCAGGACTACGTCCCGCACCACGCGCTCCCCTACGTCGGCCCGGTCCTGCCCGGCAAGGACGAGATCCTCGTCGCCGGGGGGTACTCGAAGTGGGGCATGACCAACGCACCGGCCGCGGCCCTGGTGATGTCCGCTCTCCTGCTCGACGGGCAACCGCCGTCGTGGTCCGACGTGCTGCGGACCTACGGGCCGTCCGAGCTCCGCGGGCTTCCCACCGCCGCCAGGGACAACGCCGAGGTCGGCCTGGAGATGACGCGGGGCTGGGTCGGTGCCGTCGCCGGACGGGCGCTGCGCCGTGACGGGCTCACCCGGGTGTGCACCCACCTCGGAGGCGTCGTCCGGTGGAACGACGCCGAGCGCAGCTGGGACTGTCCGCTGCACGGCTCGCGCTTCGACGAGGCCGGCGCCGTCCTCGAAGGCCCCGCCGTGACCGCGCTGCCGCACGCCTGAGCCATCGGAGCAACGGGACGCTGGCGACTCACGTCCCCTCTCGACCGTCTGGATCGCCGCCCCGGTCCTCCTCGTCGGTGACGTCCTGAAGAGCCTGGTCGATGATGATCCTGGCCATCGCCGTCTCGTCGATGCCCGCTCTGACCGCCGCGTCCCGCAGGCGCTCCGTCGCCGCCTCGACCGAGATCCCCCAGGTCCCGACCAGGATGCCGATCGCGACCTGCAGACGCATCTCCTCGAAGAGCAGCCGCGGTGCGTCCTGGGCCGTGCGGCGGGTCGAGAACGTCAGGTCGGCGTTCGCGACCGCACCGGGCGCCCACCCGCCGACCGCCTCGGCGATCTCCTCGTGCTTGCCCGTGAAGGCGTCGGCCGACGCGGCGTACAGGTTCACGGAGCCCTTGACCTCGTCACCGACGACGAGAGGAAGCGTCAGGGTGCTCGCGACCGACGCGGCGGCGGTGCCGCGCGAGAAGAGCTGCCAGGCCTCCTCGCCCAGGATCTTCTCGTCGGGGAACTGCACCACGCGCTCCTCGTCGACAGCCGTCACGCAGGGCCCGTCGTCGAGGTACTGGAGGCCGTCCAGGGCGGCGATGAACGAGTCGGACGCGACCAGGGTGAAGGTCACGCCGTGCTGGCGGGAGGCGAGGCTCAGACCGACGCAGTCGGGGACGATCTCACGGACGCGGCGGCTCATCTCGGTGAGCCGCGCCAGGAGATCCTCGCCCTCGGCGAAGGGACCGAACTCCTCGATGGCCTCCGACGTCTGGGGAATCGGATCCATGTCGTGGAGCGGTCAGGTCAGCTCTTGGCAGCGGCCTTGCCGCCCTTGCGTCCGGCCTTCTTCTTCTGGGCCGTGGTGCCGCCCTGGCTGCTGTCGCCGCCCTTGCCGCTCTGCTCGCCGCCCTTCTTCGAGGCGTCCTTGGTGTTCGCGATCTTCGCAGCGCGTTCCTTGGACATCCCCTTGTCCTTCAGGGCTTCGTACTGCTTCTCGTTCTTGACGTTGGCCGACTTGCTGGGCATTGCTGTACCTCCTTCTGGATCGGTGACATTTCGGTACCCACAGCGGGGTACCTCCCCTGCATGAGCACCAACAGCCGCCTGATGCACGCCACGCCCGAGCAGGTCTGGGAGGTGCTGGCCGACGGCTGGCTGTACCCGCTGTGGGTGGTCGGTGCGTCGCGCATGCGGGAGGTCGACGACGGGTGGCCGACTCCGGGGACACGCCTGCACCACTCCGTCGGCAGCTGGCCGCTCCTGCTGGACGACGTGACCGAGTCCGTGGAGGCGGTCCCGGGCGCACGCCTGGTGCTGCACGCGCACGCCTGGCCGGCAGGTCGCGCGGAGGTCACCCTGCGGCTCAGCCCGGTGGGAGCGGAGACGGAGGTCGTCATCGAGGAGCAGGCGACCGCCGGCCCCGGTGCACTGGTGCCTCGGCTCGCCCAGGACCCCCTGCTCGGCTGGCGCAACGTCGAGGCCCTGCGCCGGCTCGCCTACCTCGTCGAGAACCGCCAGCAGGACGCCGCATGAGTGCGCTCGACTTCGCAGGGCTGCACATCGAGTACGACGAGCACGTCCTCCAGCCCAGGCCGTGGACCGCCGAGCAGTCCCGGTGGGCGGCCGAGCTGATCCGGGAGGCACCACCCGGGCCGGTCCTCGAGCTCTGCTCGGGCGCCGGTCACATCGGGCTGCTCGCGGTCACCCTGGCTCCCCGGAGCCTCGTCTGCGTCGACGTCGATCCCACGGCCTGCCACTACCTGCGGCGGAACGCCGAGCGTGCCGGGATCCGGGTGGATGTGCGCGAGGGCGACATGACCGAGGTGCTGGATCCCGACGAGGAGTTCGCCGTCGTGATCGCGGACCCGCCCTGGGTCAGCAGCGACGACGTCATTCGCTTCCCGGAGGACCCGCGGACCGCCATCGACGGCGGTGCGGACGGCCTGGACCTGGTGCGCACCTGCCTCGAGGTCATCGACCGGCACCTGGCGCCTGCCGGGTCGGCGCTGCTCCAGGTCGGCCCCGAGCAGGTCGACCCGGTGTCCACGCTGGCCGTGGCCTCCCGGTTGCGGGTGGCCGACGTGCGGCGCTACGAGCGAGGAGCCCTGCTGCTCCTGGGGCGGCTGCCCGACTAGGGACGCAGCCTCGGCGGCAGCAGCTTGTGCGTGCCGTCGCACCACGGCTTGGTCGCGGACTTGCCGCACCGGCAGACGGCGGACACCGGACGGGTCGTGCGGTGCTCGACACCGTCCTCGTCCGTGACCACGTGCTCGCCCCGGAGCAGCATCGGGCCGCCCGGGCAGAGCCGGACCTCGTTCATGCCGCGACTCCCCATGACGTGAGGAGACGGTTCGCCGTCCGGTCCTCGAGGTCCAGGCACGCCCAGGCGCCGAACCAGACGTCGGGCTCCAGACCGGGCTCCTCCGCCACGAGCGACACGCAGATGTCCCTGAGCGCCACCTGCTCGTGCACGGCGTCGGCCTCGATGTGCTCGGTGTAGTAGCCGACCATCTCCGGCGGGAACCCGAGCCGCTCGAGCCCCTGCGCCATCCGGCGCGAGGGCAGCGAGCTCGTCGCCTCGAACGCGGCGAGGTGACCCACCGCAGCGCCGCGCAGCCGACGCTGCAGACCGAACATGGACAGCGCGTTGTTCTGCTCCAGCACCTCGACCGGCGCCTCGTCGACGTAGGAGCCGTGCTCCGGCCGGAGTCCGCTGGCCTCCAGGCCGCGGGCGAACAGGTGCGCGTGCAGCCGGGAGGGGTCGCCCACGCCGTACTCGTCGTACTGGAGCTCGACCAGCGCCGCCTTGGCCGCCGTCGGGCAGCCTCGGGATCACCCAGGTCGTCGGGTCCGCCTCCTTGAGGTGGTAGACCGAGCGGACCCGCAGCAGGTCGAGCACCTGCTCCTGGGTCGCGGACGTCTGGACGTGTCGGGCAAGCGACGGGCCGTCGTGGGACGCGACCCAGTCGAAGAAGCCGGTGCCGAGCTCGACGTCGGGAGCGCCGGGCCACCGGGCCCGGAGGTCGGCCTCGAGGTGCTCCTCCAGGCGTCGCCTCACCCGGGCCAGCTCGGGATCACCCTCGGCGCGGTCGTCCACCCCGGTGAAGCCTCGGTACGTGAGCTCGTGCAGGACCCACAGCGTCAGCGCGGCGTCGTCCGGAGACTCGGGCTCGAGGTCGATCCGCGGCACCGCTCGGGTGGGAACGTCGACGAGCGCGCTCAGCACGGCCACGCCCAGCTCACCGCGCGGCTTCGGAAGATCGGTCACGCCCTCTCGGTAACCCGGAACCGTCGCGCGCGTCGCGTGCGGTCCACAGACCACCCCTGCGGGTGGGTAGCGAACGTCGAGGCGCGCAGGCCTACCCGGCCTGACGCCGGCAGGACGAGACGAACCCCAGGATCGCCTCGGCGACCTGCTCGGGCGCCTCCTCGGCCTGGTGGTGTCCGGACGGGACGACCTGGTGCGCGAGGGGTTGCTGGACCCAGGCCTTCCAGATCGCCGCGGGGTCGCCCTGGATGTCGAGGTCGTCGTCGGCGGACTCCAGCAGCAGGGTGGGCGCGGCGACCCGGCGGCCGGCCGCGCGGTCCGCCTCGTCGTGCACCCGGTCGATGTCGAGGCCGGCGCGGTAGTC
This sequence comes from uncultured Actinomycetota bacterium, assembly GCA_963815335.1. GTDB lineage: Bacteria > Actinomycetota > Actinomycetes > Propionibacteriales > Nocardioidaceae > Nocardioides. The sequence continues at coordinate 615,803 of CAWFGL010000016.1, forward strand.
CTCGCACATGCCGTGCACGACGTCGGGGTTCCGCAGCGCCTCCCACAGGTCGGCGTGGTTGCCCGGACCCATCTCCTCTGGAGTGGGCGTCCGGTACCAGGCGTCGGGATCGGCACAGATGACACGCTCGGCCGGTTTGTCCGTCTGTCCGAGGAACCACCAGTGCCACCACGCCTGGGCGAACCTGACGTCGGTGCGTTCGAGGTGCTCGACCACCGGCAGTCCGTCCATGACGACGAGGTGGTCGACCACGCTCGGGTGGTCCATGGCCAGGCGGAACGCGACCAGCGCGCCGCGGTCGTGACCGACCACCGCGAACCGGTGGTGTCCCAGCCCGCGCATCAGGTCGACGACGTCCTGCGCCATGGCCCGCTTGCTGGACTGCGCGTGGTGCGGGAGGTCCGGCGGGAGCGTGGATCCGCCGTAGCCGCGGAGGTCGGGACACACGACCCGGTGCTCCGTGGCGAGCAGCGCCGCCACGGCGTACCAGGTCGTGTGTGTCCGAGGGTGGCCGTGGATCAGGACGATCGGTGGCCCCGTGCCTCCGTGCCGGAATCTCAGGGTGACCTGGTCGAGCTCGGCGTAGCCGAGCTCGAATCCGTCGAACACCTCAGTCGGTCAGCGTCAGAGCCGACGGCCGCCCCGGGCGCGCCCGAGGATGAACAGCGCCAGCGCGACGATCGCCAGTACGACAAGAATGGTCCACAGCATGGTGAGTCTCCCTCCATCGGTGCCACGCGCCGTCTGATCGGAGCGCGGTCACCTCTCTCCCGCGGCACCGGTACCCGTAAATCGTGCGGACCTGCATGGGGTACCGGCGCGAGATGGAGACCCGAACGGTCGGAGTGGAGGAAGAGCTGCTGGTCATCGACCCGAGCACCGCAACCGCGGTCTCGCGCGCGCCCGAGGTGCTCGCCGAGCACGAGCGGCGCCGCGGTGACGGCGAGACCACTGCCGAGGACGAGCTGGACTCGGAGCTGTTCCGCCACCAGCTCGAGATCCGGACCGCCCCGGCGCTCCGGGTGAGCGACCTGGTCGAGCAGCTCACGAGAGCCCGGCGGCGCGCGGGCGAGGCGGCCCTCGCCCGCGACCTCGCGGTCGGCGCCAGCGGCACGGTCCCGCTCGGCCTCGACGAGCTCGAGGTCACCCGCGACGACCGGTACCAGGTCATGGTCGACACGTTCGGTCACGTGGCGAGGCTCGGCAGCACGTGCGGCATGCACGTGCACGTGGCGATCGACTCCGAGGAGGAGGGCGTCGCCTGCCTCGACCGCATCGCTCCTTGGCTTCCGGTGCTGCTCGCGATGAGCACCAACTCGCCGTTCCTGGCCGGCCAGGACACCGGGTACGCGTCGTGGCGGACCCAGATGTGGTCGGCGTGGCCCAGCGCCGGCCCGAGCGAGCCCTTCGGCTCCGTGGCCGGCTACCGCCGCGCTGGCGACCGGATGATCGCGAGCGGCGCAGCGCGCGACGTGGGGATGCTCTATTGGGACGCGCGGCTGTCCGACCGGCACCCGACCCTCGAGGTACGGGTGCTCGACGTGGTCACCGACGTGGAGGACTCCGGTCTGCTCGCGGCCCTCGTGCGCGCCCTCGTGGAGACGGCCGTCGAGGAGTGGCGGGCCGGCACCGAGCTGGTGTCCTGGCGGAGCGAGGAGCTGCGCGCCGCGCGATGGCGGGCCGCGCGGTACGGCGTCGCGGGCGACCTGTTGGACCCGGTGACCCACGAGCTCAGGCCGGCACGGGAGGTGGTGGCGATGCTCGTGGAGACGGTGGGGGTTCGACTCGAGGCAGCGGGCGACACTGACGTGGTCGAGACCGGTGTGCGCCGAGTCCTGGAAGCCACGGGGTCGACCCGTCAGCGCTCGGCCTTCGAGCGCACCGGGACGGTCGAAGGGGTCGTCGCCGATCTGGTTGCTCGGACCGCTGACTCGTGGGCCGGAGACGATGTGGACCGGCGACCGTCTCCGGGTGCGTGACTGCGCTGCGATCGCGCTAGGAACGACCGAGGCCGTGCTCGACTCCCCACAGCACCGCCTGGGAACGCCTGGTGGCGCCGATCTTCTTGTAGCCGGCCTTGACGTAGCCCTTGATGGAGTTCACCGAGAGGTAGAGCCGTTCGGCGACCTGCAGGTTCGTGATGCCCGCGGCGATGAGGTCGAGCACAGCCACCTCGCGTTCGGTGAGGCCGAAGTCGGCCATCAGCTGTGCGTGGATGTGATCGCGGCGCTCGTCGGCGGACATCGGTGCGCCGGAAGCCGCGCGTTCGAGCGTTGTCAGCAGGGCAGGTGCGGTGGTGTCCATGCGGACGACATCGACGACGCCGGCGGCGAGGGCGCCCTCCGCGAGGTCGGGTCGGTCGTGTGGCTCGAGCGCCACGATCGGCATGCCGGAGGCGAGCAGGTGGGTCAGGTCGTCGTCATGTGCGTCGACCAGGCCGGCCAGGTCGTAGATGACGACGTCGTGGGTGCCGAGGTGCCCGTCCTGCGCGGAGACGTCGAGGACCACTGCGCGGGACGGGTCGTGGGCGATCAGATGGGCCAACCCGAGACGGACGAGCTGGTACCTGCTGATCACCGCTACCCGGAGCGGCTGGTCTGGCACGGTGTGGTTGTACCCATCCGTGCAGACGTTTGCACCGTCCGTCCGGTGCCCGTCACCAATTCGGTGTTGTCGACGCCGGCCCTGTGGGCACGGATCACTCGGGACTGGACGTCCCGTCGGGGTGGACGGATGGTCCAGCCGAGGTCACGGACGGGTCGCTCGTGCTCGCCGGAGATCGTGGGGACGGCGCGCGAAGGGCTGGGGTCGAGGGCTGAGATGGTCATGAGCGGTTCAACTCCTGCGTTGGTACGGGAACCACGTGACAGAGAGACGGAAGCCGTTCTCCCCTGGGTCGGGGGCGTGCCGTCGTGAGTCGAGGACACGCCCCCGGTTCAGCGTTCGCGTATGGAGTTGTGGTCGATCGCGAGCCCCGCTCGTGTCACCGCGACCGACGTCGTGCAACCGCCTACTTCCACGGTGGGAGACGCGCGAAACACCGGCGGGGCAAGTCCACCCGTTCGGGTGAGAACGCACGAGAGCGCCCCATCCCCTCGGGCAGGAGATGGGGCGCGTGTGCCTCCGCAGGCTCTACTCGCGGTCCCTGTCGTCGGTGTGCTCGTCGACGTCCTTCGAGTTGCCCGGGCCGGACAGGTCCTCGTTGTCCGGCTCAGGCAGGGGCGATGGCGGGCTGGGGTCCTCGATGTACGGCGGGTCCGTGGTCATGCCGGGTCGGTACCCCGGTACGCGACGTGCGCGCGGGCTGGACACAAGCGTGGTGGTGGGGCGGGTGGGGCTCGAACCCACGACCGGCCTGATTATGAGTCAGGTGCTCTGACCAGCTGAGCTACCGCCCCGGCCGGGGAGCCTAGTCGGTGGGCCGGGGCGTCCGCGTTCCGCGTGACCGGACTACTCGCACCCGCGCAGCCTGTCGCGGCCCGGTCCGCCGACGCACGTGTCCCTACCGGGTCCTCCCTTGAGGACGTCGTTCCCCGGGCCACCGAGGAGCCGGTCGCGCTTGGGTCCGCCGACGAGGACGTCGTTGGCCCCTCCGCCGCAGATGACGTCCTTGCCGCCGCGGCCCTTGATCGTGTCCCGGCCGCCGAGGCCGACGATCACGTCCTTGCCCGGGGTCCCCTTGAGGACGTCCTTGCCCCGGAACCCGAGGATCGTGGCCGTCTTGCCTCCGCACTTCAGGAGCGCCGCCGGCACGACCCGGATCGTCACGGTGCCGCGATCGGTGCCGAACCCGAGGGCGTCGAAGCTGTTCACGTCGAAGGTGTCGGTGCCCTTGAAGCCCTGGTTCGGAGTGTAGGTGAACGGGTCGCCCGCGAACTCCTGCTCCACGGAGCCCTTCGTCGGCTGGGTGTCGCCGTACTCCTTGACGAGCGAACGCTCGTACTCCGGACCGGTGTCCGTGCAGGTCACCGAGAAGGTGACCGGCTTGCCGGGGGTGGTGATCACGGTGGTGTCGGGGCACGTCGGCCGGCCGTCGGGCGCCCAGTCGGGGTTGCCGTCGAACCCGGGGGCCTCGGCGAGCTCGATCTCGATGGGACTGGTGTTGTCGGCGCGGACCATCACCAGCCGGCCGGTGCCGTAGATGCCGTTCACGTACGCGATCATCTGGCCGTCCGGCGACCACGTGCAGTTGTAGTCCCCCAGCGTGGTCGACTTGGACACGACGATGCCCGAGACCGGCGCGGACGGGTTCAGGGTCGCGACGAGGACGTCCGTGGTGGCGTTGTAGCCACCGTTGGCCATCGTGTAGCAGATCCGGTTGCCGTCCGGTGAGATCGCGGCCTGGGCCTCGCTGATGCCGGAGTCGGTGATCGCGAGCGTCTGCGTGCCGCCGGCGGCCGGCATCCGGTAGATGTCGGCGTTGGTGGCGGTGCTGGCGTCACCGCGGTGGAAGTAGACGGTGGACGAGTCGGGAGTCCAGGCCGGCTTCCCCTCGAACGGCGCGCCGGGTGCCGTGAGGGCGCTGATGCCCGCCGGGTTGATCGGCGGCACCAGGTCGCTGGTCGACTGGCGGACGAGGTAGCGGTCGGTGCTCGCCGCGCTCGGCTGCTGCTCGTAGACGATCGTCGTGCCGTCCGGCGACCACGACGGCCGGTCGGCGCTGAGGTTGTTCGGTGACTCGGTCGGGCTGATCTGCACCAAGCTCCCGTTGGTCACGTCCAGGACGAAGATGTCGTAGACCCCGGCCGCGTTGTCGCCGTTGGCGAAGACGATCTTGGTCCGGTCCGGCGACCACGACGGGTGCCGGTACTGACCCCCGGCCGGGACGATCGGAGGGCTGACCGTGCCGCCCCCGACCGAGTTGCTCGGGACCGGCAGGAGGTAGAGCCTCGCTGTGGCGTCCGTCTGCGGCGGTCGGCCGCTGAGGAAGACGATGCGACCGTTCTCGCCGCCCTGGTCGGCCACGGCCGGAGAGGCCACGGCGACGAAGGAGACCGCGACGACGCCGGCGGCCAGGGCGAGAAGGGGACGGTGGAAGCGGCTCATTCTCGCACCCTAGGGCTCGTCCGCTGGCCTGCACAGGCCCGAATTGTCACGAGGCGGTCACGCACCGACGGCGTCGCGGCCCGAGAACACCAGTCAGTCGTCCGCGACCGCGGCCAGCCAGTACGACGCCGCCTCGCCGTACTCGCCCAGCTCCTCGTCGGTCATGCTCGGGTAGCACCGGATCCAGGACTCGCAGCGGGCGAGCCGACCCAGACGATGGGCGGACGGGAGTGCGGCGCGGAGCTCGTCCAGCGGCACGAGGTCGCTCCACACCTCGAGCGCCGGTTCGACGGCCCGCAGCAGCCGCGGGTCGTCCATCGGGCACTCGTAGTGGTGCGCGAGGCCGCCGAGCGGGACCCGCAGCGTGCTGAGCGGATCGGTGAGCAGCGCGTCGCCGAAGTCGAAGAACCGCATCCGGCCGTCGGTCTCGAACACGTTGAAGGTGTGCAGGTCGTTGTGGTTGAGCGTGATGGGCAGGCCGAGCGTGGTGACGTCGTCCACCGCCGCGGCGAGCGCCGGCAGGCACGCCTCGAGCTTCTCCGCCGCGCCGGGCTCGAAGCCGCGGGGGTCCCCGGCGGGCAGGCCGGAGAACTCGTCGAGCCGCTGCTGGACGTAGGGCAGGACGTCGCCGGGTGTCAGTGCCGTGAGGCCGGCAGCGGTGAGGCGCTCGAGGTGCGGAACCAGCTCCCGTTGGAGCTCGGACGCCGCCCGCATCACCCGCGAGACGGTCTCCAGGGGCTCACCGGCCTCGCCCACGACGTCGCCCTGGTCAGGCGTGAGCAGCAGGTCCCTCTCCGGGTCGGCCGCGGTCACCGGGACGACGTGGTCGGGCGCCAGCTCGGCCAGCACCGACAGGAGTCCCGCCTCGAAACCCTGCAGCGGGGTGTTCTGCTTGGCGAAGAAGACGCCGTCGGCGGCGTCGACCCGCCAGACGGTCGACCACGGCCGCTGCCGGATCGACTCCATCGAGCGGGGCGGCCCGACGGCCCCAGAGACCCACGCGGTGAGCTCGTCGCGGAACCCGTCACCCGCCCAGCGGGCGCTGGTCGACGGCAGGCGGAGGGAGAGGTCGGCGTACACACCGGACATCCTGCTCGGCCCCGCAACGGGATATCGCCGGAAATGACAGAGGCGGGGCGCCAGCGTCGGGGGGTGATGCGCAAGCGCCCCGCTTCGGGGGATGTCAGTCCGACCGGTATCGGTACCGCTCGTCCTGGCAGGATCAGATCACCGGGCCCAGCGGCCGATCAAGGCCTGACCTGCGGTTGTGGCCGTTCGACGACTCGGGTGGCGACCCGGCGGGACCACGTCGCGTAGTGCCGACGGGTCATGCCGACCCTGGGGTGGTGGCTCCCCCGGTTGGATTCGAACCAACGACCCTTCGATTAACAGTCGAATGCTCTGCCAGTTGAGCTACGGGGGATCGAGCGCTCGGAACCTTAGCAAGGCTCGGAGGTCAGGCCGAAATCAGAACCCGACCTCGTCACGCGCAGCCGCCAGGGCCGACTCCGCCGCACGGGCGACGAGCGGGTCGCCGGGGTCCACACCGGGGTCGTAGTCGAAGAGCCAGGTCACCTCGCGGGTCCCCGACGGCGCCCGCCGGGCGATGACCCGCAGGCCCCGGCCGTCGTCGAGGGCGACGTGTCGCTGCAGCAGCACGGTCGCGGTGACCCGCTCGCGAACGAGGTCGAGCAGGCGGCCCGCGTCACTGAGCGCGAGGAGGTACTCGGGCCGGGCCTCCCCCCAGGTGCCGACCTCGCGCACCCGGAGCACCTCCGCCTCGATGTCCCAGTCGGCCTTCTCCACCTGCTCCCACGGGACGCGGAGGTGGCCGACGCTCGTGGGCACGTACAGGGCGTCGCGCGTGCCGACGACCAGGCCGGCGTCGCTGTCGGCGCGCGCCAGCTCGGACTCCCCGCGGCCCAGCTCGATGGCCGGCTGGCGACCAGGCAACTTCATGGCGCCCCGACGATCCGGTCCCGGAGGGCACGCCGGTGCGCCTCGAGCGCGGCCAGCTCGCCGAACATCCGGTTGTAGGTCTCGGCCTCCTCGACCGGGTTGGTGCGCTGCAGCTTCGACTTCACCGCGTTGATCCGGCGCAGGGCGGTCAGCTCCAGGAGGCGGACGACGTGCTGGGCGACGTACGCCGCGTCGGGCTCCTTCTCGGTGAGCAGCGGCTCCACCGTCAGTGCGCTGACCAGGGAGGCGAGCGCCTGGTCCTGCTGCGCCGCGTCGCGGAGCTTGGTCGACCAGCCGGGGTCCGCGGCTCCGGCGACCGTGCCGCCCGCCGCCTCGACCAGCTGCCACACCGCGCGGTACGTCGGGTGCATGAAGTCCTCGGGACCGATGTCCGTCGTCGTGCGGCCGATCACCATCGGGTGCTGGACGACCAGCTTGAGGGTCTCGCGCTCGATCGCGAACCGCGGGTCGCGCAGGTCGGGCAGGGCCCCGCGCGGAGCCTGTTCGGCGGGCGCCGGCGCGTGCGCCTGCGTCGACGGGCGCGACCGGTTGCCGGCCTTGCGGACCTCGGTGCGCGCCTCCTCCATGTCGACGCCGACCATCCCGGCGATCTCCCGCGCGAACGCGTCGACCTTGGACTTGTCGCGGATGCTCGAGACCAGCCGGGCGCTCTCGCGGAGGGCGTCGACCCGGCCGTCGGCGCGGTCGAGGTCGTACTTCGCGACCACGTTGGAGAGCACGAACCGGTAGAGCGGGACCCGGCGGGCGATCAGCTCGCGGACGGCCGCGTCGCCGCCCTTGAGCCGCAGCTCGCACGGGTCGAGCCCGTCGGGCTCCACGGCGACGTAGGTCTGCGAGACGAAGTTCTGGTCACCGGCGAACGCCTTGAGCGCCGCCGCCTGGCCCGCGGCGTCGCCGTCGAAGGTGAAGATCACCTCGCCGCGGAACTCCTCGTGGTCGGCCATGTGCCGGCGCAGGATCTTGGCGTGCTCGTCGCCGAACGCGGTGCCGCACGACGCGACGGCGGTGCCGACGCCGGCGAGGTGGCACGCCATCACGTCCGTGTAGCCCTCGACCACGACGGCCTGGGAGCTCAGACCCATCTGCTTGCGCGCCAGGTCGATGCCGTAGAGCACCTTGCTCTTCTTGTAGAGCGTGGTCTCGGGGGTGTTGAGGTACTTCGCGTCGATCCGGTCGTCCTCGAAGATCCGGCGGGCGCCGAAGCCGATCGTCTCGCCGGACGTCTCCCGGATCGGCCAGAGGAGGCGGCCGCGGAACCGGTCGTAGCCCGACCCTCCGCGCTGGCTCTGGGCCACCAGACCGGCGGCGATGCACTCCTCCTCGCTGAAGCCGCGGGCGCGGAGGTGCTTGAGCAGGTCCTCTCCCCCACGCGGCGCGAACCCGACGCCGAACCTCGCGGCGTCCTCGCCGTCGAAGTTGCGCTCCTGGAGGAACTGCCGGGCCGGCTGGGCGGCCGGGGTCAGCAGCTGCTCGGCGTAGTACTCCTGCGCGACCCGGTTGGCCTCGATCAGCTTGCCGCGGGCCGGACCGCGGGGCCGGTCCTCGAAGCCGCCGCCCTCCTCGCGCTTGAGCTCGACGCCGTACTTCTCGGCCATCCGCTCCACCGACTCGATGAAGGTGAGGCCGTCGATCTTCTGGAGGAACGAGAAGACGTCGCCACCCTCCTGGCAGCCGAAGCAGTGGAAGGTGCCGCGCGACGGGTTCACGTTGAACGACGGGGTCTTCTCGTCGTGGAAGGGACACAGACCCTTCTGGGACCCGCCTCCCGCGTTGCGCAGCGCGACGTACTGGCCGACGACCTCGTCGATCCGGGCCTTCTCACGGACCTCGGCGATGCTCTCGTCGCGGATCCGGCCAGCCATGTGGTGATCCTAGGCGCGACCTAGTAGAGCCCGGTCATGATGTTCACAGGCGTCTCGCCGGCGGCGATCCGGTGCAGCTGGTCGCGGACGAGCCGGTACGCGCGCGGCCACATCGCGCTGCTGGCGCCGCCGACGTGCGGCGAGACCAGCAGGCCGGGGGCGCTCCACAGCGGGCTGTCCTCCGGGAGCGGCTCGGGGTCGACGACGTCGACGGCCGCGGTGATGCGCTCGTCCTCCAGCGCGGCGACCAGGTCCGCCGTCACCACGACGGCGCCGCGGGCGACGTTCACCAGCAGGGCGCCGTCCTTCATCCGGGCGAGGAACGCCGCGTCGACCAGCCCACGCGTCTCGTCGGTGAGCGGCACGACGAGCACCACGACGTCCGCGTCCGGCAGGAGGTCCGGGAGCTCGCTGATCGCGTGGACACCGTCACGGGACCGACGGGCGACCCGCACGACGTCGACCTCGAAGGGCTCGAGCCGGCGCTCGATGGCCTCCCCGACCGCGCCGTACCCCACCAGCAGCACGCGCTTGTCGGCCAGGGCTGGCCTCCAGTGCGGCTTCCACCGCTGCTGGTCCTGGAGGCGGACGAAGCCCGGGACGCCGCGCAGCGACGACAGGATGAGGGTGAGGGCCAGCTCGGCGGTCGAGGCGTCGTGGATGCCGCGGCCGTTGCAGAGCACGACCCCGTCCGGGACGTGCGGCCGGACGTTGTCGACACCGGCGGTCAGGGTCTGCACGTAGCGAAGAGCCGTCATCCGGGACAGCACCTCGCTGATCCGGCTGTCGACGAGGTACGGCGGCACGTAGATCTCGACCTCGGTCACCGAGTCGGGCACGTGCTGGGTCGGGTCGACGACCTCGTAGCGCAGGGCGTCGGGCGGGCCCTGTCCGTCGAGGGCCAGCTCCGACGGCTCGAAGGGCAACCAGACGAGCGGCTTCGTCATCGGCACAGCCTCTGGTGCCAGGCCACCGCGCTCGGGTCGGTGAGGCAGGCGACCTGGTCGACGACCACGCGCAACCGGGCCGCGTCGTCCGCCGCCTCGTCCCAGTCGCGGGCGAACGCCGGCTGCAGGTCCGCGCCCTCCCGGTCGAGCAGCGCCGTGACGAGCTCGGTCGAGCAGGTCGCGCTGCCGGGCCATCAGGTCGACCCGGTCCTGCGCCTGCATGACGTAGTGCGCGGCCACGCCCTTCAGGATCGCGATCTCGAGCCGGGTCTCCTCGGGCACCACCAGGTCCGCCTCGTAGCGGATGAACGGCCCCGGGTCGGCGGCGAAGGTCGCGTGCTGGACGGCGCCGCAGAACCGGCCGACCAGGTCGCTGGTCAGGTTCTTCAGCGCGGCCTGGGCGACCCTGCTGCCGTCGTACGGCACCGTCGGCCAGCTGCCCTGGGTCCGCAGCCCGGCCAGCACGTCGTCGAGCCGGTCGTCGGCGGCGTCCGGCAGGTACCAGTGCCGGACCGTCTCCCACACCGCGGCCGGCTCGATCGTCGTCAGGTCCACGCGGCCCGCCACGACGCCGTCCTCGACGTCGTGGACCGAGTAGGCGACGTCGTCGGCGAGGTCCATCACCTGTGCCTCGAGGCACTGGCGGGTGCCGGGCGCGCCGTCACGCAGCCAGCCGAAGACCGGCTTGTCGTCGTCGTACACCCCGAACTTCACGCCGTGGTGGTCCCGGGGCCACGGGTACTTGGTGCAGGCGTCCAGGGTCGCGCGGGTCAGGTTCAGCCCGGCCGAGCGGCCGTCGGCGTCGACGGTCTTGGCCTCGATGCGGGTCAGCAGCCGCAGCGTCTGGGCGTTGCCCTCGAAGCCGCCGCACGCCTCGCTGAGCTCGGCCAGGGCGCGCTCGCCGTTGTGGCCGAACGGCGGGTGGCCGAGGTCGTGGGCCAGGGCCGCGGTCTCGGCGATGTCGGGCTGGCTGCCGAGCGCACGGGAGATGTCGCGCGCGACCTGGGCGACCTCGAGGCTGTGCGTCAGCCGGTTCCGCACGAAGTCGTCGGTCTCGGGACCGACGACCTGGGTCTTCGCTGCGAGCCGGCGGAACGACGCGGCGTGGACGACGCGGGCGCGGTCCCGCTCGAACGGCGTCCTCTCGGGCGCCTCGACGCGCTTCGGCGGCTCGAAGACGAGCCGCTCCCGTGCGGGTGCGTCGTACAGGTCCTCGGCGTCCATCGGTGGTCACTCTAGGAGCGAGCACCCGACGACCGCTCAGACGTGTCGGTAGCCGTGGTCGAGCGTGACCTCGATCGTGGCGTCGGCGGGAACCGCCGTCTCGGGACGCCACTGGCGCTCGGACCAGCCGCCCTGGACGAAGGTGCCACCACCGCTGCCGGGCAGGGGCAGACCGGACGCGTCGAGCACCCGGACCTCGGAGAGCGTCGTCGGCTCGGACTCGGTGAGGTGGCGGAAGACGACGCCGTCCGCGCTGTCGCGGACCTCGAGCCGGACGTCGGTGAGCGCGGGATGCCCGACCGGACCCGACTGCCACGGGACGACGACCGTCGAGGTGACGGTCTCGACCGCCACGAGGAAGTCGACCACGAGGTCCGTGACGGACCCGTCGGCGGCGAGCCCCCAGAAGGCGGGGTAGGCGCCGTCGCCGACACCGCTGGACACCAGGACGGCCTCGGTCGCCGCGCCCGTCAGGCTCAGGACCACACCCGACCGCCCGAGTGCCTCCAGCCGGTCCGCGCAGATCTCCTCGACCTGCGCCTCCGTGCACGACGTGAGCGCGGCGAAGTCGAGGATCGCGACGTTCCCGGCGTCGACGCTGACGACGTTCCCCGTCCCCACCCGTTCGGCCGGCACCCGCGTGGCAGCCTCCTGGTCGGAGAAGAGCACGCGGACCGCGATCACGGTGCCGTCGGCGTCACGGGCCATCTCGACCGGGTACGTGCCGGCCGGGACCTGCCGGTGGAAGGGTGCCACGTCGAAACGCACCCACCCGAGGTCGTGGGCGGTGAGCACACCCGTGGTCGTGAGGCTGCCCAGCGCGACCACCTCGAAGCGGTCCGAGAAGAGACCGGCCATGCCCGCGGCGAGCTCCCGGGAGACCGGCCGGGACTCCCGGTCGGGCTCCCTGGAGGCGAGCAGCCGCTCGACGTCGGCGCGCGCGACGAGCGGGGTGCCCGGCGGCGCGCTGCTGCGGACGATCTTGTCGATGCGCCAACCGTCGTCCGAGGCCGCCAACCGGTAGACGAAGTGGTTCTCGTGGTTGACGTCCGGGAAGACGGTGTGGACGTCGCCCCGCGTGCGGCGCACCTCCACGCTGACGACCCGTTCGTGCGCCGGGTCGTGGTCCGGGGTGCCGCTCAGGGCGCCCTCGGCTCCGGTGCGGGCGCCCGGGGTGAAGTGCGCGTCGACCAGCGCCGCGAGCTCCCGCTCCCACGCCGCGAAGTCGGGCATGGACTGCTCCTGCGCCCACTTCTGCGGGTCGAAGTCCGCGTCCGGGCCCGCGGTGAACGGGTTGAACGACGGCATCGGCACGCTCCCGGAGCGCAGCCACGCTGCGTGGAAGTCAGCGATGAACGCGGTGACGCGATCCCGCGCCTGCTCCTCGGTCACGGCGCAGACGGTACCTAGAGGTGACCGTCCGCGCCGGGAAAAGCCGGAGGATCAGAAGACCGACACGTGCACGTGGTCGTAGTGGTTCGCGGTCGCGGAACCGCGTGACGACATCGAGCGCCAGCCCTCGCCGGCACGCTCCACGGACCAGATGTGCTGGGCGTAGATGACGTAGGAGACGCCGAGCGCGGCGTAGTTCTCGCGCACGAAGTCGGCGACCTGCTGGCCACGCGAGCCGCTGACCATGATGTCGACGGCCCTGCCCTGCGGGTGGTCGCCGCCGCCGCCGCGCAGGGTGCCGTAGACCGAGATCTCCGGGAACGCGGCGCAGACGGCGTTGTGGACGGCGACGATCGACGAGCTCACGCCGCCGGCCACGGAGGTGCCGTTGGTGCACGGACCGCCGAGCGTCGGGGGCTTCTCGTCGGTCAGGTAGCCGGCGGTGACCCAGCGGGACTTGCCGCCGAGGACGATCTCCTGGCGGCCCCACATCTCACGTCCGGTGACCAGGACCTTCTCGCCGGCGTCGAGCTCGCCGAGCTGCTCGGCCTTGTCGCCGGGCTCGGTCCAGAGGTTCAGCTCGTCCGTGGTCCACAGGCGGGTCTTGGCCTTCTTGATCGCCTTGGCGGTCTCGGCCTTCGAGGTCAGGTTGGGCGCCTTCGCGGCGGCGTCGAGCGCCGAGGTGGAGAGCGAGGTGCGCGACGTCGAGCGGCTGACCGGGGCGTCGTCGCGGGACGAGGCGATGAAGTCGCTGGTGGCCGAGCTCGTGACGACGGAGTCGACGACGGGGTCGCTGGCCAGCACGCCGAGGCCGACCGCGGAGACGGTCGCCATCAAGGCGAGAGGGGCCGCGATGGTCACGGCCTTGGGCTTGGGGCGGGCATTGGTTTCCCGCTTGTGGCTGTTGGCCACAGCGCTGATCCTTTGCTGTTGCTGACATGACATGTGCTTGCTGTAGCAAGCGACAGCGATCGACTCTGGCACAGGCACCGAGAGCCCAGCCAATCACGACACCGCATTTCGGACGTGTTCCCGGTCACGAATGGGCTATTCACGCCTGAAATACTTGACTTTGTCCTACCCCCCTGTGACCTCCGTCGCCTCCTCGGACATGTGCATGTCCGCCCCATCGGTGTCCGAGAGCCAGCCTTCTGGCAGCGCCACCCTGTCACGGGGCGAGCCCTGACGGCCACGCGGCGAGCCCAGTTCTGAGACGGGGAACGGCTCGTCGGGGTCGAGCTCGGCCAGCAGCCGCTCGAGCTCGCCCAGCGTCGAGATGAGCGCCAGGGAACGGCGCATCTCGCCGCCGGCGGCGAAGCCCTTGAGGTACCAGGACACGTGCTTGCGGAACTCCTTGCAGCCCCGCTCCTCCCCCAGGTGCTGGACGAGCAGCTCGGCGTGCCGGCGCATCATCGCCGCCACCTCGCCGAGGCCGGGCAGCGTCGCGACCTGCTCGCCGGCGAACGCGGCGGCCAGGTCGCGGAACAGCCACGGTCGCCCGAGGCAGCCGCGGCCGACGACGACACCGGCGGCGCCGGTCTCCTCGACCATGCGCAGCGCGTCCGCGGCCTCCCAGATGTCGCCGTTGCCGAGCACCGGGATGTCGACGTGCTCGACGAGCGCCGCCGATCGCGTCCCAGTCGGCGCGGCCGGAGTAGGACTGCGCGACCGTGCGCCCGTGCAGCGCGATCGCCGCGCAGCCCGACTCCTGCGCGATCCGGCCCGCGTCGAGGTAGGTCAGGTGGTCGTCGTCGATGCCCTTGCGGGTCTTCATCGTCACCGGCACGTCGTACGGCGTCGCGGCGGCCACCGCCGACTCGAGGATCCGGCCGAGCAGCCCGCGCTTCCACGGCAGCGCTCCCCCGCCGCCCTTGCGGGTGACCTTGGGGACCGGGCAGCCGAAGTTGAGGTCGATGTGCCGGACGCCGTACTCGGCGCAGAGGATCTCGGCGGCCTTGCCGACGTAGACCGGGTCGGTGCCGTAGAGCTGGACCGACCGGACCGCCTCGAGCTCGTCGAAGACGAGCATCCCCATGGTGACCGCGTCCCGCTCGACGATCCCGCGGCTGGTGATCATCTCGCAGACGTAGAGCCCCGCGCCCTGCTCGGCGCACAGGCGGCGGTACGCCGCGTTGGTGATGCCCGCCATCGGCGCCAGCACCACGGGGGTGTCGACGTGCAGCGGCCCCAGCGTCAGGCCGGGGTGCAGGGCGGTGGGCATCCGCCCATTCTCCGGATCAGCACGGCTCGGGCCAAAGCCTTAGCGTGGTGCCCATGTTGCTGACCACGCGATTGGCCATCGTCTCGGCCGTCCTGCTCGGGGCACCCGCCCTGCTCACGCCGGCGGCGCAGGCCGTCGAGCCCACGCCCGACCAGGCGTCGTTCACCGTCAAGCGGGCCGAGTGCGGCTACGCCCCCGTCGCCGACAAGATCAAGGCCTGGGCCAGCTTCCGCGTACGCATCAAGCAGCTGCCGCCGGACGACGAGATCTACTACACCCTGGGCCAGGTCAGGTCCCAGTCGCGCAAGCCCGGCACCACGGCCTGGAAGACCTTCGCGTCCCAGGGCGTCACGTCCATCGGCTTCGGGACCGACGACCTGCCCTTCCGCTGGCGTGCGAAGTCCTCCAAGCCGGTCCCGCCCGCGGTCGCGAACAAGCACGAGCTGTCCTTCAAGTACGTCATCAAGCTGATGCGGTCGACGGACGAGGTCGGCAGCGACGACGTGGTGTGGAAGGCCAGGGGCCGGAGCTCCACCGTCGAGTGCGGCGACGGCTAACCCTGGTTCTTGCTCTTCCCCTTGCCCTTGTCCTTCTTCTTGGGCTCGGGCGGCTTCGGCTTCTGCAGGGCGCCGGTCCACGTGATCGGGTCGTACTCCTGCGTCGGGCGGAAGCTCACCGCCGTCAGGTCTCCCTTGTCGGGCGCCAGGAAGACCAGGCAGGTCTCCACCGTGGCGCCGGCCGGGAAGGGCTCGGGGAACGAGCCGGGCTCGCACGGCTTGAACCTGCTGGAGAACGAGGTGGCCTCGACGAGCGTGTCGGTGCCGTCGACGATGTAGAGCGGGACCGGCCGGCCGGCGAGGTCGGTCTCGCCGCGGTTGGTGACCGTGGCGCGGACGAAGTACGGCTTGCCCGTCTTCACCTCGGCGTCGAGGTCCCAGCCGACGAACGACTCCTCGAACGACGTCTTCTCCAGGCGGCGTCACGGTGATGTCGAGGACGCCGACGACGCCCTGGCGCACCTCGTAGGCGACGGTGGCCGTCTCGCCGACGTCCAGTGCCGACCCGCCCGGGGTCAGCTCGACGCCCTCCGGCACGAGCAGCGAGTCGCGTCGGGCTGGCCGATCCGCCCGTGGAGCCCGACTGCGACTCGTCCGACGTCCGGGTCCTTGCCGTCGTCACTGCAGGCGACGAGGCCCGTGCAGAGCAGCGCGGCCACGAGGGCGCGCCCGAGTCGACCTGCCATCCCAGCCAGTGTGCACGCGAGACGGGGTCAGCAGCCGACGAAACGCTCAGCGAAGTACGACGTGATGCCGTCGAGCGAGATCCGCTCCTGCTGCATCGAGTCGCGCTCGCGGACGGTCACGGCGTTGTCGTCGAGGGTCTCGAAGTCGACGGTCACGCAGTACGGCGTGCCGATCTCGTCCTGGCGGCGGTAGCGCCGGCCGATCGCGCCGGAGTCGTCGAAGTCGACGTTCCAGCTGCGACGCAGCTCGGCCGCGAGGGCCTTGGCCTTCGGCGACAGGTCCGCGTTGCGGCTGAGCGGCAGCACGGCGACCTTGACCGGCGCGAGGCGCGGGTCGAGCCGCAGCACGGTGCGGGTGTCGACGCCGCCCTTGGTGTTGGGCGCCTCGTCCTCGCTGTAGGCGTCGACCAGGAAGGTCATCAGGCTGCGCGACAGGCCGGCGGCCGGCTCGATGACGTACGGCGTGTAGCGCTCGTTGGCGGCCTGGTCGAAGTAACGACAGGTCCTGGCCGGAGTGCTTGGCGTGCGTCGTCAGGTCGAAGTCGGTGCGGTTGGCGATGCCCTCGAGCTCGCCCCACTCCGAGCCCGGCGAAGCGGAACCGGTACTCGATGTCGACGGTGCGCGTCGAGTAGTGGCTGAGCTTCTCCTGCGGGTGCTCGTAGTGGCGCAGGTTGTCGGGGTCGATGCCCGAGGTCGACGTACCAGCGCGTGCGCTCGTCGATCCAGTACTGGTGCCACTCCTCGTCCTCGCCCGGCTTGACGAAGAACTCCATCTCCATCTGCTCGAACTCGCGGGTGCGGAAGATGAAGTTGCCCGGCGTGATCTCGTTGCGGAAGCTCTTGCCGATCTGGGCGATGCCGAACGGCGGCTTCTGGCGCGAGCTGGTCACCACGTTCGCGAAGTTGATGAAGATGCCCTGCGCGGTCTCGGGGCGGAGGTAGTGCAGCCCCTCCTCGCTCTCGATGACACCGAGGTAGGTCTTGAGCAGGCCCGAGAACTGCCGCGGCTCGGTCCAGGCGCCGCGGGTGCCGCAGTTGGGGCACGCCAGCGTCGCGAGGTCGACCTCGTCGGGGTCCTCGAGGCCCTTGCGCTCGGCGTACTCCTCCTGGAGGTGGTCGGCGCGGAAGCGCTTGTGGCAGGACTGGCACTCGGTCAGCGGGTCGGTGAACGTGTCGACGTGGCCGCTCGCCTCCCACACCTGGCGCGGCAGGATGATCGACGAGTCGAGGCCGACCATGTCGTCGCGCTGCTGCACCATGGCCTTCCACCACTGGCGCTTGATGTTCTCCTTGAGCTCGACGCCCAGCGGGCCGTAGTCCCAGGCGGAGCGGGTGCCGCCGTAGATCTCACCGCACGGGAAGACGAAGCCTCGGCGCTTCGCGAGGGAGACGACCTGGTCGACGGCGGACGGCGGGGGCTTCGGCACGGTGGAGCTCCTGGTCAGGCCGACTGGCTGTCGGTCCGTTGTGGGGAAGGGAAGCTCTCACCCTAACGAGCGGGTCGACGGGGTGTTGAGGACGGTCCCCGGCTCGACGACCTCGTAGGCGCTCGGCTCGTCGAGCGCCCGGCTGAGCAGCGGCACGGCACGCAGCTTCACGTCGTACGCCGAGAGCGCTCGCCGGTAGGCGCCGACGTGCTCCCACCGCGTGCTGAGCACCCACAGCTCGGGGTCGTCGACGTTGCGGCCGATGGTGCCGCCCAGGTGGCCGGGGCGCTGGGCGAGCACGTCGAGCGCCTCCTGGATCCCGGCGCGGAACGCCTCGCCCTCGTCGACCGGCACGCGGAAGCGGCTCACCACCAGCACGCGCCGACGCTACCGCGCGGGGAAGTTGACAATGATTCTCACCGGTATTGATAATCGTTCTCATGCGCGTCGCCGTCCCGCCTCCTCACCGCGCTCGTCCTCGCCGGCACCTCCGCCTGCTACGGCCTTCTCCGAGGGCGACGGGTTCGGGGACGGCGACGTGCGCGTCGCGACCGGGTTCTACCCGCTCCAGTTCGTCACCGAGCGCGTCGGCGGCGACCTCGTCTCCGTCGACAACCTCACCGTCCCGGGCAGGGAGCCGCACGACCTCGACGCTCACCATCAAGGAGACCGCCGCCGTCGCCCAGTGCCGACCTCGTGGTCTTCGAGCACGGCTTCCAGCCGGCCGTCGACGCAGCGGTCGAGAACAGCGCCGAGGGTGAGGTGCTCGACGCGGCCGAGGTGGTCGAGCTGCGG
The DNA here is from genome assembly GCA_963815335.1 of uncultured Actinomycetota bacterium. Taxonomy (GTDB): domain Bacteria; phylum Actinomycetota; class Actinomycetes; order Propionibacteriales; family Nocardioidaceae; genus Nocardioides. The sequence goes on from CAWFGL010000016.1 coordinate 633,941, forward strand.
CACGAGGACGAGGCCGAGCACGAGGAGGGCGAGGAGGACCACGACCACGGCGGCGTGGACCCGCACTTCTGGCAGGACCCCGCTGCTGCTGGCCGACCTGGGCGACGCCGTCGCCGACAGCCTCGCCGAGATCGACGAGGACCACGCCGAGCAGTACGCCGCGAACGCCGCCGACCTGCGCGCGGACCTCGAGGAGCTCGACGCGTCGTACGTCGCCGGGCTGACCGGCTGCGAGCGCGACACGGTCGTGGTCAGCCACGACGCGTTCGGCTACCTCGAGAAGTACGGGCTGCACTTCGAGGCGATCGCCGGCCTCTCCCCCGACGCCGAGCCGACGCCCGCGGACCTCGGCAGGCTCCAGCTGCTGATCGAGGACGAGGGCATCACCACCGTGTTCGGCGAGCGCCTCGCCCCGCCGGCGCTCGTGGATACCCTGGCGAGCGACGCCGGCGTCTCGGCCGAGGTGCTCGACCCGATCGAGGGCCTGACCGACGACAACGAGGACGAGGACTACCTGACGTTGATGGCCGAGAACCTCGACGCGCTCCGCACGGCGAACGGCTGCCCGTGACCGACCCGGTCGTGCTCAGGGACGGCGCCGTCGCGATCGACGGCCGCCCGGTGCTGCGCGGCCTCGACCTGACCGTCCGGTCCGGCGACTTCCTGGCGCTGATGGGCGCGAACGGATCGGGGAAGTCGACCCTCGTCCGGGCGCTGACCGGGCTGCTCCCGCTCACCCAGGGCACGCTCGAGCTCTACGGCACCCCGATCGCCGACTTCGACCACTGGTCGCGGATCGGCTACGTGCCGCAGCGGGCCGGCGCCGGCTCCGGCGTACCCGCCTCGGTGTGGGAGATCGTGGCCTCCGGACGGCTGGGCCGGCGCAAGCTGTTCCGTCCGTTGTCGAAGGTCGACCGGGGCGCGATCGACGAGGCGCTCGACGTGGTCGGGCTCGCCCACCGGTCGAGGGACGGCATCGCCCGGCTCTCGGGCGGTCAGCAGCAGCGGGTGCTGATCGCCCGCGCGCTCGCCGGCGAGCCCGAGATGCTCCTGCTCGACGAGCCGACCGCCGGCGTCGACATCACCAACCAGCGTGCCCTCGCCGCCACGCTCCACGAGCTGCGGGTCGCGGGGCTCGACCATCGTGCTGGTCGCCCACGAGCTCGGGCCCGCTCGCCCCGCTGGTCTCACGGGCCGTGGTGATGCGCGACGGCCGGATCGTCCAGGACGGGCCGCCGCTCGCCGACCACGGACTTCCGCACTCCCACCACCATCCCGAGCACGAGCACGACCCCGTCACGGGTCACGAGGTCCGGCTGACCAGCCCCCTCGATCGGGAGGGCCGATGACTCCCGCCGAGCTGTTCTCGCTCCCGTTCATGCAGCGGGCGCTGCTGGCCGCGATCTTCACCGGACTCGCCGCCCCTGCCGTCGGCACCTACCTCGTCCAGCGCCGCCTCGCGCTGATGGGCGACGGCATCGGCCACGTCGCGGTCACGGGCGTCGCGCTCGGGCTGCTCACCGGCACCTCTCCCACCTGGACCGCCGTCGTCGTCGCCGTCCTCGGTGCTGTCGCCATCGAGGTGATCCGCGAGCGAGGGAGCACGAACGGCGACGTCGCGCTCGCGCTCCTCTTCTACGGCGGTCTGGCCGGCGGCGTCCTGGTGACCGGACTCGCCGGCACCGGGGCAGCGGCACTGCAGACCTACCTCTTCGGCTCGATCACCACCATCAACGTCACCGACGTGATCGTGACGATGAGCCTGGCCGCCGTCGTGGTGCTGATCTGCGTGGGCCTCTCGCCCCAGCTGTTCGCCGTGGCCCAGGACCAGGACTTCGCCCGGGTGGCCGGACTCCGGGTCCGTGGCTACAACCTGCTCGTGGCCGTCCTCGCCGCCGTGAGCGTGACGGTCGCGATGCGCACGGTCGGGCTGCTGCTCGTCTCGGCGCTCATGGTCGTGCCGGTCGCGACCGCCCAGCAGCTGACCCGCTCGTTCCGCACCACGCTGACCGCGGCGATGGCCCTCGGGGTGACGGCCTCGCTCGGCGGCCTGCTCATCTCGGCCTTCGCGTCGTTCGAGGCGAACGTCGCGCCCGGCCCGACCATCGTGCTGCTGGCGCTGGCCGGCTTCGTGGTCACCTGGCCGATCGGCGCGTGGCTGCGACGGCGCCAGCGCCTGATGGCGCCGTTCCCGGCGGACGACGTGCCGCCGCTCGACCACGTCGAGGACCACGAGCACGATCACGGACCGGACTGCGGCCACCTCGCTGTCCGGCACGGCGACCACGTCGACTACGTCCACGACGGCCACCGGCACGCGGCCCACGGAGAGCACTATGACGAGCACTGACGGCACCTCCATGCGACCGACCAAGCAGCGCCTCGCGGTGGTCGAGGCGATGAAGTCGTTCGAGGACTTCCGCTCCGCCCAGGAGATCCACGACCTGCTCGGCCGGTCGGACAAGCCGGTCGGCCTGGCCACCGTCTACCGGACCCTCCAGAGGCTCGCCGAGGCCGGCGAGGTGGACATGCTGCGCACCGAGGACGGCGAGGCGATCTACCGCCGCTGCTCCGACTCGCACCACCACCACCTGGTCTGCCGCTCCTGCGGCCGGACCGTCGAGGTCGAGGGCCCCGCGGTCGAGCGGTGGACCCGGGCGATCGCCGACGAGCACGGGTTCGCGGACGTCAGCCACACGCTGGAGATCTTCGGGACGTGTCCGGACTGCGTCGCATGACCCCGGACGAGCTCGACTAGCCGCGACGGCTTCCAGATGTCGGCTTCCGGATGAGGATCACGTCCTGGAGATCGGGGCCCGGCCCGCCGGCCCAGGTCCCGTACCGGATCGCCTCGACCTCGAGCCCCGCCGAGGCGATCATCGAGCGCACCCGGTCCAGGTGGTGGGCGATCGCCCAGAGCGGGTCCTGCTCGTAGGCGTAGAGCACGTGCTCGTCGCGTTGGTGGACCATGGGATGGGCGCCGGCCTCGACGGCGTCGCGCCGTTCGTCGTCCCAGAGGAACCACGTCGCGACGACGCTGCCGCCCGGTCTCAGAGCCCGTTCGAGCTCGCTCAGGTAGCGCGCGATGTCGGTCGCCTCGAAGTGCGTGAAGACCGAGAAGAGACAGGCGACGTCGAACGCCCCCGTCCGCACCGGGAACGTGATCCCGTCGCCCGTCACCTCGCCGTCGGGGTTGTAGCGGTCGTTCTGGACGTCGACCAGACGGAACCTGAAGCGCGGGGCGATCGGCCGAAGGTGCTGCCGGGCCCATCTGACGTGCTTGGCCGAGACGTCGAAGCCGACGTACCTCCCCTGGAAGGTGCCCTTCTCCAGCAGACCGATGGGAAGCCGGCCCACCCCGCAGCCGACGTCGAGGAGCGCGTCGTCGTCCCGCAGCCCGTGGCGGTAGAGGGTGTCGGCCAGGGTGATCGCCATGGTCCGGAACCGCTCGTCGCTGTCGCGGTGCAGGCGGAGTCGTCGGGGAGGCAGCGGGACGTCCCTGCCTCCGCCGGGTGGAGGCGTCGTCATCTCACGGTTCGTCGAGGTGAGGCACCGGCGCCACAGGTCGTCACGTCGCCGGGCAGAGCCACCCGCTTCGTCTTGACGACGTAGCGACCCGGCGCCGCCCTGGCGCACGCGGAGCTTGAAGGTCCCGTCCCGCCTTGAGCCACCCTGGCGAACCAGGTCGCGCTGACCGTGCTGACCCGGTACAGCCGCAGTCGGGTGCGCTCGCACCCCGAGTTCGCCGACCTGACCCGGCCGGTGAACGCCGTCTCGGCGGCTCGCCACCGCAGGGAGATCGCGGACCTTGGCGACGCCGACGTCGAACAGCGAGCCGAGGTCGCCGCGCGCGTAAGTCGGTGCTGGCTTGCCCGACCTGGGCCGTTGGAGAGCCAGACGGTCGCGCCGTGGATGTCCATGGGTTCATGAAGGTTCCGTCTTCACGAACTGCACGTGCCCTGGTCGTTCACCCGTGCCAGCCGGTAGCGCTGGTACAGCGAGCTCCGCGGGTGCTCCGAGAAGTACATCCAGCCGCCCGGTCCCTGGTGCATGCCAGTGGGGCAGGATCCACTCGGGTAGGTCGGGTCCGGAAAGGCTCGGGATACGGGGTCGCTCCCACCAGTCGGACACGCCCGGCGGCCCACCGACCGATCCCGCCCCCGCGGTCCCCGCTCAGGGTGACCGTGCCAAAGCGGTAGGTCGTGTACCAGAGCACTCCGTCGGCGTCGAAGGCCATGGACGTCACGTGCGGGTTGCCCCCGGGGGTCGGACCTGGCTGGTGGCGCCGGTCCAGGTGCCACGCGGGTGACGGTGCGTGTTGGTCCTGTCGCGCGTCGAACAGGTAGGGCGAGGCTGCGAACCACAGCGAGCCGTCAGGCGCACCTGCCATCGGGGTCAGGACGTCCGGTTCGTCGGGGTCGGCCAGGTCGAACGAGGCGAGCTCGCCACTCGCGTCCATGACCGTCAGCCGGTTCTGCCCGGGGGTCACCTGACCGAGCCAGGTCCACACCCGTCCGCCCCCGGCCGGCGTCAGGGTCCGCACATCGCGGCGGTCCCGAAGTCGCGCACCAGCACCGGTGCGGGGACGGGGTCGCCCGGGTCGAGCCGCCAGACCTCGTGGTCGTCGTCGGCTGTCGTCCACAGACGATCCGTCGGACGCGGTGACGATCTCACGAACCGGAGCCCGTCGAGAGGGAAGGTCGCCACGCGACCGTTGGCGCCGAGACGTCGGAGCCCGCCGTCGGTACGCGGACCACAGCCGTCCGTCGCTACCGGCTGCGCTCGGGCCTCACCGAGCGTCGCCGACGACGACGTCGAAGTGGTCGCCGGCAGCCGAGGCCGTCGGCACCGGCATCGCGGCCGACAACGACACCGAGGCGATGAGGGCAATCCATCGAGAGAGCCGCATCCACGAGACCCTAAGTGATGGTGGGAGGGCCGAGCTCCCTCACGGTGAGCAGGCTCTCGCCGTGGGCGCCCGGCTCCGACTCACCGGTCTCGCGGAAGCCGAGCTTCTCCAGCACCCGTCGCGACGCGACGTTCCAGTCCCAGACGGTCGCCCACAACCGCGGGTAGCCCTCGTCGTCCGCCCACGCGACCACGGCCTCCCCCGCCTCGGTCGCGTAGCCGCGGCCGTGCACCGCGCGCAGCAGCTCGAAGGCGATCTCCGGGTCGTGGTCGCCGCCGCCGAACACGAGCCCGCAGTAGCCGAGCACCTCGCCCGTGGCCCGCAGCTCGACCGAGAGGACACCGGGTCCGGGTTCCTCGCCCTCGGCGCGGATCCACTCGGCGACGTCCTCGACGCTCGGTCGGCCCTCCGCGTCGAGCTGCCGCCGCGCGGGCACCCGCGGGTCCCTCTCGGTCCACAGGTGCCGCATGACGGCGGCGTCCTCGACCCGGCGTCGCCGCAGCAGCAGTCGCTCGGTCTCCAGCCCGTCCACGCGGCGCAGCCTAGGTGTCAGCCGGCGCGGACCCGATCGACCCCGGTGACGGCGTCGAGGTCCTCGACCACCCGCACCTGGTCGTCGGACAGCACCAGGTCGAGGGGCAGCCACACCAGGAAGGTGCTGCCCTCCTTGCTGCTCTCGACCTCGATGCGGCCGCCGTGGGTGTCGACGATCTTCTTGGTGATCGACAGGCCGAGCCCGACGCCCTGGATCGACCGCTCCTCGGCGTCCTTGGTGCGGAAGAAGCGGGTGAACAGCCGGTCCCGCTCCGCGGGGTCGATGCCGATGCCCGTGTCCTGCACGCGCAGCTCGACGTGGTCGTCGAAGCCCGAGACCGTGACCCACACGTGCCCGCCCGGCGGCGTGTACTTCACCGCGTTGCTGACCAGGTTGTCGACGACCTGGGCGAAGCGCTGGGGGTCGACCATGATCCGCAGGTACGAGGGCGCGTCGACCTCGATCGACAGGTCCTTCGACTCCGCGTGCGGACGGGCCGACTCGACGGAGGCGCGGACGACCTCGCACACGTTGGTCGGCGCTCTCTCGACCTCCATCGGCCGGTTCTCGGCCGACGACAGCAGGTCGGCCACCAGGCGGTGCAGCCGGTCGGTGTTGCGGGCCACGACGTGGAGGTAGTGGGTGTCCTCGGGCGAGAGCCGTCCCTCGTCCTCGAGCAGGAGGCTGACGTACCCGGTGATCGAGGTCAGCGGCGTGCGGAACTCGTGGGAGACCATGGCGACGAAGTCGTCCTTGACGTCCATCGACCTCAGGAAGTCGGTGACGTCCTGGTACGCCAGGGACGCACCGACGAGGCTGCCGTCCGGGTCCCGCACGCTGCGGGCGGAGACCGAGCAGGCACGGCGGGTGCCCGGGTCGGCGCCGACCCACATCCGGACGTCGTCGAACTCCTCGCCCCGCGCGGCACGGAGGCTCGGCATCTCGTGCTGGGCCAGCCTGCGGAGGCCGTCCTCGGCGAACACGTCACCCAGCTGGCCGGCCCGGCCGCCGTGCCCGTCCGGGAACGCGAGGTCCATGAACTCCTGGTGCTTGCGGTTGACGGCGAGGTACTCGCCGTCCTTCCCCAGCAGGATCAGGCCGACGTCGACGGACTCGAAGATGGCGTCGGCGAACGCCCGGGTGTGCCGCAGCTGCTGCAGCGCGTCGGCGAGCTCGTGCGAGCGGCGGGCCGCCTCCTCGCCCACCTGCCGGGCGGTGGTGAGCAGGGCCCACGCGACGCCGGCCATCAGGGCGGCGACCGTGGGGTCGAGGATCGTGCGCGACAGGGTCGCCCCGTCGAAGCCGAAGTAGAGGAGCGCCGGGACCCCGATCAGCCCGAAGCTGGCGGCGCACGCCGTGGCGACACCGCGGGTGCCGTACTGCCACACCAGCCAGACGGCCGGGATCACCGCCAGGACACCGGCACCGCTGCCCTCCGGGTTGAGCCCCATGAGGCCGACGCCGGCGAGGTCGAGGATCGGCAGGGAGACGACCACCGACTCGGGGATGCGCGACCACGGGGTGATCGAGGCGACGACCTGCCCGACGAGGACGACGATCAGGCCGGCGACCGGCCACGTCGGGTGACGGAGCACCTGGTCGGTGGTCAGCAGTCCCGGGGAGCGGAGGCTGAGGTCGGCGAGGACCAGCAGCAGGAAGAGGGTCTGGGACGTGCGCGGGTCGGGCGTGTCCCGGATCACGAGCCCGCGACACGCGTCACGGACGCGGTCCACCCGCGTCGTTCCCATCAAGCCTCCCTGACGGCCCCCCGCAGCCCTGATGACGCTCGCAAGGATGGCAGAACCAGGCCGCCCGGGAGGGCGATTTCGGGCAGGTCAGCCCTGCGCGCCGCCGTAGCGCCGGTCGCGTCGCGCGTAGGTCTCGATCGCCGCCCAGAGGTCGCGACGGTCGACGTCGGGCCACAGCACGTCGGTGAAGACCATCTCGCTGTACGCCGCCTGCCAGAGCATGAAGTTGGACAGCCGCTGCTCGCCCGACGTCCGCCAGACCAGGTCGGCGTCGGACTGCTCGGGCACGTAGAGGTGCCTGGCGAACGTCCGCTCGTCGATCTTGTCGGGGTTCAGCCGGCCTGCCGCGACCTCGCGCGCGATCGAGCGGGCGGTGTCGGCCAGCTCGGCGCGGCCGCCGTAGTTGACGCACATCGTCAGCGTCAGCACGTCGTTGTCCCTGGTGAGGTCCTCGGCGACCTGGAGCTCCTTGATCACCGACCGCCACAGGCGGGGTGCCCGGCCGGCCCAGCGCACCTTCACGCCGAGCTCGTGCATCTCGTCGCGACGGCGCCGGATCACGTCGCGGTTGAAGCCCATCAGGAACTTCACCTCGTCGGGCGAGCGGCTCCAGTTCTCGGTCGAGAACGCGTAGGCCGAGATCGCCTTCACGCCGATCTCGATGCCGCCCTCGACGACGTCGAACAGCGAGCTCTCGCCCTCCTCGTGGCCCTTGGTCCGGGGCAGGCCGCGCTGCTTGGCCCACCGGCCGTTGCCGTCCATCACGATCGCGACGTGCTTCGGGACGAGGTCCTTCGGGATCGTCGGCGGCCGGGCTCCGGAGGGGTGCGGCGTCGGCGGCCGGACCTGGCGCCTCACGCGCCGACGCCTCCGTGGTGCCGGGGCCGGTCGACGTACGGCAGCGACTTCAGCCCGCGCTCGAGGTGCCACTGCAGGTACACCGCGACCAGACCGCTCGCCTCGGTGAGGTGGCGGGGGGCGGCGGCCTCGACGACCGGCCAGGCACCGGCGAGCAGCGCGCCGAGCACGACGACGGTCTCGGCGGCGGGGCTGGCGGACCCGGGCACCCGGCAGGTCGCGCAGAGCACGCCGCCCATGGACGGGTTGAACCAGCGGTGCGGACCCTCCAGCCCGCAGTGCGCGCAGTGCTCGAACGACGGCGCGTAGCCGGCGACGGACAGCGCCCGGAGCAGGTAGGAGTCCAGGATCTGCGCGGGTCGGTGCTCCCCCGCCGCCATGGCGCGGAGGCCGCCGACGAGGAGCAGGAACTGCTGGACCGACGGCTCCTTCTCCTCCGAGGCCAGCCGCTCGGCGGTCTCGAGCATCACCGTGCCGGCGGTGTAGCGCTCGTAGTCGTTGCCCAGCGTCGACGACCAGGAGCTCAGCGTCTCCGCCTGGGTCACCGTGTCGAGGTTGCGGCCCTCGGCGAGCATCAGGTCGACGTGCGTGAACGGCTCGAGCCGCGAGCCGAACTTCGACGTCGTCCGGCGTACCCCCTTGGCGACCGCGCGCACGCGCCCGTGCTCACGGGTCAGCAGCGTGACGATCCGGTCGGCCTCGGCCAGCTTGTGGGTGCGCAGCACGACCGCCTCGTCTCGGTAGAGAGGCACCGGACCATCTTCCTACGGCCGTGGCTACGAGCCCGAGCGGCGCGCCCGGACCGGGTCGGCCCAGCACTTGAGCGCGAACTCCGCGGCGATCCCGTTCAGCCGGTCCGGCGAGAAGCGCCACTCGAGGATGCTCTTCGCCTTCACGAACGTCGCGTTCGGCATCTCACCCGCGAGCATCGCGGCGTCGGCCGCGGGATGGATCGGGTCGGCCGGGTGGCCGACGACGAGCGCGGGGGCGGTGATGCCGCGCCGCCGCTTCGAGGACGGCGCGACGCGGCCGAAGAACAGCCCGTGCACCACCGCGCCCATCGAGGCCGGGCGCTGGTCGAGGGTGTCGAGGACGATCCCGGTCCAGAACGGCACGATGCCGCGCGGGATCGGGCGCGTGACCAGGCGCAGCCCGGTCACGGTGAACGGCAGGAACCGGGCGGCGAACATCAGCGGCGCGAAGGCCAGGATCCCCGCCTCGACCGCGTTGTCGAGCACCGGCATCTCGATGACCAGGCCGCGCACCCGCTCCGGGGCGATGTCCGCGACCTCGAGGCTGACGTTGGCGCCCAGCGACGTGCCACCGATGACGGCCTGCTCGGCGCCGAGGTGGTCCAGGAGCGCGACCACCTGCTCGGCGAACGCGGTCATCGAGTAGACGAGCGGGTCGGCGGGACGGTCGGACCGGCCGTGCCCGAGCAGGTCGAGGGTGACGACGTGCAGACCCTGCGCCGCGAGCGCCCTGGCGAGCGGCTGCTGCATGCGACGCGGCATGAGCTGACCGTGCAGGAGCACGACCCAGGAGTCGCCGGCGCCGTACTCGGTGTACTCGAGCCGGTCACGACCGTCCTCGGACTCGAGGAAGAACTGTCCGATGCGCTCGGAGACCAACATGTCGTCGAGGCTACTACTGGTCAGTAACAAAGGGCTCATTTCCTGGCACGAGTGTCGGCGATCCGCCACGGGACTCCCCCTTCCTCGCCGACACTGGGCACGTGGCCCCCCTTGACCCCAGGAGGAGCTGGGCGATGTCGTTCGCCCTGCTCCTCGGTGCATACGCAGCCGGCGTGGGCGCCGTGCTGTTCGCACCCGAGGGATCACCGGTCGCCACGTTCTGGCCGGCCGCCGCGTTCTGCACCGCGGCGCTCGCCCTCTCGCGGGGCCGGCACTGGATCGTCCTGGTCCCGCTCGTCCTGGTGGTCTCGGTGGCCACCAACCTGACCGCCGACCGCGCCACCGACGTCAGCGTGGGGTTCGGCCTGGCCAACACGACCGAGGCGGTCGTCGCCGCGCTCGTCCTCACGAGCGGCCTGCGCCGGCGGGCCCGGCTGAACGGCCAGGACGACGTCCTGCGACTCCTGTTCGCCGCCGCACTGGGCGCCGCGATCATCGGCGTGATGGCCGGCGGGGTCGTCCAGGTGCTCGGCACGGGCGAGTTCGTCGACGCGCTGCGCACCACGGCGGCCTCGCACGCCGCCGCACAGGTCACGCTGCTGCCGATCGCGCTGGTCATGCTGACCGAGTCGCGGCACCGGTCCTCGCGCGAGCTGGTCGCGCAGGTGCTCGTGATCAGCGCCCTCAGCGCCCTGATCTTCTGGCCCACCGACACGCTGATCATCGCGCTGCCGCCGCTGGTCGCGCTGACCTGGGCGGCGCTGCGGCTGGGCATCCGGTTGCTCAGCCTGGAGCTCGCCGGCTTCGCGATCATGGTCTCGCTGTTCACGGCCGAGGGCCGCGGGCCGTTCGCCGCCGCCGTCGCCGACAGCACCCGCGAAGCGATGGCCGCCGGCGCCGCCGCCCAGCTCTACCTGCTGTGCACGGCCGTCATCACGCTGCCGCTCGCCGTCGCCTCGCTGCAGTCGGTGACCCTGCTCGAACGGGTCCGTGCCGACGAGCTGCTGTTCCGGCGCAACTTCACCGAGTCTCTCGTCGGCATGGTGTTCCTCGCCGTCGAGGAGGTGCCGGCCAGCGGCGAGGACGAGGAGGACGGCGTCGACCTGCGCATCGTCGACCTCAACGACACCGCGGTGCGGATCCTGGGCGGCGACCGCGACCAGCTCGTCGACAGCTCGCTGCTCGAGCTCCTCGAGGTGGGTGACGAGTTCGCCGAGGCGCTCGAGTCGACCCTCGCCGGCGACAGCGACGGCTGGCAGGACGAGTGCGCGCTGATCGGCAGCCGGCCGGGCCACGTGACCATGGCGCTGTCGCGCCTCTCCGAGTCCGGCGCCGAGCCCCTGCTCGCCGCCCAGCTCCTGGACGTCACCGCCGAGCACGAGGCCCGCCGCAGCCTCGAGATCGCGGAGCGCCTGACCAGCACCACGCTGGACACCACCGCCTGCATCATCATGGTCACCGACCTCGACGGGACCGTGGTCCGCGTCAACCAGGCCACCAGCGAGATCACCGGCTTCCCCGCGTCCTCCCTCGTCGGCCGTCCGGTCTGGGAGCTGGGCCTGGCCCCGACGGACGCCGGCGACGTCGAGGCGCTGCTGATGTGGCCCAACCGGTCCGGCGTACCGGTGGCCCGCGAGGCCGACGCGCTCACCCGCTCCGGCGAGAAGCTCCGCATCGTCTGGAACACCAACATCGTCCACGACGACCAGGGCCGCGCGGCGTACGCCGTGATGACCGGCATCGACGTCACCGCCGAGCGGGCCACGGCGGGCCTGGTGAACCACCTCATGGAGGCGTCGTTCACCACCGCGCTCGTCGGCATCGACACCGGCGGGCGGATCAGCGTGGTCAACTCCGGCACCGAGCACCTGCTGGGCTACGACCGGCACGAGCTCGTCGGGACGCCGTTCGTCGAGCTGCTGAAGGTCAGCGAGCTGTTCGAGCGCACCGGGTCCGACAGCGCCGACGAGGCGTTCGCGACCCTGGTGCGCGGACTCGGCCACGACGGCGAGACGAAGGCCCGCGACTGGACCTGGGTCGACAAGGACGGCAACGAGCACCTCGTCTCGATGACCCTGAGCCGCTCGCAGGACGACTTCGCCGCGCGCAGCGGCTACCTGTGCGTGGCCCGCGACGTCAGCGAGCAGCGGCACAGCCAGGAGATGCTGATCGCGGCCCTCGACAAGGAGCGCACCGCGGTCGAGCGCCTCCGCGCCCTCGACCAGGCGAAGAACGAGTTCGTCTCCACGGTCTCGCACGAGCTCCGGACGCCGGTGACCAGCATCGTCGGGTACGTCGAGATGCTGCGTGACGGCGAGGTGGAAGAGCCCCTCCCCGGCCAGGTGCCGTTGCTCGACACGATCGACCGCAACGGTCAGCGCCTGATCTCGATGATCAACGACCTGCTGATGCTGAGCGGTCTCGACTCGGACAACGTGCAGTGGAAGCACGACCAGGTGGACCTCGCGGAGACGCTGCGGCCGGTCGAGGACGCCATGCGCCCGCTGCTCAAGGGACGCGACCTCAAGCTGAACATGCGCTCCCCGGGCAAGCCCGTCCGGGTGACCGGCGACCGGGCGCAGCTCGAGCGGGTGATGATCAACCTGCTGAGCAACTCGGTGAAGTTCACGGAGGACGGCGGCGAGATCGAGCTGCTGCTCACCGCGGAGAACGGCGAGGCCGTGCTCAAGGTCAGCGACACCGGCATCGGCATCCCCGTCGACGAGCAGGACGAGCTGTTCCAGCGGTTCTTCCGGGCGTCCACCGCCCAGCACCGCCAGATCCAGGGCACCGGCCTCGGCCTCTCGATCGTGGCGGCGATCGTGCAGGGCCACGGCGGGCGGATCGAGGTCGACTCCGCGCACCTGCAGGGGTCGACGTTCACCGTGCGCTTCCCGCTCGCCACGTCCCAGCGGCTCACGCACAGCGCCTGACGACGCAGCCGGTCAGCCGGTCGGCGGCTCCCAGGTACCGCAGTTCCTGGTGACCGGGGTGGACTTGAAGTAGACCTTCGCGGTCTGGGCGATGAGCTGACCGCCGCCGGGGCCCTGAGGCGTCTTGAGCGTCGCGTAGGCCACCCACCGGTGCGCCAGGCCGTCCGGGTGGCAGATCGCGGAGTACGTCGTGGCCGACGTCCCGGCCGCAGCGGTGCCGCCTCCCCCGCCCCACGACACCGGCACCTGGTCGCGGTCCCGGATCTTGATCTTCACGAAGGTCGCGTCGCAGACCGAGTAGGTCGCCGAGAAGTTGATGAACCCCTTGGCGTCCTGGAAGGGCTTGCCCATCGAGATGGACGGCGTGCAGGACCCGGCCGCGGCGGCGGGCGCCGTGGCGATGACGGGTGCGGCGACCGACAGCGCCAGGGCTGCGGCAGCGATCAGACGTGTGCTCACGGGTACTCCCCTGGGGTCATGGCACAGTCGGTCGCCGTACCACGCGGGCAGCCTAGGCAGGCGCCGGCGCGACGCCCCGGGGCCCGCCCCGGGGTTCCCTCAAACCGGGTAGGCACCCTCGGAGGGCACCGCGCGGTTCACCGCGCTGAGCACCGCCTTGAGCGACGCCGTCACGATGTTCGCGTCGATCCCGACGCCCCAGTAGACGGTGTCGTGCACCAGGCACTCGACGTACGCCGCCGCGACCGCGTCGCCGCCCGAGCTGAGGGCGTGCTCGGCGTAGTCGAGGACCCGCACGTCGTAGCCCTGCTCGAGCCCGTTGATGGCGGTGACGAACGCGGCGATCGGGCCGTTGCCCTCGCCGTGCAGCGACCGGAGCTCGCCGTCGACGTACACGTTGACGTCGAGCGCGTCCTTCTCACCCGCGGCGGACGAGGTGTGCACCGAGTTGAGCTTCAGCGGCGTCTGGCGGTCGAGGTACTCGGCCTTGAACACCTGCCAGATCTCGTCGGAGGTCATCTCGCCGCCCTCGGCGTCCGTGCGCTCCTGGATGACGCGACTGAACTCGATCTGCGCGCGGCGCGGCAGGTCGAGCTTGTGCTCGGCCTTCAGCAGGTAGGCGACGCCGCCCTTGCCGGACTGGCTGTTGACCCGGATGACCGCCTCGTACGACCGACCGACGTCCTTCGGGTCGATCGGCAGGTACGGGGCCTCCCACGGCATCTCGCCGACGGGGATGCCCTGCTCGGCGGCCCGCGCCTCGAGGTCCTCGAGGCCCTTCTTGATGGCGTCCTGGTGCGAGCCGGAGAACGCCGTGTAGACGAGGTCGCCGGCGTACGGGTGCCGCGGGTGCACCGGCAGCTGGGTGCAGTACTCGACGGTGCGGCGCACCTCGTCGATGTCGGAGATGTCGACCTTCGGGTCGATGCCCTGGCTGAACAGGTTCATCGCCAGGGTCACCAGGCACACGTTGCCGGTGCGCTCGCCGTGCCCGAACAGGCAGCCCTCGACCCGGTCGGCGCCGGCCATCATCGCCAGCTCGGTCGCGGCGACCGCGGTGCCGCGGTCGTTGTGCGGGTGCAGGCTGATCACGGTGTTCGCGCGCCGGGTCAGCTGCCGGGAGAACCACTCGATCTGGTCGGCGTACACGTTGGGCGTCGCGGACTCGACGGTCGCCGGCAGGTTGAGGATGATCTCGCGACCGTCCTCGGGCTGCCACACGTCCGAGACCGCCTCGCACACCTCGAGCGAGTACGGCAGCTCGGTGGAGGTGAAGATCTCCGGGCTGTACTCGTAGCCGATCACCGTCGGGTCGAGGTAGCTCTCGATGTTCTTCATGACGATCTCGGTGCCGCGGGTCGCGATGTCCTTGATCTCGTCGTTGCTGGCGCGGAACACGACGCGACGGAACAGCGGCGCGAGCGCGTTGTAGAGGTGGATGTTGGCGCGGCGCACGCCGACCAGCGACTGGACGCTGCGCTCGATGAGGTCCTCGCGGGCCTGCGTCAGGACCGAGATCGTGACGTCGTCGGGGATCCGGTCGCTCTCGACGAGCTGGCGGACGAAGGCGAAGTCGGTCTCGCTGGCGGCCGGGAACCCGACCTCGATCTCCTTGTAGCCCATCCGGACCAGGAGGTCGAACATCGTCATCTTGCGGGCCGGGCTCATCGGGTCGATGAGCGCCTGGTTGCCGTCGCGCAGGTCGGTCGAGAGCCAGCGCGGCGCCTCGGTGATGACCTTGTCCGGCCAGGTGCGGTCGGGCAGGTCGATGGGCGGGAACGGCTGGTAGCGCCCGAACGGCATCGGGCTGGGCTGCTGCGGCGGGATCCTCATGACAGGGACGTCCTCGGGTAGATCTGGAGGCCGGTCGCGCACACTCACTCCGCAGCGAGGGGGTCCGGCTCTGGCTCAGACCTCGCTACGGCGGCGAAGGAGGAGGAACGTGTGCATCGCGGTCAGCGTAGCCTGAAGTGGTGAAGACCCGCATCCAGTGTCCCTGCGGCGAGATCATCGTCGGCGAGGACGAGGACGAGCTCGTGACGAAGACGAACGCGCACCTCTACGACCAGCACGACGGCCGGACCTACGACCGCGAGATGATCCTGATGATGGCGACCTAGGGAGCCAGTCCGAGCAGGATCTCCCCCGCCGGCCGCTCGTCGGCGGCCCGGTAGCCGGTGCCCGCCCAGAGGTTGACGTGCTCCGGGTCGGCGGCCGCTGCGGCGGCGCGCCGGATCGGAGCCGTCAGGTGGTGCAGGGCCGGGTAGCCGAGCGGTGCCACGTCGTCGTAGGTCGCCAGGAACTCGTTGCGCAGCGCTCCCGCCGGCCGCCCGCTGAAGGCGTGGGTCGTGAGCTGGGCTCCACGGTCGGTGAGCCCGGCGCGATGGGCCGGGTTGGTACCGGCCTCCGGGCTCAGCAGCAGGAGCGTGCCGACGGCGACCGCCTCGGCCCCCGCCTCGAGGGCGGCGCGGACGTCGGCACCCGACCCGACTCCCCCGGCGGCGACGACCGGCAGGTCCACGACCGCTCGGACGGCGGCCACCAGGTCCGAGAGCTCCAGACGCTCCGGAGGTGACCCCGGCGTGAGGGTGCCCCAGTGCCCGCCGGCGTCGGGCGACTGGACGACGAGAGCGTCGAGGCCTGCCTCGTCCGCCTGCCTGGCCTCGTCGACGGAGGCGACCGTCTGGACGAGCAGGCTCCCGGCACGCCTCAGCGCCGTGAGGTCCGCGGGAGCCGGGATGCCGAACGTGAACGAGACCACCGGCGGCGCGACGTCCACCAGCAGGTCGACCTTGGCCCGCCACCAATCGTCGTCCTCGACCGGCCGCGCGGGGAGGTCGACCCCGTAGCGCTCGGCCAGCGGGCGCAGCCGCTCGCGGTAGGAGAGGTACGCCGGAAGGTCGACCGGCTGGTCGTTGGGGGCGAACAGGTTGACGCCGTACGCGTCGGTGCCGGCCCGCACCGCGTCGACGACCTCGCCCAGGGCGTCCGGGTCCCGGTAGCCGGCTGCCAGGAAGCCGACCGAGCCGACCCCGGCCGCCGCCAGCACCAGGGCCGGCGTCGTCGGACCGCCCGCCATCGGCGCCGCCAGCACGGGAACCGAGGCGCCCAGCCGCTCGAGGAGCATGCACCTAGCCTGACAGGCGTGCCTCAGCTGCTCGTCGTCCACCACTCGCCCACCGCGGGGGTCCGGACGCTGACCGAGGCCGTGCTGGCGGGTACGGCGGACGACGCGATCGACGGCGTGGACGTCGTGGTCCGGCCGGCGCTGGACGCGACCGCCTCCGACGTGAACGCCGCCGACGCGGTCCTGCTCGGCACCACCGCGAACTTCGGCTACATGAGCGGCGCCCTGAAGCACTTCTTCGACTCGACGTTCCTCGAGATCGGCGGCGCCCTCGGCGACGACGGGTCGGCCGCCACGTCGTCCGGCGGGAGGAAGCCGTTCGGTCTCTGGGTGCACGGCCGCTACGACACGACCGGTGCGGTCCGGTCGGTGCTCACGATCACCCAGGCGCTGCCGTGGCGCCAGGCGGCCGAGCCGCTCGAGGTGATGGGCGAGGTGTCCGAGGGCGACCGCGAGGCGGCGTACGAGCTCGGCGGGACCCTGGCGGCGCTGGTCATGGGCTAGCCGCGGCTGCCATACGATTCACCGTGCTCTCCACCCGGTCCGCTGCGGTCGCAGGTCTGCTGCTCGCGCTGCTGGCGGCCTGCGGTGACAAGGACGGCGGCAACACGGATCCGGGCCAGGTCGACTCGGTCGAGGCGCCGGACCTGGGTGTCTGCCGGGTCCTGACCCCCGAGGACGTCGTCGAGAAGAGCAACGCGACCCGGACCGTCGACTGCGAGAAGCGGCACACGGCCGAGACCTACGCGATCGGCGACCTGCCTGAGGAGCTGCAGGACGAGGACTACGACTCGTCGGTGCTCGGGGCCTTCGCGTACGAGACGTGCGGGGACAAGTTCGAGACCTTCCTCGGCGCCGACGAGAGCCTGGTGATGCGCACCGTCGTGAGCTGGGCGTGGTTCCGGCCGTCGGAGAAGGCCTGGGACAAGGGCGCCCGGTGGTACCGCTGCGACGTGGTCGGCGGTGGCGAGCAGAGCAGGCGTTTCGTCGACCTGCCCCCCACGGCGCGTGGTCTCCTCCAGGGCAAGCCGAAGGACAAGTGGCTGGTCTGCGTGAACGGCGAGTCGGTGCAGGACGCGCCGAAGATCCCGTGCACCGAGACCCACAACTGGCGCGCGGTCACCACCATCAAGCTCGGCCAGCCCGAGGACACCTACCCGGGCGACCGGCTGGTCGAGGTCCGCACTCGCGACTTCTGCTCGGACTCGGTGGGCGCCTGGCTCGGGTACCCGCCCGAGTACGACTTCGGCTACACGTGGTTCCACGAGGCCGAGTGGACGGCCGGCAACCGCCGTTCGGTGTGCTGGGCGAAGACCTCGGCGTGAGCCGCCCGGCCGCCCTGCTCCTCGTCGCCGTGCTGGCGCTCGGCGGGTGCACGGGCGACGACGGTCCGAAGGCCGACCCCACCCCGACGGCCACCCCGACGCCGTCCGCTCCCCCGACGGCCGCACCGCCGCCCCCGCGCCCCAAGCGCCTCCAGTGCCGCCGCCTCAGCTTCGACGAGGCGATCGCCCCCACCGACAGCGACAAGGTCGTGAGCTGCCGGAAGCCGCACACCGGCCAGACGTACGCCGTGGGCCGGCTCCGCACGGTCGTGGACGGGCACCTCGTCGCGGTCGACTCGGCGCGCGTCCAGAAGCAGGTCGCGCGCGCGTGCCCGCGCAAGCTCGCGCCGTTCCTCGGCACGACCGACGCGGCGCTGCGGCTGACCATGCTCCGGGCCGTCTGGTTCACGCCGAGCGTCGACCAGTCGGACGCCGGTGCCGACTGGTACCGCTGCGACGTCGTCGCGGTCGCCGGCGACGACGAGCTGGCCCGCGTCCGCGGCAGCCTCCAGGACGCCCTCGGTGCCCCGGAGAGCGCCGACGCCTACGGCATGTGCGGGACGGCGGCGCCCGACGCGGCGTCGTTCACGCGCGTGCTCTGCCGTGAGGCGCACTCGTGGCGCGCGATCGAGGTCGTGGAGCTGAAGGGCAAGGACTACCCGGGCGAGAAACGTGTGCGGGCAGCGGGCCAGGGCCCGTGCGAGGACGCCGGTCGCGAGGTCGCCGAGGACGCCCTCGACTACGAGTGGGGCTACGAGTGGCCGACCGCCGAGCAGTGGGCGACCGGACAGACCTACGGCCGCTGCTGGGCGCCCGACACCGCTGCCGACGAGTCGGCGGACGACGAGTGACGACGTTCGTGACCGCCTCGGTGTGCGTGGTGCGCGACGGCCTGTTGCTGACCGTCCGCAAGCGCGGGACCTCGCGGTTCATGCTGCCGGGCGGCAAGCTCGAGCCCGGCGAGACCCCGGTCGACTGTGCGGTGCGTGAGGCCGCCGAGGAGGTCGGGCTGGACCTGTCCGCCGCCGACCTGGTCGAGCTCGGCGACTGGACGGCGGACGCCGCGAACGAGCCCGGCGCCCTCGTGCACTCGACCGTGTTCGTCGCGCCGCCGTCTCGGCCCGATCAGCCCGAGCCGGTCGCGTCCGGGGAGATCGACGAGCTGCGCTGGCAGCCGCTCGGCGACCGGTCCCCTGACCTGGCACCCCTCCTCGCGACGTACGTCCTCCCCGCGCTGGAGGTCCGGGCGCGCTGAGGACTGTGGAGGGGTATGACGCCAGCACGTTCCCTCGCCCTCATCGCCTCCCTCACGACGCTCGCCTTCGCGTCGACGGCGTGCAGCCGGACCACCCCCGCCGCGTCCGGGTCGCCCGAGCCCGAGCCGGACCACACGATCCTGTTCCAGCGCGACGGCACGCACCGCACCCACCTGGCGTGGGTCGACGCGGACGGTGCCCACGAGGAGAGCCTGCTGCCGGACGTCGGTGACGGCGCCCAGACCAACCCGGAGTGGAGCCCGGACGGGACGGAGGTCGTCTTCGCGATGACCGACGGCACGACCGACGACCTCTTCGTGGCCGTCGCCGGGGAGGCGGAGGCCACCAAGATCCTGGACTGCGTCGCACCCTGCCTCTACCTCGACGACCCGTCGTGGGCGCCGGACGGAGAGCAGGTCGTCTTCAGCCGGACCGTCGACCGGGACGGCACCGGCATCAGCACCCTCGAGACGGTCGACGTCGCGACGGGGCGGACACGGGTCCTGCTCGGTCCGTGGAGCCGCCACTTCAGCGCCGGTGCCCGCTGGTCACCGGACGGTCGCCAGATCGTGTTCGAGATGGTCGACAAGGTCGGTGCGGAGGTCGACGCCGAGATCTCCGGCGTGACCCTCACCCTTCTCGACTCGATCGACACCGACCGGCTCTCCGTCGAGGACCTCACCGATCCGGCGCTGTTCGCCGCCACGGCCTACTGGAGCCCGAACGGCTCGTGGGTCGTCTACTCGGCCCTGCCGACCGCGGGCACGGATGCTCCGGACCTCTTCGTCCTCGACCCGGTGAGCGGCGACCCTGTCCGGCTCACGACGCTCGCCGACGTCGGTGGGTACGCCGCCGAGCCGACGTACAGCCGCGACGGCGACTGGATCGTGTTCAGCGGCGGTCGGAGCCCGGACGAGAACGGGCTGCTGCTCAGGGTGCGCCCGGACGGGACTGACCTGGGACCGGCCACCGGAGCCGTCGAGGTGCACGGCCGGCACCCGAGTCTCCGCTGAGATCAGGCCCGGCCGAAGTCGAACGCGTCGTACAGCAGCCGCTGCCAGACCTCGCCCGGCACCCCGTCCAGGACGGCTTCGGTGGTCGAGACGAACGTCAGGTCGAGGACGTCGCCGGTCAGCGAAAACTCGTGGTCGGACTCCCCCTCGGCGAACCGCGGGGAGATGGTGACCCGGGCGCCGCCCACGTCGACCGTGGCCTTGTCGAGCACCTCGGACGTCCCGCCCGACACCACCCGCAGCTCCGCCGTCTCGAAGGTCACCACCCACACCAGGCGGAACGACGGCGCCGCGCCCAGGGTCGGGAGGACCTGCTCGGCGTACTGCTCGTGCCCGGCCTGCCGGAGCGCAGCCCGCACGTCGCCCTCGTCGAGGACCTCGGTGCGCCAGCGACCCTCCAGGACGGACCTGGCCGAGGAGGTGCTCGGCGGGGAGACCGGGTCGGGTCCCGAGTCGTCGTCCGCCCGGTCGGTGCCGACGGCCACCGCGACGGCGGCCACCGCGGCGACGAGCGCGGCGGAGGCGGCGGACCGCCGGAGCAGGACGCCACGCGTGTGCCGCCGTCGCACGGCTGCCAGCGCGTCGTCCGCAGCGCGGTCCCACGAGTCGTCCGTCGGCTCGAAGGCGGTCCGCAACAGGTCGTCAACCGACATCAGGCATCTCCTCGCCCAGGGCGACGGCCAGACGGCGTCGCGCGTGGTGCAGCTGGCTCCAGCCGGTGGACTCCGAGCAACCGACGATCTCCGCGATCTCGGCCATCGGCCGGTCCTCGAAGTAGAAGAGGACGACGATGGCACGCTGCTTGGGGCCCAGAGCGCGCACGGCTTCGAGCACCTCGGGTGCCGGCGTCGGCGGCTCCCCCGGGTCGGGTTCGAGGGTCACCCGTTCCAGCTCGCGCCGCCGCCAGGTGCGGTGCCGCTCCCGCTGCGCCTTGCGGATGGCCACCCGTCGCACCCAGAGGTCGGGGCGCTCGTAGGCGCTGACCTTCGGCCAGTGCCTGAGGAGCTCGAGGAAGGCGTCCTGGGTCACCTCGTCCGCCAGGCGCCGGTCCCCCACGACGTGGTGCACCGTCCGGGCGACCCGCGCGAACTCGGTGCGGAACAGCGTGTCGAAGTCCGCGGGCGCGCCGGCGGAGCGGTCGCCGAGGGCAGGTCCGAGCAGGACGTCGGGTCCCACCGGCTCGTCCACGGCGCCACCTCCTGCCTGGTCACAGACGCAGCCCCGCGACGACCTCCAGTGGACAGGAGACTTTTCTTCGTGACTAGCCTGGATCGGTGAGCTGGACCGAGAAGGACCTCCCCGACCTGTCCGGCAAGACCGTGGTCGTGACCGGGGCGAACTCCGGGATCGGCTTCCACACCGCCAAGCACCTGGCCGGTCACGGCGCCACGGTCGTCCTCGCCTGCCGCAACACCGACGCCGGCCGCGACGCCGCGGCCAAGATCGACGGCGACACCCGGGTCGTCCACCTCGACCTCGCGTCGCTGGCGTCGGTCCGGCACTTCGCGGAGGGTGTCGACCACCCCGTCGACGTTCTCGTCAACAACGCCGGCGTGATGTACCCGCCGCGCTACCGCGAGACCGAGGACGGGTTCGAGCTTCAGTACGGCACCAACCACCTCGGCCACGTGGCCCTCACGGCTCGCCTGCTCCCCCGCCTGCTCGAGGCGCCCGCCCCGCGGGTGGTCGCCGTCGCGTCGGTCGCCCACCACGCCGGCAACGCCTCGGTCCTCGACGGCAACCCGGAGGCGGGCTACAACCCGCAGGCGGCGTACGGCAACACCAAGCTCGCCAACCTCTTGTTCGCCCGCGAGCTCCAGCGCCGCGCGAGCGCAGCCGGTTCGAGACTGACGGCGACGGCCGCGCACCCCGGCGTCGCCGCCACCAACCTCGTCGCCTCGAAGGACGGGATGGGCGCCTTCGCGCCGATCCGGTGGACCGCGCCGATCTGGACCAAGATCGTCATGCAGTCGGCCCTGAACGGCGCCCGCCCCGTGATGTACGCCGCGACGCAGGCCGAGCCCGGCTCGTACACCGGGAACACCTGGCTGGGCGAGTGGCGCGGACCGGTCGGCCCGGCCAAGCTGAGCCGGTTCGCCCAGGACGACGAGCTCGCCGCACGGCTGTGGGACAAGAGCCTCGCCGAGGCCGGCGTCAGCCTCGATCTCTGAACAGCTCGGCCGCCATCAGCTCCATCAGCGTGTGCAGCGCCTTGACCGGCCGGACCATCACCGCGAACTCGGTGATCCGGCCGTCCTCGCCCCAGGTCATCATGTCGATGCCGTCGACGCTGATCCGCTTGCCGTCGGGGCCGTCGAGCTCGGCCTCGAAGTGGAGCACCGCCGAGTCGTCGGCGTACCACTGGCGCTTGTAGGTCAGCGTCGGGCCGAGCACGACGAGCGCCGAGGCGAGGTAGTGCGTGGTGGTCTGCTTGCCCTCCTGCGGCGTGTGGACCGCGGGCGAGAGGAACACGCAGTCCTCGGCCAGCAGCGCGTCGAGCAGGGCCGGGTCCTTGGCCTCCACGACGCGGTGCCAGGCGGCGACGGTCTCGGGCATCGTCATCAGAACCCCAGCTTCCTGAGCTGGCGCGGGTCCCGCTGCCAGTCCTTGGCGATCTTGACGTGCAGGTCGAGGTAGACGGGGGTGCCGAGCAGTGCCTCGATCTGGGTGCGGGCGCGGGTGCCGACGTCGCGCAGGCGGGCGCCCTTGTGGCCGATGATGATGCCCTTCTGGGAGTCGCGCTCGAGGTAGAGGTTGGCGTGGATGTCGAGCAGCGGCTTGTCAGCCGGCCGGTCCTCGCGGAGCCGCATCTCCTCCACCACGACGGCGATGGAGTGCGGCAGCTCGTCGCGGACACCCTCCAGGGCGGCCTCGCGGATCAGCTCGGCGACCAGGACCTCCTCCGGGGCGTCGGTCAGGTCGCCCTCGGGGTAGAGGGGCGGCCCTTCCGGCAGCAGCCCGACGAGCAGGTCGGCGAGCAGCCCGACCTGGTCGCCGGCCTTGGCGGACACCGGGACGATCTCGGCCCAGTCGATGCCCAGCTCGGCACCCGTCGCCGCGATCGAGAGCAGGTGCTCGCCGATCTGCTCCGGCCCGGCGAGGTCGGTCTTCGTGGCGACCGCGACCTTCGTCGTGCGCTTCGACTTGGCGAGCTCGCTGACGATGAACCGGTCGCCCGGCCCGATCTTCTCGTTGGCCGGGAAGCACACGGCGACCACGTCGACCTCGGCCCAGGTCGCCTTCACCAGGTCGTTGAGCCGCTCCCCGAGGAGGGTCCGCGGCCGGTGCAGCCCGGGGGTGTCGACGAGGATCAGCTGGGCGTCCGGACGGTGCACGATGCCGCGGATGACCGTGCGCGTGGTCTGCGGCTTGTCCGAGGTGATCGCGACCTTGGTGCCGACCAGCGCGTTGGTCAGCGTCGACTTGCCGGCGTTGGGGCGGCCGACGAACGACGCGAAGCCGCTCCGGTGCTCGTCCGTCATGACCTGGCCTCGTCGTACTTCGCCCAGATCTGCTCGTCGGACAGGCCCTCCGCCTTGCCCGCACGGTAGACCGGTCCGGGGTCCACCGCCCGCGGCTGGCGGGCGGACGCCGCACGCCAGTAGCCCATGACGTCGTACGCCGTGGCGGGCAGCTTCCGGTCGCGCATCAGGTACTTGCGGATCGCGCGCATGTCGGCGGACTCACCGGCCATCCAGAAGTAGCCGGGCGTCTCGGGCCAGTCGAGGCCGGTCACGACCTCGGCGAGGCCTCCGTCGACCCAGGTCACGTCCGCACGCTCCGGCAGGTAGCCCGCGAGGTCGTCGGGGACCTCGGCCCAGATCCGGGTCGGGAGGTCCGTGGAGTCGGAGATCCTGGCCATCGCGGGCATCGCGGTCAGGTCGCCCACGAGCATCAGCCACTCGGCACCGGCGGGCAGGTCGAACGAGCCCTTCGGCTCGGTGATCACGACGCTGTCCCCGACGCAGTCGCCCGAGGCCCACTCGGTGACCAGCCCGACCTCGTGCACGACGACGTCGAGGACGAGCTCGCCCCGCTCGTCGTTGTCGGCGTCGTACGAGCGGACCGTGTAGTAGCGGACCTGGAACTGTCCGGGTACGACCAGCCCGACCCACTCGTCGGGTACGCCGGTGGAGACGAAGCCGTCGACGGCGAGGGTCAGGCGGACGAGGTGCGGCGAGAGCTGCTCACGACGCAGCACCTGCGCGTCGTACTGCTGGGCTCTCGTGCTCACCGACCAACCGTAGTCAGTGACTCGTGACGGCGGCCGACTGGCCACTTCGCGTCCACAGGTGACCAGGTTTGCGCGTGATCCACAGGGGCGCCGACGACGGTCGGTGGTGACGGGTGTTCTGGAGGCATGACAGCGCTGGCGCAGAACCCACACCGTGTGATCACGGCGCTGGACTCTGCCCGCGCGGCTCTGACCGAGGTGCAGGACGCCCCGGTGTGGTCGATGAGCGAGCAGGAGGTCACGAGGGCCCTCGCCGAGGCGGACTCGCTGGAGGCCCAGGCCGTCGCGCTGCGGTCGCGCGTCCTGCGACAGGCCAAGGCCCTGGATCTGCCCGGCAAGATCGGGGCCCGGACGGTGGCGGCCTGGGACGCTCGGACCAACCGTGTCACGCGCCGGACCGGGCACCGACGGTCCTACCTGGCCGAGGCCCTCGAGACGCACCCGATGACCGAGCAGGCGCTGACCGACGGCGCCGTGCAGGTCGAGCAGGCGGAGGCGATCCTCCGTGGCCTCGACAAGCTTCCTCGCGATCTCGACCCCGTTCTCAAGTCCAAGGCCGAGTCCTACCTGATCGAGATGGCCGGCGAGCACGACGCCAAAGCGTTGACGAGGCTGGGGTCGGCCGTCCTGGAGTACGTCGCCCCCGACGTGGCCGACGCGCACCTCGCCACGCTGCTGGAGAGGTCAGAGGCCGAGGACGAGGACGCCAACCGTGTCCACGTCTGGGACACACCGCAGGGCAGGACCAAGGCCACCCTCGATCTCGACGGCTTCTCGGGCGCCTGTCTGAAGAAGGTGCTCTTCGCGCTGGCCGCACCCAAGCATCGCGCCGCCAACGGACCACTCGGTGAGCGCAGACCGACAGCCGAACGGCTGGGCGAGGCGTTCGCCGAGCTCCTCCGCCGGTACCCCAGGACCAAGCTGCCGAAGGCGGGCGGTCTCAACGCCACCGTCGTGGTCCTGATGCCGTACGACACGCTCATGGGCAGCATCAGGGCGGCCAAGCTCGACACCGGCGAGCCGATCTCTGCCGGGCTCGCCCGTCGCATCGCCTGCGAGGCCGGGATCATCCCCGCCGTCCTCGGCGGCAGGTCCGAGGTGCTCGACCTCGGCAGGTCCAAGCGCCTCCACTCCCCTGCCCAGCGCATCGTGGCGACCATCGAGCAGGGCGGCTGCATCGCCGAAGGACACGACTGCGCACCGGCCTTCACCCAGATGCACCACCCCATTCCCTGGTCGAAGGGAGGTGAGACCAACCGCGACGGCTGGATGCTGTGCCCCGACGCCCACCGCCGCACCCATGACTCCCGCTACACCCACGAACGCCTGCCCAACGGCAAGGTCCGCTTCACCCGCCGCACGTGACACGCCTGCGCGCAACGCGGCACGAACGGACGGCCTCGGCGGGGCGTTACATCGTCGTTGATTGTGCGATCTGCTCGATGATCTCGTGGGGTTGGCTGTGGCTCACGTCGACGATGATGTCGCCGATGCCGGCGCCCTCCATATGTTTCTGATCGAGAAGGGCTTGGCCCAGCACCGCCTCCTGATGCGCGGAAGTGGGGGACGCGAGGTCGTCACCTGTTAGCCGCGCCTCGTTTCCGCCCGCGCGTTTAAGGATGTGGCTCCTGAGCGTTTCAGTGTCTGCGCTGAGGCGTATGACGATCGCGTCGGGAAAGTACAGGCGGAGAGCGGCGATCTGGTTCTGGTCACGCAGATGGCCGTTGCCGACGAACCACTGGGCGCCTCTGCTGGTGAAGATCGACGCGAGCGTGGCGAGATTGGTGATGCCAAGGTCGACGTCGTTGTGAGCTTTTCGTTCGGGGGCGCGGATGGAAGGAGAGCTGGTCGAGGTCGGCGAACCCAGTCCGCGTTCCATGGGACCAGTGCTGGCGTGCCAATCCGAACCCCACCGTCGAGCAGCCGGCGCCTCGCGGTCCGGTGATGAACAGCGTCCGTTCGGGGGTTAGGCCAATGACGTCGGGGGCGTCGCCCCCGCTGCGAGCAGATGGCAACGTTATGAGCTCGTCCAGCACCCGACCTGCAACGGCGGCAACCGACTCTCCGGTTGTGTCGATGACAGTCTCAGCGAAGCCCAAAGCTTTGAGGTCGCGTTGTTCGGCCACGATCTCGTCAGCGTCCGACTCGTCCCAGCCGCGCTCAAGGACGCGCTGTCGCAGCACCTTGTCGTCGACGGTCAGCAAGCAGTACCGCAGATCGGTCTGCTGGAGGCGGGCTGCGTGTCCAGCCATGGCAGAGTCCACCACGCCGGAGATAAGCACGCGTTGGGCCCCTGCGGCGGTGAGGTTGGCAGCGACGGCAGTGATGGCATCGTTCTTTAGCGAGTAGCCGTACTCGTCGCTTTCGTCCTCCGGGTAGAGCATCCCGACTTGATCCACGTCGATGTAGCCGAGTGCGTCTGGCACAGAGGACATGAAGGTGTGCCAGGCGACAACGGACTTCCCCACGCCCGAAGCACCGGTCAGCCAGAGGATCGACGTCACGAGGCGATCCTGCGCCGCGGTTCTCACCGCGTCCAACGGATTGACGGCGACCCCCATCGAGCCATGAGCGGACGGCCTCGAGGCGTACGGCTCGTATCTGAGTGCCGAGATAGGCGGTCCGCGATGACGAACCCGAACTTCACCCACGAAGTGATGAAAGGCCTGGCCGGGCAGCGCCCGCCGGATGGACTCGTCCGGCCGCGTCGTCGTAGAACGTGGACTCGACTGATGCTCTGGCTTCGTCGCTCAGAAGCGGTAAGCATGCCTCCCGGCCATCGGGATGACCGGTAGCCGGCATGAGCGGACGACTACGCGAAGTCGCCGGTCTGGTAGTCCCACTCCCGTAGGTGAGCCTCCCACGGTGACTCGTTCGTGGTGTCCACGTCGGGCCGCCAGTAGACCCGTCCGCCTGCAGGCACCCAGAGCGATACCTGCCCGTCCTCATGAACCGCGACCTCCGCACCCCTGTGCCTGGTGATGGAAGTCCTGTACGCGACGACGATGCGTCCCGGCTCCGTAGGAATGAACTCCGAGCACCATGGCTCGAAGAAGTAGGACTTCGCACCGAGTGAGACCCAGTCCTCGGCCTCCGGGTCGAAGGGGTGTTTTCGAGGGTCCGGCGGTGGAGCAGCTTCCTCGGGCAGCACACCGGTCAGCGTGCCACGATTCTCGTCCGTCCCTACCGCTTTGCGGCACGAACGGACGTTCAGGCAGCGGGTGGCCGTGTCACGTCGTACGGGTCCCGCCCAAGTCGACACCCCCGCTGAGAACGTCCAGATGGCCCTGGTACCTCTCGACCCACGATGGGTTGTCGCTCATGCCAACACTCTGCCTGAACCGATGAGCGCTCATCGGCAGATGACCATGTGAGCAACGTCAGCAGGAGTGAGGTCCAGGGGCCTCAGTTGTGATGACGTCCCTGGATGGACCCAGACCTCGCGGACCCGCACGACTCTCGGCATGAGCGGATGCTTGCTGACAAGAGGACAGCACCCGCGAATCTGCAGTCGCTCTCGCTCAGGCGGACACGGCTGGCACAGCTCTCAGAACGTGTGGCGCAGCGGGTACCCGCTCCTGCCCTCCTCGTCGGTCTTCGTGGCCAGCACGTGGTGCAGCTGGATCTCGTTGCGCTCGAAGGCGAGGCGGGACCCGGCCATGTAGAGGCCCCAGACGCGCGAGGTTCCCTCGCCGACCTCGGCCACGCACTCGTCCCAGTTCGCGACCAGGTTGTCGCACCAGCCGGTCAGGGTCTTGGCGTAGTGGACCCGGATGTTCTCGTTGTGCTGCACCTCGAGGCCGGCGTCCTGGATCTCGGTGATGATCCGGCCGGAGCCGATCAGCTCGGCATCCGGGAAGACGTAGCGGTCGAGGAACGCGCCCGGTCTCGGTGAACTTGTTGTCGTGCCGGGTGATGCAGTGGTTCAGCAGTCGGCCCTGCGGTCGCAGGTGGTCGCGGATGAAGCCGAAGTACGACGCGTACTGCTTGACGCCGATGTGCTCGGTGAGCCCGATCGAGGAGATGGCGTCGAAGCCGGACTCCTCGACGTGCCGGTAGTCCATGTGCCGCACCTCGGCGAGGTGGTCCAGGCCCTCCTCCTTGATCCGCTCCTGCGCCCAGGACGCCTGCTCGCGCGACAGCGTCACGCCGATCGCGTGCACGCCGTACTCGCGGGCGGCGTGCCGCACCATCCCGCCCCAGCCGCAGCCCAGGTCGAGCAGCCGCTGGCCCGGCTGGAGGTCGAGCTTGCGGGCGACCAGGTCGTACTTCGTCTCCTGCGCGACCTCGAGGGTCGCGTCCTCGGTCGGGAAGACCGCGCACGTGTAGGTCATCGATGGCCCGAGGACCAGCTCGTAGAAGCGGTTGGACACGTCGTAGTGGTGGTGGATCGCCTCGGCGTCGCGGCCGAGCGAGTGCCGGACGCCCTCAAGCGTGCGGCGCAGCCGGGAGGGTGACTCCTGCGGCGGCGGGGCGATCGGCTTGAGGTGGCTGAGCCCCAGCGAGCGCAGGATCGTCACGGCCTCGGCCGGGGAGGGGCGCCGGAAGGACAGGTGGCTCTGGATCAGCTTGAGCAGCTCGTACGGGTTGCCCGGGTGGACGCCGGTGAGCTCGAGGTCGCCGGCGACGTAGGCCCGGCTGAAGCCGAGGTCGCCCGGCGCGGTGAGCAGGTACGTCAGGCCGCGTTCGGTGGCCAGGTGCAGGTGGAACGGCGAGTCCTCAGGACCGGTGGCACTGCCGTCGTACGCCGTGAAGCGGACCGGGAACGGCTCCTTGAGCAGGGAGTCGAGTGCCTCGGAGATCGTGAGGGTCCCGTTCTGAGTCATGGTCATCGTCGCCGAACCGCCTTGTCATAGAGGGTGAGGAGCCGGTCCTGGGGATCGAACTCGGCCTTGAGCGCGGCCAGGTTGGCCCCGCCGTAGAGGTGGTCGAAGGTCTCGCGGTCGTAGAACGCCTCGGAGTAGAGGGACTTGTGGCCGTCGAGCTCGTGGGTCTTGGCCTCGATCGCGCGGTTGAGCGGGGCGTCGGGGGCGTCCGGCCCCACGTGGACGGTGCCCCAGAAGCCGACGTTGACGTACGTCGTCCGCGGCCGCAGCGGATAGCTCGGCCAGGCGCTGCCCGTCACCGTGCCGGGCGAGACGAGCGGGCACAGCCAGACCGGACGCATCCCGATCTCGCGGTCGAACCACGCGAGGAACTCCTCGAGACGCTCGACCGGCACCTCGACGTCCTGGACGACCTGCTCGCGCTGCGGTCGCCCCTTCCACTTGTCGACGCGGTCCATGAAGCCGGTGCGGTGGTTGAGCGCGATGAGCCGGTGGAACACGTCGGAGCGCCGGTAGCGGCGCGGCCACAGCCGTCGGACGACCGGGTGCTGGGCGCCCATCGCGCGCGAGCACCAGAACCAGTCGGTGTCCCAGCGCCAGAGGTAGTCGTGCATCGTCAGCACGTCCTCGTCCCGCTGCTGGATCGACCGGTAGTAGATCTGCTGGCCGACGTAGTCGCTCGGCCCCTGCTCCTCGTGGTCGGACCAGCGGGCGAGCGTCAGGTAGTACTCCCCCGGCTCGAACGCCGTGCCGTCGAGACCGTCGACGCGGACGCCCTCGTGCTCACGGGTCTCGACGATCTCGGCCATCGTCTTGGCGAGCAGCCCGGCGTCGTCGAACCTGACGTGCCGCAGGTGCACGAGCCCGGGCACGCGCTCGAGCTCGATCCGGAGCCTGGTCGCGTAGCCGAGCGAGCCGTAGGAGTTCACGAACGCGTCGAACAGCGGGTCGCCCGGGCGGACCGTCACGACCTCGCCGGCGCCCGTGAACACGTCCATCTCGACGACCGACTCGTGCGGCAGCCCGTTGCGGAAGCTCGTCGACTCGATGCCGAGGCCGGTCACGGCGCCACCGAGCGTGATGGTGCGCAGCTGTGGCACGACGAGCGGGATCAGCCCGTGCGGCAGCGTCGCGTCGACGAGGTCCTCGTAGGTGCACATGCCCTGGACGTCGGCCGTCGCGTGCTCGGCGTCGACCGCGATCACGCCGTCGAGGCCCGACACGTCGAGCCCCGGGGCCGCGTTCGCCTCACGGGGGCGGAAGAGGTTCGACGTCCGTTTCGCCAGCCGCACGGTCTGGCCAGACGGGATGGCGTCGTACGACGCACGCAGGCGGGCGACGGCCTGCTCGTGCTGCGCAAATCCGCGATCCGGAGTCACCCTCCGAACGCTACTCCCGTCCTCCGAGATCCGGCGATCGGGTCAGACGCGGGCGACCGCGTCGACCACGACGTCCGGGGCCTGGTCGACGAGCAGGTGACCTGCCGAGCCGACGACGCGGGCCTCCACACCCATCGTCCGCCCGGCTGCCTCGACGATCCGTGACGGTGGGAAGAAGCAGTCGTGCTCGCCGACGAGCACGGCGACGGGCCGGCCGCGCCAGCCCTCCAGCACCGCGTCCGACGCCGGCCCCGGCGCGCCGGTGGTGCGTGCCGTGCGGGCCACGAGGGTGAGCCAGGGGACGAGTCCCTCGGGCACCGGCAGGTCGGGTCCGGCCATGAGCGCGGCCAGCCGGGCGGAACCCGCGTCGTTGCGGCGCAGCAGCCAGGGGACGGTCGCGCGAAGCATCGGCCAGGTCGGCCTGACCTCGACGAGGCCGGCCGGACTGACCAGCACGAGCGCATCGACGAGATCGGGCGGCGCCTCGAGTGCCACGGCGGCTCCGCGCGAGTGGCCGACCAGCACCAGCGGTCCGGTGGTGCGTCGCCGCAGGTGCTCGAGCAGCTCGCGCACCCAGTCGGCGTACGCCTCGTCCGAGGACGGTCGCGCACCCGCGCTCAAGCCGGGCTGGCCCGGGAGGTCGGCGCACGCGACGGTCGACCCGGACCCGGCGAGCGCGCGGAGGACGGTGAGACTGGTGGCGGCGTTGAAGTTCGTCCCGGGCAGGTAGACCACCGTGCGGGGGCCCGCGCCGGTCGTGACGACAGCGGTCTCCCCGAGCGACGTCGGGACCCTCTCGACCTCGAGGCCGGGCAGCCGGTCCAGGCACCAGGCGACGACCTGGTCGCGAGCGCTCTCGGACCGGTACAGCGAGCCCACGGCTCAGCTCGACGTCGCCGAGGTGACGGTCCCGCGCGGGTCGCCCACGTGCACGGGGACGCCGTCGCCGGCGAAGTCACGCAGCGCGTCCAGGTCGCCGTCGGCCACCGCCTCCGCGCCGGTCAGCACGACCGCAGCCTCGAGCCCCTTCGCCCCGGAGGCGACGGCCATCGCGATGCAGGAGCCCAGGGCCGAGATGCTGAGCGACGGCAGCGCCACGGTCGCGGCGGCGTACGTGCGGCCGTCGAGGTCGCGGACGGCAGCGCCCTCGGCGGCGTTCGTGCGGGCGCGGGTGGCCTTCGCGAGGGTGACCAGCTTCTGGTCCTCGGCGGACAGCTCAGTCACGGACCGACTCCTTCTCGGGCTCGGGCTCGCGCGCGGGCTCCGGCTCGACACGGGTGATCCGGACGGTGCCGATCTGGTTCCGGCGGCCGGCCGTCTCCTCGGCGGTGAACTTCAGGCCGTGCGCGACGACCTGGGCACCCGGGATCGGGACGAGACCGAGGTGCTTGGCCATCAGGCCCAGGACCGAGTCGACGTCCTCCTCGTCCACGTCGAACCCGAACAGCTCGTCGAGGTCGTCGATCGGGTAGCGCGAGGAGACCCGGACCGAGCCGTCGTCGAGGGTCTCGGTCGCGACCTCGTCGGGGTCGTACTCGTCGGTGATCTCGCCGACGATCTCCTCGAGCAGGTCCTCGATGGTGATCAGGCCGGCCGTGCCGCCGTACTCGTCGACGACGATCGCCAGGTGCTGGCGGCGGGCCTGCATCTCGCGCAGCAGGTCGTCGACGGGCTTGGACTCGGGCACCCAGTAGACCTCGCGCATCACCTCGTCGATGCGCTGCGTGAACTCGACGTCGGGTGCCTCGAAGTCACGGCGGACGATGTCCTTGAGGTAGGCGACGCCGACGATGTGATCGAGGTTCTCCTCGATGACCGGCACGCGGGAGAAGCCGCTGCGCAGGAAGAGCGACATCGTCTGGCGCAGGTTCTTGTGCCGCTCGACGAAGACCACGTCGTTGCGCGGCACCATCACCTCGCGCACGGTCGTGTCGCCGAGGTCGAACACCGAGTGGATCATCTTGCGCTCGTCGGACTCGATGAGGGACGACGCCTCGGCGATGTCGACCAGCTCGCGCAGCTCGGTCTCGGTGTTGAACGGCCCCTGGCGGAATCCCCGGCCGGGGGTGAGCGCGTTGCCGACCAGGATCAGCAACCGCGGGATCGGCCCGAGGACCGTGGTGACGAACGCGAGCGGCGCGGCCGACCAGAGCGCGACGACCTCGTTGTGCTGGCGCCCGAGCGTGCGCGGGGCGACCCCGATGACGACGAACGAGACCACCAGCATCACCGCGATGGTGACGAAGCCGCTGGGGAACCAGTCGCCGCCGAACCAGTCGTTGACCTCGCGGGTGACGATCACGATCGCCGAGATCTCGCAGAGCAGCCGGAGCAGCAACGCGGTGTTGAGGTAGCGGGCCGGGTCCTCGAGGAGCCGGAGCAGCCGCTGCGATCCGGGGCGGTTCTCGTCGGCGAGCTCCTCGGCCCGGGCGCGGGAGAACGACGTGAGGGCGGCGTCCGCCGCGGAGAAGAGTCCGGCTGCGACGACCAGCCCCGCGGCGGTCACCAGCAGCCAGATATCGCCAGAGCTCATCTCGCGCGCCAGTCGGCGAGGAGCTCGTCCTGGAGGCCGAACATCTCCTTGTGCTCCCCCGGCTCGGCGTGGTCGTAGCCCAGCAGGTGCAGGATCCCGTGCGTCGTGAGCAGCTCGAGCTCGGCCTCGACCGGGTGGCCGGCGGTCTCTGCCTGGCTCGCCGCGATCTCCGGGCACACCATGATGTCGCCGAGGATGCCCTCCTCGGGGTCCTCGTTGACCTTGCCCGGCCGCAGCTCGTCCATCGGGAACGCGAGCACGTCGGTCGGCCCGTCGCCCTCCATCCACTTCACGTTGAGCTCGGTGATGGTCTCGACGTCGACGAGCTTCACGCACAGCTCCGCGAGCGGGTGCACGCGCATCTTGTCCAGCACGAAGCGGCTCAGCGACGCCAGGTGGTTCACGTCGATGGACCTCCCCGACTCGTCGAGGACCTCGATGCTCACCGGCGGTCGGACCTCTGACGATCGGCCTGCCGCTCCGCACGCGAGTCGTGCTCCTCGTACGCCGCCACGATCTGACCGACCAGGCGGTGCCGCACCACGTCGTGGGCGGTGAGCTGGACGAAGGTGACGTCGTCGATGTCGTCGAGGATGTCCTGGACGACCCGCAGGCCGGACTTCGTGCCGCTCGGCAGGTCGGTCTGGGTGATGTCGCCGGTCACCACGATCTTCGAGCCGAAGCCGAGCCGGGTCAGGAACATCTTCATCTGCTCGGGCGTGGTGTTCTGCGCCTCGTCGAGCACGATGAAGGAGTCGTTGAGCGAGCGGCCGCGGAGGAACGCCAGCGGGGCGACCTCGATGGTGCCGGCGGCGAGCAGCTTGGGGATGGACTCGGGGTCGACCATGTCGTGCAGCGCGTCGTACAGCGGCCGCAGGTAGGGGTCGATCTTCTCGCTGAGCGTGCCGGGCAGGTAGCCCAGGCGCTCACCGGCCTCGACCGCGGGGCGGCTGAGGATGATCCGGTTGATCTGCTTCGACTGCAGCGCCTGGACGGCCTTGGCCATCGCCAGGTAGGTCTTGCCGGTTCCCGCCGGCCCGATGCCGAACGTGATCGTGTGCTTGTCGATCGAGTCGACGTACCGCTTCTGGTTGAGCGTCTTCGGCCGGATCGAGCGGCCCCGGTTGCTGAGGATGTTGAGGCTGAGCACGTCGGCCGGGCGCTCGGTCGTCTCGGTGCGCAGCATCGCCAGCACGCGCTCGACCGTCTCGCCGGTGACGTTCTGCCCGGTGCGCAGGATCGTGACGAGCTCGTCGAGCAGCCGCTCGATCATCGCCAGCTCGGCGGGCGGTCCCTCCAGCGTCACGCGGTTGCCGCGCACGTGCACGTCGGCGTCGAAGGCGGCCTCGATGAGGCCGAGGTGCTCGTCACCGGGTCCGAGCAGGCTCACCATGTTGATGCTGTTGGGGACGGTGACCGTGTGCTTCGTGACAGCACCCGAGGTCGGGACGTCCTGTGGTTGATCAGTCATGGTGTGCCCCCTGGGGGCCGAGCCTTCCGGTGCGGGTGTGTGGCCCGTCCATGCTACGGGAGCGGGGTGCGCCGTCCCACCGAGTTGTGGCTCCGCCCCGTACCGTGGCCGCATGCGTGGCGACGCGTACGACGACGAGCCGGACGGCCTCGGCGACGAGCACGCCCCGCCCGCCTGGTTCCCCGGCGGTCACCTCCCCGAGGACGCGCGCCGGATGGGCCTGACCCACAACGTCCCCGACGGCGCTCTGCTCGACTTCGCCGGGAAGCTCGACGGCGCCAAGCCCCTGCACCGGTTCACGGCCTGGGCGCTGCTGGTCGTCTTCGGCCTGCCGGTCGTCTTCGCGATGATGAGGCTGGTCGACGCCGTCACCGCCGGCTGAGCCGGGACACGCTCACGCGTCCTCGGTCTCGCTCGACCAGCCGGCCCGCTCGGCGATCTCGGCGAGGTCCGCAGGGTCCGCCACGGCTCGGGCAGGGTCCTCGGGCCAGCTCTCGACCTGGTCACCCGCCCAGTCGGCCCACCGGGCCACCATGGCGTAGAACTCCGTGAAGAAGGCGCCGGCGAGCATCCCCTGCGCCGCCCGGTGCTGGAAGGGCCCGGTGCCGGCGGCGTAGTCCCGCGCAGCGGCGAGGTTCTCCTCGTTGCGCGCCTGGGCCCAGTGCCGCGCCGCGGCGATCGTGCGGAGCGCGTCGTCCTTGGTCCCGTGCTCGGCGAAGCTCAGCTTGACCAGCTGCTCGAACTCGAGGACCGGGCCCTGACCGGGATCGGTCAGCCACTCCGCCAGTGCGGCCCGCCCGTCGTCGGTGATCGCGTACACGGTCCGGGGTCGGCGCCCCACCGTCTCGGTGGTCGCGGAGGCCAGTCCCAGCGCCACCAGCTTCTTGGGCTCCTCGTAGAGCTTGCTCTGCGCGCGTGGCCAGACCCGCCCGAGCGAGCGCTCCATCTGCTGGGTGAGCTCGTAGGTGCTCCACGGCTGCACGGCCAGCAGGCCGAGCACCGCGTACGTCGTCCCGGTCGGTCGAGGGCTTGACATGTACTCCCCTTGGGATCATATTGGTTACTCCCATAGAGAGTATGACACGCCGAGAGGACACCGCCGGGATGCCCGCAACCATCGCTGAGTCGAACGCCGACCAGGCCAACGCCTGGGACGGCGACGAGGGGTCGTACTGGGCGACCCACCACGACCTCTTCGAGGCGTGCCTCGACCGCTACGAGCCCGCCTTCCTCGAGGCGGCCGCGATCCGGGCCGACGACCAGGTCCTGGACGTCGGTTGCGGGACGGGCGTCACGTCCCGTGCGGCCGGCCTGGCTGCTCCGCGCGGGGGCGTGCTGGGGGTGGACCTGTCCGCCGAGATGATCGGCGTCGCCCGGCAGCTCGCCGCGGAGCAGGGCCTGGCCAACGTCTCGTTCCTGCACGCGGACGCACAGGTGCACCCGTTCGCCTCCGAGAGCTTCGACGTCGTCATCAGCCGGACCGGTGCGATGTTCTTCGGGGACCCGAACGAGGCGTTCACCAACCTCGGCCGCAGCCTGAAGCGGGGCGGACGTCTCACCCTGCTCACCTGGCGGTCTGCTCAGGAGCAGGAGTGGCTGCAGGCCTTCGCCGAGGCGCTGACCGGTTCCCCGCTGCCGGTCCCGCCTCCCGGTGCGCCCGGGCCCTTCTCGCTCAGCGACGCCGCGCACGTGTCGGCGCTCCTCGAGGGCTCGGGCTTCACCGACGTCCGGCTGTCGCCCGTGACCGAGGCGATGACGTACGGCCGCACCGTCGACGAGGCCCACGACCTCGTGCTCGGGCTCCTCGGCTGGATGCTGCGCGACCAGGACCCCGCGCAAGCGTCCGCCCGTGCGGCCGCGTTGCGGGCCACGATGGCGGCGCACCAGACCGACGACGGCGTCCGGTTCGGCTCCGCCGCATGGCTGGTCACCGCCGTGCGACGACACGACGCGTGAGGACCGAGGGCCCGTAGGTCCCGGTCCAGATCACTCGTCGTCGAAGACGACCTGCAGGATGCCGAGGCACATCTCGTCCGTGGTGCCCTCGCCCCAGACGACGTACTTCTCCTGCGTGCCGTCGAACGCCGGCAGCAGGTCGCGGAGCTCCTGGCTGTGGTGGCAGGTCACCCGCAGGGTGTCGCCGGCGTCGAGGTGGAGCGGCTCGATGCGACGGGCGCTCTGGTCGTCGAAGTTCCACAGCGGGATGTCGAGGACCTCGGTCGCCTCGCTCGTGCCCGGGTTCGCCTCGATCGTGAGCCACTGGCCGAGCAGGTGCATGTGGCCGGCCGCACCGAGGACGGTCATGGATCGCGGGATGGTGCGGGTGCACGAGGTGGTCTGCGTCGCGTAGACGTTCGTGCCGCAGAGCAGGTGCAGCAGGTTCGCGAGCTGGCCCGGGCCGTCGCCGAACCGGGTCTTGACGTCCTCCACGGAGGCCTCGCGGTCGCACAGCGGGCCGAGCGCGTGCTCGGACCGGCAGGGCATCTCGACCGGGGCGGGGAGCAGCGTGGTGTGCACGGCCTGGATGTCGGAGCCCGCCTTCGGCGTCCAGCGGATCTGGGTGGCGGACTGGTCCGCGCCGTCGCCGAGCAGCAGGTTGTAGTGCACCTGCATGACGATCTGCGTGCCCTGGTCGAGCGAGGCGCCGTACCCCTTGCGGGCGACCGTCTCGCGACCACCGGGCGCCCAGGCGCCGAGCCAGGCCGCGTCGTCGACGTTGTTGAACTCGCCCTCGAGGCCCATGCCGCCGAAGCAGGTCCAGCCCTCCTCGGGCGACGCGTCGTCCTCGGCCTGGGCGGCGGCGACCTGCTCGTCGCTCACCCGGAACAGGATCACGTGGTGCACGATCTTCGGGTTGCCCGGGAGGATCTGGGTGCCGGTGAGCCAGGCGTCCTGGTCGAGCTTCGGGTCCAGCAGGAAGCAGCGGTAGTCGTCGGTGCCGGTGCCGTTGGGCGCCGTCGGCTTGTACGCCGTCGGGATCTGGAGCGTCGTGCGCTGCTCGCCGGCGCGGAGCTTGCGGCCCTTGACGGGCGCGGTCGAGACCGGGGTGGTGTCGTCGTGAGACACGACGACCTTCTCGGGGGCGGTCGGCGCCGCCTTGGCGCGCGCCGGGTCGTGGTCGCTCATCGCCACGAACCCGCCGACGACGCACGCGACGGCGACGAGGGCCGCCAACGACAGCCGGAGGCGGCCGGCCTCGCTCAGACGGTTGATCATCCCGGTGGCCATCCCGCCACTCGGCCCGCCAGCACGTGCAGGTGGGCGTGGAACACGGTCTGGCCGGCGTCGGCGCCGGTGTTGAAGACCATCCGGTAGGAGTCGTGGCCGTCGGCCTCGGCGACCGACTTCGC
This sequence comes from uncultured Actinomycetota bacterium, assembly GCA_963815335.1. GTDB lineage: Bacteria > Actinomycetota > Actinomycetes > Propionibacteriales > Nocardioidaceae > Nocardioides. The sequence continues at coordinate 671,531 of CAWFGL010000016.1, forward strand.
GGCGGTCAGCAGCTCGGCCGCCGCCTCCGGGTCGGCCGCGGCCAGATCGGCGCCGTTCGCGTAGTGGTCCTTGGGGACGACGAGGACGTGCGTCGGCGCCTGCGGGTTGAGGTCACGGAAGGCGACCGTGCGCTCGGTCGTGTGCACGACGTCGCCCGGGATCTCTCCGGTGACGATCTTGCAGAAGATGCAGTCGGCTGAGTCACTCATCGGCGGGCCCTCCTTCCCGACTGGCCATGGTGGCACACAGATCCCCACGAACCGGTGTCAACCGGAGCACCTGACTGGACGTCCAACTAGCGTGACCGTCCATGCAGAGGCCCTCGTCGTGAGGCCGAGCGAGACCTGGGACGCCGACGCGGCCCTGGAGCAGCTCTACGCCGCGCACTGGCGCAGCCTCGTGCGCCTCTCGGTCCTGCTGCTGCGCGACCAGGGCGCGGCCGAGGAGGTCGTGCAGGACGCGTTCGTCGCGATGCACGGCCGGTGGTCGCGTCTGCGGGATCCCGACAAGGCGCTGGCGTACCTCCGCCAGGCCGTGGTGAACCGCTCCCGGTCGGCACTGCGCCACCGCGGAGTCGTCGAGCGGTACGTCGCCAAGCAGGCCGCCCCGCCGGACCAACCTCCGGCGGACGACGACATCACGGCCACCTCGCGACGCGCCGCCGTCCTCGACGCGATGCGCGCCCTCCCCGACCGGCAGCGCGAGGTCCTCGCGCTGCGCTACTACCTGGACCTCTCCGAGGCCGAGATCGCCGACGCCCTGGGCATCGCCCGCGGCTCGGTGAAGGCCCACGCCTCCCGCGGCGCCGCGACCCTCCGTGCGCTGCTGACCGACCAGCAAGGTGACCTGTGATGGACCCCCGCGACCCCGACCTGACCACACTGCTGCACGACGCGGTCTCCGACGTCGAGCCCGCCGACCGGCTGAGCGAGATCCGCGCTGCCGTGCCACCGACCCCACGTCGCTTCGGCTGGTACGCCGCCGGCGGTGGTGTCCTGGCGGTCGCGGCTGCGGTCACCGCGTTCGCGGTCGCCGTCTCCCAGGACACGCCGCGAGCGGACGACCCCGGAGCCGATCGCGTCACCGACGGTCGCCGAGCCGACGGCCACCCCGGGTCTCGGCGCCGTTCCCGTCTACTACGTCGGCGACACCGCCCGGGGCGAACGCCTCTTCCGCGAGTTCCAGCAGCTCGCCGGTCGAGGCGCGCCCGTCGCGGCCCAGGCGGCCACCCAGGAGCCCGACGACCCGGACTACCGGACGCTGTGGCCGGCCGGGTCCATCTCCCAGGTCGACATCCGGGACGGCGTCATCAACGTGACCATCGCGGACGCCGCGCTCCACGACCGGCCGGCCTCGATGACGCCGGCGCAGGCCGAGCTCGCGATCCAGCAGATGGTCTACACGGTGCAAGGTGCGGAGAACCTCGGTCGTCTCCCGGTCCAGTTCCGCCTCGGCGAGAACCCTGTCGACCAGGTGTTCGGAGTCCCCGACCAGCGAGCCGCTGGCCAACGGCCCCGAGCTCGACGTCCTGTCCTTGATGAGCATCAGCAACCCGGCCGAGGGCCGTGCGGTCAGCGGGTCGTTCACGGCCGACGGCGTCGCCAGCTCCTTCGAGGGGAACGTCCCGTGGCAGCTGCTGCGCCCAGGACGGGACCGTCGTCCGCGAGGGGTTCACCATCGCCGGCATGGACGATCCACCTGGTCCCGTGGGAGACCGAGGCCATCGACGTCTCCGACCTCGACCCGGGCACCTATGTGTTCGAGGCGCGCACCGAGGGCGGCAAGCCGTTCGTCGACACCCGCACGATCGTCATCGAGTAGTCCGATGCGCCACGCACTCCTGGCCCTCGCGCTCGTCGCACTGGGCACGTCCCTCGGCGCCTGCGGCGACACCGACCCCCGCGCCGAGCAGCCCTCGACGTCACCCCCACCGATCTCCACGCCGAGCCCGGTCGAGGAACCCTCAGCGCAGCGCGCCTACTACCTCGGTCCCGGTCCGGACGGACCGGACGGACCCGACGCGGCCCTCTACCCGTACCCGGCCGACGGCCCGGTCGTCGAGCTGCTCACGCAGCCTCCGCCCGACGAGGACTACCGGACGCTGTGGCCGCGCGGTTCGATCGTGGCGGTCGACGACGGCGAGGTCCAGATCGATGGCTCGGTCCCTGCGGACCGGCCGCGGTCCATGACCGGGCGCGAGGCCACGCTGACGGTTCAGCAGGTGCTCTACACGCTGCGCGACCACTCCGGGCAGGAGATCGACCGCATCCGCTTCGTCCGGGACGGCGATCCCGCGCCGAGCGTCTGGGGCGTGGAGACGCACGACGGCTTCGTCGACCTGCAGCCACCTCTGGCCGTGCTCTCGTTCCTCAACCTGGCCGAGCCCCTCGAGGGCGCGGCGGTCCGCGACTCGTTCACGGCCACCGGCGAGGCCAACGGTTTCGAGGGCAGCGTCTCCTGCCTGATCGAGGACGAGGGCGGCAACCGGTCCTGGTCGGGCGCGACGATCGCGGGCTGGCAGGAGGAGCGGCTCTTCCCCTGGCACCTGGAGGTCGACCTCACGGACATCGTCCCCGGCACCTACCGGTTCCGGTGCCTCACCGACGACCCGACCGGGGGCGTCGAGGGTGCCGGCTCGGCGTACGACACCCGCACCATCGTGGTCCGCGAGCCGACGGATGTGGAACCGCCGCCGGGTGACGAACCCCGGCCGGTCTTCTACGTCGGCGACACCGTGTTCGGGCCCCGGCTCTTCCAGTCGCTGGTGCCCAACGACACCGGCGAGCCAGACCACGGATCCGGGATCCTGGTCGGTCACCTGATGTCGACGCCGCCGGACCCGGACTACCGCACGCTGTGGGCGCCCGGGTCGTTGGTCAACCTGGGCAGGGAGCTCGGCGACGGGCGGCTCGCGCTGGAGCTGTCGGACGCGGGGATCCGGTCCCTCGAGGCCATGACGGCCGCCGAGGCCGCCCTGGCCGTGCAGCAGGTCGCCTACTCCTTCGGCGGCGAGGTCGCGCAGCTGGTCGACGGTGAGGGCCGCGAGGTCCGGTCTGTCGAGAAGGCACCCGAGCTGGAGGTCCGCTCCCTGGTCAACCTCGACTCCCCCGCGGAGGGGCAGGTCGTCCGCGACCGGTTCGTGGCCAGCGGGATGGCGAGCTCCTTCGAGGGCACCGTGGGTTGGGAGTTCCGCGATCGTCACGGCGAGGTCGTGCTGCGTGGGTCCGCCCAGGGCGGCGGTGAGGTCGACCGGCTGAACCCCTTCGCGCAGACCATCGACGTCACCCTTCTCCCACGGGGCACGTACACCTTCACCGCGATGACCGACGACCCCGTCGGCGACGGCAAGGTCTTCACCGACACGCGCACCCTGCTCGTCAGGTAGGTCCGCAATCGCACCACGAACCCGACCGAGGATGGACACCATGACCCGACTTCCCCGTCACCGCTCCCTCGCCGCGGCCGCGGCGCTCGTCCTGGCCGCCGGGCTGACCGCCTGCGGGGACGACGAGCCCAACGCCCAGGACCCGGGCGGCGCCGCGACCTCGTCGGCCGCGGGCGAGCCGACGGACGAGCCGACCGAGACCGAGGTCAGCGCCACCGCCTCGGCCGAGCCGGGCACGGTGACCGTGCCGATCTACTTCGCGGGCGAGACGCCGGCGGGCATCCGGCTGTTCCGCGAGTTCCGCAAGGTCGAGGCGGACAACCCGATGGAGGAGGCGGTGGCCCTCATGGTCGCCGGCGACGCCGTCGACCCCGACTACGTCACGCTGTGGACCGACGGGTCCTTCGACAGCATCGGGTTCAGCGACGGCGCGGGCGCGATCGTCGCGGCCGTCTCGGACGACGCCTGGGCAGACAAGCCGGGCGACATGACCGACGAGCAGGCGAAGCTCGCCGTCCAGCAGCTCGTCTACACGCTCCAGGGGATCCAGGGGCAGCGCGTGCCCGTCCTGGTCCAGAACGGCGCGGACCCGGCGCCCCTGTTCGGCATCGACACCTCCGACGGCCTCGAGGCGGCCAAGCAGCTCGACGTGCTCGCGTTCATGAACGTCACCACTCCCGAGGAGGGCCAGTCGGTGAGCGGCACGTTCACCGCGGAGGGCGTCGGCAGCTCGTTCGAGGCCACCGTGCTCTGGGAGGTCCGGGACGGGTCGGGCGCCTCGGTGCTGGACGGCTTCACGACGGCCGAGGGCTGGATCGACCGGCTGTACCCGTGGAAGGCCGACGTCGACGTCTCCGGTCTCGAGCCCGGCACCTACACGTTCGTCGCGAAGACCGACGACCCGTCGGACGGCGAGGGCGGCGGCCCGACCGAGGACACGAAGACGATCACCGTCTCGTAGTTTTGACCGCGTGAGGCTGAGCCGGCAGCGCCTGAACCGCACCCTGCTCCACCGTCAGCACCTGCTGGAGCGCACGACCGCGACCCCGCAGGAGATGGCCCACCACCTCGTCGGCCTGCAGGCCCAGGAGAACCTCCCGCCCTTCCTGTCCCTGGCCGCACGGATCGAGGGCTTCGACCCGGGCACCGTGACGGCGGGCCTCGAGGACCGCTCCCTGGTCCGGTTCCTCGTGATGCGCGGCACCGTGCACCTGCTGGCCGCCGACGACGCGCTGTTCCTCAGGGACTGGACGTCGTCGGTCCACGAGCGCGAGATCAGGATCAGCCAGAACGTCGGCGCCGCCCGCGACGTCGACCGCGAGGCGTTCGTGGCCGCCCTCTCGGAGATCCTGGCCGCGGAGCCGTTGCCGCAGAAGGCGATCGGGGCGGCCCTCGCCGAACGGTTCCCCGACCACGTCGCGACGCAGCTCGGCCAGCTCGCCAGGTCGACCGCCCCGCTCGTCCAGGTGCCGCCCCGCGGCACGTGGAAGGGGACCGGTGGCGTCGTCTACCAGTACGTCGACCGCTGGCTCGGGCGCCCGCTGGTCGAGCCCGACGTCGAGGAGATCGTCCGCCGCTACCTGCGGGCGTTCGGCCCGGCGTCCGCGGCCGACGTGACGGCCTGGTCGGCGGTGACCCGGCTCGGTCCGGTCCTCAAGGGCATGGACGACCTGGTGACCTACGAGGACGAGCACGGCAAGCCGCTGTACGACGTCCCCGAGGGCGAGCTCGCCGACGAGGACGTGCCGGCGCCGGTGCGGCTGCTCGGTGCGTACGACAACGTCTGGCTCTCCCACGCCAACCGCGACCGGGTCACCGACCCCGAGGCGAGGACCGCCTGGATGGCCGAGAACGGCGCGAGTGCCTACTCGTTGTTCGTCGACGGCTGGCTGACCGGCCTGTGGCGGCCGGAGGACGGCCGGGTCACGGTGCTGCAGACGCTGCGTCCCCTGACCAAGCGTGAGCACGCGGAGCTGGACGAGGAGATCGCCCGGGTCGAGGAGCTACTCGCCCGCTGACCAGCGCGCTGTCCGGGACAGCAGTGCGGCGACGGCGGCGACGCCGGCCGTCGAGGTCCGCAGCACCTCGGCACCGAGCCGGACGGAGACCGCACCGGCCTCGGTGAACGCGCCGATCTCCTGGTCGGTGAGCCCGCCCTCGGGGCCGACCACGACGAGAAGCCTGCCGTCGGCCGGGACGGCGATGTCGGCGAGCGAAGCGGTCGCCGCCTCGTGCAGGACGACGGCGAGGTCGGCCGCAGCGACCAGGCGGACCACGTCGGCCGTCGTCGCGAGCGGCGCGACGTCCGGTAGCCACGAGCGACGTGCCTGCTTGGTCGCCTCGCGCGCGCTGGACCGCCAGCGCGCCAGCGACTTCTCGGCGCGCTCACCCTTCCAGACCGCCACCGACCGGTCCGCCGCCCACGGCACGATCTCGGCGACGCCGACCTCGGTGAGCACCTCGACGGCCAGCTCTCCCCGGTCGCCCTTCGGGATCGCCTGGACGACGACGACCGCCGGCTCGGGAGCCGGGTCCTCGGTCACCGTCCCGACGGTCACGCCGAAGGCACGCTTGCCGGCCGAGGCCACCTCGCCGACGACGGAGGTCCCGACGCCGTCCGTCAGCACGACGGGCTCGCCGACCCGGAGCCGCCGGACGGCGACCGCGTGGTGCGCCTCGTCCCCGTCGACCTCGACCGTGTCTCCGACCTCGACGCCGGCCAGCGACGGCACGAGGTGGACGGGCAGGCTCATCGCGTCGTCAGTGCTGCGGGTTGAACGCGTCGCGCAGCCGGCCGAAGACCGACCGGTTGGAGCTCGCCTTGATCGACCCGGTGGGCTTCTCCTCGCCGCGGATCGACGCCAGCTCGTTGAGCAGCTCCTCCTGGCGCGGGTCGAGGCGCGTCGGCGTCTCGACCGCGATCGTCACGACCAGGTCACCGCGCCCGCCGCGGAGGCCCGGGACGCCGCGTCCGCGCAGGACCTGCTCGGTGCCGGACTGGGTGCCGGCCCCGACCTCCAGGTCGAACGACGTCTCGAGATCCGTGGACGCACCCTCCGGAGGGACGACGTCCGCCTCCAGGGTGGGCAGCTCCAACGTGGTGCCGAGAGCGGCCGCGGTCATCGGCACGCTGACCGTGCAGTGCAGGTCGTTGCCGTGCCGGGTGAACGTCGGGTGCGTGGCGACGCTGATCTCGACGTACAGGTCTCCGGGCGGGCCGCCGCCGGGGCCGACCTCGCCCTGCTCGGCCAGCTGGACACGGGTCCCGGTGTCGACGCCCGCCGGGATCTTGACCGTCAGGCTGCGGCGCGAGCGCACCCGGCCGTCACCGGAGCACTCGCGGCACGGGTCCGGGATGATCGAGCCGAAGCCGCGGCACGCCGCGCAGGGCCGCAGGGTCCGGATCTCGCCGAGGAACGACCGCTGGACGTGCGCCACCTCGCCCGCGCCGCGGCAGGTCTCGCACGGGATGGCGTGGGAGCCCGGCGCCGCCCCCTCGCCGGAGCAGGTCGTGCAGACCACCGCGGTGTCGACCTTGAGCTCGCGGCTGACGCCGAACGCCGCCTCGGCGAGGTCGATCTCCAATCGGATCAGGGCGTCCTGACCGCGGCGGACCCGCGGTCGCGGCCCGCGCTGCTGGGCGCCGGGCTGGCCGCCGAAGAACGCGTCCATGATGTCGGTGAACGAGAAGCCGGCGCCCTGGCCGCCGAAGCCGGCCCCGCCGAACGGGTCGCCGCCGCGGTCGTACGCCGCGCGCTTCTGCGGGTCGGACAGCACCTCGTAGGCGCGGCCGACCTCCTGGAACTGCGCCTGGGCCTCCGGGTCGGGGTTGACGTCCGGGTGCAGCCGGCGCGCGAGCTTCCGGTAGGCCTTCTTGATGGCGTCGGCGTCCGCGTCGCGGCTGACGCCGAGCACCTCGTACAGGTCTGGGTTCACTGTGTCTCTACGTCCTCTTACGCCTCGTCCAGGATCCGCGACACGTAGCGCGCGACGGCGCGCACGGCGGCCATCGTCCCGGGGTAGTCCATGCGGGTCGGGCCCACGATGCCGAGCGTCGCGACCGCCTCGTCGCGCGGTCCGTAGCCGGTGGCGACGACGGACGTCGACGACAGCTCCTCGTAGGGCCCCTCGGCGCCGATCCGCACCATCACGGCGCCGCCGTCGGTCGCCTCGCCCATCAGCTTGAGCAGCACGACGTGCTCCTCGAGCGCCTCGAGCAGCGGCCGGACGGCGGAGTCGAAGTGGTCGCCGTACCGCGCCAGGTTGGCCGTGCCGCCGACCGCGATCCGCTCGTCGGAGCGGTGGTCGAGCATCGCGTCGACCAGCACGTCGACGACGGCGGACGTCACCGGGTCGGTGGAGTCGACGGCGCGCAGGGCGGTGACCGCGTCGGCGATGACCTCGCCGGTGGCGGCGCGCCCGACCGACGTCCGCAGGTCGGCGAGCGCCTCGTCGGTCAGGGCGGCGGCCAGCTCGACCACGCGCTGCTCGACGCGGCCCGAGCTGAGGATGAGCACCACGAGCAGCCGGTTCGGCGCGAGCGCCACCAGCTCGACGTGGCGCACGGTCGACCGGGACAGCGTCGGGTACTGGACGACGGCCACCTGGCGGGTCAGCTGCGACAGCAGCCGGACGGACCGGGTCACCACGTCGTCGAGGTCGACGGCTCCGTCGAGGAACGTCGCGATCGCGCGCTTCTCGGCCTGGCTCATCGGCTTGACCGTGGTCAGCCGGTCGACGAAGAGCCGGTAGCCCTTGTCGGTCGGGACCCGGCCGGCGCTGGTGTGCGGCTGGGTGATGTAGCCCTCGTCCTCGAGGGTCGCCATGTCGTTGCGCACGGTGGCCGGCGAGACGCCCAGCCGGTGCCGTTCCACCAGGGCCTTGGAGCCCACGGGCTCCTCGGTGGCGACGTAGTCCTCGACGATCGCGCGCAGGACGGCCAGCTTGCGGTCTTCCTGCACGGGCCACCTCCTGGCACTCACCTCGACGGAGTGCCAAGCCTACCCGCCCACCTGAGCGTGACCGGGTACCCACCGGACGTGGCTGACAGATAGGTTAGGCTTGCCTTACTTGATCCTGCAGGAGGACCCGTGACCGCGACCGAGACCGACGCCGTGCTGGCCCGCAGCATCCTCTCCTGCTGCGCCGACGCGGCCCTGACCGTGGACGACTTCCCCGCCGCCGGCGAGGACGACGACCTCGGACTGCGCGACGTGGACGGCGTCCCGACGTTCTCCTGCCGGGCGTTCTCGGTCCTGGCCCACGCGGGCGCAGCGGGCAGCGCCGCGCTCGTGGCCCTCAGCAGCGGGCTCGGTGCGGAGGACTCCCCGGACCGCGGGCACACGCTGACGATCACGGGCCGGCTCCGGGCGGGGGTCGTCGAGGACTGCCGCTGCTGCGGCGAGCGCCGCCACGACGTCCACCTCCAGATCGGGCTGGTCGTGCTCACGCGTGCCGGTGGCGGGCAGGTGACGATCCCCCTGCGCGCGTTCCTCGACCCGGCGCTGCGGCTCAACCGCGGACACCTGCAGCGGGCGCTCGAGCACGCCAACGACTGCCACGTCGAGAACCTCCGCGACGTGGTCCTCCAGCGCACCGACACCGAGCCCGAGACGCTGCTCGACGCCCGGATGACCGGTCTCACCACCGACGGTGTCGAGCTCGCCTGGATCGACCTGGACGGGGCGCACCGGGCGACCGTGCCGTTCTCGCGGCCGGCCCGGACGGTCGAGGAGCTCGCGGTGCTCGTCCGGCACGAGCTGCACGCCGGGATCTGCTGATCCCGGACCCGTGGCTACGGTGACCGGGTGGGGTTCACGGAGGTAGGCGACCGGGTCTGGGTCGCGCGCTACGAGTGGTTCGACGTCAACGTCACGCTCGTCGGTGGGTCCGACGGGCTGCTGGTCGTGGACACGCACGCCTCCGAGCGGGCCGCCCGCGCGGTCGTCGACGACGTCCGGGCCCTCGGCGCCGGCGAGGTGAGGGCCGTGGTCAACACCCACGAGCACTTCGACCACACCTTCGGCAACGGCGCCTTCCGGGCGGCGTACGGCGCCGTGCCGATCCACGCGCACGAGACAGCGGCGGCCAACACCGCCGAGGCCGGCGAGTGGATCAAGGCGAAGTACGACCGGGACGAGAACCGCGACGACCCGCACCGCGACGAGGTCCGGGCGACGGAGGTGGTCCCTGCGGAGACGACGTTCTCCTCCGCCGTCGCGCTCGACCTCGGCGACCGGATGGTCGAGCTCGTGCACCCGGGTCGCGGGCACACGGCGGGCGACCTGGTGGTCCGGGTGCCCGACGCGGACGTGCTGCTCGCCGGCGACCTCGTCGAGGAGTCGATGCTGCGCCAGGGCGTGCCCGGCTTCGGCGAGGACTGCTACCCGCTCGAGTGGCCGCTCAGCCTCGACATCGTGCTGGGCCTGACCACCTCGTCGTCGGTCGTGGTGCCGGGCCACGGCGCCCCTGTGGACCGCGACTTCGTCGAGGAGCAGCGCAACGCCATCGGCGTCGTGGCCGAGACGATCCGCGACCTGGCCACCCGCGGCGTCCCGGTGGCCGACGCCCTCGACGCCGCCGAGTGGCCCTACCCGCGCGAGGAGCTCGCCGCCGCGGTGCGTCGCGGGTACGAGCACCTCCCCCGGGCCCAGAAGCGCCTGCCGCTCGTGTGAGCGGGTACCGCGACGGCATGAGCGACAGCGAACCCGGCATCAGCGACGAGCAGCTCCCCGACGACCTGGTCCCCAGCGAGGACAACCCGCTGGCCGAGGGTCTCGACCCCGACGAGGTGCCCGACGACCTCGACCTGGCCGAGGGCAAGGTCGCGGACGAGTCGTCGAGCGACGACGCGACCGAGGACACAGCCGAGTAGCGGCGTGGCACGCCCCTGACCGGGGGTGGTGCCACCTAGCGTCGTGGGCATGGCTGATCGCTACGGCACCGACGTGCTCGCGACCGACTGGCGTGCCCCCAAGCGCGGCCGCGCCACCGACGCGGTCGCCGACCTGGGCGTGGTGGTCGAGGAGGTCACCACCGACTGGTGCGGCGAGGTGGTCGCCGTGGACCGCGACCTGCACACGCTGACCCTCGAGGACCGCCGCGGGCGGCGCCGGACCTTCCCGCTCGGGCCGGGCTTCCTCCTCGACGGCAAGCCCGTGATCCTGAGCGCACCGGTCCGCCAGGCCGCACCCGCGAAGCCCACGCGCACGGCGTCCGGCTCCGTCGCCGTCCACGGCGCGCGGGCCCGGGTCGCCCGGGCCAGCCGGATCTTCGTCGAGGGCCGCCACGACGCCGAGCTGGTCGAGCGGGTCTGGGGCGACGACCTTCGCGTCGAGGGCGTCGTCGTGGAGTTCCTCGGCGGCGTCGACGACCTCGCCGGCCACCTGCGCGACTTCACGCCGGGACCCGAGCGCAAGGTCGGCGTCCTGGTCGACCACCTCGTGCCCGGCTCGAAGGAGAGCAGGATCGCGGACGAGGTCGCCCGCTCGCCGATCGGCCAGCACGTCCTCGTCGTCGGCCACCCCTTCGTCGACGTCTGGCAGGCCGTGAAGCCGGACCGCGTCGGACTCAGCGCCTGGCCGGACGTGCCGCGCTCGGTCGAGTGGAAGGTCGGCATCTGCCAACACCTCGGCTGGCCGCACGCCGACCAGGCCGACATCGCGCGGGCGTGGAAGCAGATCCTGTCCCGGGTCGGCTCCTACGACGACCTCGAGCCGGCGCTGCTCGGCCGGGTCGAGGAGCTCATCGACTTCGTCACGAGCTAGGGCAGCAGGGCGCGCACGACCGCGTCCGCCAGCAGCCGCCCCTGCCGGGTCAGCACCAGCCGGTCGTCGCGCACCTCGGCGAGCCCGTCGGCGACGACGCCCGGCACCTGGGCGCGTCCGTGGTCGTCGAGCGCGTCGAGCGGCAGGCCCTCGCGGAGTCGGACCTCCAGCAGCACCCGCTCCACCCGGCGGGTCTCCGCGTCGAGGAGCTCGTGGTCCTGGGCGGGGCTGAGGTCGGCAGCCATCCGCTCGGCGTACGCCGCCGGGTGCTTGACGTTCCACCACCGCACTCCGGCCACGTGGGAGTGCGCGCCGGGCCCGACGCCCCACCAGTCGCCGCCCTCCCAGTACAGGAGGTTGTGCCGGCACCGGGACGCGTCGTCCGTGGCCCAGTTGGAGAGCTCGTACCAGCCGAGGCCCGCCGCCGACAGCCGCTCGTCCGCGAGCGCGTACTTGTCCGCCAGGTCGTCCTCCTCGGGCATCGGCACCTCGCCACGGCGGACCTGACGGGCCAGGGCGGTGCCCTCCTCGACGATCAGCGAGTACGCCGAGACGTGGTCGGGCACGCACGCCAGCGCCGCGTCGACCGAGCGCTCCCAGTCGGCGACCGACTCCCCCGGCGTTCCGTAGATCAGGTCGAGGCTCACCTGGTCGAAGCCCGCGTCGCGCGCCCAGGCCACGACCTCGGGGACCCGCCGCGGGTCATGGGTGCGGTCCAGGACGCGGAGCACGTGGTCGACCGCCGACTGCATGCCGAAGGAGACCCGGTTGATGCCCCCCTCGCGCAGCAGCGACAGGGCCGTCGCGTCGACGCTGTCAGGGTTCGCCTCCGTGGTGACCTCGGCGCCGGGCTCCAGCCCGAACTCGGCGTCGATCGCCGCCACCACCGACGTCAGGTCGGCCGGGGCGAGGAGCGTGGGCGTGCCGCCGCCGAAGAACACCGTCGAGACCGGCAGGTCCCGGTCGCCGAGGACCCGGCGGGCCCGACGGACCTCGGCGACCGCCGCCTCGGCGTACGTCGCCCTCGAGGCGCCGGGCACCAGACCGGTCCCGAGCTCCTCGGCGGTGTAGGTGTTGAAGTCGCAGTAGCCGCAGCGGACCGTGCAGAACGGGACGTGGACGTAGAAGCCGAAGCCGTGCTCGCCGGCGTGCGCCAGCGCCTCCTCGGGCAGCTCCTCCACCGGGCCAGTATTCAGCCCGGTGTCAGACCGGCACGTTGAGGCTGAACGTGTACCCCTCCTCGACCGACCCGGTGACCGTCGCCAGCTGCAGCGAGTAGCCGTCGCTGAACACCATGTCGGAGTCGAGGGAGACGCTCTGGAACGTCGGGACGCTGTCGTCGTACCCCTCGGCGACGCCGTACACCTGCTCGCACGTCTCCGCGGGGATCGCCAGCTGCGAGGTCCGGAGCTTGCCGGTGCCCGCCGTGGCGCTCTCGAGCGACTCGTAGACCTCGAAGTGCATGTGCGGCCAGCGACCGTCGTAGCAGGCCGGGAAGATCGTCGTGAACGTCAGGTTGCCGTCGGCGTCGGCCTCCTGGACGCCGCGCAGGAAGTTCTGGTCGGTCACTCCGTCCGAGTAGAGGGAGTAGCCGCCCTCGCGGGTGCAGTGCCACAGGTAGAGCGCGGCACCGGGCAGCGGCGTGATGTCGGTGCCGGCCAGGTCGTAGACCCGGAGCCTCACCGTCACCGGCACGCCCTCGGCGGTGCCCGACAGCGAGCCGAAGCTGGTGGTGATGTCGCTGCGCACGACGCCGGACTCGGTCAGCACGTTGGGTCCGTTGGACCCGTCGCCGGGGTACGGGCCGCCGGTCTCCTCCGGGATCTCGCCCTCGGCCACCGCGGCACCTGACGTCCCGCCCTGCCCTCCGCCCTCCGGAGGGGCACCGTTCGGCGCCGAGGCTGCGGACGAGGAGTCGGTCGTCGTGATCGTCGTGGTGCCGGACGAGTCGTCCGCGCAGCCGACGAGGGCGACGGCCCCGACACCACCCATCAGCCCGAGCACGCCACGGCGTCCGAGGATGCGGGGCAGGTCGTGGGAGAGGCCGCGGTCGTGGTCCTCGATCTCGTCGTGCGCGTCAGGAGTCGTCATGCAGCACAGGGAACACACGGTTCCTGTGTGTTCCCTGTGCTGGACGGATCAGTGACCTACGCGTCAGGCGTAGAGCGCGTCGATCTTGTCCTGGTTGTTGCCCTGGACGACCGCGCGCTTGACCTTCATGGACGGCGTGAGCTCGCCCGACTCGACGGTGAGGTCGTGGTCGAGGAGCTCCCACTTCTTGATGGTCTCCCAGCGGTTGAGCTTCTCGTTCAGCTGGTTGACGTAGTCGGTGACCATCGCCTTGACCGCGTCGGAGCCGACGATCTCGGAGTAGGACTTGCCGGCCATGTCGTTCTCGGCCGCCCAGCCGGCCATCGCGTCCGGGTCGAGGGTGATCAGCGCGACGCAGTAGTTGCGGTCCTCACCGAAGACCATGAACTGGCTGGCGTACGGGCAGATCGCCTTGAAGCTGGCCTCGATCGCCGGCGGGGCGATGTACTTGCCGCCGGAGGTCTTGAAGAGCTCCTTGATCCGTCCGGTGATGGTCAGGAAGCCGTCGGCGTCCAGCGCACCCTTGTCGCCGGTGTGCAGCCAGCCCTCGGCGTCCAGCGTCTTCGCCGTCTCCTCGGGGAGGTTGTGGTAGCCGTCCATCACGTGCGGGCCGCGGATCAGGACCTCGTCGCCGTCACCGAGCTTGACCTCGCTCCCGGGCAGGGCCGGGCCGACGGTGCCGAACTTGTAGTCCTCGGGGTGGTTCACGAACCCGCCCGCGGAGCACTCGGTGAGGCCGTAGCCCTCGAGGATCACGATGCCGGCGGCGTGGAACCACTCGGCGATGTCCTTGTTGAGGGCCGCGGCGCCGGAGATGAAGAACCGGACCCGGCCGCCGAAGCGGTCGCGCACCTTGCTGAACACGAGCTTGTCGAAGAGGCCGTGCTGCAGGTTGAGCAGCAGACCGGGCGACTTGCCCTGGCGCTTGAGGCGGTCGACCTCGAGGCCGACCTTGAACGCCTGGTTGAACAGCTTCTCCTTCAGCCCGCCCTCGGCGGCCTGCATCGTGACGATCCTGCCGTGGGCCTTCTCGAAGATGCGGGGGGCGGCGCCCATGAACGTCGGCTTCACCACGCCGAGGTTGTCCACGATCTTGTCGACCCGGCCGTCGATGGCGGTCGCGAACCCACAGGCGAGCTGGGCCGAGAGCAGCACCTTGCCGAACGAGTGGGCCATCGGCAGCCACAGGAACTGCAGGTCGTCCTCGTGGAGGATGTCCTGGACGGCGATCGCCTCGCCCTCGTAGACCCAGGACTTGTGGCGCAGCCGCACGCCCTTCGGGCGGCCGGTGGTGCCCGAGGTGTAGATCAGGGTGGCGAGCTGGTCGGGCTTGATCGCCGCGACCGCGGCCTCGACCGCGCCGGCGTGCTCGACGAGGTACTTCTCGCCGAGGTCGGCGAGCGTGTCGAGGGTGATGACCCACTCGCCGTCACCCGCACCGTCGATGGTGATGACCTTGGCGACGGTCGGGATCTCGCTCCGGCGCTCGTTGAGCTTGGCGAGCTGGGCGTCGTCCTCGACGAAGACCACCTGGCACTCGGAGTCGCTGAGGATGTACGCCGTGTCCTCGGCGTTGGTGCTCGGGTAGACCGTCGTGGTCGCGCCGCCCGAGGCCATGATCGCGAGGTCGGCGAGGATCCACTCGTAGCGGGTGCCGGACGCGATGCCGACCCGCTGCTCGGGCTGGATCCCCAGGGAGAGCAGGCCCGCGGCGAGGTTCGTGACGCGGTCGCCGGCCTCCTTCCAGGTCACCGACTGCCAGGTCTCACCGACCGGGTAGCGGAACGCCTCGTTGCCGCCGTTCTTCGCCACGCGGTCGAAGAACATGACGGCCATGCTGGGCTTCAGGTTGTCGACGAAGCTGGTGTCGTGGTTGATGGGCATGACCACTCCTGTGGACCGGGACTCGGGTATCGGGGTCCGAGAATTGTTGGGACGTAACCTAGATCACTACCCCTACTCGCCGGTAGGAACCCCGGAATCGGGCCACCTGACGAGACCGGATCAGCGTGACCGGCGCTCCCCCACGAGCCTCAGGTAGACCCGGGCCAGCTCGTGGGCGGAGGTCTCGACGTCGTGGTGCGCCTCGACGTGACCGCGTCCGGCCCAGCCCTCGTCGTGAGCCAGGTCGGGGTCGAGCAGCCGCTTCAGGACCGCGGTCGCCAGGGCCTCCCGGTCCCCGGGCGCGACGATGGCGCCGGTGTCGTCCGGCAGGCTCTCGGCGACCCCGGCGACCGAGGTGGTCACCACGCTGCGCGCACAGGCCATCGCCTCGAGGGGCACCAGGGACATCCCGTCCGACCGCGACGGGACCACGACCACGTCGGCCGCGGCGTACCAGGCTCGGACGTCGCTGCGGGCACCGACCAGCTTCACGCCCGTCAGGTCCCCGGCCTGGCGGAGCAGGTCGCGCCGGGCCGGGCCGTCGCCGACGATCACCAGGCGGGCGTCGGGGAGCTGGGCGAGCACGTCCGGCCAGGCGTCGAGCAGGTCGCGCTGTCCCTTCTGGGCGGTGAGCTCGCCCACGCAGACGGCCGTCGGCGCGTCCGGGAGCCCCAGCAGCTTGCGGGCCCCGGTGCGGTCGCCGTCTCCCTGCGGCCGGAAGGTCGTGAGCGAGACCCCGTTGCGCACCACCATCGTGCGTCCCTCGACGCCGAGCCGGGCGCCGGCGGACTGCTCGGCCTCGCTCACGCACACGGTCAGCGCGGTCCAGCGCGTCGCGAACCGCTCCCACCGCAGCGAGGCGGCGCGCACCCCACCGGTGGCGGCGAAGTAGGACCAGGCGTGCGGCTGGAACACCGTCGTCACCCGGTTGCGCAACGCGAGCCGCCCCGCCAGCCCGGCCTTCGAGCTGTGCAGGTGGACGACGTCGGGGTTCGCCTCCGCGATGATCCGGTTCAGCCGGAAGACCTCGCCGACCACGCGGCGACCTGGCTCGCGCTCCGCCTTCCACCAGTAGGTCTGGGCGCCCGCCTCGCGGGCGTCGTACCCGAGGAAGCCGCGGGACGAGCAGGCGACCGACACGCTCCAGCCGCGCTCGACCTGGTCGCGGATGTAGCCGAGCGCCACCGTGGCCGGGCCGCCCTCGCCCTGCGCGCAGACGTGCAGCACGTGCAGCCGTCGCGACGTCGACTCGTCCGGGTGACGATGGGTCATGGTGGTGATCAGGCCGCGTTCGACTCGGCGCTGCGCCCGATCAGGACCACCCCCAGGATGCGTCCTCCGGCCGTGCGCACCCGGGTGGCGTGCGCGCGCAGGCTCGTGCTGGACACGCCGCCCTCCGGCACGGCGAGGAGGAGCGACCCGGCGACCGCCATGTGGCGCGCGTCGTCGGCCTGGTCGAGCGGAGGAGCGAGCACCACCACGACGTCGAAGCGGGCGGCGGCCTCGGCCATGACGCCGTCGAACGCGTGCTGCAGCAGCGATTCCGGGACGTCGTCGGTCCAGGTCCCCGACGGGAGGACGCTCAGCAGCTCGACCGGACCCGGACTCACCGCGCTGTCGAGGTCGGCGCCCTTCAGCACGTCGTACAACCCCGGGGTGTCCGGCTCCGGCTGGCTGGGCCGCCCGAACCGTCGACCCATCCGGCCGTCGACGAGGAGCACCCGGCGGCCGACGTTGGCGAGCGCGATCGCGGCGTTGGCACCGAGCCAGACGTCGACCTCGCCGGCGCTGACCCCGGCGACGACGATCTTCTTCGACGGGCCACCGCTGGTCTCCGCCTCCAGTGCGAGGCGGAGGTGCCGGAACACGTCCGCCTCGGCGGAGCCCGGGCGGAGCGCGGGCATGCTGGTGAGGTCGGACGGGGCGGTGAGGTGGGCGAGCAGCGGCGCGATCGCCGCGCTCTCCACGTCGGTCGCGCTCTCGACCTTCTCCGTGCGCCGGTCCCTGGCGACGGCGACCAGCAGCGCGAGCAGCAGACCGGCCCCCAGCCCGCCTCCCACGACCCGTCCCGGTGACGGGTCGACGAAGACCGCCGGGGTCGACGCCCGGTCGCTCACGGTGAGCGCGACGACACCGGCACCCTCGTCGCGGCCGGCGAGCTCGACGGCGACCGCGGTGGCGATCCGGGCGGCCAGCCGCCGGTCCTCGTCCCGGACGGTGATCCGGATGTAGGTCGTGCCCGGCACCCAGCGGGCGGTCACCTCGTCCCGCAGCTCCGCCGGCGACCGGTCGACGTCGAGCCTGAGCCGGACCGCGCCCAGGACCTCGGCGGACTCGGCCAGTGTCGCGAGGTCGGCCCGGGCGTCGTCGAGCTCGTCGGGCGTGGCGGTGGAGCTCGGCTCCTTCACCGCCCCGACGCGGGCCGACGCCTCGTACGTCTTGGGGGACAGCCACACCCCAACAGCCACTACAGCCCCACTGAGGAGCACGACGATGGCGATGAGCAGGCGTTGCCGCCACAGCGACACGCCAAGGTCGCGCACGTCCATCTGATGACCCCACACATCCGTCCGTGGCCGGCCAGTTCCCCCCGGCCAGACCACGGTCCGACACCATCAGTATCAGGGAACGCGAGGGAGGTCGCCGCCGCTGTCGCTGATCTACCCCGTTTTCGCGCGCGGACCAGACCAGTGCGCGCCGCGTGGCCTACTGGGCGGTGCGGAAGAGCCAGCCCAGCGGTCGCGCGGGCTCGGCAGGGTCGGGGTCCTCGTCGTCGACGAGGCCCTCCTCCAGCTCACGACGCTGGGCGGCCCGCCGGCTCTCCTCGCTGCGCCGGCGTCGGGCGTCCTCGGGGTGCTGGAGGTCGCGCAGCTCCTGGCCGGCCTGCTCCATCTCGAGCGAGCTGGACGCCAGGAACGCCTCCGTCGCCGTGCGCGGACGGTTCTCGGTGGTGTCCTGGAACAGCGCGTCGACCGGCGAGGGCCTGGTCGCCCTGGC
The DNA here is from genome assembly GCA_963815335.1 of uncultured Actinomycetota bacterium. Taxonomy (GTDB): domain Bacteria; phylum Actinomycetota; class Actinomycetes; order Propionibacteriales; family Nocardioidaceae; genus Nocardioides. The sequence continues at coordinate 689,655 of CAWFGL010000016.1, forward strand.
GCTCGGCGCCGGTTCGTCCACGACGTCGAGGTCGGCGGCAGCCTCGGGCTCCTCCGCCTCGGCACGGAACTGGGACACCGGGCTCGGCACCGTGGTGGCCGGCGCCGGGTTGCGGTGGTCGTACGACTCCTCCTCCACGGCCGGCGGCGGAACGGTCGGCGGCTCGTCGCCGTCGTCCTCGTGCGTGTCGGCGACGGGCTCGGGGTCCCGGACGGTCGCCGCGGCGCCGTCGGTGGTCGACCGCAGGCTGTTGAGCGTGCCGAGCAGCTCGCTCACGTTGGCGTTCGCCGACTCGAGCGAGACGCCGAGGATCCGGACCGACGCCTCGAGGTCGCTGATCAGCGCGTCCGACTGCTCACGGGCCGTGGCGACCTCGACCCGGTGCTGCTCGGTGAGGTCGCGGGTGACCTGGTCGGTCACCTCCGCACGCACGCGACGGCGGTACTCCTCGACGTCGGCCTCGGCCTTGGCGCGGATCGCGTCGGCCGTGGCGCGAGCCCGGTCGGCCAGCTCCTGCGCCTCGGTGCGGGCCCTCGCCAGCATGCCGTCGGAGCGCTCACGCGCGTCGGCGGTCTCCTTCTCGGCCGCGGCACGGCTCTCGGCGACCAGCTGCGCGGAGAGCTGTTGCGCCTCGTCGACAAGTGAGTCCGCCGCAGCGACCGCCTCCTGCCGGATCCGGCTGGCCTCGGCCACCATGGTCTCTGCGTCCTGGCGCGCGCCAAGGCTGGCGCGCAGCTCCTGCGCACGAGTCGTTGCATCCCCCGAGCCGGAGGAAGCGTCGTTCGCCTCCATCAAGTTCCCCCCTGGAACCATGGATGGCCACCCCCCAGGCACCCATCCGAGGCCAGTCAACCACCTCAGTGGTCGGAAGTTGAACCAACCCCGCCACGAGTTCTCAGTCCTGGACGGACTTCGCGATCACCACGCACCTCGTGATCCTCTCCAGCTCCTCTGGCCCCAGTGGTCGCAGCTCGCGTTCGGCGTCCTCGATCGACCAGTAGGCGTCCACGACCATCCGGACCACCGTCCAGGCCACCGCCCTCGCCTCGTCGAGCCCGGCGGCGTCGACGAGGGTGTGGAAGCGCCGCCGGATCGCGTCCCGGGTCGACCCGGCCTCGTCGGCCAGCTCGTCCCAGCGGTTCCAGAGCATGGGGGCCGGCTCGTAGTGCGGGTCGCCGGACAGGGGCTGCGGGTCGATCGCGAGCCAGGCCGCTCGCGCGCCGCCGGCGAGCACGTTCTCGTAGTGCAGGTCCACGTGGATCAGCCGCCCCACGGACGCCTCGTCGTCCAGCTCACGGGCCAGCCCCAGGGCCTGCTCGACCAAGCGGTGCGGGATCGGCGCGTCGCGCGGCAGGTCCGCCAGCGCCGGGAGCCACTGGGCGACGTACGCCGGCAGGGACGTCAGCTGCGGTGGCGCGGCGACGTGCAGGTCGGCGTACAGGCCGGCGACGACCTCGCACGCGTCGAGGACGGGCACGCCGGTCAGGTCGGCCGGCCCGGCCCGCTCCATCAGCAGGGCCCGGCGGCGCGGGTCGGCGCGCAGCAGGCGGACCGCGCCGCGACCGTTCCAGTGCTGGAGGGCGAGCGCCTCGTGCTCGGTCTCGGGATGGACGTCGGCGACCTTGAGGAAGGCCGGCTCACCGTCCGCGAGGACCGGCTGGAGCGCCGCGGCGTGCGTGCGCGTCGGCGGCCCGTCGGGGACCAGGTCCCACTCCTCCAGCAACCCGGAGGCGATCCGGGCCGGGTCGGTCACTTCGAGGACTTCTCCCCCGGACCCGTCGTCGAGAGCGCGGCGACGAACGCCTCCTGGGGGACCTCGACGCGGCCGACCATCTTCATCCGCTTCTTGCCCTCCTTCTGCTTCTCGAGGAGCTTGCGCTTGCGGGTGATGTCACCGCCGTAGCACTTGGCGAGCACGTCCTTGCGCATCGCGCGGATGTTCTCGCGGGCGATGACCCGGGCGCCGATGGCGGCCTGGATCGGCACCTCGAACTGCTGGCGCGGGATGAGCTCCTTGAGCTTGCCGGCCATCATCACGCCGTACGCGTAGGCGGCGTCCTTGTGCACGATCGCCGAGAAGGCGTCGACGGGCTCGCCCTGGAGCAGGATGTCGACCTTGACCAGCGCCGCGGCCTGCTCGCCGGAGCGCTCGTAGTCCAGCGAGGCGTAGCCCTTGGTGCGCGACTTCAGCTGGTCGAAGAAGTCGAAGACGATCTCGCCCATCGGCAGCGTGTAGCGCATCTCGACGCGGTCCTCGGAGAGGTAGTCCATCCCGTTGAGGGTGCCGCGCTTGGCCTGGCAGAGCTCCATGATGGTGCCGATGTAGTCGCTCGGGCTCAGGATCGTGGCCTTGACCACCGGCTCGCGGACCTCGGCGATCTTGCCCTCGGGGAACTCGCTCGGGTTGGTCACCTCGATCTCGGTGCCGTCCTCCATGGCCACCTCGTAGACCACGTTGGGCGCCGTCGAGATCAGGTCGAGGTCGAACTCGCGCTCGAGCCGCTCGCGGGTGATCTCCATGTGCAGGAGGCCCAGGAAACCCACGCGGAAACCGAAGCCCAGGGCCCCGGACGTCTCGGGCTCGTACGCGAGCGCCGCGTCGTTCAGCTGCAGCTTCTCGAGCGCCTCGCGCAGGTCGCCGTACTGGTCGCCGTCGATCGGGTAGAGGCCCGCGTAGACCATCGGGTTCGGGTGCTTGTAGCCACCGAGCGGCTCGGTGGCCCCGTGGTACTGGGTGGTGACCGTGTCGCCGACCCGCGACTGGCGGACGTCCTTCACGCCGGTGATGAGGTAGCCCACCTCACCGACACCGAGGTCGCTCGACTTGACCGGCTCGGGGCTGATCACGCCGACCTCGAGCATCTCGTGCACGACGCCGTTGCTCATCATCTTGATCCGGTCGCGGTGGCTGAGCTTGCCGTCGATGACCCGGACGTACGTCACGACGCCGCGGTACGTGTCGTAGACCGAGTCGAAGATGAGCGCCCGCGCGGGCTTGTCCGCGTCGCCGATGGGCGGCGGCGTCTCGGCCACGATGTGGTTCAGCAGCTCGGCCACGCCCACGCCGGTCTTCGCGCTGACCCTGAGCACGTCCTCCGGCTCGCAGCCGACCAGCCCGGCGAGCTCGGCGGCGTACTTCTCGACGTTGGCGCTCGGCAGGTCGATCTTGTTGAGCACCGGGATGATGTGCAGGTCGGCGCCCATGGCGAGGTAGAGGTTCGCCAGCGTCTGCGCCTCGATCCCCTGGGCGGCGTCGACCAGCAGCACCGCCGCTTCGCACGCCTCGAGCGACCGCGACACCTCGTAGGTGAAGTCGACGTGGCCCGGGGTGTCGATCATGTTGAGGATGTAGGTGCCCGGCTCGGCACCCTCGCCGTTGCCGGCCGGGACCGTCCACGGCATCCGCACCGCTTGGCTCTTGATGGTGATGCCGCGCTCGCGCTCGATGTCCATCCGGTCGAGGTACTGCGCCCGTGCCGCGCGCTCGTCGACGACGCCGGTGAGCTGCAGCATCCGGTCGGCGAGGGTGGACTTGCCGTGGTCGATGTGGGCGATGATGCAGAAGTTGCGGATCGTCGCCGGAGGCGTGTGGCCGGGAGCCGGTGCGTGGCGCGTCATGTCGGAGCAAATCCTCCCACGGGCGAGGGCGTGGTCCGATTCCTCACCGGATGCTCCTGCTCGGACCGCCCTCGAAGCGCACCTCGACCGCGGTGGCCTCGACCCGGGTGGCGCAGACTGACCCGGTGACCGAGCAGCCGACGCCGTACCCGAGCCTCGTCCCGGTCGGGAAGACGGCCCGGCGCGTGGAGTGGGTGCACCTGCCGCCGACGGTCCGGGCCGCCGTCGAGCAGCGCCTCGGCTCCGCGGTCGTGACGGCGGAGTCGCGCACCTCCGGCTACACCCCTGGTTTCGCGTCCGTCCTCACGACCGAGGACGGACGCCGAGCGTTCGTGAAGGCCGCCTCCACGCAGGCCCAGCGGGCGTTCGCGGAGGCCTACCGCGAGGAGGCCCGCAAGGTCGCGGCACTGCCGGACGTCACCCCCGCCGCCCGGCTCGAGTGGACCCTCGACGTCGACGGCTGGTTCGCGCTGTGCCTGGAGCACGTCGAGTCGCGTCAGCCGCGACGTCCGTGGCAGCAGCCGGAGCTGGACGCGTCGCTCGACGCGCTCGAGATCGTGGCCGACGCGCTCACTCCTCCCCCGGCCGCGCTCGAGCTCGACACCCTGGCCGAGGAGTTCGTCGCCTTCCCCGGCTACTGGGACTACCTGCGGATCCGGCTGCGCGGGCGGGACCACCTCGAGGAGGCCTCGGCGCTCGCGGCCCGCTACGAGGAGGTCGTCGGCGGCGACACCCTCGTGCACAACGACGTGCGCGACGACAACGTCCTGCTCCGGCCGGACGGCACGGCGATCTTCTGCGACTGGAACTTCCCCTGCCTCGGCGCCGACTGGGTCGACTCGCTGCTGATGCTGGTCGGGCCACGGGGTGACGGGCTGGACGTCGAGGCGGTGATCGCGTCCCGGCGGCTCCTGCGCGACGTCCCGCCCGAGAGCATCGACATCGTCCTCGCCCTGGTGACGGGCTACTTCCACCGACAGGCGGACGAGCCGGTGCCGCCGACCTCACCGCACCTCCGCGACCACCAGCGCTGGCAGGGCGAGGTGTGCTGGGACTGGTTGGTGGAGCGCCGCGGCTGGAGCTGACGGCTACCCACAGTGAGGTACGTCGGCCGACGGTCGGCACCGGCACGCTCGCCGTCCGTACCGTCCCAGATCGGGAACACCTCGATCCGGGGGGATCACATGGAACGCCATCTCCGACGTACGGTCGTCGCGCTCGCGGCTGCCGCCACCACGTCGACCGCACTCGCGGCGGCGCCCGGCCGTGGCGGTCAACACCGACCACGGCAGCCAGGTGGTCTCCGCTGACCCGGTCAACGTCACGCCGCACGTGATGAACGGCTCGGTCAACGCGATCGTGCAGGTCGGCAACAAGATCATCGCGGCCGGCACCTTCACGTCGGTGAGCCCGTCGGGCACCTTCGGCAACACCGGGGACGACGTGGTGCGGAACCGGATCTTCGCCTTCGACGCCACGACCGGGGTGATCGACGCCGCGTTCAACCCGAACCTCGGCGGCGCGGCGAACTCGCTGACCACCGACGGGACCTCCGTGTACGTCGGCGGCGCGTTCAGCTCGGTCGGTGGCAACAGCGCCATCAAGCGCGTGGTCAAGCTGACCGCGGCCGGCGCGGTGGTCTCGCGCCTTCAACGCCGTCCCCAACAAGGTCGTGAACGAGGTCGTCGTCGCGCGGCTCGCGGCTCTACGTCGGCGGCGCCTTCACCAGCGTCAGTCCGGCACCGTCACCACGACCCGCAGCGCGCTCGCGGCGCTCGACCCGACGACCGGCGCGGTGCTCGCCTCGGTCAACGTGCCGTTCACCGGCGTCTACGACCCGGCCGTCGGCGGGAACCACCAACGTCAAGCGCTTCGACGTATCGCCCGACGGCACCCGCCTCGCCGCGGTCGGCAACTTCGCGACCGTCGGCGGGCTCGCCCGGGCCCAGATCGCCGTCCTCGACGTCGGCGGCGGCGAACGGCTACCGTCGCGCCGTGGGCGACCAACCGCTTCGACGCGGCCCACAACAACTGCGCGTCGGTCTTCGACACCTTCATGCGCGACGTCGACTTCTCCCCGGACGGCTCCTACTTCGTCGTCTCAACCACCGGCGCGTTCGCCGGCGGCGCCGGCAGCGGGACGTTGTGCGACACCCTGACCCGGTGGGAGACCACCAGCACGGGCAACGACCCCACCTGGGCCGCCTACACCGGCGGTGACACGAGCTACGGGGTCGCGATCACCGGTAGTGCGGTCTACGTGGGTGGGCACATGCGGTGGTTCAACAACCCGTTCCAGGGTGACCAGGCCGGCCCCGGCGCTGTCCCCCGTGAGGGCATCGCAGCGCTCGATCCCCTCAACGGGCTCCCCCTCTCGTGGAACCCCGGTCGGTCCCGCGGGGTCGGCGCCCAGGCCATGTTCGCCACCAGCCAGGGTCTGTGGGTCGGGAGCGACACCACCCGGCTCGGAGGCGAGACGCACGGGCGGATCGGTTTCCTGCCGTTGGCCGGGGGCACCACCGTGCCGACCGTTCCCGCCGCGGCCCTGCCGAACGATCTCTTCGTCGCCCAGCAGACGGCGGGTGGGGTCCTCCAACGGCGGGCGGTCAACGCCTCGGGTCAGCCCACCGGCGCGCCGAGCACCGCGAACAGCGCGCTCGACTGGTCGACCGTGCGCGGTGCGTTCCTGCTCAACGGAACGATGTACTACGGGCTCAGCAACGGGACCTTCAACAAGCGGACCTTCAACGCGACCACCGGGGCGACCGGTGCCCAGGTCGTCGTCAACCTCCGCGACGACCCCGACAACGGCACCAGGATCCCGTTCTCGATCTCGACGACGACCGGCATGTTCTACGACACCGCCACGCACCGGATCTACTACACGGTGTCCGGCGACGCCCGCCTCTACTACCGGTACTTCACCCCGGAGAGCGAGACCGTCGGCGCTCAGACCTTCCAGGCCGACGCGGGTGGTGTCAGCTTCGCCACCGCGGCCGGCCTGACCCTGGCCTCGGGGCGCATCCTCTACGGTTCCTCCTCGGACGGCGCCCTGCGGAGCGCACCGTTCGCCGGCGGCCGGGTCACCGGAGCGGCGAGCGTGGTGAGCTCCGACGGGACGTGGCGGTACCGGGCGATCGCGGTGCCGAGCTCCTGAGGGGCACGCTCTGCGGATTTGAGGGGGCGCACGGCCCGCTGTTAACCTTGTCCGTCGCGCTGGGAGTCATGTCCCTGCGCTCCCATACCTAGTCCAGACACCCGATCTCACGAGAGTTCACCTGTGGCCAACATCAAGTCCCAGATCAAGCGGAACAAGCAGAACGAGAAGCGTCACGAGCGCAACAAGGCCGTCAAGACCGGCCTGAAGACCGCCGTGCGCAAGTTCCGCGAGGCCGCCGAGACCGGCGACAAGGACCAGGCCGTCGCGCTCGGTCAGGACGCCGCCAAGAAGCTGGACAAGGCCGTCTCCAAGGGCGTCATCCACAAGAACCAGGCCGCCAACCGCAAGTCGGCCATCGCGAAGAAGGCCTCCTCTCTCTGAGAGACGCCGGCCTTCCGACCGACCCGCCCGTGATCCACGGGCGGGTCGTTCTCATTTGGCGCGCAAGCCGGCGATCGTCAGCACCAGGCGCTCGAGCGTGTAGCTGGCGTCGCTCGCGGCGCCCTTGATGTCGGCGTCGGCCTGGGCGACGGCCCGGATCGCCCTGGCCAGCCCCTGGTCGGTCCAGCCCTGCGCCTGCGCCTTGATGCTCTTGAGCTTCCACGGCGGCACGCCGACGTCGCGGGCCAGGTCGGCCTCGCGGACGTCCTTGGGCGCCGAGACGTACTTGGCGAGCGATCGCGTGGTCCCGGCCAGCGCGGCGGTGACGTAGGTGGGCGACATCCCCGTCGACATCGCCCAGCGCAGCTCCTCGAGCGAGGTCTGCCGGCGCCCGAGGACGGCGGCGTCGGCGATCGCGTAGGCCTTGCCCTCCGCGCGACCCCCGAAGTAGCGCCGGACGACCTCGTCGGTGATCGGCTTGCCGGGCGAGTCGGCGACCAGCTGGTCGGCGGCGCCGGCGAGGGCCCGGAGGTCCTGGCCCACGGCCAGGACCAGTGCCTCGGCGGCCTCCTTGTCGATCCGGCCGCCGTGGGCCCGGACCTCGGTGGCGACGAACCCGGCGAACTCGTAGGCCTTGAGCTCCCCCGACTTCCGCTCGGTCACCCCGGCGGCCTTGCGCAGCTTGGCGAGGACGCCGGAGCCACGCGCGCCGCCCCCGTGCACGAGGACGAGCGCGACGTCCTCGACGGGGGACGCGGCGTACTCGAGGAGCCCGTCCACGGAGTCCTCCGGCAGGTCCTCGAGATTGCGCACGACCACGCACCGGATCGAGGAGAACAGCGAGGGGGCCGCGAGCTCCCCCAGCGTCGCGAGGCTCAGGTCGCCCGCGCGGGTCTCGGAGACCTCGGCCTCCGCGTCGACGGCCTTCACCGCGGCGCGGACGTCCTGCACCGTGCGCTCGTTGAGGAACTCCTCCTTGCCGGTCACCAGGGTGACCCGTCCGAGCGCTTCCGTCATGGTGCGATCACCCTGCCACAGGGCGCGGACACCCTGACGTCACGGGCCGCGCGGCACGACGACCGGCTTCCCGTCCTCGACGACGACGGCCAGGTCGCCCCCCTGGTCGGTGCGGCGCACGACCGACCCCGCGGCCGTCAGCGGGTCGAGCGCGGACGCCGCCGGGTGGCCGTAGTCGTTGTCGGCGCCGACGCTGACGAGCACGAGCTCGGGAGTCAGCGAGAGCAGCCACTCCTCGTCCTGGTGGGCACTGCCGTGGTGCGGCATCTTCAGCACGTCGACGTCGAGGCCGGGCACGAGGTCGGCCAGGACCGACTGTGCGTGCGGCTCGACGTCGCCGGTCATCAGCACGCGAAGGCCGCCGACCTCGACCAGCAGCACCACGCTGGCGTCGTTGGCGGTCGACCCGTCACCCGGACCTCTCGTCGGCGAGGACGCGGTCGGCCACAGTGCCTGGACGGTCGCCGAGCCGACGGCGGTCGTGGCACCGAACGGCGCGTAGCCCGGTGACAGACCGGCGGCTCTCACGTCGTCGACGCCCTCGGGCGGGTCGAGCAGCCGGGTCACCCACACCTCGCCCACACGGCGGCCGTCGATGACGCCGTCCAGCCCGTCGACGTGGTCGGCGTGGAAGTGGGTGAGGACGAGGAGCGGCACCTGCTCGACGCCCAGCCGGTCGAGGCAGCCGTCGACGGCCGCCGGATCGGGGCCGGCGTCCACGACGACCGCCGCGGCCGGGCCGGCGCGGATCGCGGTCGCGTCGCCCTGGCCCACGTCGCAGGCAACCATCACCCACCCGTCGGGCGGCCAGCCGAGGTCGGCCGGCCGCACCAGCACGGAGACGACGAGCACCAGGCAGCACGCGACCCCCGTCGCCGGCCGGCGCAGCAGCCTCGGCGCGACGACGGCGACCAGCGTGACCAACCCGGTCAGCACGACCAGGGAGAGCGCGCCCGTGCCCCAGCCGACGGCCGCGGCCGGCAGGTCCGCGCCGTGCTCGGCCACGGTGACCAGCCAGGCGACGCACCATCCGGCCAGGCTGCCGGCAGGCCGCCCCAGTGGTGCCCAGACGAGCCCCGCCAGGCCGCCCAGCAGACCGAGCACCGTCGCCGGGCCGACCACCGGGGCCGCCAGCACGTTGGCGCCGACCGCCACCAGGCTCACCTGTCCGGAGATCGCGGCGACGACCGGCGTGCAGGCGAGCTGGGCGGCCAGCGGCACCGCGACCGCCTCGGCGAGCCAGCGCGGGAGCCACCGGGCGAGCGCGTCGCGGATCCCGGGCGCGAGGACCAGGATCCCCGCGGTCGCGAGCACGGACAGGGCGAAGCCCGCCGCCACGGCGAGCCTCGGGTCGAGCAGCAGCAGGACCAGGACCGCGACTCCCAGGGCGCGGAGCCCGCGGCGGCGGCCGTCGTGGCCCAGGCCGACCAGGGCGACCGTGCCCATCACCGCCGCGCGCAGCACGCTCGGCTCCGTCCGGGCCAGCAGGACGAACCCGGCGATCCCCGCGGCGCCGACGACGGCCAGCCACCTGCCGCGCACCCGGCACCAGCGCGCCGCCGTGAGCAGGAACCCGACGAGGAGGGTCAGGTTCGTGCCCGAGACCGCGAGCAGGTGCGTCAGCCCCGTCGTCCGGAAGTCGGCCTCGAGCCCCGGCGGCAGCCCGGAGTCGTCGCCGACCACCAGGGCCGGCACGAGCGCGCGCTGCTCGGGGGGCCGGTGCGCTACCGACTCGCGCAGCGAGGCCCGGACGGCCTCGGCGCCACGCCACCAGACATCGGGGGGTCGCAGCACCTCGGGTGGCTCGCGGGCGAAGAGCAGGGCCGCGAGGTCCACGTCGTCGGCGGGCGCGAGCCGTCCGCGGATGCGCACGCTCGCCCCGAGCGGCACGGCGTCCGCCGTGCCGGGGACGAACACCAGGACGGGCGCCACCAGCCGCGTCGTGGATCCGTCGGCCTCGAGCCGCGTCACCCGGAGTCGCCAGAGCGTCTGGTCGCCCCGGGCGGACGTCAGGGACACCGGGTCGGACGCGACCGTCCCCACCACGGAGACCAGTGCCCCCTCGTCGGCCCGGTCAGCCAGCGGTCCGTGGGCGAGCCGCTCCGACCGGACGGCGGTGACCGTGAGCGCCGCTGCCAGGGCGAGGACCATCGCGACCCCGAGCGGCACGGCGTCCGGCCGCCACCTCGCCAGCACCGCCAGGACCCCGACCGTCGCGACGCCGACCAGCACGGTGGTGGGTCCGCCGACACCCCCGAGCAGGGCTCCCGCCCACGCCGCCGCACCCAGCAGCGGCATCCGCAGGTCGGCACGGTCGGTGTCCGCGGGCCGGGTCACACCGTGACGTGCGGGGCGATGCGTGCCAGCGTCGCCTCGCCGATCCCGTCGACCTCCAGCAGCTCGTCGACGCTCGCGAACGCCCCGTGCGCGTCGCGCCACGCGAGGATCGCCTCCGCGGTCACCGGTCCGACCTCCGGGAGCGAGTCGAGCTGCGTCGCGTCCGCGGTGTTGAGGTCGACCAACGCCGTCGCTCCTCCCGGTGGTGCCGGTGCCGAGGCGGCCACCCCCGGTGGAAGCGGGACGCCCACCAGGACCTGCTCACCGTCGACGAGCACCCGAGCCAGGTTGAGGCCCTCGGTGTCGGCCCCGGCCCGCACCCCACCCGCGGCCGCGATCGCGTCGACGACCCGGGCGCCGGGGTCGAGGACGGCGATCCCGGGCCGCCGCACCTTGCCCGCCACGTCGACGGTCACCGTCGACGGCGTCGCCTCCGTCCGGGGAGTCGGGTCGGGCTCGAGCGGCACCAGGCTCCCGACCGGGGCGGCGGCCAGGTCGTCGACCGGCTCGGGCTCCGCCCGGACCAGCCACCAGGCCGTCACGGCGAGCCCGACGGCGACGACGACGGCGACGACCGCCAGCTGGGCCGGACCGAGGAGGACGCGGCCGTGCAGGGTCTCGGGGACCCACGACGACGCGCGGCGACGCGCGTGCCGACCCGGGACGGGCACCGACGGCGGCCCGGCCGGAGGCGTCGACGGTCCGGCCCGCGGTGCCGCGATCCTGGTGTGCTCGTCCCACCACGGGGCCTCCTCCGGGTCCGGCTCGTCCGCGGGCGCCTGGCGCACCGACGCGAGCTCGGCACCGAGCAGGGCCAGTCGGCGGGACACGGCGTCCTGGTGCTGGGGGTTGGGTCGTCGGGTTCGCATGCCGGCGACGCTAGGAACGGGTCACCCCCGTGCGGACGAGTCGCCGGTCCACTTGTGGACGAGCCACTCGCGGCGACGCCCTGTGGACGCGGGACGGACCGTCAGTCGACGAGCGGGGCGACGCAGACCGCGAGCATCCCGGGCCCCACGTGCGCCCCGAGGACCGCACCGAGCTCGCCGCACCACACCTCGCGGCCGTCCAGGTTCCCCACGAGCCGTTCCGCGAGGTGCGCGGTCAGCTGGCCGGCGCGGTCGGGGCTGGCCAGGTGCGCCACGCACACGTCGACGGGCTGCTCGCCCGCCGCCTGGACGGCCAGCTCCTCGAGCCGCGCGAGCGCCCGGCCGGACGTGCGGACCCTCTCCAGGCCGGCCACCTTGCCGTCCCGGATCTGGAGCAGCGGCTTGACCGCCAGAGCGCCGCCGATGAGCGCCGAGGCGGCTCCCATCCGCCCGCCCCGGCGCAGGTACTCCAGCGTGTCGACGTAGAAGATCGAGAACGACGCCGCGGCGCGGGCCCGCGCCGCCGTCGCCGCCTCCTCGGCTGAGCCGCCACGAGCCGCGACCTCGGCGGCCGAGAGGGCGGCGTACCCGGTCGCGACCCCGACCTGGCGGCTGTCGACCGGCACGACCGGCACCGACGCCTCGCGGGCGGCCAGCTGGGCCGACTCGAACGTGCCGCTCATGTCCGACGACAGGTGCACGGAGACGATCCCGGTCGCACCGTCGGCCGCTGCCCGCTCGTAGACCTCGAGCAGCGCGGCCGGCGTCGGCCGCGACGTGCTGACCGGCCGGAACTCCTTGAGCGCCGCGGCGACAAGCTCGGGGGTCGCGCCCTCCGACCCCTCGTCGAACACGTCGGCCCCGATGATCACCTGGAGCGGCACCACGACGATGCCGTGCTCGGCGGCGACCTCGGCGGGAAGGCTGGCGGTCGAGTCGGTGACGACGACGACCGGCATGGCCCAGAGGCTATCCGGCGATGAGCTCCCGCAGCCGCTCCGCCGCCTCCTCCACGCCGGTCGGCTCGCCGTACGGGTTGTTCAGGAAGCTCCCGTGGTCGCCGGGGAACAGCACCGCCTCCTTGCCGAGCCGGGCCGCCACCGCCCGGGCGCCCCTGGCCGCCGGCCCCTCGCCGGACGCGGCGCCGACCGCGATCACCAGCCGGTCGCCGAACGGCGCCAGGGCTCCGGGGTCGGCGGCGAAGGCGTTGCAGGCCGGCATGTTGCGCATCAGGGGGTTGTCGCGGCTCCCGTCGTCCTCCGCGGACTGGCCGAACATCGAGGGGTCCGGAGCGGGGTGCTCGAGGTAGTCGGCCGGCAGCTCGCCCTGGCCCATCACCAGCTGGATGAACTTGGCCATGGCCGGACCGTTGCCGTCCTTGAGGTACGTCGCCTTCATGTCCGCGATGGCGGCCACCAGCAGCTCCTCGTCGGGCAGCCCGACGAAGGTCGGCGGCTCGTGCACCACCGCCGTGCGCAGGTCCTCGGGGTGCGCGGTGGCCAGGGCCAGCAGGTTGACCCCGCCGCCACTGGTCCCGAACGCGTCGACCGGGCCGACCCCCAGGGCCTCGATGACGCGGTGCAGGTCGTCCGCGTGCTGCTCGGGCGTGACCTCGCTCGTGCCCGTCGGGGTTCCGCTCGGCCCCCCGCGGGTCGTAGGTCACCACCGGCCGGTCGGTGAAGTGGGCGGACAGGCTCTCGAAGCCGGACGCGGCCATCGGGGACGCGAACATGAACAGCGGCGTCCCGGAGGACAGGTCGCCGCGGACGTCGTAGGTGATCAGGTCGTCGCCGTCACCCACGGCGAAGGTCTGCGCGGTCGTGGTCATGGCGGTCAGACTGCCACCGCGGCGCGAACTCATCGTCGACCGAGCCGGGCCCGGAGAGCCCGGCCCGGTCGACGACGGCTCAGTCGACCCGGCTCAGTCCACCGGGGCCGAACAGCGGCCCGGTGACGTACGGGTCCTTCCCGACGTCGACGCCGCCGGGCAGGATCAGCTGGTCGGGGACCAGCTCCTTGATCCACGCCTTGTGGTGGTGCCGCTTGGTGACGCGGAACAGCCCGCCGACCTCGGACCCGGGCAGCTCGAGCTCGAACCCGAGCCAGCTCAGCTTGGACAGGGTCACCGCGTACACGGCCTTCTTGTCACCGCCGAGGTCGACGATCGAGGTGAGACCGTCGGCGTACCTCGTGCAGTCGCCCTTCCAGGGCTTGACCGGGTTGCACGTGGCGCCCTTGGAGCCCGGCTTGATCCGCCAGATCTGCGAGGTCCCCGGTGTCGCGGGGAAGCCGCGCAGCTCACCGACGTACCAGTAGCCGTCGGGGCCCACCGTCACGGAGGTGGCCACGCCCTCGCTGGGGATCTCGGTCCCGGCCGGCGGCAGCGGGCTGCCCTCGGGGTCGGTCGCCGGGAGTCCCTCGGGCACCGCCACCGTGCGCGGCATGAGGCGGGCGACGGTGTGGGCACGCCCACTGCCCGGCCACACCCGGATCAGGTCGTTCCCGGCGGCGTCGGAGATCAGCACCGAGCCGTCCTTGAGGGCCGCCAGGCCGTACGGGTTGCTCTCCCCGGGCTCCCCCTCCTGGTTGAACGGGTCGTGGTCGCCCTCCTGGTACGCCGCGACGTCGAAGACGGGACGGGGCGCGTCGTCCCCCCACCGCCAGACGTACAGCGTCGCGGCGCCGGTGCCCGGCGCGCCGCCGGCCGTGAGGAGGTAGATCTTGCCGTGCCGGCCGGCCGAGATCGCGGGGGCGAGGAAGCCCGCGGGGACGCTGCCGAGCTCGATCACCTTGGGTTCCGCGTGCCGTCGCGCGACGACGAGGCTGAAGCTCCCGTCGGCCTCGGTCACCAGGGTCCTGCCGTGGCCCAGGTGGTCGACGCCGCGGGCGCCGTCCAGGCCGGAGACGACCGGTTCGAGGGTGTCGGGGGCATGGCGGGCCTGTGGTCCGGCCTGGGCGGGTGCGAAGGACGCCGCGGCGAGCAGTAGCGATGCCGCGACGACGGTTGTCTTTCCGAGGACCATGACGGTCTCCTTGGGGACGGGATTGGGGTCCTGTCCAGACCAGCACCGCAGCGGGGGGTGCACATCACCCATTTTGGTATTTGGGTGAGGTGCGACCCCTCAGACGACGATGTTGACCAGGCTCGGCTCGCGGACGACGACCCGCTTCACCTCGCGACCCTCGATCGCGCGCACCACGCCCTCGTCGGCCAGCGCAGCGGTCTCCAGGTCGGCCGCCGAGATGTCCGGGCTGACGTCGAGGCGGGCCTTGACCTTCCCCTGGACCTGGACGACCGCGGTCACCGAGTCGACGACCAGCAGCGCCGGGTCCACGGCCGGCCAGCCGGCCCGGGCGACGGTCGGCTCGTGGCCCAGCCGCTCCCACATCTCCTCGGCGGTGTACGGCGCCACCAGCGACAGCAGGATCGCGACCGCCTCCGCGGCCTCGCGGACGGCGGGGTCGGCCGGGCCGCAGCCCGAGTCGATGGCCTTGCGCGTCGCGTTGACCAGCTCCATCGTCCGCGCGATCACCACGTTGAAGCGGAAGGCCTCGACCAGCTGCGCGGCGTCCTCGACGGTCCGTGCGGTCGTACGGCGCAGACCGACGTCGCCGCCGTCCGCCGGTGTCCCGGCCGGCGAGGTGACGTCACCGCTCAGGCGCCAGGCGCGCTGCAGGAACCGCACCGACCCGGCCGGCGACATGTCGGCCCAGTCGATGTCGTCCTCGGGCGGGCCGGCGAAGACCAGCGTCAGGCGCACCGCGTCCACACCGAAGGCCGTGAGTTGCTCCCCCAATCGCACGCCGTTGCCCTTGGACTTCGACATCTTGGCGCCCTCGTTGATGACGGTGCCCTGGTTCAGCTGGGACGCGAACGGCTCGCGGAAGCCCACCAGCCCCATGTCGTTCAGCACCATCGTGAAGAAGCGCGCGTACAGCAGGTGCAGCACCGCGTGCTCGACGCCGCCGATGTAGATGTCGCACGGACCCCACGCGTTCACCAGGTCGGAGTCGAAGGCCTGGGTGTCGTCGTGCGGCGAGCAGTAGCGCAGGAAGTACCAGGACGAGTCGACGAACGTGTCCATCGTGTCGCTGTCGCGCTTGCCCGGGCCGCCGCACGACGGGCAGTCGACGTTGACCCAGTCGGTCGCCGCCGCCAGCGGCGACTCGCCGCGCGGCGTCAGGTCGGAGCCCCGCAGCTCGGGCAGGACGACGGGCAGCTGGTCCTCGGGGACCGGCACCTCGCCGCAGGACGGGCAGTGGATGATCGGGATCGGCGCGCCCCAGTAGCGCTGACGGGACAGCAGCCAGTCGCGCAGCCGGAAGTTCACGGCGCGCGTGCCGGCGCCCTTGCTCTCCAGCCAGTCGATGATCGCGGTCTTGGCCTCCGCGATCTCCATGCCGTCCAGCGAGATCTCCTCGTTGGCCGAGTTGATCGCCGGGCCCTGGCCGGTGAAGGCCTGGCCGCCGTCCTCCTCGAAGCCCTCGGTCGGCTGGACCGTGCGCACGATGCCCAGGTCGAACTTCTCGGCGAAGTCCCAGTCGCGCTGGTCCTGGCCGGGCACGGCCATGATCGCGCCGGTGCCGTAGTCGGCCAGGACGTAGTCGGCCGCCCAGATCGGGATCTGCTCGCCGTTGACCGGGTTCACCGCGTAGCGGCCCAGGAACACGCCGGTCTTGGGCCGGTCCGTCGACAGCCGCTCGATGTCGGAGGC
This sequence comes from uncultured Actinomycetota bacterium, assembly GCA_963815335.1. Classification (GTDB taxonomy): domain Bacteria; phylum Actinomycetota; class Actinomycetes; order Propionibacteriales; family Nocardioidaceae; genus Nocardioides. The sequence continues at coordinate 705,752 of CAWFGL010000016.1, forward strand.
CTTGCGGACCTCCGCCAGGTAGGCGTCGTACGCCGGCCGCTGCTCGTCGGTGACCAGCTCGCCGGCCAGGTGGGCGTCGGCCGCGACGACCATGAAGGTCGCGCCGAACAGCGTGTCGGGCCGGGTCGTGTAGACGGTCAGCGGCTCGCCGTCGACGACGTCGAAGACCACGTGCGCGCCCTCGGAGCGGCCGATCCAGCCGCGCTGCGCGTTGATGACGCGGTCCGGCCAGGTGGGGCCCAGCACGTCCAGGTTGTCCAGCAGCTCCTGGGCGTACTCGGTGATCTTGAAGTACCACTGCGTCAGCTCACGCTTGGTGACCTCGGCGCCGCAGCGCTCGCAGTGGCCGTCGATGACCTGCTCGTTGGCCAGCACGGTCTGGTCGACCGGGCACCAGTTGACCGGGCTCTCCTTGCGGTAGGCCAGGCCCCGCTCGCGGAACTTCAGGAACAGCCACTGGGTCCAGCGGTAGTACTCCGGGTCGGACGTGTTGAAGGTCCGGGTCCAGTCGAAGCTGGTGGCGAAGCGGCGGCAGGACTCGATCGACTGCTCGATGTTGGCGTACGTGAACGTCGCCGGGTGCTCGTTGTCGCGGATCGCGGCGTTCTCCGCGTTCAGGCCGAACGAGTCGAACCCCATCGGGTTCAGCACCTCGTAGCCCCTCAGCCACCAGTAGCGCGCGATCACGTCGTGCAGCGCGAAGACCTCGGCGTGACCCATGTGCAGGTCACCGCTCGGGTAGGGGAACATCGTCAGCGCGTAGCGCTTCTCGAGCGTCGAGTCGTCGTGCGCCGTGAAGGGCTCCATGCCCTCCCACACCCGCTGCCACTTCTGCTCGACGGCGTGGATGTCGTAACGCTCTGCGTCTTCGGTCTCGTTCATGTCCTCAAGTCCTTGCCTGCTCGGTCTCGCGTCCTGGCATGAAAAAACCCCTCACGCAGGAGGGGTTGCCGCACTGACTGGTTGCGTCGTCAGCGCGGCTGTCCAAGAAGCTCGAACCGGGTGGTCATGGCGCCACTCTAGCGCGTGTCGGGCCCGCCGAGGACGACGGCGCAGTCGAGGAAGATCTCCCAGGAGACCGGGGCCGTCTTGACCTGGACCATCGCGACGCCGGTGTCGCGACACCACGCGGCCGCCTCGTCCACGGCCGCGGACCACCCTCGCTCCTCGCTCCGGTTGGTGGGGCCCGGGTCGAGGTGCCACAACCCGAGCGCGAGCACGCCGGCCAGCACCGCCGCGCGCAGCACGCGGGGCCCGCGGTCGGCGACGACCACGGCCGCCGCGAGCACGAACATGGCCGGGACGACCGCGTACCGGAGCGGCGCGAAGACCGCCAGGGTGTCGAGCGCGAAGCCGTCGAAGGCGAGGAACGACCTGAAGTTCAGGACCATGCCGACGACGTACGGCGCGAGCGCACCGACGAGCAGGGTCCCCGTGAGGAGCAGGCGGTCGCGGGTACGGCTGCCGGCCACGAGCGCCGCGAGCACGACGAGGAACGGTGCCGAGGCGAGCACGACCAGCGACCACCCGTGGTCGACCAGGACGTCGCCGACGCCGCCGGTCGCTGGTCGCCACATCTGCAGGAACACGTGGAGCCCGTAGCCCTGGACCAGGTCCGGCACAGACGGGGTGCCCTCGTCGTCGGGCCGGTAGACGGTCAGCGCCATCACGAGCTGGGCGGCCAGCCCGGCGAGCATCGCGACGGCCATCGGGATCCGGCGCCGGTCCCGGATCCCGACCAGGAGCAGCGGGACGAAGTAGACGGCCTGGATCTCCGTCAGCGTCACCGCGAGCAGCACGGCGCCGAGCGCCCAGCCCTGCCGCCAGGACGTCGGTCGGCACAGGAGCACCCACGGCGTCAGCCAGAGCAGGAACCAGTGCAGGTTGGCGGTGTTGCCGAGCAGCTCGGCGGCCGCGGTCGGGACCAGCACGGTCACGAGGCCGAGCACCACGCGGGCCGCACGCGACCCGACGACGTCCCGGCTGCACGCGTGGACGAGGCCGGCCACCGCGCCGACGGTCAGGCAGCACAGCCCCGTGACGGCGACGGCGTAGTCCTCGAGCGGGACCAGCGCGGCCACCTCGACGACCGCCCGCGGGACGAGGTGGAGGTAGCCCTGGTAGGGGTCGACCAGCGACACGAGCGGGCCGGCCTCGAGGCGGTCCTGGAGGAACATCCCGTCCTCGGCCCACACGACTCCGCGGGTGCGCCCGTCGAGGCGGAACCAGGCCAGCACCGAGGCGACCGAGGCGACGGCGAGCGAGACGAACAGCTCCCGCTTCGGCACGGCGCGACTCTAGGGGGTCTAGCCGGTCGCGGGACCGATCGTGAGCGGCATCAGGCTGTGGACCTGGTCCACCATCGTCGGCAGCGCCTCGGGGTCGCCTGCCACGTAGCCGAGCAGCGCCTGCTGGAACAGCCCGTCCAGCACGCCGTACGCCGCGGCGGGGGTCATCGCCGTGGGCCGGCCGGCCAGCTCGGCGTAGCGGGTGATCACCCGCCAGATCATCTCCTCGAGCGTCTTGTCGATGAGGGTCACGGCGTCCCGCAGGCTCTCCTCGAACATGCTCTGGGTGCGCACGTCGTACCAGAGGCAGTGCATGGGGGCCTCGTCCTGCACGGTCTCGACGAGCTTGGCGGCGAACGCGTCGAGGAGGCCGTCGGCCGAGGTCGAGTCGGACACCACGCTGTCGTAGCGGGTGACGCACCGGGCCTTGTAGTAGCGGACGCTGTAGACGACCAGCTCGAGCTTGTCGGCGAAGTAGTAGTGGACGACGCCGTGGCTGAACTCGGAGTTGTTGGCGATCTCGCGGAGGCTCGTGCGCGCGTAGCCGCGCTCGCCCAGGGTGCGCAGTGCCGACTCGGCGAGCTGGTTGCGCCGCTCGTCGTGCTTGTCCGCCGGCGCGCGCCGCGCCTCCTTGGTGCTGGTGGTGCTGGTCACGCGACACCTCCTCCCGGGTCGTCCTCGGTCATCGTACGGCCGCACGAGGTCCTTGTCTTGACACGCGACCAATCTTTTCTTGACGAATGTCCAGAAAACTCTTGACACTCGTCAAGCATCGAGGCCTACGTTGTGACGACCACCACACGACCTGACCTCGACCACTAGGAGCAGCGATGACCGACCTCGATCTCACGGGCCGGAAGGCCCTTGTCACGGGCGGGGCCCAGGGGCTCGGCGAGGGGATGGCGCACGCCCTCGCCGCCGCCGGCGCGACCGTCGTCATCGCCGACCTGCAGGACGACCTCGGCCCGAAGGTGGCCGAGTCCCTGGGCGAGGGGCACGGGTTCGTGCACCTCGACACCACCGACGACGCCAACTGGGCGTCCGCGATCGCCGAGGCCACCTCCCTCCTCGGCGGTCTCGACATCGTCGTGAACAACGCGGGCATCGAGATCACCAGCCTCATCGTCGACCTGGACCCCGGCGCCGTGCGCAAGCAGCTCGAGGTCAACCTGCTCGGCACCGCCCTCGGCCTCAAGCACGCCTTCCTCACGATGCGACCCGGCGGCGCCGCCGGCAACGGCGGTGTCGTCATCAACGTCGCGTCCGTCGCCGCGACGATCGCCTTCCCCGGGATCTCGGTCTACTCGGCCACGAAGTCCGGGGTCGACCGCCTCACCCGCGTGGCCGCGATGGAGTCCGGCAAGCTCGGCTACGGCGTCCGCGTCAACTGCATCTACCCCGGCCTGGTCCCGACGGCCATGGGAGCGGGTCTCGCCAACGACGTGGCCGAGATCGGGCTGTTCGGCTCCCCCGAGGAGGCCGTCGGTGCCGTGATCGAGCTGACCCCGTCCGGTCGTCTCGGCGCGGTCGAGGACATGGCCGACGCCGTCGTCTTCCTGGCCTCCGACGCCTCGCGCTTCGTCAACGGCGTCGGCCTGCCGGTCGACGGCGGGATGGGGATGTGACCATGAGCGACAAGCCTGTCGTCGTCTACGGCGCCTCCGGCTACACCGGCCGGCTCATCTGCGAGTACCTCCGCGAGTACAACGTCCCGTTCGTGGCCGCGGGCCGCGACGGCGGCAAGCTCAAGAACTCGATGGAGGCCAACGTCGCCGGCATCGAGACCGCCGACTACGAGATCGTCGAGTGCGACGGCAGCCCGGACGCCCTGGCCGAGCTGTTCGCCGGCGCGTCGGTCGTGTGCAACACCGTGGGTCCGTTCAGCCAGCTCGGCCCGGCCGTGGTCGAGGCGGCCCTGGCCGCCGGGGTCCACTACCTCGACACCACGGGCGAGCAGGACTGGCTGATCACCTGCGACGAGCAGTACGGCGCCGCGTACGCCGAGAAGGGCCTGCTCCTGTCCCCCGGCGTCGCCCAGATGTACACGACCGGCGAGATCGCCGCCGAGGTCGCGCTGGAGCGCCCCGGCCTGGACACCCTCGACATCGCCGTCTTCTGGGGTGGCAGCCCGACCGTCGCCTCGACCCTGACGATCCTGGTCAACGCGGCACTCGCCGGCGCGTTCTACCTCGAGCAGAACCAGTACCAGCCCTGGGACCCGGAGGCGGGCCTCTACCAGCTCGCCATCCCCGGCCAGCACGAGCTGGCGCTGGCCCTCCCGTGGGGCGGGACGTCGCACCCGGTCTGGTTCAAGCGCGACCCGCGCGTGGCCAACGTCAAGGTCCTCGGCGGCGTCTTCAACAAGCCGCTGATGCTCGGCGTCCCCCAGATCGTCGCGGCGGCCGTCGAGGCGACCAAGGACATGGGGCCGGACGAGAAGTACGCCGCGCTCACCGCGACCGCCTCGCAGGTGATGAGCCAGATGCCGCCGCGGGAGAACCCGCGGCTCAACAAGTCCATGGACTCGGTGCACGCCTCGGGACCGCTCGGCCGGGCGCACGTCGTCATCCACGGCAACCAGAACTACAAGCAGACCGGGGCACTCCAGGCCTATGCGGCGTACGCGCTGCTGCAGCAGCCGCCGAAGCGGGTCGGGTTCGCGTCGGGCTGCCAGGCCTTCGGCCACCGCGAGCTGCTCGGCGTCCTGCGCGGCTTCGGCCTGGTGTCCGACCCGGTGGTCACGGTCGAGGGCTGATCCCGCACATGCAGCTGTCGGACTACCTCGACAAGGGCGCGTCCCTCGGACGGGACGCGCCCTGCCTGACGACGGACGGGGAGACACGCAGCTACGCCGAGGTCCAGGAGCTCAGCCTCCGGATCGCGGCGGCCCTCGCCGCCCAGGGCATCGCCCCCGGCGACACCGTCGCGATCCTGTCGGCCAACGACCCGGACGCGTTCACCACCGTGTTCGGGATCAGCCGCGCCGGCGCGGTCTGGTGCCCGATCAACCCGCGGAACGAGGCAGCCGAGAACCGCGAGCTGCTCGAGCTGTTCGGGTGCCGCGCGCTGGTCTTCCAGGCGTCGTACGCCGAGCTGGTCGAGCAGATCCGCGGCGACCTCCCGGGACTGACCACGTTGGTCTGCCTCGACGGACAGGTCCGGGGGGCGCTCCGGTGGGACGAGTTCCTCGGCAGCGCCGACGAGGTGCCGCAGGAGGCCCCGCCCGAGGACCTCGCCATGATCGTCGGGACCGGGGGGACGACCGGACGTCCCAAGGGCGTGATGCTGACGGGCACGAACCTCGAGACGATGTCCGCCATCACGTTGATGAGCTATCCGTTCGACGGGCGGCCCGTCTACCTCGCGCTCGCCCCCCTGACGCACGCCGCCGGGGTGCTCTGCTTCCCGGTCCTCGCCCTCGGTGGCGAGGTCGTCGTGATGCGGACGCCCGACGTCGGCGCGTTCCTCGAGCACGTCGAGCGGCACCGGGTGACCCACACGTTCCTGCCCCCGACCCTGATCTACATGGTCCTGGCGCACGCGGCGCTCGACAGCACGGACCTCTCCTCGATGCAGTGCTTCTGGTACGGCGCGGCTCCCATGTCGGCGACCCGGCTCGAGGAGGCGCTCACCCGCATCGGGCCCGTCATGGCGCAGCTCTTCGGGCAGACCGAGGCGCCGATGATGATCTCGACGCTGCCCCCGCGCGACCACTTCCGTCCCGACGGGAGCGTCGCCCTCGAGCGGCTGTCATCAGCGGGGCGTCCGGCTCCGTTGGTGACGGTCTCGATCATGGCCGCCGACGGCGCGCTGCTGCCGCCCGGGGAGAAGGGCGAGATCGTGGTCCGCAGCTCCCTGGTGATGGCCGGCTACCACCGCAACCCGGAGGCGACGGCCGAGGCCTCGGCCCACGGCTGGCACCACACCGGCGACATCGGCTACCTCGACGAGGACAACTTCCTGTACATCGTCGACCGGGCCAAGGACATGGTCATCACCGGCGGCTTCAACGTCTACTCGACCGAGGTCGAGCAGGCGCTCATGCAGCACCCGGCGGTCCAGGACTGTGCGGTGATCGGGCTGCCCGACGAGAAGTGGGGCGAGCGGGTGACCGCCGTGGTCCAGCTCCGCGGGACCGGCGCCGTCGACCCGGACGAGCTGGCGGCGTTCGTGAAGGAGCGGATCGGCAGCGTCAAGGCGCCGAAGCAGGTGGAGGTCTGGGCGGACCTGCCCCGCTCGAAGGTGGGCAAGGTGCTCAAGGGCGACATCCGCAGCACGCTGCTCGGGGGCTAGACCCGGACCGCGCCGTCTTGACACTCGTCAAGGAATTTCTGACACTGGAGAGGAATCGTCTGGACGACTGTCAAGACGACCTGACGTGCGTCGTGCGGGACGCACCCTCGCCGGCGGGGTGGGGACGCTATCCCCCCAACGTTCCCCACCTCGCCGTCTCCCACTCAGGCGCGCCGCGACCAGGCACTGACCCGGTCGACCTCGCCGACCGCGATGGAGTACTCCTCGTAGTAGTCGCTGACCCCCGCGCGCTGGGCCTCCCGGTGCAGCGGGTGCCGGCCCCACGCGTCGTGGGTCGCACGGTCCGCGAACGTCACGACGGTGACCCGCTCGCCGTCCTCGGCCGTGAACGCCTTGTGCTCGACGTAGCCCGGCATGGAGCGCGCCAGCTCGGCGATCCGGGCCGCGTGCTCGGGGTAGGCGTCCGCGTCCGGACGCAGCCGGGACCGGAAGACGGTGACGATCTGGCCTCTCTCCGGGGTCATGGCCCGACACTAGGCTGATCGGCATGGCTGATCGCGCTGTCCCGGACATGTTCAGGCTCGACGGGAAGGTCGCCGTCGTGACCGGCGCCTCGAGCGGGCTGGGGGTGGCCTTCGCCCGGGGCCTCGCCGAGGCCGGCGCCGACGTCGCTCTCGGTGCCCGGCGGGTCGCGAAGCTCGCCGACACCGCGCGGCTCGTCGAGGCCACGGGACGCAGGGCGCTGACGGCGGCGACGGACGTCGCCGACCCGCAGTCGTGCACCGACCTGGTCGCGCTCGCCATGGAGGAGTTCGGCCGGGTCGACATCCTGGTGAACAACGCCGGCATCGGCACCGCGATGCCGGCGACCCGCGAGACGCCCGAGCAGTTCCGCGAGGTCATCGACGTCAACCTCAACGGCTGCTACTGGATGGCCCAGGCCTGTGGCCGGGTGATGCAGCCGGGCTCCAGCATCATCAACATCAGCTCGGTGCTGGGCATCACCACCGCCGGGCTCCCCCAGGCGGCGTACGCCTCGTCCAAGGCCGGCCTGATCGGCCTCACCCGCGACCTGGCCCAGCAGTGGACCGGCCGCAAGGGCATCCGGGTCAACGCCGTCGCCCCTGGCTTCTTCGCCTCCGAGATGACCGAGCAGTACCCGCCGGGCTACCTCGAGTCGCAGGAGGGCCGCATCCCCAGCGGACGCAAGGGCGACCCGCAGGAGCTCGCCGCGACGGTGGTCTTCCTCGCCTCCGACGCGGCCGGCTACATCACCGGTCAGACCCTGGCCGTCGACGGGGGAATGACGATCACCTGAGGCATTCTCTTGTTTCTCTAGTTATTTGGTCTACATTGGATCGACGCACGCCGAGCCAGCGAGGTCGCCTGACCTACTCGTTCACCAGCACGGGCACGCCGACCGCGGCCGACGCCACCCGCTCACGCAGCCGGGCCGGCGCCACGACCCGGAACGTCTCGGACTCCTCCGGAGGACCGGCGTGCCCGTGCTCTCCGCTCTCGTCCAGGTGGTGCACCCATCGGGCGGTGCCGAGGAACCGGCCGCGCGCGTCGTAGAAGCCGGCGACCACCTCGAGCTCGAGGAGCTCGCTCACGTCGGTCGTCACGGTGAGCCGACCGGTCACGACACCGTCGCGCAGGCGGAGCACGCCGAGCGCGTAACCGGTCGTCGAACGGCCCGGCAACCCTCGCGACGGTCCCCGGCGCCGGTCGAGCGGACCCGAGCGCGGCCGGCACCGGGTCGCCGGAGGCCGGCTCGAGCCCCGCGAACGCCGTGACGGCCGCGTCCGACGGGTCGACCACCGCCTCGGACGGTGGTGCGTCGTCCCCCGAGCACGCCGTGCCGGCCCCGGCCACGAGGGCCAGGACCAGCACGGCAGCCGCACGGTTCAGCGCGTGAGTCCCAGCGCGCGCCCGACGATCCCGAACAGGTCGGTGTTGTCGATGCTGCCCTCCAGTGCCCGGCTCCCGGGTCCGTAGGCGAACACCGGCACGTCGGCGCCCGTGTGGTTGCCGGAGAGGTAGGTCAGCCACAGGCCGGCGTCGGGCGAGCCGTCCACGACCCCGGGCGCGTCGTCGGGCGTCCGGAAGGTCGCGGGCGCGAACGCGGACCTGGCCGGGTCCTTGGCGCCGCTGCTCGGCCGCGCGGGGGTCGAGCTGTTGGCCGGGTTGCCCGAGTCCACGTTGGCCGGGGGCGAGACCGCCTCCGCGTTCGCGTAGCTGCCCTTCTCGATGATGTTGAAGCCGGCGCACTCGTGGTCGGCGGTGACGATGACGAGCGTGTGGCCGTCGCGCCGGGCGAAGTCGCGGGCCACCCGGACCGCCTCGTCGAACGCCTTCATCTCCTCGAGCGTCTGCGCCGCGTCGTTCGCGTGCGACCGCTTGTCGATGAGCGCCCCCTCCACCTGGAGGTAGAAGCCCTTCTTGCCGGTCGACAGCAGCTCGATGGCCTTCCTGGTCATCGCCGCGAGGTCCGGCTCCTGCGCCTGCGCCGAGGCCGGGTTCTCACGCTTGTACTTCTCGATCGTCAGGTTGCCCCTGTTGAACAGCGCGAAGACCTTCGTGGCGCTGGCCCCGGCCAGGTCCGCCTTGGTGGCCACGGTCTGTGACGCGGGCGAGCCGAGGACGTCGTACCCCTGGGCCTCGAGCGCGCCCTCGTCCGCGGCGTCGAAGCGCGACAGCCCACCACCGAGGATCACGTCGGCGGTGCCGTTGCGGGCGATCTGGTCCGCCACCGGGGTCACCCGGACGTCGCTGGTGGGCAGGGTGCCCGTGAGCGCCGGGTTCTGGCAGGCCGCGTCGGAGTACGCCGGGCCCTGGCAGCCGCGGAGCAGGACGTGGCTCATCTGGCCCGCCGGGGTGGCGTCGGTGATCTCGGCGGTCGAGACGTTGCCGGTGCGCAGCCCCCTCTTCTTGGCCAGCTCCATCAGCGTCGGCACCACCGCGCCCTTGCCGTCGACGCCGAGTGCGGCGTTGTAGGTCTTCACCCCCGACGACCATGCGGTCGCGGCCGAGGCGGAGTCGGTGACCGCGTTCGGGGCGAAGTCGGGGTCGCCCGGCTGCCCCGAGCCCTGCTGGACGGCGTACGTGCTCACCTGGCCGACGCTGCCCAGGCCCTCCATCACCAGGCGCCCGTCGGCGCCGTAGTAGCGGTTGCGGGCCGCGGTGACGTGGGTGCGGCCCATGCCGTCCCCGAGGAGGTAGATGACGTTCTCGATCTTGCCCTTGTCGCCGCCCTGGTGCCGGCCGCCGTCGGCACCGGCGATGCCGGCCGAGCCGACCAGGCCGGCCGCGAGGACGAGGGCGAGCAGCGCGGTGGTGCCGCGTGCGGGGGTACGCATCAGTGGGATCCCTTTCCACGGAGGTCGCCACCCTGGCGACGTCCCGGACGCTAGGAAGGCCCGGCCAATGACCCGTCCCCTCGCGGTGGCCGTCCGCGGACGAGTAGGTGAACACCGGGCGGCGGAGGGCGATCTACGCTTCGGGCCGTGACCTCACCACGCGTCGTCGTCGTCGGGGCCGGCTTCGGTGGGCTGGGCATGGCGCGCGCCCTGCGCGAGGAGGGCATCGACGACATCACGGTCCTCGAGCGCGCCGACCGGGTGGGCGGGGTGTGGCGCGACAACACCTACCCGGGTGCCGCCTGCGACGTGCCGTCCGCGCTCTACTCGTGGTCCTGGGCGCTGAACCCGCGCTGGCCGAGGACCTACTCCGGCCAGGCGGACATCCTCGAGTACATCCAGACGTCCGCCTCGGAGGCGGGCCTGCTCGACCTCGTGCAGACCGGCCAGGACGTCACCGCGATCCGGTACGACGACGAGTCCCGGACCTGGGCCGTGACCACGGTCGCAGGTGCCCGGTTCGAGGCGGACGTCGTCGTCAACGCGCTCGGACAGCTGTCGAACCCGGTCGTCCCCGACCTGCCCGGCCTCGACTCGTTCGCGGGCCCGGCCTTCCACTCCGCCCGGTGGCGGCACGACGTCGACCTCACCGGCAAGCGGGTGCTCGTCGTGGGCACCGGCGCCAGCGCGATCCAGTTCGTGCCCGGCATCGTCGACCGGGTCGGGGCGATGACCGTCTTCCAGCGGCACGCGCCGTACGTCGTGCCGAAGCCGGACGTGGAGTACCCCCGGCGCCACCACCGGCTGGTCGGCCGGTTCCCGCGGCTGCTCGGCACGGAGCGAAGGTCGGTCTTCCACCTCACCGAGCTGCTGAACCGCGCGCTCGAGGGTGGCTGGTCGAAGACGCCGGTGCTCAAGGGCCTGGAGAACGCGTGGAAGCTGCAGCTGCGCCAGCAGGTCCGCGACCCACGGCTGCGCGACAGGCTGCGGCCCGACTACCCGATCGGCTGCAAGCGGATCCTGTTCTCGAACGACTGGTACCCGGCACTCGACCGCGAGCACGTCGACGTCGTCACCGAGGCCGTCACCTCCGTCGAGGCAGGTGGGGTGCGCACCGCTGACGGCACCCTGCACGAGGGCGACGTCCTGGTCTGGGGCACCGGGTTCTCGGCCACCGACTTCCTCGGTGGCATCGAGGTCACCGGCCGTGACGGCACCGACCTCGGCACGGTCTGGGCCGACGGCGCGTACGCGCACCTCGGCATCGCGGTGCCGGGGTTCCCCAACCTGTTCACCGTCTACGGGCCCAACAGCAACCTCGGCGGCAGCTCGATCATCGGCATGCTCGAGGCCCAGTCGGGCTGGATCGCCCAGGTGGTCCGCCGGCTCGCCGACGGACCGTTCCCGGCGCTCGAGGTGCGGGCGGAGGTCGCCGAGGCCTACGACCGGGAGATGCAGGAGCGGCTCGGCGGCAGCGTCTGGTCCGCGTGCGACAACTGGTACACCGACGGCAGCCGGATCACGACGAACTGGCCCGGCATGGTCGCGGAGTACCAGTCGCGGCTCGCCCACGTGGACTGGTCGGAGCTGCGCGTCGTCTGATGTCCCGGACGCCCATCGTCCGGGACCCGTCCTACGGTGGCGCCATGGCAGACATCCTCCTCTTCCACCACGTCCAGGGCCTGACGCCGGGCCTGACCGAGTTCGCCGACCGGCTGCGCACCGCGGGCCACACGGTGCACACCCCCGACCTGTTCGAGGGCAACACCTTCGCCACCATCCCCGAGGGGATGGAGTACGTGCGACGCGACGGGGCGCCCGACTACGACGCCCTCGCCGACACGGTCGTCGCCGAGCTGCCGCAGGACCTCGTCTACGCGGGCTTCTCCTTCGGCGGCGGGCAGGCACAGCGGCTCGCTCAGCTGCGCCCGGGCGCGCGTGGCGCCCTGCTCTTCGACACCTGCTACCCGATCACCGGCGAGTGGGCCTTCGGTCCGTGGCCCGACGGCGTCCCGGTCCAGGTCCACGGCATGGACCACGACCCCTTCTTCTCCGAGGAGGGCGGTGACCTCGACGCCGCCCGCGAGCTCGTCGCCACCGTCGACGACGCGGAGCTGTTCCTCTACCCCGGCGACCAGCACCTGTTCGCCGACAGCTCGCTCCCGGCGTACGACGCCGACGCGGCCGCGCTGCTCACCGAGCGGGTGCTGGCATTCCTGTCGCGGCTCTGAGCAGCCGCTCCCCCAGCTCGCGCACGGCCGACCGCAGGGCGTCGCCGCCCTCCACCGTGAAGGTCACCGGGAGCTCGGCGAGCTCGCTGGCGTACCACTCGAGGTTGCGGGTGGACCCGGTCAGCCGGGTCCGGCCGTCCTCGGTCGGCTCGAGCGTGCCCAGGCTCCGCGGCAGCCAGTGCCCGACCTCGTCCGGCGGGGCGTCGACCACGACGTCGACGGCGTGCTCCCACCCCTGGGACATCTGCTCCTCCAGGGCGGCGAACGGGTCGAGGTCGTCGGGCGGGACGAACTCGTCGTCGAGGACCTCGACGGACCTGACCCGATCGATGCGGTACATCCGGCGGCTGTCGGCGACGTGCGACCAGCCGAGCACGTACCAGCGACCGAAGCGGACGACCACCGCCCAGGGGTCGACCACCAGCTCGTGCGTGCGGCCGGGCTCGGAGGTGTAGGCGATCCGGCAACGACGCCGGTCGACCGAGGCGCCGACCAGGGCCGCGGTGGTCACCGGGTCCGGTGGGTCGGGGTCCGTGCGCCTGGCCGCGACCTCGCGCAGCGTCTCGAGCGGCTCGGCCAGGTTGACCGGCAGGGCGCGGACCATCTTGTCGACGGCGCCGGCCACCGGCCCGTCGTCACCCGGGCTGCCGTGGGCCTCGAGCACCGCCATCACCAGACCCATCGCCTCGGTGGCGGTGAACATCAGTGGTGGCAGCCGCAGCCCGCGGCCGACGCGGTACCCGCCGTACGGGCCGCTCTCGGACTCGATCGGGATCTCGGCCTCGCGCAGGATCGCGACGTAGCGCCGGGCCGCGCGCTCGCTCACGCCGAGCCGCGAGCCGAGCCGCTCGGCCGAGATGCCAGGACTCGACTGGATCACCTCCAGGGCGCGCAGCGCCCTGGAGGTGGGGCTGGTCTCGGGCACGCCCGCCACGCTAGTCGCGGGTGCCGACGAGGGGGCCGGGGTCAGTCCTCGTCGCGGACGACCTCGATCGTCCTGCTGACCCCGGGCTTGCACCCCTTCTTCCCGCCGACCTTGGCGTAGAAGAAGCCCTCGACGCCGGTGGTCCCGGTGTTCCAGACGTACTTGGTGCCCTGCTTCGACGTCGTGTCCTGGAACGACTTGATGTCGTCGCCACCACCTCGGCTGCCGATCTGCTCCCAGACCCAGACCGTGCGGTTGTTGGCGCACCGCTTGGGCCTCTTGCTCCTGACGGTGCCCGACATCTCGGCGTTGTCCTGGGTGATGGTGACCCTGACCTTGGCCTTGACGGCCGCGTTCGCCGGCAGCTCGAGGGCGGTCACTCCGGCGATGGCGGCGCTGACCCCGATCAGCAGCGACGCCCCTCCTGCGATGAATGTCTTCATCTGCGCGACGCTAGGGCCGGTCCACCCCCGGCGACCTGGCCCGAACGTGTCATTTCGGTAACGGCCGACGGTGCTAGCCCTGGGGCGGTCTGGCCACTCGCTTCACCAGGATCCCGATCTTGTCGATGCGGTGCTCGGGGTTGCCGAACCGGTCCGTCCAGTAGTTGCCGGCCGCGTGGTCCTCCGGCGTGGCGCACGTCGAGATGGTGATGTAGCCGTGCCGCGGGGTCTTCCCCGGCTTGCCCGGCACCGGCGCGCGCTGGGCACGCAGCGACTTCGCCGAGCGGAACGAGACCCAGCGGGTCTGGAAGACCCGGTAGACGTACCGCCACGGGCCGGCGTCGACGTACACCTTGGACCCCTTGTCGAGCGTCGGCGTCCGGCGGAAGATCCCGCCGTGCGAGGTGCGGTGCGCCGTGACCTGGTAGTTGCCGATGCCTCCAGGACCGATCCCACCGCGGGGGCCGTACGGGCTGGCCGCGATCCCGCGGTTCTGGATGCGCGTGCCGGGGGCGTCGTCGGTCTTGCCGCGGTACGCGACCACCCGCAGTCCGGTGATGCGCGGCAGCGCGGGGATGGTCAGCCGGGCGCTCCGGGGGGTGCCGTCGCTGTACTCGACGGATTGATCGCGACCAGCGGGTGGGGCCGCCGCGGCCGCGGCGGGTGTCCCGCTCAGAACCGCAGCGACGGCCAGGACGACGGGAACGGAGGCGAGACCGGTGATCCGGCCCGGGTGGGGGGCGTTGATCATGCGTCATTAGTACCCGCCACTCGGGTAGAGCCGCCACGTCGGGCCGGGTCTTCTGCCCGCGATCGCGTTCATCTCCGCGATTCCCGCACGCCGTACCCTGAGTCAGTCGGCGGACCGTCGCGGGCTCTCGGAGGTGGAAAGGACTTCCCGGTGCTGGACGACGCCTCGCTGGCCGAGCGTCTTCGGGCCATGCGAGAAGCCGCCGGGCTCTCCCAGGAGGCGCTCGCCGAGCGTGCAGGTCTGAGCAGCCACGCGATCAGCGCGCTCGAGCGCGGGACCCGCACCAGGCCCTACCCACACACCCTTCGAGCCCTGAGCGACGCGCTCGGCGCCGACGCCGATGAGCGGGCCCGACTGATCGCGTCGGTGCCGCCGCGAGGGCGATCGACCCAGGCACCGAGTGATTCGGCGACGGCCCCCTGGTCGTTGCCCGCGCCGGCCACCGCTCTGCTGGGGCGCGACCGAGACGTCGCTCGGGTGGTGGACCTGATCGAGCAGCACCGGGTGGTCACGCTGACAGGGATGGGAGGCGTGGGGAAGACGCGCCTGGCGCTGGCCGTCGCGGCCGCGGTGCAGGACGGCTTCGCCGACGGTGTCGCCTACGTCGAGCTGGCTCGGCTCCGAGCCGCCGACGAGGTGCTGCCTGCGATCGCCGACGCCGTGGACGCGACCACCACCGCGGGCACCGATGTCGCCTCGGCCGTCGCGCAGCGGCTAGGTCATCGGCGCACATTTCTGGTGCTCGACAACGTGGAGCACGTGATGGAGGTGACGCCCCGGATCGCCGCCCTGGTCGAGGCCACACCCGGGTTGACGGTGCTGGCGACCAGCAGGGCCCCGCTGCGGATCCGAGGTGAGCACGAGCACAAGGTCCAACCCCTCGACCTCCCCCGTCATGGGGAGGACGGCGACGGCCCCGCGGTCGACCTCCTGCTCGAGCGTGCCCACGCCGTGAGTCCCGGATGGGGAAGCGCTCCCCAGCACCGTCCTGCGGTCGCCGCCCTGTGCATCCGGCTGGCCGGCATCCCGCTCGCGTTGGAGCTGGCCGCCGCTCGGGCTCGCCTGCTGGACCCCGACGCACTCCTCGACAGACTCGACGCCACGTTGCTCAGGGGGCCTCGAGACCTACCCGAGCGGCAGCGCACCATGCGTGCCACCCTCGACTGGAGCTACGCGCTGCTCGCGGCAGACGAGCAGTGGCTGCTCCGCCTGCTCTCGGTGTTCGTCGGCGGGTTCCGGCTCGACGATGTCGAGCAGGTGGTGGTCCTGGCGCGCGGAGAACCGGAGAGCGACGTGCTGGGCATGCTGGAAGTCCTGTCCGAGCACTCCCTCGTGGTCAGCGACCCTGGCCGCGGCGAGTCTCGGCACCGCCTGCTCGACCCGGTGGCGCAGTACGCACGCGATCGATCGATGGCCGCCGGCGAGTGGAGTGCGGCCGCTGCCGCGCACGCCGAGCACTTCCGCACCCTGGCCGAGGGGTTGGCTCCCCGCTTCCGAGACGCCGGCCAGGTGGATGCCCTGGCACGTGCGGACCTGGAACACCCCAACCTGACCGCAGCCATCGAGCGCAGCCTGGTCGCGGACGATGCCGAGACGGCGGCCCGCCTGAGCTGGGCACTGTGGATGTACTGGTGGCTGCGCGGCCATCTCACGCTCGGCCGCCGCCTGGCCGAGAGCGTCCTGGAGCACGCGCTGCCACGCGGCGTGCTGCCGCGCGCAGAGCTCGCGGCGGCCACGATGGCTTTCGCGTCGGACGACGTCGGAGGGGCCCAGGTCTGGTGGTCCGCGGCGCTCGCGCACGCCGAGGATGAGCCGGTGACCACGGCGAACGCCGTCGCAGGCCAGGGGCTCGTCGCACTCGCCCGTGGCGACCTCGCCACGGCGGCCGAGCGCTTCGACTGCGCTCTGCCGATCGCCGAGCGGGGCGGCGCCGACGGCGAGTGGACCTGGGCCCTCGCACACATCTGGCTGGGGACGGTCCGGCTGCTCGAAGGCGATGCAGACGGCGCCCTGACACACATGGAGCAGGGGCTGGACTCGGCCCGCTCTCGTGGGGACCGGCTGACGTCGTACATCGCCCTCTACAACCTCGCGCAGGTGGAGCTGGGGCGGGGCGACCACGGCAGCGCCGGCGAGTACCTCGAGGAGGGCTTGCGCTTGTCACGACAGACCGGCGATCTCGCCCAGGTGGCATACCTGCTCGACGCCACGGCGGTGCTCGAGGCCGCCCGAGGGGTTCATGAGAGCGTGCCCGTCCTGCTGGGTGCGGCGCAGATGATCCGCGAGACCACCGGCTCCCGTGGGTACGGCTACTACCGGCCGGACCCGGCAGCGACCGAGAGCGCAGCCCGCGAGGCGCAGCTGCGTCTCGGCGAGGACAGGTACGACGACGCACTGGACGTCGGGCGACGGCTCTCCCCCGACGAAGCCACGGATCTGGCGATGACCCGGCGACCGGCCACGGGCTGAACCGGCGACCCGGTCGCAGTCGTACACCTCTCTGACACTTCGCAGTGTCCGTGGTGGGGACTGCCGTGGACGGCCAGGGTTCGGATGCCGCGTGACCACGTCGGCAGCCTCGAACCCCGGAGCCACTCGTGACCACCATCCTCCACACCCCCACAGACCCCAGCCCCACAGACCCCAGCCCCACAGACCCGGCCTCGTCGAGCGAGGAACGGGCCCGCGAGGTCATGGACGACATCGCCGAGCGTGGCCGGATCCCCGGCCTGTCCGTCGCCGTCGCGACGCCCGACCGAGTGCTCCATGCCGGTGCTGTCGGCTACGCGGACCTGCAGACAGGGCGCGTGATGACCATCGACGACCAGTACCCGTGGTTCTCCCTGACCAAGATCGCGACCGCCACGACGGCCATGCGGCTCTCGGCCGAGGGGGTCCTCGACCTCGATGCTCCGATCGGCACGTACCTGCCGAGGTATCGAGGACATGCCACGTACGGTCACCCCACCACGCGCGACCTGCTGAGCCACACCGCGGGCCTCGGCAACCCCCTGCCGGTCCGGTGGGTCCGGCCCGCCGACCAACCGCCCGACCCGACCGTGCTCGCCCACCTCCTCTCGACGCACGGAACGATCAAGCGACCCGTGGGCGCCACCGCCTCGTACTCCAACATCGGATATCTGCTCGCCGGCGAGGTCATCGCCCGGGCCGCAGGCGCCACCGTCGAGGCCTGCGTACGCGGTTGCGTGCTGGATCCCCTCACGATGGAGAGCACCGGGTACGGCTACCGGACGGAATCGCCACGCGCGGTGGGGTACGTGCGGCTGCCGCGCGTCGCCAACCCCCTCCTCCGGGCACTCTTGCCGAGCGGGATCGTGGGTCCCCGCGTCCACGGGTACACCTCACTGCGCCCCTTCCTCGTCAACGGCTCTGCCTACGGCGGCCTCGTCGGCACCGCCCTCGACGCCGTCCGGCTGGCGGCCGTCCACGCCGCAGGAGCGGCGGACCCCCACCCCGTGCTGTCGCACTCGCACGTCGAATCGATGCGCACCATCACGGCGACCGGCAAGCGCTTCGACCACGGTCTCGGCTGGTTCCGCAGACCGACGGATGCCACAGCAGCACCCGCGTTCGTCGAGCACTACGGCACCGGCGGCGGCTTCTGGAACGCGATGCGGATCTACCCCGGCCAGCGCCTCGCACTGGTGGCGATGGCCAACACCACGTCCGCCTGGGACTTCGACGGGCTCTTCGACCGGCTCAAGGACCTGCCGTGGACATGACTGCTGCGGACGTCGAGCGCGCCCGTCGGGACACCCCGGGCACCGCGAACGTCGCGCACCTCAACAACGCCGGTGCCGCCCTCCCCCCGAGCCAGGTCACGGACGCCGTGGTCGCCCACCTTCGCCGCGAGTCCGAGATCGGCGGGTACGAGGCTGCGGAGGAAGCCCATGAGCAGGTCGAGCACACCTACGACGCCATCTCCCGGCTGATCGGCTGCCAGACCTCCGAGGTCGCCGTCGTGGAGAACGCCACCCGCGCCTGGGACATGGCCGCCTACGGTCTCTCGTTCTCGCCCGGTGACCGGATCCTGACCGCCCGCGCCGAGTACGCCAGCAACGTCATCGCCCTCCTCCAGATCGCGCGGAGAACCGGCGCCGTGATCGAGGTGATCGAGAACGACGAGTCGGGGCAGCTGTGCGTCAGCGACCTCCGGCGCCGCCTCGCCGACGGCAGGGGCCCGGTCAAGCTGCTCGCGATCACCCACGTGCCAACCCAGGGAGGGCTGGTCAACCCGGCCGAAGAGGTCGGTGCCCTGGCCCGGGAAGCCGGAGTTCTCTACTTGCTCGACGCCTGCCAGTCGGTCGGACAGATGCCGGTCGACGTCAAGCGCATCGGGTGCGATCTGCTGTCCGCGACGGGCCGGAAGTTCCTTCGTGGTCCGCGGGGAACCGGCTTCCTGTACGTCCGTCGGGACCTCATCGATCAGGTCGAGCCACCGTTCCTCGACCTCCACGCGGCGACCTGGACCGCTCCACACCGGTACGAGATCCGGTCCGATGCCCGCCGTTTCGAGAACTGGGAGACCAACTACGCGGCCAAGATCGGCCTCGGTGTCGCCGTCGACTACGCGCTGTCGTGGGGACTGGAAGCAGTCGAACGACGCGTCATCCGCCTCGCGGAGCGCCTCCGCGAGCAGCTGCTCCAGGTGTCAGGAGTCCAGGTGCACGACCAGGGCCGGCGTCGGTGCGGCATCGTCACGTTCACCCTCGACGGGGTGCCCGCCCAGCGCGTACAGCGACAGCTCGCCGATCGCGGCATCAACGTGAGTGTTTCCCTCGTCGACTACGCCCGTCTCGACCTTCCGAACCGTGCCCTGCCGGACCTGGTTCGCGCGTCGGTCCACTACTACAACACCGACGAGGAGGTGGACCGGCTGGTGAGCGCCTTGCCGAAGCCTGACGGAACAGGTCCAGTGCTGCGGAGCTAGCCGTTCGCTCTCCACTCCCTGGTGGAGCCGAGGGACTCGAACCCCTGACCCTCTGCAGGCCATGCCCAGAATTGGCAGAGCCGCTACCAGCTGCGCCTCGCGCAGACCGGTAACGGCCTCGAGTGGAGCTGAGGGGACTCGAACCCCTGACCCTCTGCATGCCATGCAGATGCGCTACCAGCTGCGCCACAGCCCCAGGTGTTGCCCTCGGGTGGAAGCCCCTCAGGCAACTCGCGGAATCTTAGCCAACGCCCTCGCCCGGCACTAATCGGGACTCGTCGGGCGGGGACCACGACTCGGCGACGCGGTTGTAGGCCACGAGCCGCAGGTCCCCGGTCTCCGGGTGGTGGGCCAGGACCGCCCAGCCGCAGTTGTCGAGTCCGCGCAGCGACCGGAAGCCCTCCTCCGGCCAGCCGAGCAGCGCGCCGACCGCGACGCGGATCGCACCGCCGTGACTGACCGCCACGGCGGTGTCGGTCGGGCGGAGCCCGGCGAGGAGCTCGTCGAGCACCTGCACCATCCGCTGCCGGACCTCGGCGACGGTCTCGGCGCCCGGCAGGTCGTCGTAGTAGCCCTGGCGGAACAGGTCGTACTCCTCGGGTGCGATGGCGCGGTACTCGGCCGTGTCGAGCCCCTGTCGCTCACCCAGGTTGAACTCACGGAGTCGGGCGTCGTACGTCGGCTCGAGGCCGGTCCGTGAGGCGAGGTACGACGCGGTGTCGCGGGCGCGCACCAGGTCCGAGCTCCAGATGGCCGTCGGCTGGAGCAGGGACAGGGCCTCGGCGGCCTTCGCGGCCTGCTCGCGCCCGCTGTCGTCCAGCTCGGCGTCGAGCTGGCCCTGCACGCGTCCCTCGTGGTTCCACGCGGTCCGGCCGTGCCGGAGCAGGACGAGCTCAGCCATCCGTGGGAGGAGCGGTGTTGCCGGACGTGACCTCCGCGGGGAGCTTGATGGTCGGGCAGTCGCGCCACAGCCGCTCGAGCGCGTAGAACTGGCGCTCCTCCTCGTGCTGGATGTGCACCACGATCTCGCCGTAGTCGATCAGGACCCAGCGGCCGTCGCGCTCGCCCTCGCGGCGGATCGGCTTGGCGCCGACCTCGCGGAGCTTGTCCTCGACCTCGTCGACGATCGCCTTGACCTGTCGGTCGTTGCTCCCGGACGCGATCAGGAAGGCGTCGGTGATCGCCAGCTGCTCGCTGACGTCGAAGGCGACGAGGTTGGTCGCGAGCTTGTCGGACGCCGCTCTCGCCGCGGCGACGACGAGCTCCACGGCATGGTCGGTGGCGGTCACGAGCCGTCCTTCACTGGGGCGTCCTTCTCGTAGAGGTGGTGCTTGACGATGTACTGCACGACGCCGTCGGGTACGAGGTACCAGACCGGCTCGCCGCGACGCGTTCGCTCCCGGCAGTCCGTGGACGAGATCGCCAGCGCCGGGATCTCCACCATGGTGACCCGGTCGGCCGGGATGTTCGACAGGGTTTCCGGGTCCATCTCGTGGCCGGGCCGGGTGACGCCGACGAACTGCGCCAGGTCGAACAGCTCCTCCGGCGAGCGCCAGGTGAAGATGTCGGCCAGCGCGTCGGCGCCGGTGATGAAGTAGAGGTCGTCGTCGGGACGCTCGGTCCTGAGGTCGCGCAGCGTGTCGATCGTGTACGTCGGGCCGTCGCGGTCGATGTCGACGCGCGAGACGGTGAAGCGCGGGTTGGACGCCGTCGCGACGACCGTCATCAGGTAGCGGTCCTCGGCGGGCGAGACGACCCGGTCCGACTTCTGCCAGGGGTCGCCGGTCGGGACGAAGACGACCTCGTCGAGGTCGAACCACGCCTGGACCTCGGACGCGGCGACGAGGTGGCCGTGGTGGATCGGGTCGAACGTCCCGCCCATCACGCCGACGCGGCGAGCTGGGGTCACGGCGTCGTCAGGAGTGCTCGCGGCCGCCACCGAACGCGACGAGCGCGATCATCAGGAAGAGGAGGATGCCGAGCGCGAGACCACCGATGCCCCAGGAGATGGCCTGGTTGACCTCGTGCTCGCCCTCTTCGGCAGCAAGCAGGACGACGGCAGGGATCGACATGCCGCTCACCCTATCGTCATCCAGGCGGCCTATCTGACGTGCCCGTCCCCCACCACGACGTACTTGGTCGAGGTCATCTCGGGCAGGCCCATCGGGCCCCGGGCGTGCAGCTTCTGGGTGCTGATCCCGATCTCCGCGCCGAACCCGAACTCGCCGCCGTCGGTGAACCTCGTCGACGCGTTCACGAGCACCGCGGCCGAGTCGACGGCGGCGGTGAAGTGCCGGGCCGCGCCCTGGTCCTCGGTCACGATGGCGTCGCTGTGGCCGCTCGAGAACAGCCGGATGTGCGACACCGCGTCCTCGAGGCTCGGCACGACGGCCGCCGAGATGTCGAGCGAGAGGTACTCCGTCTCGTAGTCCTCGTCGGTGGCCGGGACGACACCGTCGTACGTCGTGAAGCGGTCGTCACCGTGGATCGTGACGCCGGCCTCCTGGAGGGCCGCGACCACCCTCGGCAGGAAGGTGTCCGCGACGTCGGCGTGCACCAGCAGCGACTCGGCCGCGTTGCAGACGCTGGTGCGGTGGGTCTTGGAGTTGATGACGATGGCGAGCGCCTTGTCGAGGTCGGCCGCGCGGTCGACGTACACGTGGCAGTTGCCGACGCCGGTCTCGATCACCGGCACCATCGACTCCTCGACGACGCTGCGGATGAGGCCGGCGCCGCCGCGTGGGATCAGCACGTCGACCAGCCCGCGGGCGCGCATGAGCGCCTTGACCGACTCGTGCGAGTCGCCGGGCACGAGCTGCACGACGTCCGCCTCGAGCCCGGCGTCGACGGCGGCGTCCCGCAGCACGGCGACGATCGCCGCGTTGCTGGCCCGCGCGCTGGAGCTGCCGCGCAGGAGCACGGCGTTGCCGGACTTCAGGCAGATGCCCGCGGCGTCGGCGGTCACGTTGGGGCGCGCCTCGTAGACCATCCCGACCACGCCGAACGGGACCCGCACCTGCCGCAGCTCGAGGCCGTTGGCCAGCGTGCTGCCGCGCACGACCTCGCCGACCGGGTCGGGCAGCGCGGCGACGTCGCGGAGGCCCTGGGCCATGCCGGCGAGCCGGTCGGGCGTCAGCCGGAGCCGGTCGACCACGTTGGCCGGCGTGCCGCCCGCCTCGGCACGGGACACGTCGTCGGCGTTGGCGGCGAGGACCTCGTCCGCGCGGGCGAGCAGCGCGTCGGCCATCGCCTGGAGCGCGCGGTCCTTCTGCGCGCGCGTCGCCAGGGCCAGCCCGTGGGACGCGGCGCGGGCACGCCGACACGCGTCGAGGACGGCCTGTTCGTCGGTCACGGGGTCAGGATAGGTCCGTGACGGTGTGGCTCGAGGCGGGGTTCTGGGGACTGGTCGCCGGTGGCGCGCTGGTCGTCGGCGCCGCCATCGCGCTGGCTCGTCCGGGTCCCGCACGTCGTCGTCGCCGGGGTGCTCGCGTTCGGCTCGGGCGTGCTCATCTCCACGCTGGCCTTCGACCTCGTGGACGAGGCCGAGACGACCGGCGGGCTGGGGCCGACCGCCATCGGACTGCTCGCCGGTGCGGCGTCGTACGTCGCCGCGAACGTCTGGCTGGGCCGCCGGGGCGCCGCCCGGCGAAAGAACAGCGGTGAGATGCAGATGTCGGAGGAGAAGATGGCCGGCAGCGGCACCGCCCTGGCCGTCGGCGCGCTCCTGGACGGCGTCCCGGAGTCGGTGGTGCTCGGCATGACCCTGCTCGGCGGTGGTGGCGTCGGCGTACCGGTCCTGGCCGCGATCTTCATCTCGAACCTGCCCGAGGGCCTCTCGAGCGCCGCCGGCATGAAGGCCAACGGCCGCAGTGCGCGCTACGTGTTCGGCGTCTGGGTCGGCATCGCGGTGGCCAGCGGGGTCGCCGGCATGTGCGGGGCGCTGTTCCTCGAGGGAGCGGCGCCGGAGACGGTCGCCGTGATCACCGCGGTCGCCGCGGGCGCGATCCTGGCCATGGTCGCGGACACGATGATCCCGGAGGCGTTCGAGCGGGCCCACCTGTACAGCGGCCTCATCTGCACGGTCGGCTTCATCTCGGCGTTCGCGATCAGCCGTGGCTGACCCGCGACGGTGGGTCCTCAACCTGCACCGCGCGACGACGCTGCACTTCGACCTGCGGCTGGAGGTCGACGGGGCGCTGGCGTCGTGGGCGGTGCCCAAGGGCCCGTCCCTGGACCCGTCGGCCAAGCGGCTGGCCGTCCAGGTCGACGACCACGGCATGGAGCACCTCGACTACGAGGACGAGAACAAGATCGTCTGGGACACCGGCGTCTACGAACCCGCCGAGGAACCCGGCCCGGCGATCGCCGGCGGGCACCTGCGGTTCGTCGTGCTGGGTGAGAAGATCCGCGGCGGATTCGCCCTCACCCGCACCCGGATGGGCGGCAACGAGCGGAACTGGATCCTGGTGAAGATCGACGACGAGTACGCCGACCCCCGGAACGCACTCGACGACGACCGGTCGGTGCTGACCGGCCGCCGTCTCGGCGACTGAGCGGGACTCAGCCCTTGCGCTGGGTGATCTCCTCGGACGCGGCCGGGAGGACCTTGGTCAGGTCGCCCACGACGCCGAAGTCGACGAGCTCGAAGATCGGCGCCTCCTCGTCCTTGTTGACCGCGATGATCGTCTTGGAGGTCTGCATGCCGGCGCGGTGCTGGATGGCACCGGAGATGCCCGCGGCGATGTAGAGCTGCGGCGAGACGGTCTTGCCGGTCTGGCCGATCTGGAACGAGTGGGCGATCCAGCCGGAGTCGACGGCGGCACGCGAGGCGCCGACGGCGGCACCGAGCGAGTCGGCGAGCGACTCGACAGGGGCGAAGTCGCCGCCGGTGCCACGGCCACCGGAGACCACGATCGCGGCCTCGGTGAGCTCGGGGCGACCGGACTTCTCGCGCGGCTGCGAGGCCACGATCTGCGCCTTCTTGGCCGAGTCGGAGATCGTCGCGGCGAACTCCTCGACGGCACCGGCACCGGCGGACTCCTCGGGAGCGGCCGAGTTCGGCTTCACCGTGATGATCGGGGTGCCCTCGGTGACCTTCGCGGTGACGGTGTAGTTGCCGGCGAACACGCTCTGCGTGGTGACCGGGGCCCCACCGTCGGCCTGCACGTCGACCGCGTCGGTGATCAGGCCCGACTTGAGCTTGATGGCCAGGCGGCCACCGATCTCCTTGCCCTCGACCGTGGACGGGATCAGGATCGCCGCGGGCGAGACCTTCTCGGCGAGCTGCTGGAGCACCTCGGCCTTGGGGGCCACGAGGTAGCCCTTGATCTCGGCGTCGTCGACGACGTAGACCTTCTCGGCGCCGTAGGCCTTGACCTTCTCGGCCACCTCGGCGCCCTTGTCGGCGCTGCCGATGAACACCGCGGACGGCTCGCCGAGCCGCTTGGCGATGGTCAGCAGCTCGTACGTCGGCTTCTTGACCGCGCCGTCGGCGTGGTCGACCAGAACGAGAACCTCAGACATGTCGTATTTCTCCCCGGCTCAGATGAACTTCTTGGAGGCGAGGAACTCGGTCAGCGCAGTGGCGCCGGACCCGTCCTCGTCCTTGACGATCTCGCCGGCGGTGCGCGGCGGGCGGGCGGTGGTGTCCTCGACCGCGGTCCAGGCCACGGAGAGCCCGACCTCGCCGGCGTCGACACCGATGTCGCTGAGCGACCAGGTCTCCAGCGGCTTCTTCTTCGCCGCCATGATCCCCTTGAACGACGGGTAGCGGGCCTCGCCCGACTGGTCGGTGACCGACAGGACCAGCGGCATCGTGGCGCCGATGACCTCGGTCGCGGTGTCGCCGTCACGCTTGATGCGGACCTGGCCGTCCTGGGACTCGATGACCGAGGCCATCGTGACCTGCGGGAGGTCGAGGCGCTCGGCGAGCATCGCGGGGACCACGCTCATGGCGGCGTCCGTGGAGGCCATGCCGCACACGACCAGGTCGACCGGGGTCTCGGCACCGGCCTTCTCGACGGCCTTCGCGAGGACCAGCGAGGTCGCGATCGCGTCGGACCCGGCGATCGCGTCGTCGACGACGTGGATGCCCTGGTCGGCGCCCATCTGGAGGGCCTTGCGGACGGCGTCCACGGCCTTCTCGGGGCCCACGCTCAGCGCGGTGACGGTGACCTCTCCCTCGCCGGCCTTCTCCTTGAGCTGGAGGGCCTGCTCGACGGCGTACTCGTCGAGCTCCGACAGGAGCCCGTCGACGCTCGCGCGGTCGACGGTCTTGTCGTCCTCGAAGTGGCGGTCGGCGGTGGCGTCAGGGACGTGCTTGACACAGACGATGATGTTCATGGTGTCTCGGAGGCTACCGCCGGGTCAGCGGCCGGAAACACCGCTGGGAGCGAGGGCTTCCTCACACCGGAACTGTCACGGTCGGACGAGGCGGTCCAGGATCCGGCCCACGATCAGCCACACGACGGCCCCGAGGCCCCAGTTGAACAGGGCGTTCTTCGTGTCGGCGTTCTCGCCGGTGAACTTCATGACCCCGTTGTCCACCGAGAACACCCCGAGGTCGACGGCGTCGGCGCCGTCGAGCACGAACCGCACCAGACCGTTGTCGGTGTTGGCCTCGAGCGCCACCAGCAGTGCACCGACCGCGAGGAACAGCGCCGCGAGCACGAAGAGCAGCCAGATCAGCTGGGCGGCCACGGTGCGTACCCGCGTGATCCCGGCACTGCCCTTGCCGGGCGTGCCCGACGTTCCCGTCGCCACGGACTTCTCAGACGCCATGCCTGCTGCCGCTCCTACCGACCCTCGAACGCGGCCTTGCCCGGCCCGTTCTCGATGAAGGAGTTCATACCAGTCGTGCGGTCCGCCGTGGCGAACAGCGCGGCGAACTGGGCACGCTCGATCTCCAGCCCGGTCTCGAGGTCCACCTCGAGCCCGCGGTCGACGGTCTCCTTCGCCGCCCGCAGGGCGTACGTCGCCGCCCCGGCGAACTGGGCCGCCCACGCGACCGCCTCGTCGTACACGGCCTCGGGCGACTCCCCCGCCACGACCCGGTCCACCAGGCCGATGGTGAGCGCCTCGTCGGCGGGCACGAAGCGACCCGTGAAGATCAGGTCCTTGGCCTTGCTCGGCCCGACCAGCCGGCTCAGCCGCTGCGTGCCCCCGGCGCCGGGGATGATCCCGAGCAGGATCTCCGGCTGGCCGAGCACCGCCTTCTCGTGCGCGAACCGCACGTCCGCGGCCAGGGCCAGCTCGCAGCCGCCGCCGAGCGCGTACCCGGTGATCGCGGCGACGACGGGCTTCGGGATCCGGGCGACCGCGGTCACCGCGGACTGCACCCCCGCACCCAGGCGCACGATGTCGGTGTAGTCGAGGCCGGCCATCTCCTTGACGTCGTTCCCGGCCGCGAAGACCCGCTCGCCGCCGTAGACGACCACGGCCTTCACGTCCTCGCGCTCCGCGGCCTCGGCCGCGACGGAGCGCAGCTCGTCCTGCACCTGGAGGCTGATCGCGTTCATCTTCGGTCGGTCCAGCCGGATGGTGCCGACGCCGTCGGCGACCTCGAGCCTCACAAACTCCGTCATGCGTCGCATCGTGCCACCTGGATTCGCGGGACGTGACCGCACCTAGACTCCCGCGGGTGGCTCCCGGACTCTGGCGCAACCGTGGTGAGACGGCGCCGATCTGGCCGGGCCGCAACTACCCGCTCGGGTCGACGTGGTCGGCGGAGTCGACCAACTTCGCCGTGTGGGCGCCGGAGGGGAACGCCGCCTGGGTGTGCCTGTTCGACGACGACGGCACCGAGACCCGGCACCGGCTGACCGAGCGCTCCCTGGGCATCTGGCACGGGGCCGTCCCGGACGTCGCGGTCGGCACGCGGTACGGCTACCGGATCTCCGGACCCTGGGCCCCCAAGCAGGGGCTGCGGTTCAACCCGGCCAAGCTGCTGCTCGACCCCTACGCCCGCGCGATCAGCGGCGACCTGGACCCGGCGCCCGCCGCCTTCGGGTACGACGTGAAGCACCCCGCCGAGCGGAACGACGACGACTCCGCGCCGCACGTCCCGATGAGCGTGGTCGTCCACGACGACTTCGACTGGCGCGGCGACGCCCCGCTGCACCGCCGGTGGCGCGACACCGTGATCTACGAGCTGCACGTGAAGGGCATGACGCAGCTGCACGACCGGGTCCCGGAGCACCTCCGCGGGAGCTACGCCGGGCTCGCGTCGCCGGCCGTGGTCGAGTACCTCCGCGACCTCGGGGTCACCGCGGTCGAGCTCCTGCCGATCCACCAGTTCTGCACCGAGCCGGCCGTCAGCGCCCGCGGGCTGAGCAACTACTGGGGCTACAACTCGATCGGCTTCTTCGCCCCGCACGCGGCGTACTCGTCGTCCGGCGACCGCGGCCAGCAGGTCACCGAGTTCAAGGAGATGGTGCGGGCCTTCCACGAGGCGGGCCTCGAGGTGATCCTCGACGTGGTCTACAACCACACGGCCGAGGCCGGCGCGGACGGGCCGACGCTGTCGTTCCGCGGGCTGGACGACAAGGTCTACCACCGGGTGAAGGCGAGCAGCCCGGGCGAGCCGTTCCCCGACACGTACTGGGACGTGACCGGCTGCGGCAACACGCTGGAGGCCGCGCACCCGTTCGCGCTGCGGATGATCCTGGACTCGCTGCGCTACTGGGTGACCGAGATGCACGTCGACGGCTTCCGCTTCGACCTCCTGTCCGCGCTGACCCGCACGGGCAAGGACGTCGACATGCAGTCGCACCTGCTGGTCGCCATCGGCCAGGACCCGGTGCTGCGGCACGTGAAGCTCATCGCGGAGCCCTGGGACGCGTCGATGGACGGCTACCGGGTCGGCGAGTTCCCGCCGCCGTGGGTCGAGTGGAACGACCAGTTCCGTGACGAGATCCGCGACTTCTGGCTGCGCGGCAAGCCGGCCATCCGCGACGTCGCCACCCGGCTGGCCGGCTCATCGGACCTGTACGCCGACGACGGCCGCTCGCCGTACGCCTCGGTCAACTTCGTCACCGCCCACGACGGCTTCACCGTGCGCGACCTGGTCAGCTACGACCACAAGCACAACG
Source organism: uncultured Actinomycetota bacterium (assembly GCA_963815335.1). Taxonomy (GTDB): domain Bacteria; phylum Actinomycetota; class Actinomycetes; order Propionibacteriales; family Nocardioidaceae; genus Nocardioides. Next base: position 734,043 of record CAWFGL010000016.1, read on the forward strand.
AGGCGAACGGCGAGGGCAACCGGGACGGCACCGACAACAACCGGTCGTGGAACCACGGCGCCGAGGGCGAGACCACCGACGAGGAGATCCTGCGGCTGCGCCGCCGTGGGGCCGCGAACCTGATGGCGACGCTCTGCCTGTCCAACGGGGTCCCGATGATCACCGCCGGCGACGAGCGCGGGCGGACGCAGGGCGGCAACAACAACCCGTACTGCCAGGACAACGAGATCTCGTGGATCGACTGGGACGGCGACGACGCCTGGCTCGACGTCTACGAGATCACCAAGGCGGCACTGCGGCTGCGGCGCGAGCACCCGGCCCTGCGCCAGCGGCACTGGTTCGAGGGCCGCCCGACCATCCGCGGCGGCGCCAAGGACCTCGCCTGGCTGCACCCCGAGGGCCGCGAGATGACCGGGGACGACTGGCACGACCCGGGCCTCACGACGCTCGGCATGTTCGTGTCGGGCAACCCGCTCCGCGCCCCCGGCCCGCGCGGCGAGCAGCAGGTCGACGCGTCGTTCGTCATGTGGTTCAACGCCGGGCGTGCGAACGTCTCGGTCCAGCTCGCCGAGAACGAGTTCGTCGAGGCCGGCGAGGTCGTCCTGTCGACCGACCCGCAGCTCGCCGTCGGCACGCCCGTGAAGGCGGGCGACCGGATCACGCTGCGGCGGCAGTCGGTCGTGGTCTTGCGCGAGAGCTAGCTGTCTCCTCGGGCTGGTCTCTCGTGGACTGTGGCGGCCGCCATCGACCACGAGTGTGGAAGATCTGATCAGCCAGGTTGATCAGGATCTCCACAGATGGGTCCTCGAAAAAGAAACGGACGTCCGCTTCTTTTGGAAGGGCCCAACCGTTCTGTGACCGGATCCCTGCTGGGCGAGGTCCTTGACGGCGAGACCCGGCCTGCTACGCGCGCGGGCACGCACAGTTCAACGAGAAGACCAGCCCGAAGACTCATGCCAGCGCGACGACGCCCAGCTCGGCCACCGACGTCAGCAGCGCGTTCCGCGGGATGACCCGGACCGTGTAGCCGAACGCACCCGACCGGTCGAGGACGACGTCGCCGTCGAACCGGAAGCGGCCGCCGTCGTACGACTCGGCGAGCGTCAGGTCCTCGACCGTCGTGTCGACGAGCTTGTCGTCACTGTCGATCTTGCCGTGCAGCACCTGCACGTGGACGTCGTCGGGGGTCAGGTCGGCGAGCGAGACGAACGACCGCACGGTCAGCGTGTTGCCGACCTCGGGGGCGTCGCCGACGCCCGAGCTCTCGACGTGCTCGACCCGGACGTGGGGCCACGCGGTGCGGATCTTCTTCTTCCACGCGGCCAGCTCGGCCGCACCGGAGTAGTCGGCGTTGAGCGCGCGGGCGTTGACGCACGCCGGCGCGTAGAGGGTGCGGACGTAGTCGCGCACCATCCGGGTCGCGAGGACCTTGGGCCCGAGCGACTTGAGCGTGTGCCGGACCATCTCCAGCCAGCGCGACGGGACGCCCTCGTGGTCGTGGTCGTAGAACTTCGGGGTGACGTCGTTCTCGATGAGGTCGTAGAGCGCCTCGGCCTCGAGGTCGTCGCGCTTGTCGATGTCCTCGACGCCGTCGGCGGTCGGGATCGCCCAGCCGTTCTCGCCGTCGTACCACTCGTCCCACCAGCCGTCGAGGACGGACAGGTTGAGGCCGCCGTTGAGCGCGGCCTTCATGCCGGACGTGCCGCACGCCTCGTAGGGGCGCAGCGGGTTGTTCAGCCAGACGTCGGTGCCGGGGTACAGCGGCTGCGCCATCGCGATGTCGTAGTTGGGCAGGAAGACGATCCGGTGCCGGATCTCCGGGTCCTCGGACAGCTTCACGATGTCCTGGATCAGCTTCTTCCCGCCGTCGTCGGCCGGGTGTGCCTTGCCGGCGATGATCAGCTGGATCGGCCGCTCGGGGTGCAGGAGCAGGCTCTTGAGCCGGTCCTTGTCCCGCATCATCAGCGTCAGCCGCTTGTACGACGCCGCACGCCGGGCGAACCCGATGGTCAGCACGTCGGGGTCGAGCGCGGTCTCGATCCAGCCGAGCTCGGCCTTGGCGACGCCGCGGTCCTGCCAGGACTTCAGCAGCCGGCGCCGGGCGTCGACGACGAGCCGCTCGCGCAGCACCCGCTTGACCTGCCAGATCTCCGGACCGGGCACCTTGTCGACGGCGGCCCAGAACCCGTCGGCGTCGTCGCTGTGGATGTCGGCACCCTGGTTGATCGCCAGCCCGAAGACCTCCGGTGCGACCCAGGTGGGCGCGTGCACGCCGTTGGTGATGTAGCCGATCGGCACCTCGGCCTCGTCGAAGGCCGGCCACAGCCCGTTGAACATGCCGCGGCTGACCTCGCCGTGCAGCTCGGAGACGCCGTTGGCGCGCTGGGCGAGGCGGAAGCCCATCACCGCCATGTTGAACACCGACGCGTCGCCGCCCTCGTAGTCCTCGGTGCCGAGGGCGAGGATCCGGTCGATCGGGACGCCGGGCGTCGCGCCGCCCTGCTGGCTGAAGTACTGCTCGACGAGCGAGCGGGGGAACCGGTCGATGCCGGCCGGCACCGGGGTGTGGGTGGTGAACACGGTGGAGGCGCGGCCCATCTCGAGCGCGGTCTCGAAGTCGACCTTCGGTCCGCCCTCGGCGACCGTGAGCTCCCGGATCCGCTCGAGGCCGAGGAAGCCGGCGTGGCCCTCGTTGGTGTGGAAGACCTCGGGGGCCGGGGCTCCGGTGATCCGGCAGTAGGCGCGCAGCGCGCGCACCCCGCCGACGCCGAGCAGCAGCTCCTGCCGCAGGCGGTGCTCGCTGTTGCCGCCGTAGAGGCGGTCGGTCACGTCGACGTAGTGGTCGGGGTTGCCCTCGACGTCCGTGTCGAGCATCAGCAGCGGGACCCGGCCGACGCTCGCCACCCAGATGCGCGCGACCAGCGGCGGGCCGCCGGGCAGGTCGATCGAGACGGTCGCCGGCGCGCCGTTGGCCTCGAGGAGCGCCGAGATCGGCAGCCCGTCGGGGTCGAGGACCGGGTAGGTCTCCTGCTGCCAGCCCTCGCGGGACAGCGACTGCTTGAAGTAGCCGTGCCGGTAGAGCAGCCCCACCCCGACGATGGGCACGCCCAGGTCGCTCGCGGCCTTGAGGTGGTCACCGGCCAGGATGCCCAGGCCACCGGAGTACTGCGGCAGCACCGCGGTGATGCCGAACTCCGGCGAGAAGTAGGCGATCGCGGCCGGGCCGTCGGCCACGCGGCGCTGGTACCACCGGTCCTCGGAGAGGTACGACGCCAGGTCGGCGCGCACCGCGCCGAGCCGGCCGAGGAACCCCTCGTCGACGGCGAGCTGCTCGAAGCGGTCCCGGCCGACGGCGCCCAGCAGCTTGACCGGGTCGCGCCCGGTGGACTCCCACAGCGTGGGGTCGACCTCGCTGAAGACGGCCTGGGTATCCGGGTGCCAGGACCACCGCAGGTTCTGGGCGAGCTCACCCAGCGGGGCGAGGGCGTCAGGCAGGACGGGACGGACGGTGAATCGGCCGATAGCGCGCACCGACGCACGGTAGCGCGATTGCTTGGAACGTTCCAAGCGCCCGTCTCCATAACGCCTCGCCCACCGGGCCGTTAGCCGGGGCATGACCTCCCCCTCTCCTCGGGTGCTCACCCGCGCCCGCGCCGCAGCGGCCGGGCTGAGCCTGTTGACCGTCACCCTGGTCCCGGGCCTGGTCCAGCTCCCGGCGTTCGCGACCGGGCCCACGACGGCCCCCGCGGGCGTCGGCTCCAGCACCGCCGCTCCCCCGTCTGTCGACGACGTCCTGACTCTCGCCGACGCGGTCCCCGGTCTCACCGACTACGACGCGCGGGGCGCCGTGAAGCCGCTGGCCTCACAGATCCTGGCCGGCGCCTCCCTCGGTGCGACCGACCTCCGCTGGAACGCGTTCGGCACCCCGGCCTCGATCCTGCCGGCCGACGGCGTGCTCGCCTCCGGCTACAGCAAGGACCCGGCGAAGGCGCCCGCCGCCGCCCGCGACTGGCTCTCCAGGAACGTGACGCTGCTCGGCCTGACCAAGAGCCAGGTCGCCGGCCTCGAGCTCGTGAACAACGCCCGGCTCGCCGGCAGCGACGCCCGCGCGGTGCTCTTCCGCCAGCGCTTCGGCTCGCTGACACCCGCGATCGGCAGCATGGTCACCGTCGGCGTGGCCGACGGCCGGATCGCCTACGTCTCCTCCTCGCTCACCCGGACCACCGGCACCCCGGCCGCCGCGAAGCTGACGCCGCTCCAGGGCTGGCTCGCCGCCGCGAAGAACGTCGGCGAGAAGCTCACGCCCGCCGCGGTGAACGGGATCACCTCGGTCGTGTCCGGCGCCGCCCAGGGGGCCTGGACCCGGCTGACCGTGCCGGGCATCCTCCAGGAGCAGCAGGCCCGCGTCCGGGCCCTCGCTCTCGCCGACGGCAGCGTGCGGCCGGTCATCGAGGCCAACGTCGTCAACGTCGCCGGCGGCTCCACCGCGGCGTACACCGTGCTGGTCGACGCCGTGAGCGGCAAGATCCTGGTCCGGCAGAACAAGGTCGACAACCACGAGTACAACAACGTCTTCTCCGGCGCGATCACCGCGACGGAGTGCGGCGCGCCGCACGCGTTCGACCTCACCGACAACCTGACGAAGACCATCGTCGCCACGGCGACCGGCAGCCCGCTCAACGACTTCACGCTGAAGGTCTTCCAGGGCGCCACGCTGCTGACCACGGCCGACACCGCGACGAACCCCGAGGCGGCCGTCGTCACGAACCCGACCGGCTTCCCGGCCGGCGCCTACTCGGTCCAGGTCTGTCCGTTCGACGCGTCGTCCCAGCCGCCGTTCAACTACGTCGCGACGGTCAGCACCAGCAACTCGGGCGCCCCGGCCGCCGGCACGGTCGGCCCGCAGCCCAAGTGGCGGTTCTTCACCAGCAACCCGTCGCTGACCAGCCTGGGCGCGAGCACGCCGACCAACTCGGTCGTCGGCTGCTGGTTCACCCAGGCCGGCGGGTGCAGCTACCCGCTCGGCCCGCTCACGAACGTCCAGGCACCGGGGCCGTGGGACACCGTCGCCGGTGTCGGGATCACGACCGGGACCACGGTGGGCAACAACGCCAACACGCACGAGGCGTGGGTCAGCCCCTTGACCCCGGGTGGCCTGTTCCAGGCACCCGTCTCCCCGACACGTGACTACACGCAGCCGTTCACCGACGCCTGGAACAACTCCCGGTGCGGGCTCGAGCAGCTCGTGCCCGGCGGCAACGACATCAACGCGTCGGTCACCGACCTGTTCGTCTCGCACAACGTGATGCACGACTACTCCTACTACCTGGGCTTCACCGAGGCCAACTACAACCTGCAGCTGCAGAACCTCGGCCGCGGTGGCGTCGAGGGCGACCAGGAGATCGGCAACGCGCAGGCCGGCGCCATCGGCGGGGCCCAGACGGGTCTCGGCCGCGACAACGCCAACCAGATCGCGCTCCAGGACGGCATCCCGGGCATCACCAACCAGTACCTGTTCCAGCCGCTGGCGGGCGCCTTCTACGCCCCGTGCACGGATGGCGGCCTGGACTTCGGGATCGTCGGCCACGAGTACACCCACGCCATCAGCAACCGGATGGTGGGCGGCCCGGACGAGAACCTCACGTCGGAGCAGGGCGGCGCGATGGGCGAGTCGTGGGGCGACCTCAACGCCGCGGAGCTCCAGTTCGCGCGGGGTTTCGGCAACGGCGGCAACGTCTGGGCCGTCGGGGTCTACGCCACGCAGAACGCGAAGACCGCGATCCGTGACTACGCCATCAACAAGAACCCGCTGAACTACTCGGACTACGGGTTCGACTCCACCGGCCCCGAGGTCCACGCGGACGGCGAGATCTGGAACGGCACGCAGTGGTCGGTCCGCCAGGCCCTGGTCAAGAAGTGGAACAAGAAGTTCCCCTACCGGAACAAGAAGCTCCAGCGGGAGTGCTCCACGCCGACGGCCACGAGCTCGCCACGGTCGGCGGCGCAGTGCCCCGGCAACCGGCGCTGGATCCAGCTGGTCTTCGACTCGTTCCTGCTCCAGCAGGGCGCGACGTCGATGCTGGACGCCCGCGACGCCATGCTGGCCGCGGACAAGATGCGCTTCGGCGGCAAGGACCTCAAGGTCATGTGGGGCGCGTTCGCGAGCCGCGGCATGGGCAAGGGCGCGTCGGTGAAGAGCGCCGACGACACCGACCCGAAGCCGAGCTTCGTCTCGCCGTACGGCAAGAACGCCAAGGTCACCTTCACGACCAAGAGCCAGGGCCTCCTCTTCGTGGGCGACTACGAGGCGCGGGTCACCCCGGTCGCGGACACCAACCCGAGGACCAGGCTCGACGGCACCGTGAAGCTGGCCCCGGGCACGTACCGGATGCTCTACGTCGGCAGGACCCGCGGCTTCACCCGGTTCACCTTGAAGGTCAAGGCCGGCGAGACCAGGGTCGTGAAGCTCCAGGACAAGAAGAACCTGGCCTCGAAGTACGCCGGCGCCAAGGTCATCGGCGCGACGCCGGGGTCGCGGAACGCCGACGCGCTGATCGACAGCACCGAGAAGACCAACTGGGGCGGCGTCACCGACGGCAACGTGGATGCCACCAAGCCGTTCGTCGCGGTGGACCTGGCCGGCGGCGTCTCGAGGATCAAGAAGTTCAACGTCAGCGCCTACCTCAACCCGGCGCCGGCCGACCCGAACGAGCTGCCCCTCGCGGCCGACCCCGACTCCGCGTCGCGGTTCACGGCGCTGCGCCGGTTCGCCCTCGAGGTCTGCGTGACGAGGTGCGCGTCCGCGAAGGCGAAGTGGAGGCGGGTCTACACGTCCAGGCCGAACACCTTCCCGGGTGCGCTGCCGCGGCCCGTCGCCCCCAACCTGAACCTGCGCTCCTTCTCGCTGAAGAAGGCCGTGAAGGCGGCGGCGGTGCGGCTGGTCGTGCTCGAGAACCAGTGCACCGGCTTCGCCGGGTACGCCGGCGAGCAGGACAACGACCCGCTGAACGACACCGACTGCAAGACGGCGTCCGACCGGGGCACGATCGTGCACGCGGCCGAGCTCCAGGTGTTCGGCACGCGCGCGTAGCGAGCGCAGCAAGCGAGCGCGCGGCGCCACGTGTCTCAGCACGTGGAGCGGGTACCGCCCGATCCGTCAGCGCTCGCTTGCTCCGGGCCCCAATGCCCTCGCTAGGTTGGAGAGATGGTCGGACGCATCCCTGTCATGGACGTGATGCCTGTGGTCGACCTCGGCCGCCAGCCGGCCAAGGCGACCGTCGGTGAACCCCTACCGGTGAGCGCGCGGGTCTTCCGCGAGGGTCACGACAAGCTCGGCGCCGAGGTGGTCCTCACGGGCCCGGACGGCGTGCGACGCGACCCCGTGCGGATGACCAAGCACGGCGACCTGCCCGACCGGTACGACGCGTGGGTCACCCCCGACGCGCCGGGCAGCTGGACCTTCGAGGTCCAGGCCTGGTCGGACCCGGTCGCGACCTGGCACCACAACGCGGGCATCAAGATCCCCGCCGGCGTCGACGTCGACCTGATGTTCAAGGAGGGCCGGATCCTGCTGGAGAAGGTCCTCGCCGCGCTGCCGCCGACGTCCGCCGACGCGAAGACGGTCCAGGGCTCGCTCGAGGCGGCCATCGACTGGGGCCGGCCGCCGGAGGCCAGGCTCGCGGCGCTCCAGGACCCGGCGCTCGTCGACGTCCTGCACCGCCACCCGATCCGCGAGCTGGTCACGACCGAGGGCCCCTACCCCGCCTACGCCGACCGGCAGCGGGCGCTCTACGGCAGCTGGTACGAGTTCTTCCCGCGCTCCGAGGGCGCCGTCGAGGCGGCCAACGGCCGGATCGTCAGCGGCAACTTCCGCACCGCCGCCAAGCGGCTCGACGCGGTCGCCGAGATGGGCTTCGACGTCATCTACCTGCCGCCGATCCACCCGATCGGCGAGATCAACCGCAAGGGCCGCAACAACACCCTCGACCCCGAGCCGTCCGACACCGGCTCGCCGTGGGCGATCGGGTCGAAGCACGGCGGTCACGACGCCGTCCACCCCGACCTCGGCACCCTCGACGACTTCGACGCGTTCGTGGCGCACGCCAACGGGCTCGGCCTCGAGGTCGCCCTCGACCTCGCCCTGCAGGTCGCCCCCGACCACCCGTGGGTGAAGACGCACCCGCAGTTCTTCACCACCCGCGCCGACGGCACGATCGCCTACGCCGAGAACCCGCCGAAGAAGTACCAGGACATCTACCCGGTCAACTTCGACAACGACCCCGTCGGCATCTGCCGCGAGGTGCTGCGCATCGTCAAGCACTGGATGGCGCACGGCGTCCGGATCTTCCGCGTCGACAACCCGCACACCAAGCCGGTCGCGTTCTGGGAGTGGCTGCTCAAGGAGATCCGGCGCACCGACCCCGACGTGCTGTTCCTGTCGGAGGCCTTCACCCGGCCGCCGATGATGCACGCGCTGGGCGCCGTCGGCTTCCACCAGAGCTACACCTACTTCACGTGGCGGACCGCCAAGTGGGAGCTCGAGGAGTACCTCCGCGAGGTGTCCACGGAGTCCGACCACACGATGCGGCCGAACTTCTTCGTCAACACCCCCGACATCCTGCACGCCTATCTCCAGTACGGCGGCCCGGCGGCGTTCAAGATCCGCGCGGTCATCGCTGCCATGGGCTCGCCGTCGTGGGGCGTGTACGCCGGCTACGAGCTGTTCGAGCACGTCGCGGTCAAGCCGGGCAGCGAGGAGTACCTCGACTCGGAGAAGTACCAGATCAGGATCCGCGACTGGGACACGGCGCTCGCCGAGGGCCGGTCGCTCGCGCCGTACCTGACCCGGCTCAACGTGATCCGGCGCGCGCACCCGGCACTGCGACTGCTCCGCAACGTCAGCATCCACTCCAGCGACGACGAGAACGTCCTGGTGTTCTCGAAGAAGCACGAGACCGACGTCGTCATCGTGGTGGTCAACCTCGACCCGCACGGCACCCGCGAGACCACGATCCACCTCGACCTGGCGGCCCTCGGGCTCGACGACGGTGAGTCGTTCATGGTGCACGACGAGATCACCGGCGCCGAGTGGGGCTGGAGCCAGCACAACTACGTGCGACTGGATCCCGGCGACGAGCCGGCGCACGTCCTCACCGTCCGGACCACGTGATGACAGGGGACACAGCGATCTCGGAAGCCTTCCCCGACACCCCCGAGGTGGCGGGCACCACGCCCGACTGGTTCAAGACCGCGGTCTTCTACGAGGTGATGGTCCGCTCGTTCCGCGACTCGAACGCGGACGGCACCGGCGACTTCAAGGGCCTGATCGAGAAGCTCGACTACCTCGCCTGGCTCGGCGTCGACTGCCTCTGGATCCCGCCGTTCTTCACCTCGCCGCTGCGCGACGGCGGGTACGACGTCGCCGACTACACCAACATCCTCCCGGAGATCGGGACGGTCGACGACTTCCACGAGCTGCTCGACGAGGCGCACAAGCGCGGCATCCGCGTGATCATCGACTTCGTCATGAACCACACGAGTGACCAGCACCCGTGGTTCCAGGCCAGCCGGGAGGACCCGGACGGCCCGTACGGCGACTTCTACGTCTGGTCGGACACCGACGAGAAGTACCAGGACGCCCGCATCATCTTCGTCGACACCGAGCCGTCCAACTGGACCTGGGACCCGGTCCGTCAGCAGTACTTCTGGCACCGCTTCTTCAGCCACCAGCCGGACCTCAACTTCGACAACCCGGCGGTCCACGACGCGATCGTCGAGGCCGTCGACTTCTGGTTCGACATGGGCCTCGACGGGTTCCGTCTCGACGCGGTGCCGTACCTCTACGAGCGCGAGGGCACCAACGGCGAGAACCTGAAGGAGACGCACGACTTCCTCAGGAAGGTGCGCACGCACGTCGACGAGAAGTACCCCGGCAAGATCCTGCTGGCCGAGGCCAACCAGTGGCCGGCCGACGTGGTCGACTACTTCGGCGACTTCGCGGCCGGTGGCGACGAGTGCCACATGTGCTTCCACTTCCCGGTGATGCCGCGGATCTTCATGGCGGTCCGCCGGGAGTCGCGCTACCCGATCTCGGAGATCCTCGAGCAGACGCCGCCGATCCCGACCGGCTGCCAGTGGGGCATCTTCCTGCGCAACCACGACGAGCTCACCCTCGAGATGGTCAGCGACGAGGATCGCGACTACATGTGGGAGGAGTACGCCAAGGACCCGCGGATGAAGGCCAACATCGGCATCCGCCGCCGGCTCGCTCCCCTGCTCGACAACGACATCAACCGGATCGAGCTGTTCACCGCGCTGCTCCTCTCCCTGCCCGGCTCCCCCGTCCTCTACTACGGCGACGAGATCGGGATGGGCGACAACATCTGGCTCGGTGACCGAGACGGCGTCCGCACGCCGATGCAGTGGACGCCGGACCGCAACGCCGGGTTCTCCGCCGCCACGCCGGGCAAGCTGCACCTGCCGACCATCCAGGACCCGGTCTACGGCTACCAGAGCGTGAACGTCGAGGCGCAGCTCGAGAACCCCTCGTCGCTCCTGCACTGGACCCGGCGGATGATCTGGGCGCGGCGCCGGCACGACGCGTTCGGGCTCGGCTCGTTCGCCGACCTCGGCGGCTCGAACCCCACCGTCCTGTCCTACGCCCGCGAGCACGAGCTCGGGGACGGCTCCACCGACGTGATCGTCTGCGTCAACAACCTGTCCCGGTTCCCGCAGCCGGTCGAGCTCGACCTGCGCCGCTTCGAGGGGCTCGTCCCCGTCGAGCTGATCGGCGGCGTCCCGTTCCCGGCGATCGGCGAGCTGCCGTACCTGCTGACGCTGTCCGGCTACGGCTTCTACTGGTTCCGCCTGACCCAGCCCGAGGAACGCTCCACGGAGGGCCAGCTGCTGTGACCGAGACTCCGACCGCGCTCGACCCGACGGTGGTCGAGGACTACCTCGCCCGGACCCGCTGGTTCGGCGGCAAGGGCCGTCCCTTCGAGGTCACCGACATCCGCACCATCGGCGAGCTGCCGGGAGCCCCGCCGCTGGTGGTCATCCACCTCGTCGAGCTGACCTACTCCGACGCCGAGGGCGGAGTCGACCTCTACCAGGTGCCGCTCGCCTTCTACGAGCACCCGGAGCACCGGCTCGACCACGCCTTCGTCGGCTGGTGGGACGACGCCGAGCACGGCTGGGTGCACGCGTACGACGCGCTCCACGACCGCGACGCGATGTCCCTGTGGCAGCGCGCCTTCGATTCGTCTGACGCTGGTGAGTCGCAGAACACCCGGCGGACCGCAGACGAATCCCTGGCCTTCCACCGCATCCCGGGCCACGAGCTCGACCTCGACGCTCACTCGACGCTCTTCTCCGGCGAGCAGTCGAACTCCTCGGTCGCCTTCGGCGAGGACGCGCTGATGAAGGTGTTCCGCAAGGTCACGCCGGGCGCGAACCCGGACATCACCGTGCACGCCGAGCTGACCCGCGCCGAGTCCGAGCACATCGCGTCGCTCTACGGCTGGCTGGAGGCGAGGGACCCCGCCCACCCCGACGGCGAGGTGCTCCAGCTCGCGATGCTCCAGGAGTTCCTGCGCACCGCGACCGACGGCTTCGAGCTCGCGCTCGCGAGCGTCCGCTCCCTGTTCGGCGACCCCGACACCCACGCGTCGGAGTCCGGCGGCGACTTCGCCCCGGAGGCGACCCGGCTCGGCGAGGCGCTGCGCGAGGTGCACGAGACCCTGCGCACCCACTTCCCGTCCGAGACCAGGCCGGCCGCGGCGACCGCCGAGCTGGCCGCCCAGATGGCCGACCGGCTCGACGCCGCCGTGCTCGTCGTCCCCGACCTGGCCCCGCACGCCTCGGCGCTGCGCTCGGTCTTCGGCCGGGTCGGCTCGCTCGACGGTCTGGAGGTCCAGCAGATCCACGGCGACCTGCACCTCGGCCAGACGCTGCGGACGGCGTCCGGCTGGAAGATCGTCGACTTCGAGGGCGAGCCGGCGAAGCCGCTCGCCGAGCGCCAGCTGCCGGACTCCCCGTGGCGCGACGTCGCGGGGATGCTGCGCAGCTTCGACTACGCACCGCGGGTGGTCGAGCGGTCGATGACCGAGGGCGAACGACCCGCGGCCGACGCGTCACATGTCGCCGGGAGGGCGGAGCAATGGGCGGAACGGAACAAGAACCACTTCCTGACCGCCTACGCCGGTGGGGCGCTCAGCTCGGCCGAACAGACCTTGCTGAACGCGTACGTCGCGGACAAGGCCGTGTACGAGACCGTCTACGAGACGCGCAACCGCCCGACCTGGCTCGACGTCCCGCTCCAGGCCGTGGCGAGGATCGGAGCAGCATGACCCCCACGAACACCCCCACCGTCCGGCCGGTCCCCACCGACGAGCTCTCCCTGCTCGTCGCGGGCGAGCACGGCGGACCGCACGGGATCCTCGGCCCCCACCCGCACGACGGGGGTGTCACCGTCCGCGCGTTCAAGCCGATGGCGAGGACGGTCGTCGTCCGGCACGGCGACGGCACCGGCTACCCCCTCGAGCACGAGCACGAGGGCATCTGGGTCGGCGTCCTCCCGGTCCCCGACGTCCCCGACTACCGCCTCGAGGTCACCTACGACGACGGGCACACCCACACCGTCGACGACCCCTACCGGTTCCTGCCCACCCTCGGCGAGGTCGACCTGCACCTGATCAACGAGGGCCGGCACGAGCAGCTGTGGGAGGTCCTCGGCTCGCGGGTGCACCACTACGACGTGCCGATGGGCGACCCGATCAGCGGCACCGCGTTCGCCGTGTGGGCGCCGGCCGCCCGCGCGGTCCGCCTCGAGGGCGACTTCAACAGCTGGGACGGCCGCGAGCACCCGATGCGCCAGCTCGGCAGCTCCGGCGTCTGGGAGCTGTTCGTGCCCGGCGTCGGCAGCGGCGCCTGCTACAAGTTCATCGTGCTCGGCGCCGACGGGCAGTGGCGCGAGAAGGCCGACCCGATGGCGACGTACGCCGAGGTCCCGCCGCTGACCTCGTCGAAGGTGTTCGAGTCCCGCTACGAGTGGGGCGACCAGGAGTGGATGTCCGCCCGCGCCGCCAAGCGGTCGGTCAGCGAGCCGATGTCGGCCTACGAGATGCACCTCGCCTCCTGGCGCCGCGGCAAGAGCTGGGAGGAGCTGGCCGACGAGCTGCCGGCGTACCTCTCGGAGCTGGGCTTCACCCACGTCGAGCTGATGCCGGTCATGCAGCACCCCTTCGGGGGCTCGTGGGGCTACCACGTCACGTCGTACTTCGCCGCCGACAGCAGGTTCGGCGACCCCGACGGCTTCCGGCTGCTCGTCGACCGGCTGCACCAGGCCGGCATCGGCGTGATCCTCGACTGGGTGCCGGGTCACTTCGCCACCGACGAGTGGGCGCTGCCGATGTTCGACGGCACGCCGCTCTACGAGGACCCCAACCCGCAGCGCGGCTGGCACAAGGAGTGGGGCTCGCACATCTTCAACTTCGGCCGGCACGAGGTGCGCAACTTCCTCTACGCCAACGCGCTGTTCTGGCTGGAGGAGTTCCACGCCGACGGTCTGCGCGTCGACGGCGTCGCCTCGATGCTCTACCTCGACTACTCGCGCGAGGCGGGCGAGTGGACGCCGAACAAGTACGGCGGCCGGGAGAACCTCGAGGCGGTGCAGTTCCTCCAGGAGATGAACGCGACCGTCTACAAGCGGGTGCCCGGCGCGACGACGATCGCCGAGGAGTCGACCTCGTGGCCCCAGGTCACCGGGCCGACCGACACCGGCGGTCTCGGCTTCGGCTTCAAGTGGAACATGGGCTGGATGCACGACACGCTCGCCTACGTGCAGCACGACCCGGTGCACCGCGCGTACCACCACAACGAGCTGACCTTCCCGCTCGTGTACGCGTTCTCCGAGAACTACGTGCTGCCGATCAGCCACGACGAGGTCGTGCACGGCAAGGGCTCGCTGCTGCGCAAGATGCCCGGCGACCGCTGGCGCCAGCTCGCCAACCTGCGCGCCTACCTCGCCTACATGTGGGCCCACCCCGGCAAGCAGCTGCTCTTCATGGGCTGCGAGATGGGCCAGGAGTCCGAGTGGGCGGAGTCCCGCGAGCTCGACTGGTGGCTGCTGGACCACCCCGAGCACCGTGGCGTGCACTCGGTCGTCCGCGACCTGAACAAGGCGTACGCCGACTCCCCCGCCCTGTGGGCTCGCGACGCCCAGCCCGACGGTTTCCAGTGGGTCGACGCGAACGACGCCGGCCGCAACGTCTTCTCGTTCATCCGGCGCGGCGAGCCCGGGACCCCCGAGGTCGTCGTGGTCGCGAACTTCTCGGCCGTCCCGCACGAGGGCTACCGCCTCGGCCTGCCCGCCGCGGGTGTCTGGGACGAGGTGGTCAACACCGACGCCGAGACCTACACCGGGTCCGGCGTGGGCAACCTGGGCTCGATCACGGCGGTCGACGGCGACCACGTCGGCCAGCCGGCGTACGCCGACATCGTGGTCCCGCCGCTGGCGACCGTGTGGTTCCGGCAGCAGGCCTGAACCGAGCAGACGCACGAGAACGCCCGCGCAGCAGAGCTGAGGCGGGCGTTCTCACGGGTGTCAGATCTTGACGCGGATGCCGTGGCCCTCGGTGTCGTCGTCGTCCTCGACGATGCTGCCGCGCATGGTGCCGTGACCCTCGACGTCGTCGGTGTCGGGCCCGTCGATGCGGCCTGGACTTGGTGAGTGTCCCTCGACGTCCTCGGTGGCCTCGATGCGACCGCTGCAGGCGAGCCCTCGTTGATCGGGTTGCTGTCCATGATCTGCTCCTCAGGTTCGGATGAGACCCGGCGGCCTCGACTGGTCAAACCGTCGCAGCGCCCGGCGCCCCGCTCCGTTCGCTCGCCGACACAGCGGGCGTCCAGGTGCTGACGGAGCGGCTCCCGGCGGCGCGCGTCAGTCCCGCTTGCGGTCCATCTCGTGGGCGGGGCGACCGGTCTGGAGGACCGACGCGTGGCCCTCGACGTCGTCGTCGTCGGTGTCGGGTCGCCGGCGCGGCGGCTTCGCGGCGCCGGGGTGGTCCTCCCCGAACATCGTGGCCTCGTCGGGGCGGAAGTGGCCCTCGACGTCGTCCTTGTCCTGCGGGGTGTCCTCGTGCTCGTTCATGGCTGCTCCTCCGTCGGTGGGGCCAGGTCGGCCCCATGCTCCACCTGTGTAGAGCACGGACGGCCCCACGGTATGTCAGCCCGCTGACACAACGACACCTCTCTCGGGGTGCATCTTGCACGGAGTCGTCGCACACCCGTGCTTGGATGACCGGCATGGACTGGCCCCTTCTCGCCAGCCTGAGCGAGGACGAACGTCGGGAGTTCCTCGCCCTGGGCCGCCGGCGGCAGTTCGGCAAGGGCGACATCGTCTGCCACGCGGGCGATCCCGCGGACTCCCTGCACCTCGTCACCAGCGGGCGGCTGTCGGTCCAGGTGTCGCTGTCCTCGGGCGACAGCGCGATGATCAACGTCCTCACCCCGGGCACGTACTTCGGCGAGCTCGCCCTGCTGCGGCCGGACAACCACCGCACCGCCACGATCACCGCCCTCGAGCCGACCGAGACGCTCGCGATCAACGCGGCGGCGTTCCAGCGGCTGTGCGAGACCCGGCCCGCGGTCGAGCGGACCCTGGCCGCGCTGCTGGGCCACCGCGTCGACGAGCTGAGCCAGCGCCTGCTCGAGTCGATGTACGTCGGCCTCGACCGGCGGCTGTACCGCCGCCTCGACGAGCTGTGCACGGCGTACGACGAGGGCGGTGGACCGGTGGTGATCCCGCTGACCCAGAGCCAGCTCGCCGAGCTCACCGGCGGGACCCGGCCCACGGTCAACCAGATCCTGCAGAAGCTCTCCGACCAGGGTGTCGTCGAGGTCTCGCGTGGGAAGGTCGTCGTGCTCGACCACGCGCGCCTGCGCGCCAAGTGCGGGTACTGAGGATGACGCCGACCACTGGGGAGACCGCATGAGCCTGGCATCCGAGCTCGAGGCGGCCTGTGCCGCGACCCGGGGGCTGTTCAGCGCGGCCGCGTGCTCCTGCGCGCTCGCCGCGGAGGACGGCGCGGAGCTGGAGTTCGTGGCCGCCGACGGCGCCGGCGCGGCGGCCATCGTCGGTGTCCGGCTGCCGGTGAGCCGGGGTATCGCGGGCTTCGTCGCGCTGTCCGGGCAGCCGATCGCGATCGCCGACGTCGCCCGCGACGACCGGTTCGCGCGGGACGTCGCCGAGTCGACCGACTACGTGCCGACGACCATCCTGGCCGCGCCCCTGGTCGACGACGAGGGCGAGACCATCGGCGTCCTCGAGGTCCTCGACCCGGTGCACCCCGACGACGAGAGCCGGATCGGCGCCCAGCGCGGCACCGTCGCCGAGCTCTCCGTCCTGACCGTCGTCGCGGCACAGGTCGCCCGGACGGTGCAGCTCGCCCGGCGCCTCGACGCGGACCCGGACCGCGAGGCGCAGCTCCGCCTGGCCCGCGACGTGCTGGCCGCCGCCGAGGCGTACGGCCGGGGCGCCACGTGAGCCTCCCCGCCTGGTCCGAGGCCTTCGAGGACCTCGCCGAGGTCGTCGCCCTCCCGCTACCGGAGGCCCGGGAGTGGGCGTTCGGGGACTCGACCGGCCGCGGGGTGAAGGTCGCCGTCGTCGACTCGGGTGTCGACGCCGACCACCCGGCGGTGGGCGGCGTCGACGGCTACGTCGCGGTGGTCGCCGACCCGGACAGCGAGTCGGGCGTCCGGTTCGAGACCGGGCCGCACGAGGACCTCGTCGGCCACGGCACCGCCTGCGCCGGCGTGATCCGCTCCCTGGCCCCCGACGTGGAGATCCACAGCGTCCGCGTGCTGGGCGCGAACCTCAAGGGCCAGGGGCTGCTGTTCCTCTCGGGCATCGAGTGGGCCGTGGAGCACGGCATGGATGTCGTGAACATGAGCCTGTCGAGCAAGAGCGAGAAGATGTACGCCGCGCTCCACGAGGTCACCGACGAGGCGTTCTTCGCCGGCAGCGTGCTCGTGTGCGCCGCCAACAACGTGCCCGGTCCGACGTACCCCTCCCAGTTCGCGTCCGTCATCTCGGTCGCGGCCCGGGCGACCGAGGACCCGATGTCCCTGGCCTACAACGCGCACCCCCCTGTCGAGTTCGCCGCGCGCGGCATCGACGTCGAGGTGGCGTGGCAGGGCGGCTCGACGATCGTGGCGACCGGCAACTCCTTCGCGACGCCGCACGTGGCGGGCATGGCGGCGCTGATCCGCTCCCGCCACCCGCACCTGACACCGTTCCAGGTCAAGACGGTCCTGCACGCGGTCTCCGACAACGCCGTCTAGAGCGTTCGGTCGACAGGTCGGCCCGTCGGACGCACCATGGGCCGTCAGCAGCACGTCGCTCCCAGTGTCAGCGAGGCGACAGAGCCAGCCTGATCCCCCTGGCACGGTTGAGACATCACCAGGGGGGCCACCCCCACCACAACCCGAGGAGCAGACATGACCGAGAACCAGAACCCCCAGGACATCAACGAGGACACCGAGGGCCACGGCATCCGCTCGGGGCGCATCGCCGAGGACGCGGACACCGAGGGCCACGGCATCTCCTCCGGCCGCATCGCCGAGGACACGGACAGCGACGTCGAGGGTCACGGGGCCTACTCGAACCGCATCGCCGAGGACGCCGACACCGAGGGCCACGTCTCCTCCAACCGCATCGCCGAGGACGCCGACGTCGAGGGTCACGGCGTCTCCTCCGGCCGCTTCCGGCCCGACGAGGACGAGATGTTCGGCGACGACGTCCAGGCCCACGGCTTCCGCGGCAACATCGCCGAGGGCGACGACACCGAGGCCCACGGCTTCCGCGGCAACGTCACCGAGGACGAGGACGACGACACCGAGGGTCACGGCGTCCGCATCAAGATCTGACCACCGCAGCGCCGCAGCGCCCGTCGACGAGGTCGGCGGGCGTTGTCGTGCCGGCAGCGTCTAGCCTGACCCGGTGACCGAGCCACCCGTCGTCGTGCTCACGGTGGCGGACGGGATCGCGCGGCTGTCGTGGGCCGCGGGGACGCCGATCGAGGACGTCCACCGGGAGGTCGAGGCCGCGCTGGCGGGCCACCCGCGCGTCGAGGCCTGGATCGACCCCGACGACACCGACGCCCACCGGAGCGCGATCTGGTCGGGCATGCGCCGCGAGGGCGTGCTCCGCGGGGTGACGGTCGACGGCGACGTCGTCGACCGCACGGTCTACGCCCGGCTCGCCGACGACACCCCGATCCACGAGCCCGGCGGGTTCCGGGCGCTGCTCAACTCGTTCCTGCCCCGCAAGCGCGCGATCAGCCAGATGCTGGTGCGCGACCTGGACGGCCGGGTGCTGCTGTGCCAGCTGACCTACAAGCAGGACTGGGACCTCCCGGGCGGCGTCGTCGAGGTCGGCGAGTCGCCCCAGCTCGCGGTCTCCCGCGAGGTCGAGGAGGAGCTCGGCCTGACCATCCCGGCCGGCCCGCTCCTGCTGACCGACTGGCTGCCACCGTGGAGCGGCTGGGACGACGCGCTCTGCCTCGTCTTCGACGGCGGCGCCCACGACGGAGGGATCGCCGGGTCCATCGTCCGCCAGGAGCGCGAGATCAAGGACGCGGCGTTCTGCTCGCTCGACGAGGTGGCCGAGCGCTGCTCGGAGATCACCGCCCGGCGGATCGCGTCGGCCATCGACAACCTGGGTGGCCAGGCGCCGGCCTACACCGAGGGCGGGCTCGGCTCCAGGTCGTAGCCGTCGCTACGCCGGGCAGGCGCTGTTCAGGAACGTCGAGAACGCGCCCTGCTCCTCCGGGCTCGCCTCGTTCGGCTGCTCCAGGACGTCGGCGACGAACCCGGCGAGTCCCGCACGCACCTCGTCGGTGAGGTCGGTGTCGTCGCCGACCGCCACCAGGTCGGCGGCGGCGTCCTCAGCAGCAGCGATCGTCTCCGGCGTCCGGTCCGCGACCCGCTGCGAGTAGGCGTCGGCCATCACCAGGAACGCCTGGCAGAAGTCCTCGTAGTCGGCCGGGTCGACCTCGGGGTCGACCTCGTCGATGTGGTCGTCCTCGTGCTCGTGGCCGTCTCCGGGCGAGTGGCCCGGGTCCGTCGAAGCCGCCGTCGGCCCGTCGGTCGCCCCGTCCGTCGCCGAGCCCTTGTCGTCGGGATCCCGGACGACGAGCACGACGACCACCACCGCGACGAGGAGGACGGCGGCCGCGAGGACGATCGCGAGGACCTGCGGGCGGCGCATCGTCAGAACAGGGCGTTCGCGAGCGACTGGCGGCCCTTGAGCACGCGTGGGTCCTCGTTGCCGACCGCGCCGAACAGCCCGATCAGGTGCTCACGGGCGGCGGTGCGGTCGTCGCCCTCCGAGCGGCGGACCAGCTCGACCAGCCGGCCGAACGCCTCGTCCACGGCGCCCACGAGGAGGTCGAGGTCGGCGACGAGGGTCTGCGCCGGCACGTCGTCGGGTGCGGCGTCGGCGGCAGCGCGCGCGGCCGCCTCGTCGACGCCCGCGGTCCGCTGCAGCACCCTGGCCATCGCCAGGCCGGCCGCGGCCTCGGCGTCGGCCGGGTTGGCGGAGACGAGCTTCTCGTACTCCGCGACGGCCCCGTCGAAGTCGTTGGCCGCGAGTGCGTCCTCGGCCGCCGCGTAGCGCGGGTCGGCGACCGGCTCGGCGTCGTCGCCCTCGGCCTGGACGCCCGGCGTCCGGGGCTGGTGCCGCGCGGTCATGCCCTGCGCGGTCAGCTGCTGCATCACCTGGTTGATCGCCGCACGGAGGTCGTCGAGCGTCATGACGTCCTGGATCAGCGGCGCCGGGCGCCCGTCGAGGACGGCGAAGACGAACGGCACCGACGGCAGCTGCACGGCCTGTGCGATCGCCGGCGAGACGTCGATGTCCACGAGGCCGGCCAGGAACCGGCCCTCGTACTCCTCGGCCACCGTCGCCAGGTCGCGCGCCATCTGCTCGCTCTCGGGCAGCCGGGTCGGCGAGTAGAAGACGAGCAGCACCGGCGCTGTCATCGAGGACTCGAGCGTGGCCTGGAAGCTCGCTTCGTCGACCTCCAGCCAGTACGACGCCCCGGCGGTCGCCGCGGGCGTCGCGGTGCCGGCGCCGGCCCCCGCGGGTGGGGCGGCGGCGGGGCGCCTGAGCGCCGAGAGGTCGATCGCCCCGGGACGGGAGAAGGGCTGCTGGGTCATGCGGCAATCCTAGGGAGCGGCCTCAGCGCACCCAGCGGTAGACCTGCCCGTCCCGGATCTCCACCTCGCGCGGCGGCCTGGGCGTGGGCACCGCCTGCAGGTGCGCGAGCACGTTCGAGCGCCCGCGCAGCGTGGTCCTTCGTGTCCTGGAAGTGCACGTGGGGGTGCAGCAGCGGCCGGAGCTCGCCCCACTCGCTCCGGTCCATCGCCGACCAGGCCGCGGCGGTCGGCTCCGGGAGCTCCGGCACGTCGTGCAGCATCCTCGGCGTGCACATCCGCCAGGCGTCGACGACCAGCTCGCGCATCTCGTCGTCGTCGAGCCGGTCGAGGTGGGCGCAGACCCACTGGTAGCGCAGGTCGCCGGCCGGCGGGAGGAAGAACGTCTCCGGGTCGGAGGCGATCAGCCCGTCGCGCTCGGCCTTGGGGAAGCCGAATCCCATCTGCGTCTCGTCCTGGCTGAACGCGCAGAACACGATCTGCCCGACCCGGAGCTTCCAGCGGCCGCGCACCATCCGCTCGTAGGCACGCGGGAGCGCCAGCGCGACGCGACGGACGTCGTCGGCGGTGGTCACCCGACGGACGTTAGCGAGGCCCTCGGACAGCCTGCCGGTGGATGACGTCGGCGACGGTCCGCTGGATGGTGTGCTCGCGCTGGTCGGGCCGGGCGACGTACCTGATGTCCCGCAGGCCCTGCTCCTGCGCGGCCGACTCGAACGTGAGGTGGCCGAAGCCGAGCAGTCGTCCGTGCAGCGGCTTGTCCAGGGTGACGTCCAGGATCCGGGTGAGCGGCATCGAGGCGCGGCGGGTGTTGAAGACCCCGCTGAGCCGGAACACCCGCAGGTTGGTGACCACGAAGACCTCGCGGCGCTCGCGGGCGGCGATCCACGCGGCCCACAGCACGATGCCGAGACCGACGAGCACGACGAGGTCGAGCTGGATCCCGAAGCCGCCGTAGGCCATCAGCACCATGCCCACCCAGGCCTGCGCGGTCGGGCGCACGAAGACGAACCAGTGCCGGCGCACCTCGTCGACGATCACCTCGTCGTGGGTGCGCATGAGGTGGGGCCCCACCTCCGGGTCGAGCCACCGGACCACCGCGTCGAGCATGGTTGCCCCGCCGGGCTCAGAGGTCGCCGACGAAGTCGATGACCGAGGTGAAGAGCTCCTGGGTCCAGCCCCACAGTGCGTCGCCGGCCGAGCCGGTGAAGTCGGCCAGGCCGTGCGGGTCGGTGAACATCCAGAAGGCGAAGAACACCGCGATCACCGCGATCACGCCCTTGTTCATCGCGCAGGTCCCCCTCGGTCGACTGATGGCACAGCGGTACATCCCATTGGTACCAACAGCCACGCGGGAAGCGTGGGAGGCGCGCTGCGTGTGTCAGGCGGCCAGGACGCGCCGCTCAGGCCCTCGACTCCGCCTTGATCGCCTCGTAGAAAGCCCGCATCTGCGGGCCGACCCGGGCGAGCTCGACGTACGGCGCACCGGCAGCCGAGCCGTCCACGTACGCGAACTGGATCTCGCCGTCCATCATCGAGCCGCGCATCAGGACCGGGACCCCGGCCGCCTCCGCCGCGGCGCAGGCCGCATCGACGTCCTCGACGTCGAAGCAGACGTGGTGCAGGCCGGGCCCGTGCGCCGCGAGGAACTCGGCGTGGATGGTCGGGCCCTCGACGGGCTGGATCAGCTCGAGCTGGAGGTCACCGGCGTAGCCCAGCGCGATGTGGGCGACGAACCGGACCGGCTCGCCGCGCAGCGAGGTGGTGTCCGCACCGAACTCCACGTCGGGGATCCGGGTCCAGGCGCCGACGCCGAACTGCTCGGCGAGGAGCCGCTCGGTCGCCTCGATGTCGTCGGTCACCCAGCAGATCTGGGTGACCGGGCCGCTCGCGATCGTCACGGGAGGAAATGTAGTTGCGGTCAGGATCTGACCTGATGCGCTCCTACCGTTGTCGCATGACCTCTTCCACCAGCAGCACCGAGCGCACCGACCTCCTCGACGCACTGGCCAAGCACCGCGAGCTCTTCCGGTTCACCGTCCAGGGCCTCACCGACGAGCAGGCGCTCCACCCGGACCACCGCCAGCGAGCTGACCCTCGGCGGGCTGATCAAGCACGTGACCTCGACCGAGAAGGAGTGGGCCAGGTTCGTCGTCGACGGTCCCGCCGAGAGCCACGTCGACTGGGCCAGCATCGACTGGAGCAACCCGCCGGCCGAGGTGCTCGAGCACGCCAACGGGTTCCGGATGCTGGAGGGAGAGACCCTCGCCGGGCTCCTCGACGACTACGCCGCCGTCGCGGCCAGCACCGACGCGCTGGTCGGGTCCGTCGACCTCGACGCGAGCCACCCGCTCCCCGCCGCCCCCTGGTTCGAGCCCGGTGCCAGCTGGTCCGCCCGTCGGGTGTTCGTCCACGTCCTGGCCGAGACCTCGCAGCACGCCGGCCACGCCGACATCATCCGCGAGTCCCTCGACGGCCAGAAGTCGATGGGTTGACGTCCCTGCTCCACGTCCGCAATAGTTAGGCATATGCCTAACTATCACGACGAGCTCGACGCGGTCCTCCGCGCTCTGGCCGACCCGACCCGTCGGGCCGTCGTGGAACGGCTGGCGGCGTCTCCCGCCGTCGTGTCCGAGCTCGCCGCGCCCTTCTCGATGGCGTTGCCCTCGCTGATGCAGCACCTGCGCGTCCTGGAGACCGCGGGCGTCGTGACGTCCGAGAAGCACGGTCGCGTCCGGACCGTGAGCCTGCGTCCGGGCGCGCTCGACGTGCTGCACCTCTGGCTCGGCGAGCAGCGCACGCCGGCCGAGCGCCAGGCCGACCGGCTCGGCGTCCACCTGTCCCGCACCGGCCCGAAGGAAACCTGACATGACCCGCGTCCGCATCGACCTGTTCAGCTCGCTGGACGGCTACTCCTCGACGACCGACCAGACCGACGAGAACCCCATGGGAGAGGACTGGGGACGCCTCACCGCGGCGTACGGCGCCACCCGCACGTTCCGGCGCACTGTCCTCGGGGACTCGAGCGGCGCCGGCACGACCGGTCTCGACGACGCCCACGCGGCCGCGCACTTCGAGGGGGTCGGCGCGGAGATCATGGGTGCCGCGATGTTCGGGCTGCACAGCTTCCCCGACGACCCGGACTGGAAGGGCTGGTGGGGGGACACCCCGCCGTTCGGCTACCCGGTCTACGTGCTGACCCACACGGCGCCGCGCGAGCCGATCCCGATGGCGGGCGGCACCACCTTCCACTTCCGCGACGGAGCCATCGACGAGGTCCTCGCCGAGGCGACCGAGGCGGCCGCCGGGCTCGACGTCCGGGTCGGCGGCGGCGTCGGCACCGTCCGCGACTACCTGCGCGCCGGGCTCGTGGACGACCTGCACGTCATGGTCGCCCCGATCGTGCTCGGCCGCGGCACCCGGCTCTGGGACGACCTGCGCGGCCTCGAGCTCACGCACGAGGTGACCTCGGAGGTGGCCGACAGCGGCGTCATCCACGTCACCTTCTCGCGGCCGGACGCGTCGGCATGACCGTCGAGCGCCGCCTCGCCCGCGCCGGGTTCACCCTGACCCGCGACTACGACGTGCCCGTCGACCGCGTCTGGGACGCGTTCGCGCAGGAGGACCAGAAGCGTGCCTGGTTCGGCTCCGACAGCGCCTTCGAGTCCCTCGAGTGGGCCTTCGACTTCCGCGTCGGCGGCCGGGACGTCGCGGAGGGGAGCTTCCACGACGGTCCGGTCTCGCGGTACGTCGGCACCTACACCGACATCGTCGAGCGGCTCCGCATCGTGGCGACGTACGACATGTGGCTCGACGGGGTGCACATGTCGACCTCGGTGGCGTCCTTCGAGCTCGAGCCCGTCGAGGTCGGGACGCGGTTCACCCACGTCGAGCACGGCGTCTTCTTCGACCGGTTCGTGGCCGACGCACCCGGCCGGGAGGCAGGCAGCCGGGGACTGCTCGACAAGCTGGGCGACCACGTCAGCCGGTGAGACCCGCCAGCAGCCGGTCGGCCGCGGTGTACGGGTCCGACTCCCCCGCCGCGACCGACGCGGCGAGCTCGTCGAGGTCGGCGTGGCGGCCGACGTCACCCCACCGCGTGCGGAGGGCCGTCAGGGCGATCGCCTCGATCTCGTCACGGGCCCGTCTCGTGCGGCGCCGGGTCAGCTCGCCGGACTCGTCCAGCCAGGCGCGGTGCTCGGCGAGCGCCGCCGCGAGCTCGTCGAGGCCCGTCCCGGCGCGGGCCACCGTGCTGACGATCGGCGGCTTCCACGAGCCGTCGCGTCGCTCGGAGCCACCCGACGAGAGAGCGATCATCGACCGGAGGTCGCGGCGGGTCTGGTCGGCGCCCTCGCGGTCGGCCTTGTTGACCACGAAGACGTCGCCGATCTCGAGGATCCCGGCCTTGGCCGCCTGGATGCCGTCCCCCATCCCGGGCGCGAGCAGCACCACGGTGGTGTCGGCGAGGCCGGCGACCTCGACCTCGCTCTGGCCGACGCCGACCGTCTCGACGAGGACCACGTCGAACCCGGCCGCGTCGAGCACGCGCAGCGCCTGGGGCGTCGTCCAGGCCAGGCCGCCGAGGTGTCCGCGCGAGGCCATCGAACGGATGTAGACGCCCTCGTCGAGCGCGTGGTCGCCCATCCGCACCCGGTCGCCGAGCAGCGCACCACCGGAGAACGGCGAGGACGGGTCGACCGCCAGGACGCCGACCCGCTTGCCCTCGGCGCGCAGCTCCTTGACCAGCGCGCTGGTCGCCGTGGACTTCCCGACACCGGGCGAGCCGGTCAGGCCGACCACATGGGCGTTCCCGGTGTACGGCGCGAGCGCGGCCATGACGTCCCGCAGCTGCGGCGAGCCCCCCTCGACGAGGGAGACCAGCCGCGCCACGGCACGGGCCTCGCCGTCGCGGGCCCGGGAGACCAGGTCCGCGACGTCGATGTCAGGCAGAGGGGACCTTCACGATCAGGGCGTCGCCCTGGCCACCGCCACCGCACAGGGCGGCGGCGCCGACGCCGCCACCGCGGCGCTTGAGCTCGAGGGCGAGGTGCAGCACCACCCGGGTGCCGGACATGCCGACCGGGTGGCCGAGCGCGATCGCACCGCCGTTGACGTTGACCTTGGCCGGGTCGAGGCCGAGCGCGCGGGCCGACTCGATGCCGACGGCGGCGAACGCCTCGTTGAACTCGATCAGGTCGAGGTCGGCCGGGGTCAGACCCTCCTTGTCCAGGGCCTTCTTCGTCGCGTTGGCGGGCTGCATCTGCAGCGAGCTGTCGGGGCCGGCGACCATGCCGTGCGCACCGATCTCGGCGAGCCACTCGAGGCCGAGCTCCTCCGCCTTGGCCTTGCTCATCACGACCACCGCGGCGGCGCCGTCGGAGATCTGCGACGCGGAGCCGGCGGTGATGGTGCCGTCCTTGGCGAACGCCGGGGGCAGCTTGGCCAGCGACTCCGCGGTCGTGTCGCCGCGCACGCCCTCGTCGGCCGTGACGACGATGTCGTCGCCCCGCCGCTGCGGGATCGTCACCGGGACGACCTCGTCGTCGAAGACGCCGTTCTTCCAGGCGACCGCGGCCTTCTGGTGCGACTCGGCCGCGAACTGGTCCTGCTCCTCGCGGGTCAGCTTCACGCCCTCGGCGTTGATCTGCTCGGTGAGGCCGCCCATGGCCTGCTGGGTCACCTGGTCGTAGAGCGCGTCGTACGCCATGGAGTCGACGAGCTTGGTGTCGCCGAACTTGAAGCCCTCACGCGACTTCGGGAGCAGGTGCGGGGCGTTGGTCATCGACTCCATGCCGCCCGCGACCACGATCTCGACCTCACCGGCACGGATCATCTGGTCGGCCATCGCGATCGAGTTGAGACCGGACAGGCAGACCTTGTTGATCGTGATCGACGGCAGGCTCGCGGGGAGACCGGCGGCGAGGCCGGCGGCGCGCGCCGGGTTCTGGCCGGCGCCGGCCAGGATGACCTGGCCCATGATCAGGTAGTCGACCTGCTCGGGCCGCACGCCCGCCTTCTCCAGCGCGCCCTTGATGGCGACGCCGCCGAGGTCGGCGGCCGAGAGGGTCTTGAGGCCGCCGAGGAGGCGCCCGATGGGGGTGCGGGCCCCGGCGACGATGACGGACGGGTTCTCGGACATGACGATCCTCCACGGAGTTCAGGTCTCGACGTGACGAAGACCTCGCCACGGATGACGCCTTCGACCTTACTCATCCGGTTAGCGCTCTGTAACCATGCCGAGCATGACCTCGGACACGCTCGTCCCCGACCACCTCTTCACCGCGATCGACCACGTCGGCATCGCCGTGCCCGACCTCGACGAGGCCATCTCCTTCTACGAGCGGACCTACGGGATGCGGCTCGCGCACCAGGAGGTCAACGAGGAGCAGGGCGTCCGCGAGGCGATGATGGCCGTCGGCGACTCGGGCTCCCACATCCAGCTCCTGGCGCCGCTCGAACGAGGACTCGACCATCGCGAAGTTCCTCGACCGGTCGGGCCCGGGCGTCCAGCAGATGGCCTACCGGGTCACCGACGTGGAAGCGGTCAGCGCGATCCTGCGCGAGCGCGGCGTCCGCCTGCTGTACGACGAGCCGCGGCGCGGCACCTCGGACTCCCGGATCAACTTCATCCACCCCAAGGACGCGGGCGGCGTGCTCGTCGAGCTCGTGGAGCCCGCCGCCGGGCACTGACAGATCAGTCACATCCGGTCGAACCCGCCTATTACTGACAGGTAACCTCCGCAACCATGCAGCAGATCCTCGACGCCATCCTCGCCGGTGACACCCCGACGGAAGACTTCGCCAACCTGCAGATCCCGGAGTCGTACCGCGCCGCCCTGGTCCGCAAGGACGAGGTCGACATGTTCGAGGGCATCCCCTCGAAGGAGAAGGACCCGCGCAAGTCGATCCACGTCGAGGACGTCGCGCTCCCCGAGCTCGGCCCGGGTGAGGCGCTGGTGGCCGTGATGGCCTCCGCGATCAACTACAACACCGTGTGGACCTCGATCTTCGAGCCGGTCTCGACGTTCGGCTTCCTCGAGCGCTACGGCCGGCTCTCGGAGCTGACCAAGCGGCACGACCTGCCGTACCACGTCGTCGGCTCGGACCTGGCCGGCGTGGTGCTGCAGACGGGCCCCGGGGTGACGAAGTGGAAGCCGGGCACCGAGGTCGTCGCGCACTGCCTCTCGGTCGAGCTCGAGGACCCGGACGGCCACGACGACACGATGCTCGACCCGCAGCAGCGGATCTGGGGCTTCGAGACCAACTTCGGCGGCCTGGCCCAGATCGCCCTGGTCAAGGCCAACCAGCTGATGCCCAAGCCGAAGCACCTGACCTGGGAGGAGGCCGCCTCCCCCGGGCTCGTGAACTGCACGGCGTACCGCCAGCTCGTCTCCAAGAACGGCGGCGACATGAAGCAGGGCGACAACGTCCTGGTCTGGGGTGCCTCCGGCGGTCTGGGCGGCTTCGCGACGCAGTACGCCCTCAACGGCGGCGCCACCCCGGTGTGCGTGGTCTCCAACGAGGACAAGGCCGCCATCGCCCGCTCCATGGGCGCGGAGCTGATCATCAACCGCTCCGAGGAGGGCTACCGGTTCTGGAAGGACGAGCACACCCAGGACCCGAAGGAGTGGAAGCGCTTCGGGGCCAAGATCCGTGAGCTCACCGGCGGCGAGGACATCGACATCGTCTTCGAGCACCCCGGCCGCGAGACCTTCGGCGCGAGCGTCTACGTGACGCGCAAGGGCGGCACCATCACCACCTGCGCCTCGACCTCGGGCTACATGCACGAGTACGACAACCGCTACCTGTGGATGAACCTCAAGCGGATCATCAGCTCGCACTTCGCCAACTACCGCGAGTCGTGGGAGGCCAACCGCCTCATCGCCAAGGGCAAGATCCACCCGACGCTGTCCAAGACCTACAGCCTGGACGACGTCGGCCAGGCGGCCCTCGACGTGCACCACAACTCCCACCAGGGCAAGGTCGGCGTGCTCTGCCTGGCGCCCGAGGAGGGCCTCGGAGTGCGCGATCCCGAGCTCCGCGCCCAGCACGAGACGGCCATCAACCGCTTCAGGAACGTCTGAGACCCGGGTTTCGACAACGGGGTCCCATCGGGCAGAGTGGGAGGGTCTGCCGAGCCCCCACCCGGAAGTGAGTTCCCCGCATGAACCAGGGACTGTCCATCTTCGACGACGAGCCCGAGGACGGCGGCGACGCCGCTTCCGTCGAGGAGCAGGCGCCAGCACGGCCGGCAGCCGCTGAGGACACCCCGGCGGCCGACGCCGACGCCGACGCCGAGAAGACCGTGGTCATCCCGGCGCTGCCCAAGGAGGACGCCGCGAAGGCCGTGCCGACCAAGGAGCCGGCCGCCAAGCCCGAGGACACCGCCACCGCCACCCGTCGCGTCCCGACCATCTCGCCCGCCCCGCGGCCCGTCCCGGCGCCGCCCAGCGGTCCCCTCCCGATCGTCCGGAAGCAGGGCTACGACAGCGCCGCGGTCGACCAGCGCCTCCAGATGCTGGCCTCCGACCGGGCCGAGCTGACCTCCGCGATCGCGCAGCACGAGGCCCGGAGCGCCGAGCTCGAGAAGGCCCTCGACACCCTGCTGAGCCAGCTCGACGAGACCAAGAGCCCGTCGTACGCCGGCCTCGGTGGCCGCGCGTCGGCGATGCTCCGGCTCGCCGAGGAGGAGGCCGCGGAGATGCGCACGGTCGCCCAGACCGACGCCGACGAGATCCGCTCCCAGGCCGCCCGCGACGCCCAGGCGATCAAGGCCGAGGCGAGCCGCGAGGCCGAGGACATGCGCATCGTCCAGCTCAAGGAGCTCGACGAGACGCGCGACCGGATGCTGGCGGACGCCGAGCAGACGCGCTCCCTGGCGCAGGCCGAGGCCACCGACCTCGTCGCCAGCGCGACCCGCGAGTCCGAGCAGCTGCGCCTGGCCACCCAGCAGGAGACCACCGAGCTCCGCACGGGCGCGCAGCGCGACGTCGAGCAGCAGCGGTCGGGCATCGACCGCGAGGTCCAGGAGGCCAAGCGCCTGCTGGCCGTCGAGCGCGAGCGGCTGGCCCGCGAGGCGACCGAGCACCACAACAGCTCGATGGCCGAGACCAAGAAGCTCGTCGAGGACGCCGAGGCCCGCGCGAGCGCCGCCGAGCAGCGTGCCAAGGACGCGATGGCCCAGGCCAAGGAGGCCAGGGACGCGGCCGGCAAGGAGGCCGAGGGCATCCTGTCCCGCGCCCGCCGCGAGGCCGAGCAGGTCCTGGCCGCCGCCAACACCCAGGCCGAGGCGGTGAAGGCCAGCGGGGACGCGGAGCGCCAGCGCGAGGTCAACCTGCTCAAGGCCGAGGTCGACCGGCTCAGCAAGCGCCGCGACGCGATCACCGCCCAGCTCGCCTCCCTGCGCGACGTGGTCGCCGGGTTCGGTGACGACGACTCTCAGTGACGAGACCTGAGCTGTCGGAGCCGGACGACGCCGTAGGCGTCGTCGCCGACCCCGACGACCTCGGCGAACCCGGTCCCCCGCTGGACCACAAGGCGCCGTTCTACGTCGGCTTCATCGGCGCGACCGGCGCCCTCGTCGCGTTCTTCCTGCTGAGCAACATCGCCGCGATCGGCGGCACCCTGATGCTGATCGTGGTGTCGTTCTTCATCGCGGCGGGGCTCAACCCGTCGGTCGAGTGGATCGAGGGTCGCGGCGTCCGCCGCCGCTACGCCGTGGGCGTGGTGATCGTCGCGGTGCTCTTCGCCGTGGTGCTCTTCCTCGTCGCGATCGTGCCGGTCATCACCGACCAGGTCGCGAAGATCACCGCGAACGCCCCCGACTGGCTGGACGAGCTCCAGCGGAACCGCAAGATCCAGGAGCTCGACGACGAGTACCAGATCATCGACAAGATCAAGGACTACGTCACCGCCGGCGACTTCCTGAGCGCCATCTTCGGCGGCGCGCTCGGCTTCGGTCTGGCGGTGCTCGGCGCCCTGTTCAACGGCTTCATCGTCCTCGTGCTCACGCTCTACTTCCTGTCGTCCCTCCAGACGACGAAGGAGGCGCTCTACCGGCTCGCCCCCGCGTCGCGCCGGGAGCGCGTCACCCGTCTGGGCGACCGGATCATCCGGAGCGTCGGCGGCTACGTCAGCGGCGCGTTCGTCGTCGCCATGTGCGCCGGGATCTCGTCGCTGGTCTTCCTGTTCGTCGTCGGGCTCGGCGAGTACGCCGTCGCGCTGGCCTTCGTGGTCGCGCTGCTCGACGTGATCCCGATGATCGGCGCGACCATCGGCGCGGTCATCGTGACCGCGATCGCGTTCGCCGAGGACTACCGGATCGGCATCGCCTGCGTGGTCTTCTACCTCGTCTACCAGCAGGTCGAGAACTACGTGATCTACCCGCGGGTGATGTCGAAGTCGGTCGACGTCCCCGGCGCGGTCACCGTGATCGCCGCCCTGACCGGAGCGGCGCTCCTCGGCGTCGTCGGTGCGCTGCTGGCGATCCCGACCGCCGCCGCGATCCTGATGCTGACGCGCGAGGTGTTCGTGCGCCGGCAGGACGCCAGGTAGCTCAGCCCATCGGGCCGATCAGGCCGTAGAGGGTGACGGCGGCCCCGTTGCTCGACCAGGCCGCCATGCCCTGGTCGCTGAGCGGCGACACCATCCCTGGCGAGCCGGACACCTCGCGGCACGACGGGTCCACCACCGTCGCCTGGGACACCTCGGAGCTGCCGTACGGGTCCTCGCCGGTGACCGTGATGAGCACCCGCTCGTCGAGTGCGTCGTCGCAGAAGTCGGGCGCACTCTCGCGGCCCCCGTCGTAGACCTGCGAGTGGTAGGTCGAC
Source organism: uncultured Actinomycetota bacterium (assembly GCA_963815335.1). Taxonomy (GTDB): domain Bacteria; phylum Actinomycetota; class Actinomycetes; order Propionibacteriales; family Nocardioidaceae; genus Nocardioides. The sequence continues at coordinate 765,086 of CAWFGL010000016.1, forward strand.
GCTTGCTCCTGGGTCAGCGTCGTGGCGTACACGAGCTCGTAGGCGGACTCGCCCTGGTCCTTGCGGTAGGCGCAGACCTGCGCGGACGACGGGTTCCTCAGGCCCTCGGTCAGCATCGAGTCGACGACGGGCGCGCTCGGCAGGCTGCCGGCGCAGCCCTCGACGGGGCGCAGCGAACCCTGGATCCGCAGACCCAACGCCTGGTCGTCCGTCGCGATGGTCACGGTCGTCTCGCCGATCCCGACCTCGGCCCGGAAGTAGCCGTCGCCCAGGTCCCCGCCCTCGAGCGTCGGTGCGTCGAACCACACGTAGTCCGCGAGAGGCGTGCTCTCCTCGTCGACGCCCTGGCACATGTCGCTCGAGCTGACCGGACGGCCGACGTAGGGCTCCGCACCGTCGGGCCCGCCGCACCGGAACAGGTCGCCGCCGGAGTCGGCCGGGCCCGCACCCCAGGCCCAGTCGGCCGGCACCTCGATCTGCACGCCGTGCCAGGCCTCGATGCGCCACTCCGTCGGCAGCGGCTCGCTGGTGCCGGCGTCGACCACCTGGGCGCCGTCCGGTCCGTCGGGACCACGGGTGTTCTGCACCACCACCGCCGTCACGAGAGCGGCCGCGGCGAGCCCGGCCGTGCCCGCCAGCCAGGTCCGGCGGCGCCGGCCACGTGCGCCGCTCCGCGCCGGACCGAGCAGGTCGACCGACGTGTCGGCGTCCTCCGCACGTCGCTGGAGGCCGGCGCGGAACGCCTCCTCGAGCTCGTTGTCGTCACTCATGTCCGTCCTCCTGAGACAGCTCTGTCCTCAGTGCGGCGAGGGCCCGGTGGACGTGCGAGCGCACGGTCGGCTCGGCGAGGCCGAGGACCTCCGCGATCTCCGGGTAGTCGAGGTCCTCGTAGAACCGCAGCACCACCGCCGCCCGTTGCTGGCGCGGCAGCGCCTGGCACACGCGCCAGACCGCGTCACCCGTGTCGACGCGCGCCGACGGGTCGCCGTACGTCGTGTCGCGGACCTCGGCGACCGGCGACTCGCGCCGGGTCCGACGCCATCCAGACACGTGCGCGTTCGCGATCATCCGCCGCACGTACGCCTCGGGGTCCCGCGTCCGCGAGACCCGTGACCACTTCGCGCAAGCGGAGGTCAGCGCCTCCTGGACCGCGTCCTCGGCCGCGTGCTGCGACCCCGTGACGAGGTAGGCGAACCGCAGCAGCCCGGCCACCCGCGCCGACGCCCAGGCGTCGAACGACAGGTCACCGGCGATCACCGACGGCACCGCGGCGTCCGGATCCACGACCACATCCACGCACAACCCACGCCGGGGTCAGGGGATTTGTTGCACCTTGTCCTCGCCCAGCTTCACGCCGACCACACCGGCGACGATGAGCACGCCGCCGACGAGCTGGACCACTCCCGGCAGCTCCGAGAGCAGCAGCCACGCCCACAGCGTCGCCGCGATGACCTCGTTGAGCCCGATGAACGACGCGAGCCGCGAGCCCAGGCGCCGGTTGGCCGCGACACCCGAGGCGTAGGGCAGGGCGGCGCTCACCACGCCCAGCACGAGGACCGCTGCCCACCACGGGACCGTGGTGCCGGCGTACGTCGGGTCGACGGTCGCCGCCTCGAACGGAAGGAGCCCGACGGCGCCGAGGACGCCGACGATCACGCCGCCCACGAGCAGCCCACCGGCCGCGAGCGTCATCGGCGGGATGCCGTGCCGCTCGTCGGCGGAGATGATGAAGTACGCCGCGCAGCCGACCATCGCACCGAGCGCCCACAGCACGCCCGCCAGGCTGAGGTCGAAGCCGGACACCAGGTCGAGGACCAGCACCAGGCCGACGGCCGCCACGACGGCGCCTGCCAGGGTGAGCCGGCTCGGGCGCTGGCCGTGGACGAGCCACATCCAGACGACGACCGCGGCCGGCGCGGTCAGCTCGATCAGGATCGCCGGTCCGACCTGCATGTACTGGATCGCCGAGAAGTAGCAGAACTGCGCGCCGGCCACGGCGAGCGCGCCGTAGAGCAGCAGGATGCCGACGTTGTCGCGCAGCAGGTGCCAGCGTCCGCGCAACGACCGCAGGCCGAACGGCAGGACCACGAGGGCGCCCAGGAGGATCCGGAGGCCGGTGACGGCGCCCACGCTCCAACCGTGGTCGAGCAGGCCGCGGGCCAGGGCACCGGACAGTCCGAAGGAGTAGGCGGACACGAGGGCGAGCGCGATGCCGGCGCCGAGCCGCGACGCGGGGGGACCCGCCACGACCGGTGCGTCATTGGTCAACGCGCTCATGGGGCATGACGCTACGGGTAGCGCTGTAACATGTCAATGTGCTTTTCGCCCATGACACGGAGATCGCGCTGCAGGCGGCGGTCATCTTCGCCAACAGCGCGCTCGAGCCGGACACGCTGACCCGGGTCGCCGACATCGACGCGATCTGGGACGAGTTCGGCTACTCGGGTCGCCACGAGCGGACGACGGCCGAGCTGGACGCGGTCCGCTCGGTCCGGGGCCGGCTGCGCGAGCTGCTCACGGCCGACCGGGACACCGCCGTCGAGCTGGTCAACGCGTGGCTCAGCCAGGCGGGCGCGGTCCCCCGGCTCGTCAGGCACGACACCCTCGACTGGCACATCCACGCGACCGACGACGACGCCCCGCTGGCCGAGCGCATCGTGGTCGAGACGGCGATGGCGATGATCGACGTCATCCGCGCCGACGAGATGTCCCGCCTGGGTATCTGCGCCGACGACACCTGCGACGGCGTCGTCCTCGACCTCTCCCGCAACCGCTCCCGGCGCTTCTGCTCGACGACCTGCGGCAACCGCAACGCGGTCGCGGCCTATCGAGCGCGGAGCAGGAGCGCCGCGGGCTGAGTCGCCGCTAGGGTGCGGTCACCCGGCCCGAGGAGCTCGCCATGTCGTTCGCACGTGGGGCTCGGATCGCCCTGTCACTGGTCCTCGGACTGGGGGTCCTGCTCGGTCCCACGTCGGTCGCGGCGTCACCGGCCGAGCCGGAGCAGGACGAGAGCATCCGGCTCTCGGTCCTCAGCCTCAACATCTTCTACGGGGGCGACGACTACGACCTGAGCACGGGCGACTGGTGCGCGATCGCCGACGGCTGTCCGGAGGGCCTGCGCAAGATCGCCCGCATGATCCGGAGGAGCGGCGCCGACGTCGTCGGGCTGCAGGAGGCGGAGCGCAACACCGAGGCGCTGGCCGCGCTGCTCGGCTGGCACGCGGACCCGCGGGCGCAGGTGATCTCGCGCTTCCCGCTCCTGCGACCGGCGCGCGGAGGTGGGCTCTACACGCTCGTGGAGCCGGTGCCCGGACAGGTGGTCGCGGTCGCCAACACCCATCTGCCCTCGTCGCCGTACGGGCCCTACTGGGCGCAGCGGGGGGTCTCGCGGACGCGCGTCCTCGCTCTGGAGAACCGCCTGCGGGTGCCCGCGCTGGACCACGTGCTGCGCGTGCTGCCGAGGCTCGCCGCGCGCGGGATCCCGGTGTTCCTCACCGGTGACTTCAACAGCCCCTCGCACCTCGACTGGACCCAGGCGGTCGCCGACGCCCGGGCGGACGTGCCGTACGCGGTCGAGTGGCCGGCCAGCGCGAGGCTCGCGGCCGCGGGGTTCGTCGACTCCTACCGCACCGTGCACCCGGACCCGGTCGCCGACCCTGGCTTCACGTGGACGCCCGGCGGTCCGCAGTCGCGCGAGAACGAGGTGCCCGACCGCATCGACTGGGTGCTGTCCGCCGGTCCGACCACCGCCACCTCGAGCCTGCTCCTCGGTGAGAGAGGCAACCCCCAGGTCGACCTGGCCACCGCCGGTCGGTTCCCGACGGACCACCGCGGCGTGCTCTCGACGTTCGAGGTCGTGCCGCACGAGGCACAGCTCGCGGTCTCGCCCCAGGAGCGACGGGTGCTCGTCGGCCGGGGCAGCCGGTTGCCCGTGCGGTTCCACGCCGCCGGCACCCAGCGTGAGGTTGTGGCGGTCGTCGACCGGTCCGGCTCCGGCGGACGACGACTGGTGAGCCGGTCGACCGACGGCCGCACCTCCGGGAGCGTCGCGCTGCCGACGTCGCGGCTGAGGCCGGGGCGGTACGACGTGGTCCTGCGCGACACCGGCACCGGCCGGACGCTCGCCCGGTCACCGATCTGGGTCTACCCACGAGGGTCGCGCGCCCGGCTGACGACCGACGCCCGCACGTACCGGTCCGGCGCGGACGTGACCGTGTCCTGGGACGGCGCGCCGGGTCAGCACCTCGACTGGGTCGGGCTGTACCGGTGCCGTCGTGCGTGCGACAGCCCCGGGAGCTACTTGGCCTACCGGTACACGCACACCCGGATTCGGGGGTCGCTGGTCCTCAACGACATCGTCGACCCCGGTGAGGGTGCACCGCCCTGGCCGTTGCCGCCCGGCCGGTACGTCGCCCGGCTGCTCGTCGACGACAGCTACGTGGTGGTCGCCGAGACCGCCCGGTTCAGGGTGTCGGCTGAGTGACCCTCGACGAGGAGCAGAGGCTCGAGCACTACTCGATGAACCGCTTGAGCACCTCGCGGAACACCTCGGGCCGCTCGGAGTGCACCCAGTGACCGGCGCCCTTGACGGTGACCCGGCGGTTGCGCGGGAAGAGCCGGTCCATGGCGGCGAGGTGCTCGGGTGTGACGTAGCGCGAGTCGCCTCCCCCGACCCACAGCACCGGCCTCTCGTACGGCGCGGCGTCGACCTCCGGCCAGCCGGTGATGAGGTCGAGGTCGCGGCCGAGCACCTCGAGGTTGAGCAGCCATTCCCAGCCGTCGCCCTCGCGGCGCAGGCTCTGGAGCAGGAACCCGCGCACCATCGACGACGGCACGGCCTCCAGCAGTGCGGAGTCGGCCTCGGCCCGGGTCGACAGCGTGTCGAGGTCGATCGCCCGCATCGCGGAGATGTAGCCCTCGAACTCCGCGGCGTGGTCGTAGGGCACCGGCGCGACGTCGACGACGACGAGCCGCTCGACGAGCTCGGGGCGCCGCAGTGCGAGCAGCATCGCCACCTTGCCGCCCATCGAGTGACCGACCAGGGCCACCGGGTCGTCCGGCGACAGCAGCTCCGCGACGAGGTCGGCGTAGCGGAGGTAGTCGAACCCGTCGGTCCGCGGCGAGCGGCCGTGGTCGGGCATGTCGACGAGCGTCACCCGGTGCCGGTCGGCCAGCGCCTTGCCGATCGCGGTGAAGTTCTTGCCCTGGCCGAACAGTCCGTGGCAGAAGACGACCCGCGAGCCGGACTCGCCCAGGTCGACGGTGTTCAGCACCACCGGTGCACGCCCCCCGGCGACAGGTCCCGGTCCCTCAGGACGACGGCGTGGGCGTCGCCGTAGGCGTCGCACGTCGCCCGGAAGTCGGCGGCGGAGTACTCGATCATCAGGACCTGGTCGCCGAAGTCGTCGACGTACGCACCGCACTCGTCGTAGTGGCCGCACTCCTCGGAGACGGCGAAGTCGAAGCCGACCCTGTGCCCGTCGAAGCCGGCCAGGTTCTTCTGGCCGGCGGCGAGCCCGTGCCGGTGGGCGCCCTTCGTGAGCAGCCGGGCGTACCGGAGGGCCTGCTTGCGCTTGAGCAGCCCGTGGCTGCGGGTGAAGGAGTCGAGGTTGTCGTACTCGACGGCGTCGAAGCCGTGCTTGGCGCAGCCCTTGGTCCAGCGCGTGACGATCTTGGCGATCTTCGCGCGCTTGGCCCTCGTGCGCAGGTCGAGCAGGAACTCGCCCCAGGCCTCGTCGACGACGAGCTCGCCCATCCGGTCCCGGAGGACCAGGTTCGGACGCTTGAGCCAGAACGCCTTCTCGTGCTCCTGGGTCTGGAAGCCGTTGACGTAGCAGACGTTGAAGCGAGCCCCCTGAGGCTTCTCCTCGCGGTCGCGGACCACGATGCCCACGTGCGCCGGTGCGGGCGAGGCGCCACCGAGCTGGTAGTCGACGTCGGTGCCGGTGGGCAGCGCCGGAACGGCCAGCAGCGCCGCCGACAGCAGACCGACCAGACCGGGAAGCACCTCGCGAACCTATCCAAGTCCGACTGACTGACCGTACAGTTAGCGAATGGCCAACCACCAGTCCCCCATCCGGAAGACGTTGCCCGGGAAGGCCTACCACTCCGACGAGACCTGGACCCTCGACAAGGAGCGGGTCTTCTACGAGAACTGGATCTACGTCGGGCGGGCCGAGCGGGTCGCCAGGCCAGGCGCCTGGCTGCGGGTGGAGATCGCCGACGAGAGCGTCCTGGTCGTGCGTGGCAAGGACGACGCGCTGCGCGCGTTCTACAACGTCTGCCGGCACCGCGGGTCCCGGATCTGCGACGAGGAGAGCGGCGAGGTCCGCAGCCACCTGCGCTGCCCGTACCACGCCTGGGGCTACGCCCTCGACGGGACGCTGGTCACCACGCCGATGATCGAGAAGGACGAGATCGACCGGGAGTCGACCTCGCTCTGGCCGGTCCACCTGGACGTGTGGGAGGGCTTCGTCTTCGTCAACCTCTCCCGCGAGCAGCCCCGCCCGCTGGTGGAGCACCTCGCCGACCAGATGGACGACCCGCTGGCCCTGGCGAAGTACGGGCTGGCCGACCTGCGGATCGGGCACGTGACCACCAACGAGGTCCCCGCCAACTGGAAGATCGTCATCGAGAACTACAACGAGTGCCTGCACTGCCCGACGATCCATCCCGAGCTGGTGGCGGTCGTCCCGGCGTACAAGAAGGGCGACATCTTCGAGGCGGGCCGCAGCGACGGCGGCGTCTCGCTCGCCGACGGGCGGACCGCGATCGTGGACGACGCCCGGCTGCGGCTGCCGCTCCTGCCGGGGTTCAAGAAGGAGGGTGACCCCGAGTCCTACTTCGGGGCGCTGGTCTACCCGACGATGTTCCTCGACGTCGACGGCTCGAGCTGCCTGGCCACCGCGGTCTTCCCGACCGGCCCTCAGAGCTGCCGTCTGGTGACCGAGTACCTCTTCAGCCCCGAGGCCCTCGACGACCCCGACTTCGACCCCTCGCCCGTCGTGGAGTTCAACGAGCGGGTGACCGCCCAGGACAACGAGGCCTGCGCGCGCGTCCAGCGCGGCGTGACGTCACGGACCTTCGACCACGGCGTCTTCCCGGCCAAGGACGGCTGGGTCTACGAGTTCGACCAGCGCTACCTGCGGGATGTCGATCGGGGCTGACCGAGGAACGAGGTCAGGCCTGATCATTGGTGGTTGAGCGAGGAGCGCGACGAACGGGTCGCGACCGACGAGTCGAAACCTGGTGAGCCGGAGCTGGGACTCAACACCACCCGGGCGTCGAGGGCCAGCACCCCTGACGGGCGCGCCAGCACCGGGTTGAGCTCCAGCTCGACCAGCTCGGGGTGGGCGGCCGCGAGGTGGGAGACGCGCGCGACCAGCTCGCTCAGCGCGTCCAGGTCGACCCCCGGTCGGCCACGGGTGCCGTGCAGCACGGGTGCGCCCTGCAGGCCCGACAGCAGCATGCGGGCGGCCTCCGCGGAGACGGGAGCGATCGCGCAGGCGGTGTCACCGAGCACCTCGGTGAAGATCCCGCCCAGCCCGACCATGACGACGGCCCCGAACTTCGGGTCCCGCACGCTGCCGACGATGACCTCGACGCCGCCGTCCGGGTCGGCCATCGCCTCGACCGACACCGCAGGCGGCGCGAGGCGCTCGACGAGGTCGAGGTACGCCGAACGCGCCGACTCCCGGTCCGCGAGACCGACCACCACTCCCCCGCCCTCGGACTTGTGCAGCCGCCCGGTCGCCTTGAGGACGACGGGGAGTCCGACCGTGTCGACGGCGGCCTCGAACCCGGCGAGGTCGGTGACCGGCACGGCAGCCGGGAAGTCGACGCCGGCCTCGGCGAAGAGCGCCCGCGCCGCGTCGTACGACGCGTCGACGACGGGCGGCGCAGGGTCGGGCAGCGGCAGCGCGAGGCCCACCGACCCCTCCTCGACGAGGCCCGCCAGCACGGTGCAGGCGCGGTCGACGTCCCGGTGGACGGGGACGCCCGCCGCACGCAGCACCTGCGCGGACGGGCCGTCGGGGTAGATCGTCTGGACGACGAGCGGCTTGCCCTGGGCCACGACCGCGTCGGCCATCTGGAGGGCCGCGGCGAGCTCCGGCCCGGTCAGGCTGGACTCCTCGGTCGAGTAGCCGCCGAAGTAGCCGGTGAGCAGCACCCCGTCGACCTGGTCGGATCCCAGGAGGACCGCCACACCGCGTGCGTAGCTCGCGACGTCCTGCTCGCCGGCGCCGGCGAGGTCGACCGGGTTGGTCACGGTCGCCTGCGCCCAGAGCGCCGTCTCGAGCTCGGCGGTCACCGCCCCGGTCAGCGACGGCGTCTCCAGGCCGATCGCGGCCAGCGCGTCGGCCGCCACCGCCCCGTGTCCGCCGCCGTCGGTCAGCACCGCGACGCGGCGGCCGGGCATCCGTCGCGGCACGCGCAGGGCGACCAGCAGGTCGGCCATCTGGGTCGGGTGGTCGACCCGGTGGGCACCCACGGCCGCACAGGCCGCGTCGACGACCATCGAGGAGCTGGTCAGCGAGCCGGTGTGGGAGGCGGCGCTGCGGACGGCTGCCTCCGTGCGTCCCGGAGCCAGCACGACCAGCGGCTTCCCGGCGTCGCGCAGCGCCCGGGCGGCCTCGAGGAAGGCCGGCCCGTCGACGACGTCCTCGGTGTAGACCGCGACGGCGGCCGTCCCGTCGTGCCCCACGCACGCGTTCATGAAGTCGACGACGCCGAGGTCGGCCTGGTTGCCGAGCGAGACGAACCGCGAGACACCCAGACCGCGGTCGCCCAGGAGACCGGCGAGGTCGAGCACCAGGTTGCCGCTCTGGCTGAGCACGGCGACGTCCCCGGCTGGGAGGACGGCGTGCGCGAGCTGGATCCCGGTCGTGGTGTCGACCACCCCCAGGCAGTTCGGCCCGACCAGCACGGCGCCCGCCGCTCGCACCACGCCCAGCGCCTCGGCCTCGATCCGAGCGCCCTCGACCCCCGACTCCGAGAGGCCCGCCGTGATGCCCACGACCGCGCGCGCCCCGGCCGCCACCGCGTCGGTCACCGCGGTCACGAAGCCCGCGGCGGGAACGCAGACGACGGCGAGGTCGACGGGCGCGCCCAGCGCCGCCGCGGCGGCCTGGGCCGAGGGGTACGCCGGCTGGCCGAGGACCTCTCCGGCAGCGCGGTTGACCATCAGCACCGTGCGGTCGCCGCGGGACGCGAGCGCCCGGGAGCCGATGATGTGCCCCCACTTGGCCGAGTCGTCGCTGGCACCGACGACGGCCACCGCGCGGGGCGCGAACAGGGCGTCGAGGGACCGGGCCGGCGACCCTTGACGCGTCACGCGGGTCAACCTAGCATCGCCTGACTGACTGAACAGTCAATCGCAGGAGGGGCTCTCATGGCGGCGGACGGCGGAGCACGCAACCTGCGTGAGCAGGCCGCCGCCGACGCCCGGACCCGGATCCTCGAGGCGGCGGTCGACTGCATCGTCCGCGACGGGCTCGCCCAGGTCCGGATGGCCTCGATCGCGCGCACCGCCGGGGTCTCGTCGGGCCTGCTGCACTACCACTTCGACACCAAGGAGCTCCTCTTCGGCGAGGTGCTGACCTACTCGCACGCGGTGTCGGCCGAGCTCAACGAGAGGGCGCTGGCGGTGGCCGGCGACGGGCCGGCCGAGCGGCTGTCGTCGTTCCTCGACCGGTGCCTGCCCAGCGACGAGCCGCGCGCGCACGAGTGGCTGCTCTGGCAGGAGCTCGCGCTGCTGTGCATCCGCGACCCGCACCTCGCCAAGGTCGGCGCCGACCTCTACGAGGACCTCTACGTCACGATCGCGGACATCATCCGCGACGGCGTGACCGCCGGCGTCTTCGTGACCACGCTGGACCCGCGGTCGCTGGCCGAGACGGCGGTCGCCCTCACCGACGGCCTCGGTGAGCGGGTGCTGGCGAACGACCCGAACCTCGGGCTCGAGCAGGCGCGGACCACCATCGCCACCATGGTCGGCGTCCTGGTCGGACACGACGGGCCGTTGCCCACATGAGCGGGCCCAGCAACGGACTGATCCCGTCGCGGCGCGGCTTCCTCGCGGGGGGCCTGGCGCTGGGCGCCTCGATGACGCTGCCGGGGTGCGCGTACATCCGCGACGACGCCCCCACCGAGGTGCCGCTCCCCACCTCGGCGAAGGCGAAGGTCGACGGCGACCTCATCTACTTCAACTGGGCCGACTACTTCCACCCCAAGACGCTGAAGGGCTTCAAGGAGGAGTACGGCGTCGACATCATCGAGTCCAACTACGACTCGATGGAGGGCATGTACGCCAAGCTCGCCGCCGGCAACCAGTACGACGTCGTCTTCCCGATCGCCAAGTGGGTCGTCAAGCTGCGTCGCGAGGGGAAGCTGCGGGCGATCGACCCCGACCAGCTCCAGAACGCGGAACAGGTCTTCTACTCGGGCTCGTACTTCAACGAGCCCTGGTACGACGCCGGGTCGGCGGCGTCCATCCCCTTCACCGTGTACAAGACCGGGATCGGCTGGCGCACCGACAAGGTCTCGACGATGACCGGCAGCTGGCAGGACCTGTTCAACGACGAGGCCCGCGGCCGCGTGTTCACCCTCGACGACCAGGACGAGGCCCTGGCGATGGCCGCCCTGCTCCTCGACTACGACGTGAACACCGCGAAGGCCTCGGAGCTCGAGGAGATGAAGAAGCTCCTGATCGACCAGAAGGAGTACCTCCGCGCGTACTCCTCCGACGACATCAACAACATGCTCAGCGGCGACGCGTGGGTGCACCACATGTGGAGCGGGGACTACCTCTACCTCCGCGACCTCGTCGACGACCCGACGACGCTGGACTTCCAGGCGCCCCGCGAAGGCACACCGATCAACTCCGACGCCTACACGATCCCCGCCAACGCGAAGCACCCCGGCACGGCGATGCTGTTCATCGACTACATGCTGCGGCCCGAGAACGCGATCAAGAACATGGGCTACCTCTACTACCCGTTCCCGGTGAAGGACGCCCTGCCCGCGTTCGACGAGCTGGCGAAGGACGCGCCGGCCTGCCAGGTGAGGGTCGAGGACCTGGAGAACGAGAACGTCTTCCGGCTCCTCGGCACCGACGAGGTGCAGCGCCGTGCCGCGATGTGGACCGAGGTCAAGGCGAGCTGATGGCCACCGGGACGGCGGCACCTCGGTCGGCACAGCGCACCAGGCTGTGGGGGCTGCTGCTCGCGCTGCCGACCGCCTGGATGGTGACGTTCTTCGTCTCCAGCATGGTCATCGTCGTCCTGCTGTCGTTCGGCCGGACCACCAACGACGGCTTCCCCGCGTTCTCCACGAGCCTCGACAGCTACCGCGCGCTCTGGAGCGAGGTCTACCTCGAGCTCTTCGTGCGCTCGCTGCTCTACGCGCTCGCCACCGTGGTCATCTCGGTGCTGATCGCGTACCCGGTGGCCTACGCGATCGCGCTGCACGGCGGCCGGTACAAGAACGTGCTCGTCGCGGCGATCGTGGTCCCGTTCTTCGCCAGCTACCTGATCCGGATGTACGCGTGGAAGGCGCTGCTGTCCGACGAGGGCCTGGTCAACAGCGCGCTCGACCGCGTCGGGATCAGCGACGGCATCACGTTCCTCAACACGCCGTACGCCGTCATCGGCGGCCTGGTCTACGGGTTCGTGGTCTTCATGATCCTGCCGATCTACGCCTCCCTGGAGCGGCTCGACGTCTCGCTCATCGAGGCCGGCAAGGACCTCTACCACGGGCCGGTCCGGACGTTCTTCAGCGTCACCCTGCCCGCGACCAGGGCCGGCCTGTTCGGTGGCTGCCTGCTGGTCTTCCTGCCCGCGCTCGGCGACTTCGTCAGCGCGCAGCTGCTCGGCGGCGCCGGCACGTACATGATCGGCAACCTGGTCCAGCAGCAGTTCGTCGAGGGCCAGAACTGGCCGCTCGGCTCGGCGCTCACCGTCGGCATGATGCTCGCGCTGACCGTGCTGATGGTCGCCTACCTGCGCGCCACGTCGACCGAGGCCCGGGAGCTGTGATGGCCGGCCGGCTGGAGGGCAAGCCGCGGTTCGCCGTCGCGGTGACGGTCGTCTTCTTCGCGTGGCTCTACCTGCCGATCCTGGCGGTGGCGCTGTTCAGCCTCAACGACAAGAAGTCGCTGTCCACGTTCGGCGGCTTCAGCCTGCGCTGGTACGACGACCTCGTCCACAACGACGCGCTGCTCGACTCGCTGGTCGCCAGTCTCCAGATCGCTGCCGTGTCGACCGTCGGGTCGCTGGTGCTCGGCACGATGCTGGCGCTCGGGCTGGAGCGGGTCGGCTCGCGACGGGCCCGGGTCATCGGGGCGGTCACGCTGCTGCCGCTCGTCACCCCGGAGATCGTCACCGGCGTGGCGGCGCTGCTGCTCTTCACCGGCATCAGCCTCAAGCTGTCGATGGCCACGGTGATCCTCGCGGAGATCACCTTCTCGATCGCCTACGTCACCGTCATCGTCCGGGGCCGGCTGGCGGGAGTCTCGATGGAGGTCGAGGAGGCCGCGCGCGACCTGGGCTGCACGCCGTTCCAGGCACTGCGGCTGGTCATCCTGCCGACGCTCTTCCCGGCCCTCCTGGGCGCCGGGCTGCTGGTGTTCGCCCTGGTCTTCGACGACTTCGTGCTCGCCTTCTTCACCACCGGCGTCGACCCGCAGCCGCTCCCGGTGCGGGTCTACTCCTCGATCCGGTTCGGCGTCTCCCCCGCCATCAACGCGATCGGCACCCTGATGCTGCTCGCGTCGGCCCTCCTCATCGTGGCCGCCCTCACCCTCCCCCGGCTCCTCACCCGCGGGACGTCCAGCCTGGACCTGATCACCGGAGGCCGAAAGTGACCACAGCACCGATGACCGAGCCCTCCGTGTCGCTGCGCGGCCTGACCAAGGAGTTCGGCGGCTCGACCGTGGTCGACCACGTCGACCTCGACATCGCGAGCGGCGAGTTCTTCTCGCTGCTGGGACCGTCGGGCTGCGGCAAGACCACCACGCTGCGGATGATCGCCGGGTTCAGCGACCCGACCGCCGGCACGGTCCTGGTCGGCGGCGAGGACGTCACCTCCACGCCCCCGCACCAGCGAGACGTCAACACGGTCTTCCAGAGCTACGCCCTCTTCGAGCACCTCGACGTCCGTGGCAACGTCGGCTTCGGGCTGCGCCGCAAGGGGATCGACAAGGCCACGCTCACCAGGCGGGTGTCCGAGATGCTCGAGCTCGTCGAGCTCGGAGACCGCGCCAAGGAGAAGCCGAGCCGGCTGTCCGGCGGACAGCGCCAGCGCGTGGCACTCGCCCGGGCGCTGATCAACCAGCCCAAGGTGCTGCTGCTCGACGAGCCGCTGGCCGCGCTCGACCTGAAGCTGCGGCACGCGATGCAGGCCGAGCTCAAGTCCATCCAGCGCGAGGTCGGCATCACCTTCCTGTTCGTCACCCACGACCAGGACGAGGCGCTGAGCATGAGCGACCGGGTCGCGATCATGAACGACGGCGTCATCGAGCAGTGCGGCACGCCCGAGGACGTCTACGAGCGTCCGACCTCGATCTTCGCCGCCGGCTTCATCGGTACGAGCAACCTGATGAGCGGCACCTGGTCGGGCGGCGGCGTGACGGTCACCCCGTCGATCTCGGTCCCGGCACCCGACCACCGGGGCTCCACCGAGGGCGACGCCGTCAGCGTCGCCGTGCGCCCGGAGAAGATCTGGCTCAGCGAGCTGACCCCGGCGATGTTCCGGGTGCCGGGCACGATCGTGTCGACGGTCTACCACGGCGCCACCACCCAGTACCTCGTCGAGATCGCGCCCGAGCTCACCCTCACCGTGCTGGAGCAGAACCTCCCGCGGATGCGCGCCGAGGACCGCTGGAACTCCGGCGACCGGGTCGAGATGGGCTGGTTGCCGGAGCACACGGTCGTGCTCACGTGACCGATGTCGTCGTCGTCGGTGCCGGGCTGGCCGGGCTGTCGGCGGCACGCGACCTCGAGGCGGGCGGCGCCGAGGTCACGGTCCTGGAGGCGCGCGACCGGGTGGGCGGGCGCGTCGAGCAGGTGGAGCTCCCCGACGGGCGGCGCGTCCAGCTCGGCGGCGAGGTCGTCGGCGACGCGCACACGAGCTACCTCGGGCTCGTCGAGGAGCTCGGGCTCACCCTGACCCCGTCGTACGTCGCGGAGCCCGGCGAGATCACCCGCCAGCTCGACGAGGAGGTGTCGGTCGGCGACTGGCCGTCCTGGTACTCCGACGCGGACCGCGCCTCGCACGAGGAGGTCGAGGGGCTGCTGGAGAAGCTGGTCTCCTCGATCGACCCGGCCGACCCGTTCGCCCACCCCGACCTGCACCGCCTGGACCGGCTCAGCGTCGGCGACTTCCTGCGCGAGGCGGGCGCGACCGCCGCCGTCCTCCGCGCCATGGACCTCGTGCACCTGAGCCTGGCCGACGGCTCCATCGAGCGGCAGAGCATGTTCGCCTACGCCCGCAAGCAGGCCGTCGGCGGAGGCACCGCCGCCTACGACGTCACGGAGTGGGAGAACCAGCGCGTCGCCGAGGGGTCGGCGACCGTCGCGCTCACGATGGCGGCGGCGCTGGGCGACGTGCGCCTCTCGACGCCGGTGCGCCGGATCCAGGTCGGTCCGACGAGCGTGGTGACCACCGACGAGGGCGAGGAGCTGCGGGCCGACGCGGTCGTCATCGCCGTCCCGTCGGGCCCCGCCCGCGACATCGAGATCACCGGCGTCAGCGACGCCCGGCTGACGTCACTGCGGCGCCAGCGGCACGCCTGGGCCGCCAAGTTCGTGGCGGCGTACGACGGACCGTTCTGGCGCCGGCGCGGGCAGAACGCGCTCTCCGAGAGCGAGGGCGTGATCGGCTCGACCTGGCCGCAGCAGGAGGGCGTCCTCTCGGCGCTCGTGCCGCCTGAGCGCTACGCCGTCGTTCGTCGCGACCGACCCCGGCACGCGCACCCGCGAGGCACTCGAGCAGATCGCGGCGCTGTTCGGGCCCGAGGCCCTGGAGCCGCTGCAGACGTGGACCCGGCTCTGGGGCACCGACCCGTGGACGCAGGGCTACGTCACGAACTGGCAGCCCGGCGACGTCGAGGCCGTCGGACCCCTGCACGGCACGCACGAGCCGCCGTTCTTCGTCTGCGGCTCCGACCAGTGGGTCGCCGGCTACATGGAGGGCGCCGTCCGCACCGGCCGGGGCGCCGCGGCGGCGGCGCTCGCCCGGGCATAGGCAGAGAGCGAGAGAGGACAGCATGGACTTCGGCCTGACCGACGAGCAGCGCAGCATCGTGGAGGTGACGCGTGCCTTCGTGGAGCGCGAGCTCTACCCCCACGAGGAGGAGGTCGAGCGCACCGGCGTGCTGCGCCCCGAGCTCGCCGCCGAGATCCGCGCGCAAGGCGCTGGCCGCCGGGCTCTACGCCGCCAACATGCCCGAGGAGGTCGGCGGCGCCGGTCTCGACACGGTCACGTGGGTGCTCTACGAGAAGGAGCTCGGGCGGGCCAACTACGCACTGCAGTACTGCGGCGTCGCCGCGCCCCTCGAACATCCTGCTCGCCGGCACCGAGGCCCAGCGCGAGAAGTACCTCTACCCCTGCGTGCGCGGCGAGAAGATCGACTGCCTGGCGATGACCGAGCCGGGGGCCGGGTCGGACATGCGCGCCATGCGCACGAAGGCGACCAGGGACGATCCGTCATCGACGGGGGCTGGCGGATCAAGGGCACCAAGCACTTCATCAGCCACGCCGACGAGGCGGACTTCGTCATCCTGGTGGCCGTCACGGGCGCGGACGACGCCGGGCGGGCGGAGATGACGACGTTCCTCGTCGACCTCGACACCCCCGGGGTCGCGGTGCACGACGGCTACCGCAACGTCTCGCACCGCGGCTACACGAACTCGATCCTCGACTTCGACGACGTGCGGGTCGGCGACGGACGCCGTGCTCGGCGAGGTGGGCAAGGGCTTCGAGCTGGCCGGCGAGTGGCTCGGCTCGACCCGGCTCCAGGTGGCCGCCAGCTGCCTCGGCCGCGCCGAGCGGGCGCTCGAGCTGTCGGTGCGGCACGCGGCGACGCGCGAGCAGTTCGGCCAGCCGATCGGCAGGTTCCAGGGGGTCGGCTTCAAGCTGGCCGACATGGCCACCGAGCTGCGCGCCGCCGAGCTGATGACCCTGCACGCCGCCTGGAAGTACGACCAGGGCACCGCCACCGACGCCGACATCGCGATGGCGAAGGTGAAGGCCACCGAGATGCTCGCGATGGTCGCCGACGAGGCGATCCAGATCCACGGCGGCATGGGCCTGATGGACGAGCTGCCCCTGGAGCGGATCTGGCGGGACGCCCGGATCGAGCGGATCTGGGACGGCACCTCCGAGATCCAGCGCCACATCATCAGCCGGTCGCTGCTGCGTCCGTTGGGAGCCTGACATGAGCGATGCCATCCGCGACCCGGGTCGAGGACCGCGTCCTCGAGGTCACCCTCGACCGGCCGAAGGCCAACGCCATCGACCTGGCGACCAGCCGGGAGATGGGCGAGGTCTTCGCGTCGTTCCGCGACGACCCCGACCTCCGGGTGGCGATCGTCCGCACCGAGGGCGACAAGTTCTTCTGCGCCGGCTGGGACCTCAAGGCCGCGGCCGGCGGCGACCCGGTGGACGGCGACTACGGCGTCGGCGGCTTCGGCGGGCTCCAGGAGCTGCCCGACCTCAACAAGCCGGTCATCGCCGCCGTCCACGGCCTGGCGATGGGGGGCGGCTTCGAGCTGGCCCTGTCGTGCGACCTGATCTACGCCTCCGAGGCCACCCAGTTCGGCCTGCCGGAGATCAACGCCGGCACCCTCGCGGACGCGGCGACGATCAAGCTGCCCAAGCGGATGCCGTACCACGTCGCGATGGAGCTGCTCCTGACCGGACGCTGGATGCCGGCCGAGGAAGCGGCGCGCTGGGGCGTGGTCAACGAGGTGCTGCCCGACGAGGAGGCCGTGCGTGCCCGCGCGTGGGAGACCGCCCGGCTGCTGGCCTCCGGGCCGCCGCTGGTCTTCGCCGCGATCAAGGAGACCGCCCGCGTCGCGGAGTCGCTGCGGTTCCAGGAGGCCATGGACCTGGTCACCACCAGCACGCTGCCGACGGTGGCGACCCTCTACACCTCCGAGGACGGCCTCGAGGGCTTCAAGGCGTTCGCGGAGAAGCGGAAGCCGGTCTGGAAGGGCCGCTGAACGCCCGTTCAGTGACGGCGGGGAACGGCGTGCGAGGATCCCGACTCGTGACGTGAGCCACGACCGCACCCGGCTGCCGCTCGACGTCGACACCACCGCCCGGCCGATCCGTCCGGTCGAGGCTCGCCCCAGGCTCCCCGAACGTCGTCGTCGTGCTGATCGACGACATGGGGTTCGGCGCGTCGTCGGCGTACGGCGGACCGTGCGAGATGCCGACCGCCCAGCGGCTGGCCGACGAGGGACTGCGCTACAGCCGGTTCCACGTCACCTCGCTGTGCTCCCCCACCCGGCAGGCGCTGATGACCGGCCGCAACCACCACTCGGTCGGCATGGGCGTCACCAGCGAGATGTCGACGCCCGAGCCCGGCTACCACGGCTACCGGCCGGCCAGCGCCGCCACCATCGCGCAGATCCTCAGCGGCAACGGCTACTGCACCGCCGCGGTCGGCAAGTGGCACCAGACCCCGCCGGTGGAGGTCAGCCCGTCCGGGCCCGTTCCCGCGCTGGCCGATGGGCGAGGGCTTCGACTACTTCTACGGGTTCATGGGCGCGGAGATGAACCACTGGTACCCGCAGCTCTACCAGGGCCGCTACGCCGTCGAGCCGGACCGGCTCCCCGAGGACGGCTACCACCTCTCCGAGGACCTGGTCGAAACGGCGATCTCCTGGATCGAGAACCAGCAGGCGATCACGCCCGACCGGCCGTTCTTCACCTACGTCGCGCTTCGGCGCCACGCACGCGCCGTTCCACGTCGCCGCCGAGTGGCGGGACAAGTACGCCGGCCGGTTCGACGCCGGCTGGGACGCCCAGCGCGAGCAGACGCTGGCCCGCCAGAAGGAGCTCGGCATCGTGCCCGAGTCGGCCGAGCTGGCCCCGTGGGCCGAGGGGGTCCCGCACTGGGACGAGCTCGACGAGACCGAGCGCCGGGTCGCGGCCCGGTTCATGGAGACCTACGCCGGCTTCGCCGAGCACGCCGACGTCGCAGGTCGGGCCGGCTCGTCGACGCGCTCGAGGACATGGGCGTCCTCGACGACACGCTGATCTTCTACCTCCTCGGCGACAACGGCGCCTCCGGCGAGGGCGGCCCGCGCGGCACCTTCCGCGAGCACCTCGTCGGCCACGGCATCCAGGACGACACCGCCGACATGGCCGCCCGGCTCGACACGCTCGGCGACGCGACGACGTACGCGCATCTACCCGGTCGGCTGGGCGCTGGCGATGAACACGCCGTACCCCTGGACCAAGCAGGTCGCCCACCTCGGCGGCACCCGCGACGGGATGATCGTGCGCTGGGGCAACGGGATCGAGGCCCGCGGCGAGATCCGGCACCAGTGGCACCACGTCATCGACGTGCTGCCGACGATCCTCGAGGCGGCCGGCGTGCCCGCACCCGGAGGTCTACGGCGGGGTCGAGCAGCAGCCCATCGAGGGCACCAGCCTGCGCTACACCTTCGACGACGCCCGAGGCCGCGGACCGGCGCACCACGCAGTACTTCGAGATGATCGGCAACCGCGGCGTCTACCACGACGGCTGGACCGCCGTGACCCGCCACGGCATCCCGTGGGAGATGGTCGACACCCCGAACCGGCCGTTCGACGAGGACGTCTGGGAGCTCTACGACCACGCGACCGACTGGAGCCAGGCCCACGACCTCGCCGACCGAGCACCCCGAGCGGCTGCGCGAGCTCCAGGAGGTCTTCCAGCGGGAGGCCGAGAAGCACCACGTCTTCCCCCTCGACGACCGGGTCACCGAGCGCGAGAACCCGGAGGTCGCCGGGCGGCTCGACCTGCACCTCGGCCGCTCGACGCTGTCCTTCGGGCCGCGCGTCGGCCGGCTCACCGAGGAGGCGGCGCCCAACGTCAAGAACCGGTCGCACGTCATCACCGCCGACCTCGAGCTGGTCACCGGCACCAACGGCGTCGTGGTCGCGCAGGGCGGCCGGTTCGGGGGCTGGTCGCTCTACGTCGTCGGCGGCGTCCCGCACTACGCCTACAACTTCGTCGGCCGCGACCTGACCGTCGTCCGCGGCGGGAAGCCGATGGCGCCGGGCCGGCACGACCTCGTCGTCCGGTTCGCGTACGACGGCGGCCCGCCGGGCAGCGGCGCCTCGGTCACGCTCGAGGTCGACGGCAGCGCCGTCGGCTCCGGCCGGATCCCCGCCACGACCGCGTACTACTTCTCCTTCGACGAGACGTTCAACGTCGGCGTCGACCGCGGCACCCCCGTCGTCGACGACTACCTGCCGGTGCGCAACCGCTTCGAGGGGCTGATCCACCGGGTGCGCTTCGACCTCGACGCCGTGGCCGACGGGGGGACCGCCGAGGAGCGCGCCCGCGTCGTCATGGTCCACCAGTGACGGGCTGCTGCTCCCCCTCCCGCGACGCTGACCCGCCCGGACAGAACAGGCGGGTCGGCAACGACGACGCTGACCCGCCCGGACAGAACAGGCGGGTCGGCGCGGTGGGGCTCGTGGCGATCGCCGGCGGTCCCGCCACGGTCGGCAGCGACGACCCCGACCACCCGGAGGAGTGGCCGGTCCGGGAGGTCGAGCTGGCGCCGTACGGCATCGCCGCGTGCGCCGTGACCAACGCGGAGTTCGCGGCGTTCGTCGCCGCGACCGGGCACCGGACGGACGCGGAGCGGTTCGGCTGGTCGTTCGTCTTCGGCGGGCTCCTCCCCGACGACTTCCCGCCGACCCGCGGCGTGGCCGCGGCGCCCTGGTGGCGCGAGGTGCACGGCGCGACGTGGGCACACCCCGTGGGTCCGCAGTCCGACCTCGCCGGGCTCGAGGACCACCCGGTGGTCCACGTGTCGCGCACGGACGCCGAGGCGTACGCCGCCTGGCGCGGCGTCCGGCTGCCGACCGAGACCGAGTGGGAGCACGCCGCCCGCGGTGGGCTGGTGGGCCAGCCCTTCCCGTGGGGCGCCGAGCTCGAGCCGGGCGGCGAGCACCGGATGAACGTCTGGCAGGGCACCTTCCCGTCGGACGACACGGGCGCCGACGGCTGGCGCGGCACCTGCCCGGTCGACGCCTTCCCGGCCAACGGGTACGGCCTGCACAACACCACCGGCAACGTGTGGGAGTGGTGCGCCGGCGGCTGGGGTGCGGACGGCGGCGACGGCGTCAGCCGCGGCGGCTCCTACCTCTGCCACGCGTCGTACTGCCGCCGCTACCGGGTCTCGGCCCGGCAGCGGCACGCGGCCGACTCGAGTGCGGGCAACCTGGGCTTCCGCATCGCCGCCGACGGCTGAGCTCAACGAGCGGCGAGCTCCTCGGCACCGGCCACCACGAGCCGGCCGAGGCTGCCGAACCGCCTGGCGCTGATCCGCTCCGGGGGTCCCCAGATGCTGAGCACCGCGACCGGCCGGCCCGCCGCGTCGAGCACCGGGGCGGAGACCCCCCACGCCGACTCGTCGAACTCGCCGCGGCACTCGGAGAAACCGCGCTCCCGGGTGCGCGCGAGCTCCTTGTAGAGCTCGGCGCGCGAGGTGATCGTGGCCGCGGTGAACCGCTGCAGCCGGCCACCCCGGGGCAGGTTCAGCAGCTGCTGGACCTCGTCCGGCTCGGAGAACGCCAGCAGCACCTTCCCCGTCGACGTCGCGTGCAGCGAGACCGGTCGGCCCTGCCAGGTGACCGCGACGATGGCGCCGGCGAGGGCCTCGGCGACGTAGGTCAGGGCCCCGTCGCGCATGACCGCCAGGGCCGCGGTCTCGCCGGTCTCCCCCGCGATCCGCTCCAGCACGGCGCGCGACCCCTGCGCCATCGACTCCCCGCCGGCCTGGCCGGCGAGGTCGATGAGCCCGAAGCCGAGCGTGTAGGCGCCGGTGGCGCGGTCCAGGCGGACCAGCCGCTGCTGCTCCAGCGTGGTCAGGATCCGCCACGTCGTGGTGCGGTTCAGCCCCACCTTCTCGGCGAGGGCCGTGGCGGTGGCATCGGTGCTGCTGGCCGACGCGACGGCCCGCAGCAGCGCGGCCGCGCGCTCGACGGACTGGACGGAATTGCCCTCGCGCGAGGAGTCGGTTGCGCCTGGCACAACGTGTTGCGTATGGCGAGTCCTCACCGAACCCTCCTCCTTAGCCATTGACCACGCCTTCGGTCGGCTTTAGTTTCCTCACATCACCTACGCCGATGTTCGGATAGTGAAACAGAGGAGTCACGAAGTGAACCAGCCTCGCACCAGCCCCGGTTTCTCCCGGCGCCAGCTTCTGAGGTACTCCGGAATCGGCGTCGCTGCCGTCGCCGGCGGCAGCGCCTTCCTGTCCGCGTGCGGGGATGACGGCGGGGGCGGTGGTGGCGGCGGCAAGAAGGGCGGCCAGCTGATCCACGGCGCCACGGGCGGCGGCAGCAAGGACACCCTCGACCCGCACCAGCCGGTCACCGCGGCCGACATCGCCCGGTGCAACAACCTGTTCGAGCCGTTGCTCTTCTGGAACAACAACTACGAGCTCGAGCCGGCTCTCGCCGAGTCGGTCGAGGCCTCGGCCGACGCCGTGACGTGGACCGTCACGATGCGCCAGGGCGTGACCTTCCACAACGGTCAGCCCGTGACCGCCGAGGACGCCTGGCTCAGCATCCGCCGGGTCGCCGACCCGGAGGCGCCGCTGTCGGCCGGTGGTCAGCTCTCGCAGATCATCGACTTCGAGACCTCGAAGGTCGTCGACGACAAGACGCTGCAGATCGTCCTGAACACGCCGTACGCGCTCCTCGACTCGCTGCTCGCCGAGTACACCCTGGGCATCATCCCGGGCGGCGAGTTCGACCCCGCCAACCCGGTCGGCACCGGCGCGTTCGCCTACAAGTCCTTCGAGGCGGGCAAGACCAGCACCTTCACCAAGTTCGCCGACTACTGGGGCGACGCCGCACTCCTCGACGAGCTGGTGATCCAGGACTTCGCCGACGACAACGCCAAGGTCAACGCGCTCCAGGCGCAGCAGATCCAGACCGTCGACAACCTGCCCTACAACCTGATCGACACGATCAAGGGTGCGGGCGGCGGCGTGCTCGAGGCGGACGGCGGACAGTGGGTGCCGTTCACCATGCGCGTCGACCAGGCGCCGTTCGACGACGTCCGGGTGCGCCAGGCCATGCGGTTGATCGTCGACCGCCAGGCGATGATCGACCAGACCCTGAGCGGCTACGGCACGCTGGGCAACGACATGTACGCCCCGCTCGACGTCAACTACGCCAGCGACCTGCCGCAGCGCGAGCAGGACATCGACCAGGCCAAGTCGCTGCTGGCCTCGGCCGGCGCGGAGGGGCTGCAGGTCGAGCTCTTCACCGGCGACGACATCGGGTCGGTGGCCGTCCCGGCCGCGAACCTGTTCGCCGAGCAGGCCAAGGCTGCGGGCGTCGAGGTCAAGGTCACCAAGAAGACGCCGTTCTACGACGACGACTACCTGTCCTACACGTTCGCCCAGGACTTCTGGAACACCCGCAACTACATCCCGCAGGCCGTCGTCGGCACCTTCCCGCCCGACCTGGGTGGCACCTACAACGAGACCCACTGGGACAACGCGGACCACCGGGACCTCGTCAACGCCGCCGCCAAGGAGGTCGACGAGGCCAAGCGCGGCGAGCTGGTCCAGCAGGCGCAGGAGATCGAGTACAACGAGGGCGGCCTGATCATCTGGGGCTTCCGCAAGCAGGTCGACGCGTACGCCTCGAACGTGAAGGGCCTCGAGCCGAGCAAGTACCTCCCGCTCGGCAACTACAAGTTCAACAAGGTGTCGGTCTGACATGACCCAGGTCGCGACTCTCCCTGATCCGCTCGCGGAGGTCGCACCTCCTCGAGGACGCTCCGGCGGGGCGGCGTGGGGCATCTGGCTCGCACGCCGCCTCGGCCTGGCGGTCCTGACCATGTGGCTGGTCTCCGTACTGGTCTTCCTCGCGACCGCCGCGCTCGGCGACCCGGTGCGCGCCATCCTCGGCCGCGACTACGACACCAACGTCGCCCGGCGCGAGCAGCTGGAGGCCCAGCTCGGCGTCGGCGACTCGATCTTCACCCGCTACTGGGACTGGCTCAGCGGTCTGCTGACCGGCGACTTCGGAACCTCGCTGGCCAACCAGACACCGGTCTGGGACCAGATCTCCGACACCGTGCTCAACACCCTGGCGCTGGTGCTGCTCGCGGCGCTGGTCATGATCCCGCTGGCCTTCGGCATCGCGATGATCTCGGCCAACTTCCGCCGTCGTCGACCCGACACCGTCATCCAGACGATCCTGCTGGCGCTCGCCGGGGTGCCGGAGTTCGTGACCGGCATCCTGCTCGTCGCCCTCTTCTCCACCTCGGTCTTCCACATCTTCCCGGCGGTCACGATCTCCTCGCTCGACGGCCATCCCTGGGACGAGCCCAAGGGCATGGTGCTGCCGGTCGCGACCCTCGTGCTCGCGGTCACGCCGTACGTCTCCCGGATCGTGCGGGCGACGCTGCTCGAGGTGCTCGACAGCGACTACGTCGAGCTGGCCCGGCTCAAGGGCATCCCCGAGCCGGTGGTGATGCGCAAGCACGCGCTGCTCAACGCGATCGTGCCCGGCATCCAGGTGATCGCGCTGCAGCTGGCCTGGCTCGCCGGCGGCGTCGTGCTGGTCGAGACGCTGTTCGCCTACCCCGGAGTCGGCAAGCAGCTGGTCGACTCGGTCCGCAACCACGACGTCCCGATGGTCCAGGCACTCGCGATGATCATCGCGGGGGTCTACATCGTGGTGAACCTCGTGGCCGACGTCCTCTCCATCCTGCTGACCCCCCGAGCGAGGACGGCGATCTCGTCATGACCGACACCACCACACCCTCCACGGCGCAGCCGGCACCGCCCAGCTTCTTCCGTCGGGCGCTCAGGCAGAAGCGCTTCGCGTTCGGCTTCGGCGTGACCGTGCTGATCGTGCTGTTCGCCATCATCGCGCCGTTCTTCTCGCCCTACACCGAGAAGGAGACCGCGGGTGCGCCCTACGCCAAGACCGGTGTGTTCGGCACCGACTACCTCGGCCAGGACGTGCTGAGCCGCCTGATGCACGGCGGCCAGGGCGTGCTGGTGATCTCGGTGCTGGCCACCCTGCTCGGCATGGTGATCGGCGTCCTCATCGGCGTGGTCGCGGCGTACGCCGGCGGCTGGTGGGACGAGGTCATCATGCGGCTCAACGACGTGCTGCTCGCCTTCCCCCAGATCCTGCTCGCGCTGGTGGTACTCACCGCGCTCCAGAACCCCGCGCCCTGGGTGATCATCCTGCTCATCGGCGCCTCGCACGCACCCCGCGTGGCCCGCGTCTCCCGTGGTGTCGCCCTGGGCATCGTGTCGCGCGACTTCGTCGTGGCCGCCGAGGCCCTCGGCGAGAAGCGGTCCCGGGTGATCGTCGCCGAGGTGCTGCCCAACATGACCGGTCCGCTGCTGGCCGAGGCCGGCCTGCGCCTCACCTACTCGATCGGCGTGGTCGCGGCCCTGGGCTTCCTGGGCTTCGCGGCCGACCCGGGTGCGGCCAACTGGGGCCAGATGATGAACGAGAACCGGCTCGGTCTCCAGACCCAGCCGTGGGCGGTCCTGGCGCCGGTGCTGATGATCGGCATCTTCACCATCGCGACGAACCTGATGGCCGACGGCCTGGCGCAGGCCAGCCAGCGAGGGGACGACTGATGACCGCCACCACCTCCGACACCCCGCACGAGGTCAGGAAGACGGGCGGCCTGGTCATCCAGGACCTCGGCGTCAGCCTCACCGGCAAGGACGTCGACGTCGTCGACGACATCGACCTGGTCCTCAAGCCCGGCGAGGTGGTCGGCCTGGTCGGCGAGTCCGGCTCGGGCAAGACGACGGTCGGCACCTCGCTGCTGGCCTACTCCCGTGCGGGCGCGTACATCTCGTCGGGCAAGGTGCTGCTCGAGGAGCGCGACGTGCTCCAGCTGCCGTGGAAGGAGGTCCGCAAGCTGCGTGGCGAGGAGATCGCCTACGTCCCGCAGGACCCCGCCTCCGCGCTCAACCCGAGCATCCGGATCGGCAAGCAGCTCGTCGAGCTGCAGCAGCTGCGCAACATCGGT
Source organism: uncultured Actinomycetota bacterium (assembly GCA_963815335.1). GTDB lineage: Bacteria > Actinomycetota > Actinomycetes > Propionibacteriales > Nocardioidaceae > Nocardioides. Next base: position 790,338 of record CAWFGL010000016.1, read on the forward strand.
ACGAGCGAGTCCCGGCTCAAGGCCGCGCGCGAGGGCCTGGCCGAGGTCGGCCTGCCCAACGACGACGAGTTCTTGAAGCGCTACGCCCACCAGCTCTCGGGTGGCCAGGTGCAACGCGTCGCGCTGGCGATGGCGTTCCTGCCCAAGCCCAAGGTCCTCGTCCTCGACGAGCCGACCACCGGTCTCGACGTCACCACCCAGAAGATGGTGCTCGACACCATGGCCGAGCTGTGCCGGGCCCACGGCGTCAGCGCGCTCTACGTCACCCACGACCTCGCCGTGATCGCCAACATCGCCGACCGGGTCGCCGTCATGTACGCCGGGCAGATCGCGGAGCTCGGCCCGAGGGACGCGATCTTCGCCAACCCGTCACACCCCTACACACGGGCGCTGCTCGACTCGATCCCGCACCTGAGCCAGGCCCGCGCCCTGAAGGGCATCCCCGGCCGAACGCCGTCGCCGGGCCGTCGCCCCGACGGCTGCCGGTTCAACGACCGGTGCACGTTCGCCATCGACGTCTGCCGCGCGGAGGTCCCGGCGCTGCGCACCGTCGCGCCGGAGCACGAGGTCCGCTGCCACCGGGTCGGCGAGATCGGCACCTGGGACATCAACGTCGGCACCGTCCCCGACGCCGACCCGGACAAGAAGCGCGAGGTCATCCTGTCCGTGGAGGGGCTCAACGTCTTCTACGGCCGCAAGCAGGTCGTCCACGACGTGACGTTCGACCTGGCCAAGGGCGAGGTGGTGGCGCTGGTCGGCGAGTCCGGCAGCGGCAAGACCACGATCTCCCGTTCGGTCGGGGGCCTGCACAAGGACTGGACCGGCGTCCTGAACTTCGAGGGCCGGGTCCTGGCGAACAGCGCCCGCAAGCGCAGCGCCGAGGATCGCCGACGGATGCAGTACATCTTCCAGAACCCGTACCTCTCGCTGAACCCGCGGCTGTCGATCGAGCAGATCATCAGGCGCCCGATGGAGCTCTTCGGACTGGCCAAGGGCAAGGAGGCCACCGAGAAGGTGGTGGAGCTGATGGGGCAGGTCGCCCTCGGCTCGCAGATGCTGCACTACCAGGCCAGCCGGCTCTCCGGCGGTGAGCGGCAGCGCGTCGCCATCGCCCGGGCCCTGGCCGCCGAGCCCGACGTGATGATCTGCGACGAGATCACCTCCGCCCTCGACGTCTCCGTGCAGGGCTCGATCGTCGAGCTGCTCGAGGGCCTCCGGCAGGAGCGCGGCATCAGCATGCTCTTCGTGACCCACAACCTGGCCCTGGTCCGCTCGATCGCCGCGCGCGTGGAGATCCTCCAGGCCGGCAAGGTCGTCGAGGCGGGTCCGGTGGTGACCGTCATGGAGACACCGCAGGAGGAGTACACCCGCAAGCTGCTGTCGAACAGTCCCCGGATCGACTGACGTCGGTGCCCGTCTCCACCACGGGGTCCCGACTGTCGGGGCTCCGGTTCATCGACCCCCAGCTCGATGCGGGCTGGCGACACGTCGTGGTGCCCGCCGGAGGTGACCGGCAGCTGCCCACGTCCCCCCGGCCGCTGGCGGTGGAGGTGGCGGGCGCGGGACGCATGCACGGGCTCGACGACTGGCTCCGGGAGACCTGGGCGACGTCCCTCCTCGTCGTCGACCGGGGCACGGTCGTGCACGAGTGGTACGCCGAGGACCTGGATCACGACACGCTGTTCCTGGGCGCCTCGATGACCAAGTCGGTGCTGGCCCACCTCGTGGGCCGCGCCGTCCGCGACCGCCGCCTGGCGCTCGACGACGTGGTCACCTACCACGTCGACGAGCTCCGGACGACCGGCTACGCCGGCACCACCGTCCGCGACCTGCTCACGATGACCTCGGGCGCGAGCTGGGTCGAGGACCACCGGGATCCCGACGGCCTGGCCTCCCGGTTGCTGGCGACCTTCTCCTCCGACGCCGGGTCCCGTCCCCTGCTCCGCTCGGTCCACACCGGGATCGCGCCCGGGCGCCGCTTCGCGTACAGCACCGCGGACTCGCAGGTGCTCGACTGGGTGCGCGAGCGCGCCACCGGTGTTCCGTACGCCGCCGGGGTGGCGCAGCTGTGGGCGGACCTCGGCTGCACCCACGACGCCGTCGTCGCGGTCGACGGCCACGGCGTGGCGCTCGCCGGGGGCGGGCTGGCCGCCACCGCGCGGGACTGGGCGCGGGTCGCACTCCTGGCCGTCGACGGCCTCGCCCCGGACGGTCGACCGATCCTGGACCAGGAGTGGGTCGAGGCGGCCTCGCGGCCGGCGTACCCGTTCCTGGCACCGGGCCGGCTGCCGAGCAGCATCACCGCGCACGCCGGCTTCGGCTACCACTGGTGGCCGATGGACGACGCCGGCCGCCGGGTCACCGCGGACGGCAGCCGCGGCCAGTTCGCCGCCGCCGACCGAGATACCGGCGCTGTGGTCGTGAAGACCTCGCTGTGGCCCTACGAGGACGCCCTCGTCGACCGCCAGGCGCGCGACCTCAGCTATCTCGGACTGCACGCCCTGCTCGACGCACCCAGCACGTCATGACGAAGGAGCACCCCCTGTGAACCGCACCGTGATGATCACCTGTGCCCTGACCGGAGCCGGCGACACCGTCGGCCGCTCCGAGCACGTACCGGTGACCCCCGAGCAGATCGCCGAGTCCGGCATCGCCGCCGCCCGCGCCGGCGCCACGATCATCCACATCCACGTCCGCGATCCCCAGACGGGCAAGGGCTCCCGCGACGTCGCGCTCTACCGCGAGGTCGTCGAGCGGGTCCGCGCCTCGGACGTCGACGTCATCATCAACACCACCGCCGGGATGGGCGGCGACCTGATGCTCGACCCGCACGACCCGACGACGTTCGTCGACGGCACCGACCTGGTGAGCGGCGTCGACCGGCTCCCCCACGTCGAGGAGCTGCTCCCCGACATCTGCACCCTCGACTGCGGCAGCCTCAACTTCGGCGAGGGCAGCCTGGTCTACGTCAGCACCCCGGACATGCTCCGCGAGGGCGCCAAGAAGATCCAGGAGCTCGGCGTCCGCGCCGAGATGGAGATCTTCGACACCGGCCACCTGTGGTTCGCGAACACCCTGGTCGAGGAGGGCCTGATCGACGCCCCGGCGATGTACCAGCTCTGCATGGGCATCCCCTACGGCGCACCGGCCGACCCGGCGACGCTGGCCGCGATGGTGGCGAAGATCCCGGAGGGCGCCGTGTGGGCGTCGTTCGCGCTCGGTCCCATGCAGATGCCGTGGGTGGCCCAGTCGATCCTGCTCGGCGGCCACGTCCGCGTCGGGCTCGAGGACAACCTCTACCTCGCCAAGGGCGTCAAGGCGACCAACGCGCAGCTCGTCGAGCGCGCCCGGACGATCATCGAGGGCATGGGCGCCAAGGTCGCCACCCCCGACGAGGGACGCGAGATCCTCGCGCTCAAGCCGCGATGACGCGCGTCGCTCCCGAGGACGTCCGCACGGTCGTCTGCGTCGGCGCCGGCGTCATCGGCGGCGGTTGGGTCGCGTACTTCCTGGCCCGCGGCTACCGCGTCGTGGCCTGGGACCCGGCCCCGGACGCCGAGCAGCGGCTCCGGCACCTGGTCGGCGCCGCCTGGCCCGCCCTGACCGAGCTCGGCCTGGCCGAGGGCGCGAGCCTCGACAACCTGTCGTTCGAGCCCGACCTGGCGAAGGCCTGCGCCCAGGCCGACTTCGTGCAGGAGAGCGCGCCGGAGGACCTCGACCTCAAGCGCACGCTGCTGGCCGACATCGACGCCGCGACGCCGGAGGGAGTGGTCATCTCGTCGTCCACCTCGGGCTACGGGATGAGCGAGATGCAGGACAAGTGCGCCCACCCCGAGCGCACCGTGGTCGGACACCCGTTCAACCCGCCGTACCTGATCCCGCTGGTCGAGGTGGTGGGCGGCACGGCCACCTCGGCCGACGTGGTCGAGTGGACCTCGGCGTTCTTCACGCTGGCCGGCAAGTCGGTGATCACCATGCAGCGCGAGGTGCCCGGGTTCGTGGCCAACCGGCTCCAGGAGGCGCTCTGGCGCGAGGCCCTGCACATGGTGGAGAACGGCGAGGCGACGGTCGAGGAGATCGACCTGTCGATCACCGACGGCCCCGGCCTGCGCTGGGCGCTCCAGGGCCCGATGCTCACCTTCCACCTGGCCGGCGGCCAGGGCGGGATGGCCCACATGCTCGACCACTTCGGCCCCTCACTGCTCTCGCCGTGGACCAGGCTGGACGCACCCGAGCTCACGCCCGAGCTCCGCGACGCCGTGGTCGACGGCTGCGAGCGCGAGGCCGACGGCCGCAGCATCGACGACCTGGTCGCCGAGCGGGACCGCGGCGTGATCGCGATCCTGCGGGCGACGGGGCGGGCGTGACCGAGCCGGTCGTCTGGCGGGAGCCGGTCCAGGACGCGTGGATCGACTACAACGGCCACCTGTCCGAGCCCTACTACGTGCTCGTCTTCGGCCACGCCACGGACGCCGTGATGGACCTGGTGGGCATCGACGAGGCGTACCGCGAGGCGAACGACGCCTCGCTGTACACCGTCGAGGCGCACGTCCGGTACCTCGACGAGGTGTCGGCGGGCGCGGAGCTCGAGGTGCGGTCGTCGGTCATCGGCTGCACCGCCAAGCTGCTCTGGATCTGGCACGAGCTCTGGGTCGACGGGCGGCTGCGCGCCACCGAGGAGATCCTGGGCGTGCACGTGGCCGGCGGCGCGTCGGCGCCCTTCCCGGAGGACGTCGCCGCCCGGGCCCGGGCCGCGCGCGTGGACCCACCTGCCGAGGCCGGCCGGCAGATCCGGCCGATCTAGAAGTCGAACCCGCCGCCGAAGTCCCCGAAGTCGCCCATCCCGCCGCCGTCGCCGCCCCCGTCGAAGGAGCCGCCTCCGTCGCCACCAGCGTCTCCCGCGTCGCCGGCGTCGCCACCGTCCTGTCCGCCGTCGCCACCCCAGCCGTCTCCCCAGCCGCCGGCCAGCCCGCCGATCAGCAGCCCGCCGAACAGCAGGCTCAGCCCGGCACCGGCGGAGAAGTACCCGGCGGCGTACGGCGCGTAGGCGGGCCCGCCCTGCCAGTAGGGGACCCGGCGTGAGCCCTGCATGACCGTGCGGACGTCTGGGTCGGCGCCGGCGGTGACCCGCTCGGCGTCCAGGGCGCAGGCCGGGACCGAGCGCCGGGTGCCGCCGACGGGTGTGTACTCGATGTCCGTGACCGAGATCCCGTGCCGCGGGTCGAAGAAGCAGGCAGGCCGTCGCGTCGGCAGCGGTTCTCCCGCCACCCGGGCGCGCACGCACGCGATCGCGTAGCGGCCGTCGTCGAGGATCTGGGTGACGTGCGTGATGTCCTCCGGCTCGACCATGGCCTCCGAGGAGACCTTGGCGTCCTCGTACGCGTCCAGAGCCCGCTGGTAGTCGGCCCGGGCTCCCTCGTCGAGCTCGCGGCCGGACACCTCGCCGTCCAGGGCCTGCAGCTCGACGCCGAGCGCGGTGACGTCCTCGAACGCCAGCCTCTTGACCGGCTCCAGCTCGAGCTCGCGGGCGGCGCGGTCACGCTCGCGGATCCGCTTGGCGGAGTTCCGGGACGCGGCGACCAGTCCGGCGATCACGATCACGGCGACCACCAGGGGGACGAGCAGCTCGGCCATGCATCGAGCCTACGGGCGGGTGGTCAGGCGCCTGCCGGTTCCTTGGCGTCGTCGGCCGTGAGCGGCCTCGCGATGTCCTCCAGGGACTGGCCCTCGGCCTTCACCCCGAGGAAGGCCGCGACGATGCCGGCACCGACCATGAGGGCGGCGCCGATGAAGTAGCCGACGGCGATCTGGGTGATGTCCTCGCTCTCCGAGGCGCGGTCGATGAGCCATCCGAAGAGCAGCGGGCCGCTGATGCCGCCGACCGCGGTGCCGATGGCGTAGAAGAACGCGATGCACAGGGCTCGGGTCTCCATCGGGAAGACCTCGCTCGCCGTGAGGTACGCCGCGCTGGCGCCGGCCGACGCGAAGAAGAAGATGATCGCGCCCATCAGCGTCAGCGTCGTGGCGCTGAAGTCGCCGAGGAAGAACCCGGTCGCACCCAGCAGCAGCCCGGAGACGATGTAGGTCCCGGCGATCATGGGGACCCGCCCGACCGTGTCGAAGAGCCGGCTGAGCAGCAGGGCACCCGCGAAGTTGCTGACGGCGAAGATCGCGATGTACCAACCCGTCTGGCCGACGCCCAGGAACGTGGTCAACGTGTCGCCGTACGTGAAGAAGAACGCGTTGTAGATGAACGCCTGGCCGACGAAGAGCGCGAAGCAGAGGACGGTGCGCCTCGGGTAGAGCGTGAAGACGGTGCGGGCGATCTCCGGGAGACCGATGGTCCGGCGCTGGCGGATCGTGATGGTCTCGCTGACCTTGGCCAGCGGCTTGCCGGTCTCCTCCTCGACCGTGCGCTCGATCTCGCGGACGATCTTCTCGGCCTCCTCCTCCCGGCCGTGGATGAACAGCCAGCGCGGGCTCTCCGGGACGTTGCGGCGGACGACGAGGATGCCCAGGGCGAGGACCGTGCCGAGTCCGAACGCCAGGCGCCATCCCCAGGCCTGGTCGATCACGTTGGGGTCGAGGAGGGGGATGGTCAGGAGGGCACCACCCGCCGCACCGACCCAGAACGACCCGTTGATGGCCACGTCGACCCGTCCCCGGTGCTCCGCGGGGATGAGCTCGTCGATGGCCGAGTTGATGGCGGCGTACTCCCCGCCGATCCCGGCGCCGGTCAGGAACCGTGCCCCGAAGTACCACGCTGGGTTGGGCGAGAACGCCGTGAGCACGGTCGCCAGCGTGTAGACGCCGAGGGTGATGAGGAACAGCTTCTTGCGCCCGAACCGGTCCGTGAGCTGACCGAAGAACAGCGCACCCAGGCAGGCGCCCGCGACGTAGATCGCGCCGGCCAGCCCGATGTCGAAGCTGCTCAGGCCCAGACCGGTGTCGTCCGGCTTCAACGCGTCGGACAGCGAGCCGACGATGGTCACCTCGAGGCCGTCGAGGATCCAGACCGCGCCGAGCCCGATCACGACCAGCCAGTGCCACCGTGCCCAGGGCAGCCGGTCGAGCCGTGCGGGGATGTCGGTGGTGATGCGTCCGGTCTCGGCTGCCATGCCTGGGCCAGTACCCCTGACATGATCCGCGCATGAGGGTCGAGCTGGTCGGGAGTGGGCTGCTCCGGTTCGCGGACGGCACGCCGGTCCGCGCGGCGTCCGCCATCGCGGCGTACGGCGAGGGGTGGCTCATCGGGCAGGACGACGCGACCCACGCGTGCTGGTGGCGCGACGGCGTCGGGACACCGGTACGGGTCGTGCCCGCCGTCGAGGGGCACGAGGTGTTCTCCGAGGCGGCCGGCACCAAGGAGCACAAGCCGGACCTGGAGGCCGCCGTCGCCGTGGACGGCGGCGTGCTGCTCCTCGGCTCCGGATCGACGCCCGCGCGGATGCGGGCGGCCCTCGTCCGGCAGGACGCCGACCCGCTCGTCGGCGACCTGAGCGACCTGTACGCGCGGGTGGCCGCCGCGCTCGAGGTCGCTCCGGACACCCTCAACCTCGAGGGTGCGTGCCAGGTCGGCGGCCGGCTGCGGTGGTTCCAGCGCGGCCTGCCCGCCGCCGGCGTGCCCACCGCGAGCGTGGACGTCGACCTCGTCGCCGTCCTGGAGGCCCTGACCGGTCGGCGGCGGCACCGATGTCGAGGTGCACGACGCACGGCGCTACGCGATCCAGAGCGATCGTGGCCTCGCCCTGGCGGTCACCGACGCCGTCGCGCTGCCGGACGGCCGGGTGCTCGTCAGCGCGGCCGCGGAGGACAGCCCCAACGCCTACGACGACGGACCCGTCCTCGGGTCGGCACTCGCCCTCCTGGACGACGAGACCACCGTCGCCACCGTGCTGCTGCCCGAACCGGACGGACGGGTCGCCAAGGTCGAGGGCCTCGCCGTCCTCGACTGGTCCGACCGCGGCGGTCGCGCTGCTCGCCACGGTGGACGCCGACGACCCCGAGGTGCCGTCCGCGGTGCTGACCCTCGAGGTCGAGCTCTAGCGGCTGCTGTAGTCCCGGAACCCGCGCTTGGTCTTGCGGCCGAGGTAGCCCGCCGTCACCAGGTGCTCGAGCAGCGGAGCGGGGGCGAAGCCCGGCTCGCGGAACTCGAGGTAGAGCTCGCGCTGGATGGCCAGCGAGACGTCGTTGCCGACCACGTCGAGCAGCTCGAAGGGACCCATCGGCAGCGCGCAGCCCTGCTTCATGGCCGTGTCGATGTCGTCGGCGGTCGCGTAGTGCGCCTCGAGCATCTTCACCGCGTCGTTGAGGTACGGGAAGAGCAATGCGTTGACGATGAAGCCGGCCCGGTCGGCGCACGAGACCGCGACCTTGCCGATCTTGTCGCACAGCGCGCGGGTGGTCTCGGTGACGTCGTCGTCGGTGGAGACGGTGGAGACGACCTCGACCAGCTTCATGACGGGCGCCGGGTTGAAGAAGTGCATGCCGACGACGTCCTGGGGACGGGTCGTGACCCTCGCGAGCGCGATGATCGGCAGCGACGAGGTCGTCGTGGCCAGGATGGCGCCCGGCTTGCAGATGTCGTCGAGGTTCTCGAACAGCGTCGTCTTGACCGCGAGGTCCTCGGCGATCGCCTCGACCACGATGTCGACGTCCTTGAGGTCGTCGAGCGACGCCGAGCCGCTGACCTTGGCGAGCACCGCGGCCTTGTCGTCCTCGGTGGCGCGGCCGCGCTGGATCTGCCGGTCGAAGTTCTTGGTGATCGCGGTGGTGACGCCGTCGGCCTTGTCCTGCGAGCGGCCGACGACGAGCACGTCGTACCCGGCCTTCGCGAACACCTCGACGATGCCGCCGGCCATGGTGCCGGTGCCGACCACGCCGACCTTCTTGATGTCGTGGCGCAGCTGCGGCTTGTCGGCCTCGGACGGGGTCAGGTCGTCGACGACGGTCTTCGGGCTGTCCGGCGCGTCGTAGGTGTAGAAGCCGCGGCCGGTCTTGCGGCCGAGCATCCCCGCGGTGACCATCTGCTTGAGGATCGGCGACGGCGCGTGCAGCCGGTCGCGGCCCTGGCGGTACATCGTCTCGAGGATCTCGTACGCCGTGTCGAGGCCGATCAGGTCGAGCAGCTGCGAGCGGGCCCATCGGGTAGCCGCAGCCGAAGCGCATGCGCCGCGTCGATGTCCTCGCGGGAGGCGTACTTGCCCTCGTACATCGCGACGGCGTGGTTGAGGTAGCCGAAGAGCAGCGTGTTCGCGATGAAGCCGGCCTTGTCGCCGCAGACGACCGGGTTCTTGCCGACCTTGCGGACCAGCTCGCTCACGTCGGCGAGGACGTGGTCCTCCGTGACGACCGTGCGGATGATCTCGACCAGGCCCTGGACCGGCGCCGGGTTGAAGAAGTGCACGCCGATGACCCGGCCCGGCTGGGAGTTGGCGGTGGAGATGTCGGTGACCGACAGCGACGACGTGTTGGTCGCGAGGATCGCGTCCGCGCTGACGATCGAGTCGAGCTCGCGGAAGATCTGCTTCTTGACCTCCACGGACTCCACGACCGCCTCGACGACGAAGTCGGCGTCGGTGAGGGCCTTGAGCTCCGTGGCGAAGGTGATCCGGCCGAGCAGGTCCGCCTGCTCCTCCTCGGTCATCTTCTGGCGGCCGACCGCACGGTTGGTGGAGTGCTCGAGGAACTGCCGGCCGCGGGCGGTGGCCTCGTCGTTCTGGTCCACGCCGATGACCGTGTAGCCCTCGCGGGCGAACACCTCCGCGATACCGGCACCCATGGTGCCGAGACCGACGATCCCGATGGTCTCGAAGGTGCGTCCGGCGGTCTCTGCGGTCGGTGCCTCAGTCATGGCCCGAAGGCTAGTTGACCCGCCGGTAACTATGGGCGGAGGGCGACGGACATCACGATGCGGGGGCCGTGCTTGTCCAGTCCGAGCGCGATCTGGTGCTCTCGAGCCTGGATCTCGAACAGCTGCGGGCTGCTCTCCTCGGCGAAGCCGAGCGAGGCGTAGAACGGGCCGTTGAACGGCACGTCGCGGTACGTCGTGCAGCGACATCCGGTCGAACCCGAGCAGCCAGGCCTCGCGCATCGCCTCCCTGACCAGCGCGGCGCCGTACCCCTGGCGCATCCGCTCCGGCCGGACGGAGATCTGTCCCAGGTGGGCGAAACCGTCGACGACCTCGACGTGGGCGAACCCGAACGGCTCCCCGCACCGGCCCGCACGACGAGCAGGAAGCCCGGCGCGTCCAGTCGCTCGCCTCCGCTGGGCGGCCGGCGACGAGCAGGACGTCGCCGGTCAGGTCGCCGAAGGCCTCCTCGAACAGCGCCCCGCCCGAGTCCTCGATGTCGGCGATGTGCTTGAGGTCCGCGGCGCGCGCGTGCCGGACGTCGTGGGGGCCGGTCACGCAGCCACTGTAGATTCACCGCCCGTGAGGTTGGTCGTCGCGCGCTGCCAGGTCGACTACGCGGGACGGCTCACGGCCCACCTGCCGATGGCGACCCGGGTGCTGATGGTCAAGGCCGACGGCTCGGTCCTCATCCACTCCGACGGCGGCTCCTACAAGCCGCTCAACTGGATGTCGCCGCCGTGCACCCTCCGCGAGGGCAAGACCGACGACGGCGAGATCGAGTGGACGGTCACCGGCGCCAAGTCCGACGACACGCTGCGGATCCTGCTCGAGGAGGTCCTGCACGACTCGTCGCACGACCTCGGCATCGACCCCGGCCTGCAGAAGGACGGCGTCGAGAAGCACCTCCAGGAGCTGCTCGCCGAGCACCCGGCCACCCTCGCCGAGGGCCTCACGCTCGTCCGGCGCGAGTTCCCGACCGCGATCGGCCCGGTCGACCTGATGTGCCGCGACGCCGCCGGCCTCAGCGTCGCGGTCGAGATCAAGCGCCGCGGCGACATCGACGGCGTCGAGCAGCTCACCCGCTACCTCGAGCTCCTCAACCGCGACCCGCTGCTCAACGCCAAGGGCCCGTCCGCGGCATCTTCGCCGCCCAGGAGATCAAGCCCCAGGCCCGCGTCCTCGCCGAGGACCGCGGCATCGCCTGCGCCACCGTCGACTACGACGCCCTGCGCGGCCTCGACGACCCGAGCCACCGGCTGTTCTGAGTGCGCGTGCCATGCGGATCTTCCACATCGCCACCGCCGCCGACTGGGCCGAGGCCCAGCGGACCGGCGCCTACACGACCTCCACGCGAGGCGTGACCCTCGAGCAGGAGGGCTACCTCCACGCCAGCCGCGAGGACCAGTGGCGAGGGGTGCGGGACCGCTACTACACCGACGTCACCGAGCCGCTGCTGCTGCTGGAGATCGACACCGACCTGCTCGACGTCCCGTGGGTCGAGGAGCTGCCGGCCCCGACGGCCACCGAGACGTTCCCGCACATCTACGGCCCGCTCGAGCCCGGCCGCCGTCGTCGAGCGCGACGCCGCTCAGCTGACGAGCGCCGCCACCTCGTCGGCGCAGCCCCAGCTGAGCGTCACGCCGGCGCCGCCGTGCCCGTAGCAGTGCACGACGTCCTCGACCCGCTCCAGCCGGACCGACGGCCGCGCGGGCCGCAGCCCGACCCGGTGCGACAGCACCTGCGCGCCGGCGAGCTCCGGCACCAGCCTAGCGCGCGGCGGAGGATCGCCGACGCGACCTCGGGCGACGGCGTCCGGCTCCACTCGCCCTCGACGTCGGTACCTCCGATGACGATGTCGTGCGAGCGCGGGACGACGTACGTCGGACCGCCGGCGTCCAGCCACCAGCGCTCCAGCCCCACCTGCTCGACCAGGACCACCTGGCCCTGCACCGGCGACACGGTCGCGTCACCCGCCAGGAAGCGCGACGCGATCCCGGTGCAGTTGACGACCACGTCGGCACCCGACGGCAGGCCGGAGAGGTTCATCCGGGTGATCGTGCCCCCGCGCTCCAGCACGATCGCGGCCAGCCAGTCGAGGTAGACCGGCATCTCGACCACCGGGGCGGTGAACGTCCAGCCGGCCTCGTACCCGTCAGGGACGGCGTACGTCTCGGCCAGGTCGGGGACGGCGTCCGCCCACCACGGCCGCTCCTCGGCCTCGCGGAGCACCTCCATGCCGCCCTGCATCCGGACGCCGGCGTCGGGGGCGTCGGTGGCCAGCGCCGCGAGCGCGTCGTACGACGCGCGGGACCAGGCGAGCACCCGGTCGTAGGGCAGCGCCCGGTACGGGTACCAGAGCGCCGCCGCGACCGCCGAGGTGGTCTCGCGGGGCAGGTCGCGTGCGACCACGTCCACGCGGTGCCCGTCGGCGAGCAGGCGCGCCGCGCACGTCAGTCCGACGACGCCCGCGCCGACCACGATGACCCGGCTCACGGGTCACATGGTGTCAGGGTCAGGCGCCGGCGATGCGAGGAGCGGTCGGATCGGCCTCGCCGCCACCGCTCTCGCGGGCGACGTACTCCTCGATGTCCTCGATGTCGTCCCGGTTGCGGGTCACGACGGCGAGCAGGTCGCTCATCGTGGCGACCTCCTCGACCTGCTCCTTGATGAACCACTGCATGAACTGCTCGGAGGCGAAGTCGCTCTCCTCGCGGGCGATCTTGAGCAGGCCGTTGATCTGCTCGGTGACCCGCTTCTCCTGGTCGAGCGCGAGCTGCACCGGCGCCACGACGTCGCCGAAGCCCGACTGCGGGGCGTCGACGCCGGGGATGGTCACCTCGGAGTCGGTGTCGAGGAGGTACTGGACCATCATCATCGCGTGGTCGCGCTCCTCGAGGGCCTGGCCGTAGAAGAACGCCGCCATCTGCGGCATCGTCAGGTCGTCGTAGTAGATCGCGCAGGCGAGGTACTGGTTGTGCGCGGAGAGCTCGTTCCCGATCTGGGCGTTCAGCTGCTTCACGAACCGCTCGGCCGTCATCGAGGCCCTCTCTGCGTCTGGGGCGGGGTCAGGCGGCCTTCTTGAGCCGCTTCTTGGTCACCTTCTTGCCGTCCACGCGGACGAGCTTGCGCTTCTTGACCGTATACCCGGTCGGCAGCGTGCCCTCCTTGAGCATCCGCAGCGGACAGCGGTCGCACGCCTTCTTGGAGACGCAGCACTCCGTCTTGGGGAGCTTGCGCACCTTGCCCTTCGCCACGCACGAGACCCTAACACCGAGTTAGGCAAGGCTCACCTCAAGGTGATGCGGAAAACACCGGAAACCCGTCGCGCCACCGCCCCCGGTCCTAGATTCCCGTCATGAGGACCGTCCCCCGGGCCCTGCTCGCGAGCCTCGTCCTGCTCGCGGCCGCGTGCGGCAGCGCGGGCGAGGACGACGGCAAGCAGCCGGCCGACGACAGCAGCGGCACCGCGCTCCTCGGGGACGGGAGCGTCGACCAGGACGCGGTCGCCGAGCAGGCGGCCGAGCTCGACGCGCTCGACGACACCGGCCGGGAGGCGAGGGCGGCCGAGGCCGACCTGGCGCTGGAGCGGGCGACCTGGACGGTGTCCGGCCTCGAGGGCGAGGTCGGGGCGGACCGGGCCGATGCCGTCTTCGACGAGGTCAACGCCGGGGTCCGCGCGGAGCTCGACCGGCTCGCGATCCAGGTCGGCGGCCCGGACGCCTTCGGCGCGAGCGCACCGCTGGACGACGAGCTGAGCCGGGCGCAGGGGGCGTCCCTCTTCGGCGCGGCGATGATCTCCGCCCTGAGCGCCGACGCGGCAGCCGGACTCCCGAACGGGAAGGACACGGGCAGCGTGACCGAGAACGGCATCACCAGGTCGGCCACGCCGAACTCGGGCACCGTCGAGACCCGGGCCAGCAGCACGATCGAGGGCGTCGCCGTCGAGATCAGCACCAGGACGACGGTGCAGCCGTGCCCCGACGTGAGCGGCAGGACCCACGCCGAGGGCACGATGACGGCCTCGTCGGTCAAGAACGGTGTCGGCCACCGCTCCTCCTACTCCGCGGCGGTCGACATCCAGGTGGGTGACGACGCCGAGGTCCTCACGACCACGCCGACCTTCGACGCCGAGCTCGGCGACGCCGGACCGGGCGGGGAGCAGTACGTCGCCGTGTCCCTGAGCGACGACGGCGCGTACTCGGTCGACCAGACCCGCGGCGACCTGCCCGGCGACTACGCCACGAAGGCCGTCAACGGCGCGTCGATCATGGGCCGGCTGCTCGCCTACCGGCTGGTGGCCGCCGCCGAGAAGGCCTGGAAGTCCGGTGCCTGCGTGAAGCTGAAGGCGAAGGCGTCGTCGGGCCCACGCGGTCTGAAGCCGAGCGAGCTCGTGACGGTCACCGCCGCACCGCGCAGCATCCTGGACGGCGGGCCGGTGGGCGGGACGGTCGTGGCCACGCTCACCGGCGGCGGCGCGAGCATCGCCCCGGACGGCACCAAGGTCAGCGCCGACGCCGAGTTCAGCTACACGGCCCCCGACCAGCCGGAGAAGACGGGGGACGTGTCGTTCGAGGCCCGGTCCCGACGGGGGATCGCCAAGACGACCATGCACTTCGACACCTACCCGTTCTCGTTCGTGGCCGAGGGCGGCGGCGGCGAGTTCAAGGGAAGGGGTCGGATCTGCGACCTCCGCATCCCCTTCGAGATCAGCGGCACCGGGCTGACGCTCGCGATGAAGCCGGCCGACGAGTTCGGCGGGACCTACACGCTCAGCGGCACCGCCGGCGGGGTGGCGTGGGACGGGAACGGCACCTACAAGGTCCAGCTCAACGAGAGCCAGAACTCCGGCACCCTCACGACGAAGGGGACCAACACGATCCACTCACCGCTCGGCGACTACAGCGACCAGGCCGAGGCGTCCTTCGACCTCCGGGCGGTGGCCTCCTGCAGCAGCTGAGGACCGACGATCAGGACAGCCCGCGCGCCCGGCGGATCACGTCGACGATGCCGCCCATGATCTCGGTCAGCCCGAAGTCCTTGGGGGTGTAGACGGCCGCGATGCCCAGCTCGGTGAGCCGCTTGGCGTCGGAGTCGGGGATGATCCCGCCGACGACCACGGGGACGTCGTCGAGGCCGGCCTCGCGCAGGCCGTCGAGCACGGCGGGCACCAGCTCCATGTGTGACCCGGACAGGATCGAGAGCCCCACGCAGTGCACGTCCTCGGCCACCGCGGCCGACACGATCTGCTCGGGCGTGAGCCGGATGCCCTGGTAGATGACCTCGAAGCCCGCGTCCCGGGCCCGCACGGCGACCTGCTCGGCACCGTTGGAGTGACCGTCGAGCCCCGGCTTGCCGACGAGCAGCCGCAGCCGGCCGCCGAGCTCGTCGCTCGTCTCGCTCACGCGCCGGCGTACGGCGCTCAGCTCCTCGCCCGCGTCCGCGACCCCGACCGCGCCGCTGACGCCGGTCGGCGCCCGGAACTCGCCGAACACCTCGCGCAGCGTGCCGGCCCACTCCCCCGTGGTCGCCCCGGCCCGGACGGCCTCGAGGGTCGCCTCCATCAGGTTGGTGTCGGTCTTCGCGGCGGCGGCCAACGCGGCCAGAGCCGTGTCGACCTCGCCCTGGTCACGCTCGGCCCGCCACGACTCGAGGCTCGCCAGCGCGGTCTTCTCGGCCTCGGGGTCGGCCGCCATGATCGCGGCGTCGAGGTCCGCGGTCAGCGGCGACGGCTCGGTCGTCTCGTAGACGTTGACGCCCACGATCTTCTCCTCGCCCGACTCGATGGCGGCCCGCCGCGCGGCGTGCGCGGAGACGAGCGCCTGCTTCATGTAGCCCGCCTCGACGGCGGCGATCGCGCCGCCCATCGCCTGGACCCGGTCGATCTCGGCCTTCGCACCGGCGACGAGCTCGGCGACCTTGGCGTCGATCACGGGCGATCCGTCGAAGATGTCGTCGTACTCCAGCAGGTCGGACTCGAAGGCCAGCACCTGCTGCAGCCGCAGCGACCACTGCTGGTCCCAGGGCCGCGGCAGGCCGAGCGCCTCGTTCCACGCCGGCAGCTGGACGGCGCGGGCGCGGGCCTTCTTGGACAGCGTCACGCCGAGCATCTCCAGCACGATCCGCTGGACGTTGTTCTCGGGCTGCGCCTCGGTGAGCCCGAGCGAGTTGACCTGCACGCCGTACCGGAAGCGGCGCATCTTCTCGTCCTCGACGCCGTACCGCTCGCGGCAGATCTCGTCCCAGAGCTCGACGAAGGCGCGCATCTTGCACATCTCCTCGATGAACCGGACGCCCGCGTTGACGAAGAAGGAGATCCGGCCGACGACCTTCTCGAAGTCGTCCTCGGACACCTGTCCGCTGTTCCTGACCTGGTCGAGGACCGCGATCGCGGTGCACAGCGCGTAGGCGAGCTCCTGCGTCGGCGTCGCCCCGGCCTCCTGCAGGTGGTAGCTGCAGATGTTGATCGGGTTCCACTTCGGCACCTGGTGGACGGTGTAGGCGATCATGTCGCCGATCAGGCGCAGGGAGTGCTCGGGCGGGAACACGTAGGTCCCGCGCGAGAGGTACTCCTTGATGATGTCGTTCTGGGTGGTGCCCATCAGCTGGGCGGCCACCTCGTCCGGGTCGAGGTCGGGGTTCTGCTCCTCGGCGACGACCTGGTACATCGCGAGCAGCCACATGGCGGTCGCGTTGATCGTCATCGACGTGTTCATCTCCGTGAGCGGGATGTCGTCGAAGAGCTTGCGCATCTCACCGAGGTGCTGGACCGGGACGCCGACCTTGCCGACCTCGCCCCGCGCGAGCGGGGAGTCGGGGTCGTAGCCGGTCTGCGTGGGCAGGTCGAAGGCCACCGAGAGGCCGGTCTGGCCCTTCGCGAGGTTCGAGCGGTAGAGGGCGTTGGACGCCGCGGCGGTGGAGTGCCCGGCGTACGTGCGCATCACCCAGGGACGGTCCTTCTCGGCCATACGTCGAGGGTAAGGCGGTTGTTACCGGCCGGTCACCGGTCAACCGTGAGGGTTATGTCACGCGTCAGGAGACGGAGCGCTCGACCTCGACCATGCGGCGCAGGTGGGTCAGGTGGAGCATCCGGCGGACGGGGCCGGAGCAGCCGCGGAGCACGAGGTGGTGGCCGTCGCGGGTCGCCTCGCGGGTGGCGACGGCGAGGACCTTCAGCGCGGTGAGGTCGATGGTGTCGACCTCGCTGAGGTCGACCACGACGTCGCCGTCGTGGGAGCCGAGGAGCTCGTAGATCGCGGTGCGGACCTCCCACGTGCTGCGCACGTCGAAGTCGCCACTGAGGACCAGGGTCGGTCCGTCCTGCCAGATCTCCATGGGCTGCTGCTCCCCGCTCGTGCGGCTCCGTCACCCACTATGACGCTCGACACACACGTTAGGTTGCGCGCCGCGCCTGACTTTCACCCCGACGGGTGGGTCCCCGGTCGTGGCTCTACGCTGCGAGGCATGGTCAACCTGACGCGCATCTACACCCGCACCGGCGACGGCGGCGAGACGCGGCTGGGCGACAACAGCGTGGCCAGCAAGCTCGACACCCGGCTGGCGGCGTACGCCGACGTGGACGAGGCGAACGCTTTCATCGGTGTCGCGCTGGCGTCCGGCGGCATCGACGAGGACGTCGCCGCGGTGCTGGTGCACGTGCAGAACGACCTGTTCGACGTCGGCGCCGACCTCGCCACGCCCGTCGTCCCCGACCCGGAGTACCCGCCCCTGCGGGTCGAGGCCGACTACGTCGACCGGCTCGAGCAGTGGTGCGACCACTACAACGAGTCCTTGGAGACGCTCCGCTCGTTCATCCTCAGCGGGGGTACGCCGGCCGCCGCCCACCTCCACGTGGCGCGCACCGTCGTCCGCCGGGCCGAGCGCGCCGGCTGGGCCGCGCACGCCGAGCACGGCGAGTCGATGAACCCGCTCGCCCTGACCTACCTGAACCGGCTGTCGGACCTGCTGTTCATCCTCGCCCGCTACTCGAACCGCGAGCAGGGCGACGTGCTGTGGGTCCCCGGCGGCGAGCGCTAGGAGCCGACGAGCACCAGGCCCACGACGATGAACGCCGTGATGCCGACGAGCCCGAGGCCGAACACGGCGTAGGTCGTCGCCCGTTCGCGCAGCGCGTGCCGGCTGGGCCGGACCTCGGCCACCGTCACGTCGGGCTGGATCAGCGTGTCGACCGCGGTCCGCGTGCGCTGGAGGTTGTCGTCGATCAGGCCGGCCACGAAGCCGACCTCGCTGTCGCTCGAGTCGTCGGCCGCGTCGATGTCACGGCCGGCCTTGACCAGCGTGAGGCCGAAGACGGCGAGGGCGAGCAGGACGATCCCGAGAACGATGAGCATGGGATCCACGGTGCCCGATGCGGCGGTGAGTCACGCCATCGCCGACCCGGTCCGGCACGGTGACATTGGCTACACCCGGGCCGGGCGGGCCGCGAACACCGCCACCATCGCCGGCCCCATGAGCACCGCGACGGCGAGCAGCGACTCGAGGGTGCCGACCCGGTCCCCCAGGGCGCCCAGCAGCGGTGGGCCGGCCAGGAAGGCGCCGTACCCGATGGTCGAGACGACGCTGACCCGGGCGGCGGCACGGACGGGGTCGTCGGCCGCGGCGCTCATGCCGACCGGGAACCCGAGGGAGGCGCCCAGTCCCCAGACGAGGATGCCCAGGCCGACGAGGACGCACGTGGTCGCCGACGACGACGAGCACGATGCCGACCGCGGCGGCGGCCGCCGTGCACCACAGCGTCACCGCCCGGCCGAGCCGGTCGAGGACGACCGTCCCGGCCAGCCGGCCCAGGGTCATGGCGGTCACGAAGACGGCGTACCCCGTGACGCCCACCCAGTGCGCGACGTCGTAGCCGTCGATCAGGGCGAGGGAGATCCAGTCGTTGGCCGAGCCCTCGGCCACGGCGAAGCAGAGCACCATCAGCCCGACGGCCAGGGTCCGCGGCTCCAGCCACGCGCTGGAGGCGGACCCGCCGCCCTCGTGCTCCTCCAGGGCCGGCAGGAACGCGGAGGTCCCCGGATCGCGACGACGGCGCCGACGCCGCCGAGGGCAGCCAGGTGGACGAGCATCGGGAGGTCCGCCGCGGTCACCGCGACGCCGATGCCGGCGCCCGCGATGGTGCCCAGGCTGAAGCCGGCGTGGAAGCGCGGCATCACCGAGCGGCCGAGCCGGCGCTCGACCTCGGCACCCTCGACGTTCATCGCGACGTCCCACATGCCGGTGCCGACGCCGTAGACGAAGAGGCCCGCTGCGGCGACCGGCGCGGCGGACAGCGTGGCGCTGCCCAGGGCGCCGAGGGTCAGCCCCAGGGCGGACAGGACGGCCCCCAACCGCACCACGGCACCCGCGCTGCTGCGGCCGATCAGCCAGCCGGTCGTGGGCAGGGTGAGCACGGAGCCCGCCGCGATGGCGAGCAGGAGGAGCCCGAGGCCGGCGTTGCTCAGGTCGAGGCCGCTCCGCAGGTCGGGGACGCGGGAGACGAGGCTGGCGAAGAGCAGCCCGTTGACGATGAACGCCGTCGCGACCGCGTTCCGGGCGGGGACGACCGTCAGCGCGACCAGTCCGTCCCGGGCGTGCGCGACTCGAGCCAGGACTGGAACCCGGTCAGCGAGTCAGCACTGAGGGCGAGCTCGACCGGCCCGTCGGCGGTCGTGCACGCGATCACGACGTGGCCGGGGTACAGCACGTGCCGCTCGCTCTCGAGCGGCGCCCGGCGACCGTCGTACGACAGCCGGGAGCGCCCCCAGATGCGCTTCGGCCACGGGGAGAGCGAGAAGATCCGGAACCACTCGAGGTTGTCACCGGAGTAGCGGCCGAGACCGAGCACCCAGCCACGGCCGGGCTCGTCCGAGCCCCACCGGTGGCTGAGCTCGAACGTGCCGCCGTTCCGCGAGAGCAGCCGGCGACGGAGGACCAGGAGGCCGCCGTAGAGCAGGGCGAGCGCGAGCAGCAGGGCGGCTGCGTCGAGCAGCCACTGCCACAGCGGCATCGTCCCTCCTCGTCGTGCCTCCGGTTACGAGCGCTCGGCCGCGCGGATCCTGGCCTCGGAGCGGCGGATGCGCGCCTCGGCGTCGTCGCCCTCCTCGGACTGGGCGGCCTCGAGCTCCGAGCGCTCCGCCTGGACGTCGATGTCGGCGGCGAGCATGGCGTGCTCGGACAGGATCGACACGCGGTCGTTGGCGACCGAGATGAACCCGCCGTCGACGGCCGCGAACACCACGTCGCCCTCACCGGTGTCGATCTCGACGACGGCGTCGGAGAGCAGCGACAGCACTGGTGTGTGGCCGCGGAGGATGCCCATCTCACCCTCCACGGTCCTCGCGATCACCATGGTGGCCTCGCCCGACCAGACCGTGCGGTCGGCCGCGACGAGCTCCACTGTCAGTGCGTCAGCCACGGGTCACTCCAGACCCTTCTGGATCTCGGCCCACTTGCGCTCGACGTCGTCCAGGCCGCCGCACATGAAGAACGCCTGCTCGGCGACGTGGTCGTACTCGCCGTCCGCGATCTTGTTGAACGCGTCGATGGTCTCCGCGATCGGCACCGTCGAACCCTCGAGGCCGGTGAACTGCTTGGCGACGTAGGTGTTCTGCGACAGGAAGCGCTGGATGCGGCGCGCCCGGCTGACGATGATCTTGTCCTCCTCGGACAGCTCGTCGACACCGAGGATCGCGATGATGTCCTGGAGCTCCTTGTTGCGCTGGAGGATCTGCTTGATCCGGATCGCGCAGTCGTAGTGCGCCTGGCCGATGTACTGCGCGTCCAGGATCCGCGAGGTCGACGTCAGCGGGTCGACCGCCGGGTAGATGCCGAGCGACGCGATCTCGCGCGACAGCTCGGTGGTCGCGTCGAGGTGCGCGAACGTCGCGGCCGGGGCCGGGTCGGTGTAGTCGTCCGCCGGCACGTAGATCGCCTGCAGCGAGGTGATCGAGTGACCACGCGTCGAGGTGATCCGCTCCTGGAGCGTGCCCATCTCGTCGGCGAGGTTGGGCTGGTAGCCCACCGCGGACGGCATCCGGCCGAGCAGCGTCGACACCTCGGAACCGGCCTGCGTGAACCGGAAGATGTTGTCGATGAAGAGCAGCACGTCCTGGTTCTGCACGTCGCGGAAGTACTCCGCCATGGTCAGCGCGGACAGGGCGACGCGCAGGCGGGTGCCCGGCGGCTCGTCCATCTGGCCGAAGACGAGGGCGGTCTGGCCGATGACGCCGGCCTCCTCCATCTCCACGATCAGGTCGTTGCCCTCACGGGTGCGCTCGCCGACACCGGCGAACACCGACACACCACCGTGGTCGCTTGGCGACGCGGGCGATCATCTCCTGGATCAGCACGGTCTTGCCCACGCCGGCACCGCCGAACAGGCCGATCTTGCCGCCGTTGACGTACGGCGCCAGCAGGTCGATGACCTTGATGCCGGTCTCGAACATGGTGGTCTTCGACTCGAGCTGGTCGAACGCGGGCGCCTTGCGGTGGATGCCCCACCGCTCCTTGACGTCCAGCGTCTCGCCCTCCTCGAGGTTGAGGCACTCGCCCAGGGTGTTGAACACCTTGCCGAGGGTCGCGTCGCCGACGGGCACCGAGATCGGGCCGCCGGTGTCGCTCACCGTGGCGCCGCGGACCAGGCCGTCGGTGGGCTGCAGCGAGATGGCGCGGACCATGCCGTCACCGATGTGCTGCGCGACCTCGAGCGACAGGGTCTGCTTCTCGCCCAGGAGCTCGAACTCGGTCTCGAGCAGGTTGTACATCTCGGGCATCGAGTCCGACGGGAACTCGATGTCGACGACGGGGCCGATCACGCGGGCGATGCGTCCCGGTGCGAAACCTTGGTCTCTTCAGCGGTTGCGGTCATGGTGACTCCTACTCTCCTGCTGCCTGGGCGTCGGCCAGCGCGTTGACGCCACCGACGATCTCGCTGATCTCCTGGGTGATACCGGCCTGTCGAGCCTGGTTGGCCACCCGGGTGTACTTCTTGATGAGCTCCTCGGCGTTGTCCGTCGCCGACTTCATGGCCTTCTGCCGGGCCGCGAGCTCGGAGGCCGCGGCCTGGAGCAGCGCGAAGAAGATCCGGCTCTGGACGTACTGCGGGAGCAGCCCGTCGAGCACGGCCTCCGGCGACGGCTCGAACTCGTAGAGCGGGAGCACCTCGCTGGCCGTCGGGCTTCTCCTCGCCCTCGACGACCTCCAGCGGCAGGAGGCGGATCGCGGTCGGCTCCTGGGTGAGCATCGAGCGGAAGCGCGTGTAGACCACGTGCACCTCGTCGACGTCGCCCTCCTCGCCCTGCTCCTGGACGAACGAGTCGATCAGCGTCTGGCCGATCTCGGCGGCCACCTCGTAGGACGGCTGGTCGGAGAAGCCCGGTCCACGGACTGGACGACGGGGCGGTGGCGGAACTTGTAGTACGCCTCGCCCTTGCGGCCCGCGATGTAGGTGTCGACCTCCAGGCCCCGGTCGCGGAGCGTCTCGTTGAGCTTCTCCGCCTCCTTGAGCACGCTCGAGGAGTAGGCGCCGGCCAGGCCGCGGTCACTGGTGACGATGAGGACGGCGGCCCGCTTCGGGTCCTCCTCCTCCTTCGTCAGCGGGTGGTCGACGTTGGTGAACGTCGCCACCGCGGACACGGCCCGGGTCAGCTCGCGCGCGTACGGCGCGGCCGCCTGGGCCCGCTGCTGGGCCTTGATGATCCGCGACGCAGCGATGAGCTCCATGGCGCGCGTGATCTTCTTCATCGACTCCGTCGACTTGATCCGCGCGCGGTACTCGCGCAGCGATACAGCCATGTGTTCGTCAGCCTCGCTTCTGCTTGACGATCTGCTCCTGGTCCTCGTCCTCCAGCGCGTCCTCCTTCGGGTCGGTGCCCGGCTGGACACCACCCTCGTGGGTCTCGAACTGCTGGATGAACGAGTCGAAGGCCTCGGTCAGCGTGGACTCGGTGTCGTCCTCGAACTTCTGCGACTCACGGATGTTGGTGAGCACGCCCTCGTGGTTGCGGCGCAGGTCGTCGAGGAACTCGCTCTCGAACCGCAGCACGTCGTCGGTCGGGACCTTGTCCAGGCGGCCGGTGGTGCCGAGCCACAGCGCGACGGTCATCTCCTCGAGCGGGTACGGCGAGTACGCCGGCTGCTTGAGCAGCGCCATCAGGCGCTGGCCGCGGTCGAGCTGCTGGCGCGACGCGGCGTCGAGGTCGGACGCGAACATCGCGAACGCCTCCATGGCGCGGAACTGCGCCAGGTCGACCTTGAGCGAGCCGGTGACCGACTTCATCGCCTTGGTCATGGCCGCGCCACCCACGCGGGACACCGAGACACCGACGTCGATCGCCGGGCGCTGGTTGGCCGCGAACAGGTCGGACTGCAGGAAGATCTGGCCGTCGGTGATCGAGATGACGTTGGTCGGGATGTAGGCCGAGACGTCGTTGGCCTTGGTCTCGATGATCGGCAGGCCGGTCATCGAGCCCGAGCCGAGGTCCTCGGACAGCTTCGCGCAGCGCTCGAGCAGGCGGCTGTGCAGGTAGAAGACGTCGCCCGGGTAGGCCTCGCGGCCCGGCGGGCGGCGCAGCAGCAGCGACACGGCGCGGTAGGCCTCGGCCTGCTTGGTCAGGTCGTCGAAGACGATCAGGACGTGCTTGCCGTCGTACATCCAGTGCTGGCCGATGGCCGAGCCGGTGTAGGGCGCGAGGTACTTGAAGCCCGCCGAGTCGGACGCCGGGGAGGCGACGATCGTCGTGTACTCCAGCGCGCCGGCCTCCTCCAGGGCACCACGGACGGCGGCGATGGTCGAGCCCTTCTGGCCGATGGCGACGTAGATGCAGCGGACCTGCTTGGTCGGGTCGCCCGACTCCCAGTTCTGCTTCTGGTTGATGATCGTGTCGATCGCGATCGTGGTCTTGCCGGTCGAGCGGTCGCCGATGATCAGCTGGCGCTGGCCGCGGCCGATCGGGGTCATCGAGTCGATCGCCTTGATGCCGGTGGCGAGCGGCTCGTGCACCGACTGGCGCGCCATCACGCCGGGCGCCTGGAGCTCGAGGGCGCGGCGCTCGTCGGACTCGATCTCGCCGAGGCCGTCGATCGGGGTGCCGAGCGGGTCGATGACCCGGCCCATGAAGCCGTCGCCGACGGGGACCGAGAGGATCTCGCCGGTGCGGCGGACCGTCTGGCCCTCCTCGATCTTGTCGAAGTCACCGAGGACGACGACGCCGATCTCGCGGGTGTCGAGGTTCAGGGCGATGCCGAGCGTGCCGTCCTCGAACTCCAGCAGCTCGTTGGCCATGGCCGAGGGCAGGCCGGAGACCCGGGCGATGCCGTCCGCGCACTGGGCGACGGTGCCGACCTCCTCCTTGCTGGCCGCCGACGGCTTGTAGTCGTCGACGTACTTCTGGAGCGCGTCGCGGATCTCCTCCGGGCGAATCGAGAGCTCCGTCATGTTCTGCCTCTTCCCTGAACTCGTGGTGCGTGAAAAGTCGTGTGACGTGGTGCTGGTGGTCAGCCGGCGACCTGACGACGGGCGTCGTCGAGCCGGCTGGAGACGGTCGCCGTCGATGACGTCGTCACCGATCTCGACCCGGAGACCACCGATGAGGTCCGGGTCGAGGACGACGTGCAGCTGCACGGTGGTGGAGTACTGCTTGCTCAGCGCGTCGGCCAGCCGCTGCTGGTCGGCGTCGCTCAGCTCGCGCGCGGTGTGCACCGTCACGACGGTCTCCTCGAGGGCCTCGGCGGCCAGCTCGAGGTACTCGTCGAGCGCGGAGTCGACGCTGCCGCGACCGCGCGAGACCGCCTCGGGCGACCAGCGTCTCGGTCGCCGGCTCGACCTTGCCGGAGAGCAGCCCGGCGAGGAGCTCGCTGCGGTCGGTCGCGGTGCGGGACGGGTCCGACAGCGCGCTGCGGAGGCTCCGGGTCTGGTGTCGACGATCCGGCGGACGCCGAACAGCTCGTCGCCGACCTGCTTGCCCTTCGCCCCGGCGGAGCGGACGGTCGACGACGACCGCCAGCTGCTCCAGCGCCGTCGGCGAGGTCGGCGGACGACGTCCAGCGGCGCGAGGCCGCGTCCGCGACCAGGCTCGGCCGCCTTGTCGACCACCGCGGACCCGAACACGGCCGTGGCCAGTCCGGACCTTGCTGTCGCCCTCGACGGAGTTGTCGGTCAGCGCGCGCCGCAGCGCCGCGTCGCCCCGCAGGACGCCGACCACGCCGAACAGGTCCCGGCCCAGCTGGGCCTGGTCCTCGAGGGTGCCGCTGCTCCCGAGCGAGCCGGTCAGCTCGCGCAGGGCCTCGGCGGAGGCGCCTCTCAACATCAGGACGACGCCCCGTCTTGGCGGACTCCAGCGCCTCGAGGTCGGCCAGGAAGCGGTCGACGACGCGCGTGCTGCGCTCGTCGTCCTCCAGGCTCTCGCCCACGATGCGGCCGGCCAGGGTGGTGGCGAGCGAGCCGACCTCGGCTGCGGAGCGAGGTGAGCGCGGCCTGCCGCTCGGCGGCGATCTGCGCCTGCGCCGTGCTCCTTGACCCGGTTGGCCTCGACGACCGCGGCCTCACGTGCCTCGGCGACGATCTGGCTGCCCTGCTCGCGTGCCTCCTCGCGGATGCGCGCGGCCTCCTTGCGGGCGTCGGCGAGCTGCGCCTTGTACTCCTCCTCGGCGCCCTTGGCCTCGGCCTTGGCCTCGTCCAGCTCGGCGAACTCCGAGCGGATCGCCTCCTGGCGCCGCTCCATCGCGCGCGTTGATCGGCGGGATGACGTACTTCGTCAGCAGGAAGAACAGCAGCAGGAACGCCGCCAGCTCGACGAAGAAGGTGCCGTTGGGGACCAGGAAGTTGCTGGTCCCCTCCTCCTCTTCCGCGGCCGCCAGCACCAGCGGTGCCAGCTGTGCCGTGAACGCCATGATCAGCTGGCGCCGAGGACGAAGACGAACAGGGCCATGAACGCGAGGTTGATGAAGAACATCGCCTCGACCAGACCCACCGTCAGGAAGAAGATGGTCTGGAGGCGGCCCTGGGCCTCGGGCTGACGCGCGACACCCTCGATGTAGGACGCACCGGCCAGGCCGTCACCGACACCGGCGCCGATGGCGCCGCCGGCGAGGGCGATGCCGCCGCCGATGAAGGCACCGGCCAGCTCGACAGATCCTTCTGCAGCCATTGAACTTCTCTCCTCAACTTGTGGCGCCGCGAGCGGCGCCTCGGTTTACCTCTGATGCGGTGGCTGACCGGGTGGTCAGCCCGCTGGCTACCGGGGACGGACCTTGTCGACCTCGGTGAGTCGGCGTGCTCGTCGTGCTTCGTGCTCGTCGTGCTCGTCGTCGTGCTCGTCGCCGTGCCCGGCGCCGGCCATCGCGAAGTAGAGGACGGTCAGCAGGGCGAAGATGAAGGCCTGGATGACGCGCGATCGCGCCGCCGAAGCGCCTTCCAGAGCAGGTTGGGCGCCCACAGGATGTAGACCGGCATCAGGCCGATCAGCGCCAGCATGATGCCGCCGGCGAAGATGTTGCCGAAGAGTCGCAGCGCCAGCGTGATCGGCTTGATCAGCTCCTCGAGCAGGTTGAGCGGGAACATCACCGGGAACGGCTCGAAGAAGTGCTTGAGGTAGCCCTGCAGCGCCCTTCTGCCGGATGCCGTAGGCCCAGACGCTGACGATCGTCACCGCGGCCAGGGCGTAGGTCAGGTTGGTGTCGGCGGTCGGGCACGGGCAGCAGGTGGTCGTCCTCGTTGATCTTGAGCGGCAGGAGCTCGAGCCAGTTGCAGAACAGGATGAAGAAGAACAGCGAGATCGCCAGCGGCGCGGCGTAGGGGTGCACCTTGCCGAGGTTGTCCTCGACCTGGCGTGTTGACCTGGCCGACGATCGTCTCCCAGAGCAGCTGCAGCTTGGTCGGGACGTGGTCGTCGGGGTCCCGGGTGAGCGCGCGGCGCGGCCAGGAAGCCGAGGAGCAGCACGAGCCGCGCCGGCGACGAGGGTCGAGATGATCGTGTCGATGTGGAAGGTCAGACCAGCGAGCGTCGCGGGTCGTGTGCTCACCGATCGTCGATCTCGGCCTCCTCGCGTGCTCCTCGGTGAACGTCATGCACGATGCCGACCACGAAGGAGACGACGGCCACGGACCAGGGCGCCGTTGCGGACCTTGCTCAGCGTCATTGGCTCTTGAGCTCCTTCAGCAGGGGGATCGTGGTCATCACCAGGGCGATGAGCCGGAAGACGGCGAGCCCGAGCAGCAGCCCGATGCCATCGGGCCACCACACCACGGCGAGGGACACGGCGACCACGGTGAGGACCAGCAGGCGGACAAGGGTCGAGCGCATCATCGTGGCCCGGGTGGGCTGCTCGCCGTTGGCGATGATGCGGAGCAGCCAGTACTCGGTGACGAGGTGGTTGGCCAGGCCGAGGCCGACACCCACCGCGATCGCGGTCGCCAGGCGCCACTCGCCGAACTGGCCGGCGATCCAGAAGGCCGCGACGGCGAGGACGAGCGCGACGCCGATGGTCTTGCTTCTGGTCGCGCAGCACCCGGCCGACCGACGCCTTGTCGGGCGTCGCGGCGGGCGGTCGCGACCGTCGAGTCCGTCATCACCGCGGCCGCCTAGCGCATCGCCGCACGGACGCGGGCCCAGAAGCCGAACGCCCCGGCGAGCATGCCGACGAGAGACGCCGACCATGGTGAAGACCGGGACGGTGTCCGCCGCACGGTCGATGACGAGGCCGAGGACCGGTGAAGAAGACGACGGCGCCGGCGAGGAGGCCGCCGAGCCCGATGAGGTCGCGACCACGCAGGCCTGCATCGTAGGTTCGGTCGGCTCGGTGGGCTCATCGGCCATTCACCCGGGTCGCTTTCGTCGCTGACATTGACGGCGTACAGAACGTCGCCGGCACCTACGACCCGAAGGAGGAGGCGCGGCGACCTTGCGAAATTATCACAGCGGCCGACGGCTCGCGAACCGGGGGTAAGTCATGGTCTCGACCCCCTCTTTTCAGCGTCCTTGCCGGTGCTTGTGAAAACTAGCACAAAGTCTGGGAGGCACGGAAACCGGGTGACTGAACGGTCCGGTCAGGAGTCCTGCAGGGCCGCGATCCGGGGCTTGCGGATGATCGGGATGAGGAAGGTGAGCACGATCGTGCCCAGCGCCGTCACGCCCAGGAAGGCCCAGACCACTGTGTTGCCCGGGTAGAGGCTGATCAGCACGGTGCCGAGGGAGAAGAGCGCCGGCCCAGAGCCACATGATCAGCACCGCGCGCCGGTGGCTGTGCCCGATCTCGAGCAGCCGGTGGTGCAGGTGCAGCTTGTCGGGGCTGAACGGCGAGCGGAGGCCGACCCAGCCGCGGCGTACGACCGCCATGAACAGGTCCATGAGCGGCACCACGAGGATGAAGATCGGCAGCAGGATCGGGAGCAGGGTGGGCAGCAGGCTCGAGGCCGCCGACGGACCCATGGCTCCGGGCGGGATCTGTCCCGACAGGGTCACCACGCTGGCCGAGAACACCAGGCCGATCAGCATCGACCCGCTGTCGCCCATGAAGATCCGGGCCGGGTGGAAGTTGTGGACCAGGAAGCCGATGCAGGCGCCGGCCAGCGCCGCGCTCAGCAGTGCCGCTGTGGTCGCCCGGGGCAGGTCGTTGATCCGGGTCAGCTGGTAGCAGAAGAGGAAGAACGAGAGGGCCCCGATCGCCACCACGCCACCGGCGAGCCCGTCCAGCCCGTCGACGAAGTTCACGGCGTTGACGGTCGTCGACCACGAGGAGACCGGTGAGCAGTGCGCTCTGCACCGGGTCGAGCGAGAAGACCCGCTCGTCGGTCCAGGTGAAGAAGTAGAACTGGATGCCCGACGCGATGAGGAGGGCGGCCGCGAGCACCTGCCCGCCGAGCTTGGTGAGGGCGTCGAGCTCGAAGAGGTCGTCGAGCACACCTACGGCGCACAGCAGCGTCCCGGCGATGAGCACGATGCCGGCGTCGCGGAAGACGAACTCCCCGCTGTCGGAGAGGAACGGCAGCTGGCGGGCGACGACGTACGCCGCCAGCAGCCCGCCCAGCATCGCCAGCCCGCCCAGGTAGGGGACCGGCTCGTCGTGCACGTCCCGGTCCCGCACCCGGGCCACCGCGCCGGTCCGCAGCGCGATCTCGCC